>JAVBPS010000069.1:0-94710 GCA_031549495.1 Rikenellaceae bacterium | reverse complement strand
TCTTAGAAGAGAGTGCAGAAGCCAAACGTCTTTTTGTTTGGATTATGCCGAACGACGACAGAAAATCACGACCGAAGGGAGTAACAGAGCCAAAAAGTAAGTCGCCCTCAGGCGAAAAAGAGTGACAGAATAAAACGAACGGTTATTTCAACCCTTAATTCGCATGAACAGTAAAAAGATATATATTTGTTAAAAAGTGGGCGATGAGGTTTCCTAAATGGGTCATATATGGTGTGGCGGTGCTCCTGGCGGGTATATTGTGCCCCACCGAAGCGGCGGCCTTCACCAACCTGTCAACCGACAACGGGCTGAGCAACCGCCGTGTCTACGGCGCGGCCAAGGATGCGCGCGGGTTTATCTGGCTGGCCACGCGCGTGGGCGTCGACCGCTGGGACGGCGAAACAATCACCCACTACAAACTCGTCTCCACGGAGGACGGCACGGACGAACTGATCAACGTCAAGGGGATCTGCTCGGACCGCCAGGGGAACATCTACGTCTGGGCCGGCCTGGGAATGGTCTTCCGCTACCGGGAACGCAGCGACGCCTTCACGCTGGTGCTGGATCTGAACGCGCAGCGGACGGGGGCGAACTATACGGCCCATACCCTCTACTTCGACATCGACAATACCCTGTGGATCGGTTGCCACAACACCATGATCCATGTCACCGGCCCGCAGCAATGGGAAACGCAGCCCGAGATGCACAATACGGCCGTCTACGAATTTTGCAGCAATGCCCGAGGGGATCTCTGGACGGGGACCTCGAAAGGGGTTTTCTTCAAAAAACGCCTCGGACCCGGACACTATGAACCGGCCACGGCCTACGCCCCCGTGGCGGCGGACATGGGGGAGTTGCGCGTGGAGTCGCTCTTTTACGACGACCTCACCTCCACGCTGTGGATCGGCACGTTCAACGACGGCCTGTATACCTACAATTACGACACCGGCGCCACGACCCATCCCGAATACATCCCCTCGCAGGTACCCGTGCGGGCGATCACGCGCGTAGGCCAGGGCGAGGTATGGATCGGTACGGACGGCGGCGGGGTGATCACAGCCGGACGTTTCGACAGCCGCTTCCTGAGTCACTACACCACCCGCGGACGCCAACCCTTCCAGTTGAGCGGCGCCGGGATCTACGACATCTTTGAAGACGAGGAGGTCGTGCTGATCTGCACCTACACGGGCGGAGTGGATATCTACGACCCGCACGACTATAAATTCCGCTACTACCGCGCGGGACGCGGGGATACCGCCCCGTCGATCTCGGACAACCACGTGAACGCCATCATGGAAGACAGCGACGGCGATCTGTGGTTCGGCACCAACAACGGCGTGAGCGTCTACCTGCACGGGCAGAACGCATGGCGCTATTTCCTGCAAAAACCCACCGAGGACAAGACCGGATACCAGGTGATCCTCGCCCTGTGCGAAGACGCCTCGGGCAATGTCTGGGCCGGGGGATACGCCACAGGGGCCATCCTGCTCAATAAACACCGGGGCGAAGTGCGCCGCCTGCGCACCAACACCTCGGGACTCGGGTCGAATTACCTCTACACGGTCTACCGCGATCCCGACGGCGACATCTGGTTCGGGGGCATTCACGGGACGCTCACGCGTTATGACCCGCTTTCCGATGCCTTCACGCGCTATCAGGTGTTCAACGTGAACGCCCTGCGCAGCATGCCCGACGGGACGATCGTCGCCGCGACGGTATCCGGGCTGGCGTTCATCGACAAACACAGCGGCGCGGTCGAGATCGTCGACCTGCGCAAAGGCAATAAAGAGGTAAAAACCAACTTCCTGTACAGTCTGTACTGCGATGGGCAAGGGAATATCATCGCCGGTTCGAACGGTGCGGGCGCCTACCGCTACACCCGGTCGGAAGGGGTGACCGAAGTCATCTCCTCACGGCAGGGGCTGTCGTCGGACTTCGTTTACGGTATCCTCGAAGACCGCCTCGGGCGGCTGTGGATGAGCGGCGAGAACGGCCTTTGCTGTTACGATCCCGTCAGCCGCTCGGTGATCAAGATCACGCGCAACGACGGCCTGTTCAGCGAAACGTTCATCTATAACTCCTACGCCGCGCTGCGCAACGGCAATTTCATCTTCGGCTCCACCTCCGGCGCCGCGGAATTCTCGCCCGAGGAGATCAAGAAAGTGGAATATGTCCCGAAACTTTTTTTCACCGATTTCAAACTATCCTACCGCTCTGTCCATCCCGACGATGAGCGCTCACCCCTGCAACAGCCCATAGACAGCGTAGGGCGCATCCGCCTGCGGCATAACCAGAACTCGTTCTCGCTCTCTTTCACCTCGATCGACATCAAAAGCCAGGGCAACCTGCTCTACAGCTGGAAACTGGAAGGACTGGACACCCAGTGGACCCCGCCTTCCGAGACGCGCAGCGCGGTCTACACCAATATTCCCTACGGCCGTTACCGCTTCACCGTGCGCAGCATCTATGCCGACGGGATGCGCGACGCGCAACGTCGCACGGTGGAGATCGTGATCCGGCCGCCGTTCTGGCTCTCCGCGTGGGCCTGGTTGCTTTATGCCGCGGTGGCGGCCGGAGTGGCCGTCTTTTCGGTCAAGTTCTGGAGCAACCGCCTCGAGGCGCGCAACTCGGACGAGAAGATCCGCTTCTTCATCAACACCGCCCACGACATCCGCACCCCGCTCACGCTGATCAAAGCCCCGCTCGACCAGGTAGTGCGCCAGGAAGGGCTGCCCGCCGAGGTGAGGGCCGCCGTGGGGACGGCCATCAAGAACACGGACAAGCTCATGAAGACCGTTTCGCAACTGCTCGATTTCCAGAAGACCGAGCGCAAGGCGATGCGCATGGCCATCGAACCGGTGGCGATCAACGACTTCGTGGCCGAACGCAAATGCTCTTTCGACCCGGTAGCCGCCCGCAAACGGATCGACCTGAAGCTCGAGCTGCCCCGGCATATGGCCACCGCATGGATCGACCGCGACAAGATGGAGACCGTATTGGACAACCTGCTCTCGAACGCCATCAAATACACCCCGCAGGGCGGCCGGGTGACCGTAAGGCTGTTGGCGGAGAACCGTAATTGGGTCGTGGAGGTCGAGGACAACGGCATCGGCATACCGAAAAATGCGCAAAAGAACCTTTTCAGCCGTTTCTACCGCGCCGACAACGCCATCAACTCGCACGAAACGGGCAGTGGCATCGGGCTGATGCTCGCCCGTAAGCTGATCGAGTTGCACTACGGCACGATCACCCTTTCCAGCGCAGAGAACCGGGGGTCGCTCTTCCGTGCGTCGTTCCCCTGGGGATACGCCCACTTCAACCCCGATCAGATCACCACCAGGCCACAGGAGGAAACGCCGCAGGAGGCAGACCAGGGGGAAGGAAACGCCCTCCCGCCCACCCTACCCGATTTCTCGAAAGGCGCGCGCCTGCTCGTGGCTGAGGACAACGACGAATTGCGCGCGTACATAGCGGGATTCCTCGGGAATTTCTACAACGTCACCCAGGCGGCTGACGGCGCCGAAGCGCTGGAAAAAATCGCCAGCCGACAGCCCGACCTGGTGATTTCGGACGTGATGATGCCCAACCTCGCGGGCGACGAACTGTGCCGCCGCATCAAAGGGGACATCGAAACCTGCCATATCCCCGTGATCCTGCTCACCGCCCTGGACGACAAACAGAATGCGATAGCCGGGCTGGAAGCCGGGGCTGACGATTACATCACCAAACCCTTCGACCTCTCGCTGCTGCACGCGCGCATCATCGCCTTGCTGCGCAACCGCGAGTTGGTGCGCAGCCGTTTCGCAGGCGGGCAGCCGCAGGCCGCCGTGGATTACGGCAACGAAATGGACGCGCGTTTCATGGAACGGCTCCAGGCCGTGATCGCTGAAAATATGCCCGAAGGGGATTTCAATATCGACGCCCTGAGCAGGACGATGGCCATGAGCCGGACGGTGCTCTATCGCAAGGTCAAAGCGCTTACGGGCTATTCACCCAATGATTTCGTCCGGCTGGTGCGCATGAGGCGCGCGGCGGAATTGCTCCGGCAGAAGCGTTACCCGATCTCGGAGATCGCCGAAATGACCGGGTTCTCGGATGCGAAATATTTCAGCACGACTTTCAAGAAAGTGTACGGGATATCACCGAGCAATTATAACGGATAATGCCCGCGAAAAGAGTTTCGCGATGCCGGATTCATCTGGCGGGGAATCTATTTGCCGGTGCAGGGCGAGGTGGTGTTTCGCTTAGATTTTCTTCCCGACATAGAACACGTAGCCGTAGAACTCTTTGTAATTGTCATACAACTCTTTTTCGCGGCGTTGGCCGGCAACGAGGTCTTCGGACATCTTGTTCCCTGCGTGTTTCTTCAGGTAGGCCTCTTGCGTTTGGGCACATGGTGCGAAGAAATTTTCTGTCCAGCAGCTCTCGGGAATGATGAACGTGGCGACGGGAACGTAGCCTGCTGCCTGCATCTGGGCGACTTTGACCGGAATGGTGTCTATCCCGGTATAGTGTGCCATCCAGAAGTCATGTATCTCTGCGGGGCGCTCTGCAGTGAACCACGACGCTTCGGACACGGCCACGTAGCCGCCCGGTTTCAGGTAGTCGCGCCACTCGTTCAGCCCCCGCCCGAAGCCGATGTTGTAGATCGCCCCTTCCGACCAGATCAGGTCCAGGGATCCCTTTTCGAACGGCAGGTTGTCCATCGAACCGACGACGCCTTTTACCCGGTCGGCAAGGCCGAGTTGCCCGGCGTTCCGGTTGAAGATGTCGATGAACTCGGGAAAAAGATCGAGGCCGGTGATCTGCCCTCCGGTATGCCCGGCCAGCGTCATGGTCTGCCCGCCCGTGCCGCAGCCCAAGTCGGCGATGCGGGATTGCGGAGTCAGGTTGTCGATGAAGCTAAGGGCTTTGAGGGTCACTTCCGGGCTGCCCGGACCCTGGCGCTCTACGTTTGAAAAATATTCGCAGATGAAGCTGAAATCGAAGTCGTGGATGGTTTTGATTTCGTTACTCATGATCGTAAATGTTGGTGACAGGCAACGGATAACGTTTCCGCGCCATATCGATGATTTATTAAGTATGTGTATATGAAAATAACTCGGGCAAGAATATGCCTGAGCGTTACAAGAGGAACAAACTCGACAGATGCGTCAGAGCTTGTTTTACCTCACGGACTCCTTCCTCGGGTTTAACATAGGCTGCAAAGATAATACTTTTTCCCGTCCCGCGGCGGCATTTTTTTCCGTGCAACAACCGCGGTACAAACATAAGATGACTATTCGGGGAACAGCAAGCGAAAAGAAGGAACAAAGACTCAGTTAATATATTGGCATACTGCGCAATATACTATCGTTAGCCCTCATTGTTAATGCTTGTTTCTGGGAAGTTACTTTCCGACGCAGGGCGAGGTGGCGTTTGGGTGTTTGTGGGTTACAGTCGGGTGATGGACACGTGTGGAGATTCAACCGGCGAAATAATTATTCTTGAGCCAGTATCCATACATCGGGTCCTGAAACGAGATTTTCCCGGCTTTATCGTCGAGGATATCCTTTTCGAGAAGCGATTTGCGGGCGCGCGTAACATTGGCCGACGTTCCCAAACGGTATTTCGACATGACCCCGGCCGATGACAAGGCTGCTTCACCAGCGATAATGGCTTTCAGAAGATTGAGTTGATAGCCCGAAAGCGATTCGGTAATGGTGACAAAAAGCAGGCTGAGTTGATCTACGATAGCCGTATGCGCCTGCCTGATGATCTCTTCGCTACATGAATTTTCTGTTCTCAGCCAGGCCTGTTGCGAGAGTTGCTGGACGTAGTAGGGGTGATTGTCAGTCAGGGCAACGATCAACTCCACCTGCCCTTGCGAAACGGATTTGCCGGTAGCCTTGAATCGCTCGGTTATAAAGTCGATCCACGAAGCGGTGTCTATCTTTTCGAGGAACAGCAGATCACCAAACTTGTAAAAAGGCATCGATGAATTAGTGAATACGTCCAGCATCATATGTCGCTTGCTGCCATACAGGCAATAGGAAACGTACTGATGTTGCTGCCAATGGGAGCGTAGCTTCTTCTGGAAATAGAGCGGGTCACCGAATTCGGCGATGTTCTGAAATTCATCCACGCAAATTACCATACGGATACCTTTTTCGGCTGCTATCTTTTCAGCCAGGTCGAGCACTTCGTCCGGGTTGGCTTTGAGTTCTTTCCAGTCGAAGTCGAGCGAAATCTCGTTTTGCCCGTCGCCTGTCAGGACAATTTTCGGAACGAGCCGCGTGAAGAATTTTTTAGCGGATTCCACAGCCTCTTCCCATTTCGACGAGGTGGCCGTCAATACATTGTGAGCCAACAACTCATAGAAATGCTCTTCGTTACGCACATTAAACAGGTCGATCGTGCAAACTTTCAGTTTTTTGTTCTTCGCTCCTGCAATTTCGGCAGCTTTGGACACCAGCGAACTCTTGCCCCAACGCCGGGGAGATATGATAATGGTATTGACCAGTGAGTTGAAATTATTGACCAACAGTACGGTTTCTTTGTCACGGTCGGTGAAGTTTTCCGAGCGGGCGATCTTACCGTAAACGAAAGGCGTATTCATGACGATATTCTTTTGTCGAACAAATATATGAAACATTTTTGTTTGAAACAAATTTGTTTCATAAGTGCCCACGCAATTGATTTTTATCCATTTTTACATCAAAACCGTTCTATTGTTAGATATGTCCGAATCCGATCTATTAAAGCGCATCGCCGAACTGGAATCCCAGAATATCGCCCTCGTTGCTGAGAATCAGAGATTGCGAAAGGCGCTGGGTTTGCTGCCGGCGGATATCGTTGCGGAGCAATCTATAACGGAACCCGCAGGCTCAAATAGGGACGGTGATGACGAAATGCCGGCCAGCGGCAAACGCATAAATAAATACAGCTCCCCGGAAGAAAAGATCGGGTTGTTTTTGTCGCTGTTTCGCGGGCGGACGGATGTTTATGCCAAACGCGGTTACAGCAAGAAGCACGAAAGCGGCTATTACATTCCGGCTTGCAAAAACGAGTGGGTGAAAGGTCTCTGTGACAGGGCCCGCACCAAGTGTAAGAATTGCAGTAACCGGGAACTGTTGCCGCTGGAGGCAAGCGTAATCGACGGCCACCTCCGTAATAAAGATGAAAATGGGGCAGGAACCGTCGGCGTTTACCCTCTGCTGCCGGATGAAACTTGCCTGTTCCTTGCTGTCGATTTCGACGAAGAGAACTGGCAAGAGGATATAGCTGCCTTCCGGTCGGCTTGCAAAGAATCTGGTATTCCGATAGCTGTCGAGCGGTCCCGTTCCGGTAACGGCGCCCATGCCTGGCTGTTTTTTGAAGAGCCTGTCCCGGCCGCATCCGCCCGCAAATTAGGGAATGCGCTTCTGACCAAAGCGATGTCTATCCGGCACGAGATCCGTTTCGCATCCTATGACCGGATGTTTCCGAATCAGGATTTTATGCCCAAGGGCGGCTTTGGCAACCTTATCGCTTTGCCGTTGCAGGGCGGGGCGCGGCAAAACGGCAACAGCGAGTTTGTCGATGAGGATTTTCACAATTATCCCGACCAATGGGCCTACCTGTCATCCATACGGAAAATTTCTGCGGAAGAACTGGGCGGCCGACTTGCCGAATTATGTGCCGGAAATGGTTTGGGCGAACTTGGAAGCGTCGAGGCGGATGACGGGGATTCTCCGAAGCCCTGGGAATGCAAAAGGCCGGAAATGCAACTTGAGCATAAGGATTTTCCTGATAAACTGATTATCGTCGAGGCGAACAGGTTATACGTCCCGAAAAACGGCGTCAGTCAGCGGGCGCTCAACCGGATTAAGCGGCTTGCGGCTTTCTCGAATCCGCAATTCTACAAAACGCAAAAGATGAGGATGTCGACCTACGGCATCCCGAGAATTATCTATTCGCTGGACGAAACAGCAGAATATATGGGCATTCCGCGGGGCTGCCGCCAGTCGCTTATTCATTTGCTCGAAACGTACGGCGTAGATTATTCATTTGATGACACGCGAAATATCGGCAGAAAAATAGATGTCACTTTTTCCGGCACGCTTCGCAATGAGCAACAATTCGCCGCAGACGCTTTGCTTAAACACGAGAACGGAGTGCTTTCCGTCCCGACCGCTTTCGGAAAAACCGTGATCGGGGCATCGCTCATAGCCGAGAGGAAGTGCAATACGCTGGTGTTAGTTCATTTGCAGACCCTGCTCGGCCAATGGAAGAAATCGCTGGAGCAATTCCTTGAAATCAACGAGGTATTGCCGGAAGCGCCCAGGAAGCGCGGCAGAAAAAAGATCCGGTCGATAGTCGGACAGATAGGCTCGGGAAAGAATACCTCTTCAGGGATTATTGATATCGCGCTCGTGCAGAGCCTGATCCACGATAACGAGGTGGATGACATTGTGAAAAATTACGGCATGGTGATCGTGGACGAATGCCATCACGCCGCCTCGCTCAATTATGAAAAAGTGCTTGGCGCGGTCAATGCCCGCTATGTTTACGGTCTGACGGCCACGCCGGTGCGCCAGGACGGACAACACCCGATCACGTTTATGCAATGCGGGCCGATACGCTACTCGGTCGACGCGAAGTCACAAGCCTGTAAGCGCGACTTCGAACATTATGTTATCCCATGCTTTACCGGATTCAAAAAGCCATTCTCGCAAAACGAAGCCGATTGGCACATCACGAAAATCTACGCCGCCATCGCCGGGGATGAATTTCGTAACGGGCAAATCGTTGCCGACATCCTCGATGCGGTGAAAAACGGGAGGACGCCGATCGTTTTGACTCAGCGCAAAGAACATGTGGTGCGGCTGGCCGATATGCTCAAAGGTCAAACAGATGCACATATTATCACGCTTGCGGGTACTGATTCAACCAAAACAAAAGCGAAAATATCGGAGTCTATAGCGAATATCTCGCCGGAAGAGCGGCTCGTAATCATCGCCACAGGCAAATATATCGGAGAAGGCTTCGATTACCCGAGACTGGATACGTTGTTTCTCGCATCGCCGATCGCATGGAAAGGCACATTGGCCCAATATGCAGGGCGGTTACATAGAGAATACCCCGGCAAACGGGATGTGATGATTTACGATTACGTGGACATACACGTCCCGCTTCTGGAACGGATGTACCACAAGCGCCTTACCGGTTACGCCCAAATCGGGTACAAGACGCTGTCGGCTAACCAGCCGGATAAGATCGGCATGATTTACGATGCGAACAGTTTCGTGCCTGTAATGAAAAATGACTTCGCCGAAGCCAAAAAAGAAATTATGATCGTCAGTCCGTTCTTGCGTAAACGACGGATGGATGCGGTTTTGGAATGGCTGAAAGAGCCGCTGCTGGCCGGAATCCCTGTCACCATAGTCACCCGTCCTGCGGAATCATACAAAGAACCTGAGCATGTAAAAGATTGCATCGATCACCTGCAAGGATCCGTTATGGTTATACAAAAACCCAATATACATCAGAAATTCATCCTCATCGACAATCGTCTTGTCTGGTACGGAAGTATCAACCTGTTGAGCTACGGAAGCTCGGAGGAGAGCATCATGCGGCTCGACTCAAGAGAGCTTGCGGCTGAATTGGACGAGATAATAAAGTGAATTAAACGGAGGCCATTGCGAAAATCACGCAATGGCCTCCGTTTTTATCCCGGTAGCATTACTGTGCCGCATGCACGAGTTTCTTGATCGGATGCGTTCCGGCGTCGAGGAGGGTGCCGTCCATACGGGCGAAACCGAACAGGCCCACGGCGAGGTATTCGGCCAGCAGCTCATTCAGCCGGACCACACGGAAACCACGCACCATCCGGATCTTGTACTTCGAGAAGTCGCCGAACAGCACCGAGGCGTTGCCGGGACCGATACCCGGCAGGTCGTCGTTGAGGATGTAACGCTTGCCGAAGATCGTGGGCGGCGTGCTGCCTCGCACCTCCTCCTGCCACAGGTAGCGGCCGTTAGTGTCCTTCAGCCGTGCCAACGCCCAGAAGGTTTCGTGGTTGAACATGAAGCGGCCGTTTTTCGCATAGCCGCTGTCGACAGACTGCACCAGGTCGGCAAGATCGTCGAAACGGATGGCGCTGGCAGGAGGAGTGGCATCGCTGGCCGTGGCGCATCCCACAATGCCCCGCGGCCGGTTGTTACCGTCGCCGAACGTGAGGTCTTCGTTCATTCCGCGTCCGAAACTGTCGGCGAGAAGCTCGGCCAACAGTGCGTCCACGTCGAAGGCGCTGTCCTGCAACAGTTCCTGCGACACGGGGATGATCGGCGTGCGGTAGGTGTAGGCTTTCAGCGTTTCGGACCCGAAGCGCGGGGCTGACTGCGCCGATTTGGTGTATTCGCTAACGACAATAGCGCGGGACGTGGTGTCATTGACCGTGGGCATCGTCAGGTCGCCGCCGTGGGAGGTGAAGAACAGGTCGCCCGCCTCCAGCATCCCGCCGTAACTCTTCAAAGCAACCTCGATGGCCCCGGCAAGCGTCTTGGGGACAAGCACGCCGCCCGACACGCCGCCGATTCCGGCCCGCTGTTCGAATAACTTTCGCTCGGCGGAGGCGATGCCCGGCTCGCCGGAAAGGAGATAATTGTCGAAGGCTGTGCGGTATTCCGCATCAGTAGCACTGTCGCCCACCGCGCCGGCCCGCCCGGAACTGTGACAGCCGTTTCCGGCACTGCCTCTCGTCGGCCCATGTTTCCGCTCGTAAGCCTGCTCCGCCTGCCGGAACTCCATCTCCTGGAACCGCTCCTCTTGTGCAACCGTTCGGTCGGCCCTTTCATAATCTTTCAACAGCGCATCCCATTGTGCCTGCTCCTCAGCGGTCATTTCCCGCCCGTCTGCGGCCAGACGCAACTCGTCTATCTGCCCGAACAGTGCCGCACGCTTCTCGCGTAATTCTTTCAACTTGCCCATAGTTATCGATATTGATCGTTTCGGGCAAACTTACGAATGCAAGGATGTACGGAAGGGAAACATTGTCCCGTTTGGGGATTACTGCATAATCACCATTGTATCGGAATTCCTGTTATCTTTGTTCATTGAAAATTATTTCTATGGATAGCGGCTCGAAAATAATCCTTTACAATTCGCCGGACGGGAAAAGCGCCGTGGTGCTCTTCGCCTCGGACGGCAACGTGTGGCTGAATCAACACCAGATCGCCGAACTTTTTGCCACCTCGGTTCCGAATATCAGTATTCACATATCCAATATACTGAAAGAAGGAGAGTTAATCAGGGATTCAGTTATTAAGGAATACTTAACAACTGCCTCTGACGGCAAGCGATATAACGTGGCTTTTTTCTCGTTGGAGATGATTCTCGCCATCGGATTCCGTGTGCGCGGCGTCCGAGGCACGCAATTCCGGCAATGGGCGAACAGCCACTTGCAGGAGTACCTCGTCAAAGGCTTCACGATGGACGACGAGCGCCTGAAGAATCCGGGAGGCAGGCCCGATTATTTCGACGAGCTGCTCGCCCGCATCCGGGATATCCGGGCTTCCGAGAAACGATTCTATCAGAAAGTGCGCGACCTGTTCGCCCTGAGCAGCGATTACGACAAGACCGACAAGGCCACGCAGATGTTCTATGCCGTCGCACAGAATAAGATACTGTATGCCATTACGGGTAAAACCGCTGCGGAGATTATTATGGAGCGGGCATCCAAAGAGCTGCCCAATATGGGTCTGACTTCCTGGAAGGGCAACGTGGTCCGCAAGCAGGATATTTACATCTCAAAAAACTACCTGACGGCGGGCGAGCTCGACCAGTTGAACCGTTTCGTAACGGTCTTTCTCGAAACCGCGGAGTTGCGCGCCCAAAACCGGCAGGACCTGACGATGGATTTCTGGCGCGAAAACATCGACAGGATCATCCAATTCAATGATAAGCCTTTGCTCGCGGATAGTGGAAAGGTAAGCAACTCCCGGATGGAGCGGCATGTTGAAGAAATATACGAAGCATTCGACGCTTCCCGCAAGCTATGCGATGCCAGACAGGCTGACGAGGACGATCTGAAGGAGTTGGAAGAACTGCAAAAGGCTATCACGAAAAAACAGTAGCGCCATTGAAAATTTACGATGATTTCGAAGGATCCTGTTCTGTATTTGTCTGCGGGGATATTCACGGCGAATTCAAAACATTATTGTTCGAGTTGAAGCGCAAAGGGATAACCGACGCCGTTATCATCGTTGCCGGGGATTGCGGGATAGGTTTCGAGCAACCCTCCCACTATGATCAGCTATATAAGAAACTGGCTGTTACGCTCGGCAGGATCAACTGCATGCTGCTCCTGCTGCGCGGCAACCACGATGATCCCGACTATTTCCGCAAGGGACTTATCGACTTCCCGAGGATGAAGACGATCCCCGATTACAGCGTGGTGCGGTTCGGCGGCAGGAACATCCTTTGCATCGGTGGCGCGGTATCAATCGACCGCAAGCATCGTCTCGACGCCATGTGGCTGGCCGCGATAAAAGGGCGCACCGTACCGAAGTGCTATTGGGAGGACGAAGCCGCCGTGTATGACAACAACGCTTTAGAGGAATTGAAAGATTCCGGGATTATCATAGATACGGTCGTCACCCATACGGCCCCGTCGTTTTGCGAACCGCATACGAAGTCAGGTGTGGCGTGCTGGCTGGCCGGCGATGAGAAACTGGCGGATGATCTGGACAATGAACGCAGGCTTATGACCCGGATTCACAAACGTCTCATACAGGACTCGCACACGCTGAAGGAGTGGTATTACGCGCACTTCCACAGTTCCCGCACGGAATATATCGCCGGAATCAAATATTCGATGCTCGACATACAGGAATTGAGGATGCTTTAGTCGATACTTCGGGTTTTGGCAAACATTCACTCCGTGATTTGGCTTGATTTCACTTCCCCATTCGGCTTTCCTGTTTTTGCCGGCAGAAAATTTGCCTATTATCCGAGACCTGCTTCCCTGCATCGTTTCAATTGCCTGCGCAGTACGGTGCGGAACGAGTCGAACTCGGCGTAACGGCGTCGGTCCGTGGCGGCGAGATAGAAATCCTCCAGCCGCTCGTAGGCTTCCCGGCACGAAGGATAGAGGTCGCGGATTTCGAGGTAATAGTCGGCGAACCCTTCCGGCGAGGAGAGTTTCAGGAAGGCGGGCGGGATGCGGGGGATGGCCGATAGTTCGGCCTCGAACCGCTCGCGGCGGGCTTTGGCGGCAGGAGAGTTATGTCGTCCCGGTTTCGGATTTTGCGGCATATTTTCACGGTTTTAAAAGTTCACTTTTGGGCTACCGGTATATTCTTTCGACCTCTTCGAGAAAGAGGCGGCGCAGCCTGTCGAGCAGCGGTGCCGGGTTCTTTTTGCGCATCAACATCTTTGTTTTGCGGTCGTATAGGTCGTTGGGAATGGCGACTCCCAGCAGGTTGCCAAAAGTTTCCACCAGCCCGGCGAAAGGAAACTCCCTGCCGTCCGGCTTGCGCAGTAGTCCGGCTTTATGCAGCGGAACGAGCAGTTCCAGCAGGTCGACCAGCGTGCCTGTCCACTTTGCTGCGGGCGCTAGGTCGGTACGCAATACAAACGCTGCCGGGTATTGCAGCGAGAGTTCCAATAAGCAGAGTTGTGAACGGAGCAACGCCCCGGCCCTGAGTGCATACGTCCCGGAAATGCCTTCCGGCAGGGTTTCCAGTTCGGCCAGCGCGAACGACAGAGCGTTATATCGCGCCGGATAGCCCGCATCGGTGAAATACGGCGACGATAGTATGGCCGCAAAATTGAGCCACGCCGCCTCCCATTCTTCCGATCCGGCCGTCTCGCCCGAGCGCAGTAATCCGAACAGCGCCGTCCGTGTAATTGTGTCCATATCCGCTTGTTTACCGCAAGCTTAACCGGAATGAAAGAGAATATCGCTTAGATGTAGATGCCGAGGTATTCCCAGCGCATCATTTTCATCGATTCGGGGTCGCGCACGGCGGGGTAATAATCAAGGAACAGCGTCTGGCGGCCCTTGCTGATCGGGCGGCGGCGCAGGGTTACTTTGGTCAGTCTCATGGTATCGTGGGTTTAAGGATTTTCTGAAGGTCGGGCTTCGAGATGCGGATGCAGCGGCCGGTTTTTTCTTTGGGCACGGCGTAACACTTGACGTAGTGGTAGAGGGCGTCGCGGGTGAGGTCGAAGGTGCGCATCGCCTCCTCGACGGATATCCATTCGACGACGGGCGCGGGCTTCTTGGCAAAGTACTTATCCACGTGCGATTTGCTGTAATAGGCCTTGCCGCGCAGCAGGGTTTTGGGGATGCGCTTCTGCTTGACGATACGGAAGATCCACGACTTGCCCACGTCGAATTTCGCCACGATCTCGTCGATGGAATAGAATTCGGTGATCTCCGCCGGGGATTGCGTGTAGCGGGCGCGGTAGGCTTCGGGATTCTCGAACAGGGTGTCGATGTCGCTGCGGCGAATGAGAGTCAGCCGCGAGGAGAACTGCACTGCCTTCAGTTTGCCACTGTAAAGCAGGTTGTAGACCGTCTGGGGCCGCAGTCCGAACAACCGCGCCACCTCGGCCACCGAGAGGAACTCCTTGCCCTCTAAACCGGCCACGCATGCTTGGGCGACCGCCACCTCGCTACGCAGGGAAACTGCCCCCGCCAGCTCCTCGCGTTTACGCTTTTTATACGCCTGTGAGGCGCATTTTTGCGAACAGTAAGCTGTCGTGGCCTTCTGCGCGGTGAAGAGTTTTCCGCAGGCCGCGCACATTTTCTGCAAGGGTATCCGTGTCGCCGTCATTTCGCCCGAATCTTTCCACTATAGTCCACCATCGTCAACCATAGTCTAATTAGTACACTAAAAAATTTGTACCGCGGCGGCACATTTTTCCGTGCAACAACCGCGGTACAAACATAAGATGACTATTCGGGAACAGCAAGCGAAAAGCAGGAACAAAGACTCACTTAATATATTGGCATACTGCGTAATATACAATCGTTAGCCCTTGTTTCTGATGCTTGTTTATGGGAAGTTACTTTCCGATGCAGAATTTGGAGAAAATTTCGCCCAGGATTTCGTCCGTGGTGATCTGGCCGGTGATGGAGCCCAGGTGGTGCAGGGATTGACGGATGTCTTCGGCCAGCAGGTCGGCGGGGAGGTTGGCGGAAAGGGCCTTGCGGGCGGCGGCGAGGGATTCGCGGGCGTGGGTGAGGGCTTCGTGGTGGCGGGCGTTGGCGACGATGGTGTTGCCGGCGTAGACCGGGGCGGCGGGGGCCTGGCGTTTCAGCAGGTCGGTTACGGCGGCCAGGTTGATGCCTTGTTTGGCGGAGATGGGGATCACTTCGATGGCGTCGCCGCTGTGGGCGTGGACGAAGGTGTGCAACCTGTCGGCGCCGGATGCGTCGAGGCGGTCCGTTTTATTGAGGATCACGCACAGGCGTTGCTGCGGGCCGGGGGTGAAGGGCGGCGCAGGTAGGGTGGAGAGGGATTCACCGCTGGCGGCGTCGACCACCCATAGGATGATGTCCGCACGCGAGATCGAGGCGTGGGTGCGCTCGATGCCCATGCGTTCCAGCGTGTCCTCGGTGTCGCGCAGGCCGGCCGTGTCCAGGAAACGGTAGCGCACGCCGTCCAGGATGACCGACTCTTCGATCACGTCGCGGGTGGTGCCGGGGATGTCGGAGACCATGGCGCGCTGCTCGCGCACAAGGGCGTTCAGCAGGGTCGATTTGCCGACGTTCGGTTCGCCTACGATCGCTACGGGGATGCCTTCGCGCAGGGCGTTGCCCAGGCGGAAGGAGTCGGCCAGCGCGGCGAGGTGTTCTTCCGTGCGGGCCATGATCTGGTCCAGGCGCGTGCGGTCGGCGAAGGTGACGTCTTCCTCGCCGAAATCGAGTTCCAGTTCCAGCAATGCGGCCAGTTCCAGCAATTCGCCGCGCAGGGCGTTCAGTTCGTCCGAGTAGCCGCCGCGCATCTGGTTGAGCGCCAGGGCGTGCGAGGCGCGGTCCGTGGAGGCGATCACGTCGGCTACGGCCTCCGCCTGCGAAAGATCCATCTTGCCGGCCAGGAAGGCCCTCACGGAGAATTCGCCCGCTTCGGCCAGGCGTGCGCCGCCTGCGAGCAGCAGTTCGATGATCCGGCGGCAGACGTAGGGGGAGGCGTGGGCCGAGATTTCGACCATGTCTTCGCCGGTGTAGGAATGCGGGGCGCGGAAAAGGGAGACCAGCACTTCGTCGACGGTCTCGCCCGAAGTGTCCATAATGCGGCCAAAGGTGATCGTATACCCTTTCTTATCGGCAAGCGCCACGCCCGAGGCGGGACGCAGTACGGCGTCCGTAATGGCGATGGCGTCCGGCCCGCTGAGCCGGATGATGCTGATGGCGCCGCCGGGGCCGGTGGCGAGGGCTACGATTGTGTCCAAAAAATTATGAATTATGAATTATGAATTATGGATTACGGGCTATAAAATACCTTTCTTCCGGCAGGCAATTCATAATCCATAATTCATAATCCATAATTAATTTCACCGGTAGATCTCCAGCACCTGGCCGACGCGCAGTGTATTGGCGCTTTTCAGGCGGTTCCATTTCATGATCTGCGAGACGGTCACGCCGTATTTGCGGGCGATCGAGCCGAGCACTTCGCCGCTTTTCACTTTATGGGTGACCGAGGTGATGTTAAATTGGGCTTTGGTGGCCGTGGGGGTGGGGGCTTTGAGGTACTGGGCCAGGTAGACCGTGTCTTTGGCCATGATCGAATCCTGGTGCTCGATGTATTTAATCGCCTGGCTGCTGGGCAGCGTCAGGCAGTATTTCTTGTCCACAGCCGGGATGATGTCCATCTTGTACTGCGGGTTCAGGGCGCGCAGCACCTCCATCGGCGTGTCGATCGTCGAGGCGACCTGTTCGAGGTGCATCAGGCGGCAGACCATGATCGTATCCGTGGCGATGGGCAGTGGAGTGGGCATTGGATTGATATTGTGCAGCTTGTGGTAATTATAGGCATAGGTCGCGGCGACGAACGAGGGGACGTAGCCGCGCGTCTCGCGGGGCAGGTAGGGATAGATGTCCCAATAGGTCTTGGCGTTGTCGCCTGCGCGTTTGAGCGCCTTGTTCACGTTGCCGGGGCCGCAGTTGTAGGCGGCAAGGGCCAGCGTCCAGTCGCCGTAGATGCGGTACAGTTCGGCCAAAAAGCGGCAGGCGGCACGGGTGGCGGCCACCGGGTCGCGGCGTTCGTCGACGAAGGAGGTGATCTCCAGACCATAATTTTTACCCGTGCCGTACATGAATTGCCACAGGCCCGTCGCCCCGGCGCGCGACACAGCCGTCGGCGTGAGGGCGGACTCGATCACCGGCAGCATGCGCAGTTCCAGCGGCAGCCCGGCATTGGCCAACTCCTGCTCGATCATCGGGAAATAATACTGCGAAAGGCCCAGGATGCGCGCCATCGTCGAGCGGCGCGAATTGGTGTAGGTGACCAGGTACGTTTTGATGATGTCGTTGTAGGGGAGGGACATCGGCGAGACCATCGCCTTCAGGCGGGCGGCGTAGACCGAGTCGGGCAGCTCGGCAGAGAGGTTGAGCGTCGGGTCGGCCTCCAGGTCGATAAAGTTGCGGAAGAACTCGTCATACGAGGCGATCCCGGCCGCCGAGCCGATGCACATCAGCGAGTCGTAGCATTCGGGAGTGGCGGTCAGTACGAACTGGTGGTCGCCCCGCTCTTCCATCGTTGCGGGATTTCCCGCGGCGGTCACGGCAGCCGTGCAGAACAGGGCTGCGAAAAATATCAGGATTTGCTTCATTATAATACTTTTATTCGTTTTCGTCATGTCGAGCGTTAGTCGAGACATCTAAGACAACCTGTTTGAGATGTCTCGACTAACGCTCGACATGACGGAAAAACGAATTTCATTCTAACACTTTAAAACCGGATCGAAAAGGTAAATCCGGGCAGGTTCAGGCGCGAGGAGCGCATGGAATAGAAATTGGTCATAGACGGTTCTAACGTCATGCTCAGATCGTCCGAGATGTCGTAATCCTTGAGTTGCGAATCGACGTGGGCGTCGATGATGTTCAGCAGGTAGAGACCGCCGGTGAGGATGATACACAGGTCGCGGTTGCGGCGGTAGTTGTCGCGGTAACGTTTCAGGAAATCGCCCGTGTAACGGCCGTTGAATTCGTCGTGCGTGTCGGGATTGCCGTCCGTGACCAGGTCGTAGGCCAGTTTGAAGCGCTGGAAACCGCGGTTGTTCCAGTCGATCACGTAGGCCATCGTGGCGAAACCGCCCAGCACGAAGGGGACTTTCCAGTAGCTTTTGTTGTAGATCTGGCCCGCGCCGGGCAGGATCGTCGAGAGGGTGGTGGCTTTCTTCACGGAAGAAGTGGTGCCGGGGTAGTTCACCGCGCCGTCGCAGACGAAATAGACCCAGGCGGCGTAGATGCCCGCCATGAAGAGCTGGCGGCGGGTGTTGTAGCGGATCATCTGGGTCTGCGCCTCGTCCAGTTCGGGGGTGCGCTGGGTACCGCCTTCGTAGGCGATCAGGTAGTCGTATTGCTTCTTGTACTTCTGGTAGGGCTTATTCTCGGCCGTGTAACCCCAGATCATGCCGGCCAGCGAGGCGTAGGCGATGGGGATCTTCCAGTATTGCTGGTTGTGCAGCTGGCTGAAGCCGGGCACCACCAGCGAGATGGCACACATGCGCGAGATGGGCAGCGTGTCGCGGAAAATGGGGCTGTAACGCACGTGGGTCGAGTCGTACAGGGCGCGGTCCAGGCGGCGCTGCTCCTTTTTCGACAGCAGCACGGCGGAGGAATCGGCCGGGATGGGGGCGGTGGGCAGCACGACGGTCTGCGTGACCGTGTCCTTGAGCACGATGGGGCTTATTTGCTGGATCTTGCCGTGCTCGACCTTGTAGTCGAAGTGCTCCACGGGAAGGGGTTCCTTGCTTTTTTTGCGTTCGGCTTTCGCGGCGCGGCGTTGCTCCTTTTTGGATTTCGGGACTTCGGCGACGGGGGTGACGGCCGCGGCGGTCACCGGCGAGGTCACGACGACACTATCCACGGGAGCGGTTACGGGGACGACGGTCGCGGTCGTATCCGCAGGGACGGTCGCGACGGTGTCCGCAGGGACGGTCGCCGGGGCAGGCTCTTGGGCGGCGGCATGGGCGGGCATGCACATTGCGACAAGCAATGCGGCCATGAAAAGCAATCCCGTGATGCGCCCCTGCATAGCGTTATTTTACGTTGGACAGCTTTTTGAGGAAGTCTTCGATCTCGGCGTCCGAAGAGAAACCGATCGAGATGCGCCCGCCGCCTTTGATCGACTTTTTGATGCTGATGTCGGGCGAGAATACTTTTTCAAGCTGCTCGACCAGGCGGGTGTAGGTTTCGGGGAAATCCTCGTCCTCGGCGGCCGCGGCGGCCTCTTTGGGCTTGGCGAATTTCCTGGCGAGTTCCTCGGCCTGGCGCACGGAGAGGCTCTTTTTGAGTATGCGGCGCAGCAGGTGGAGTTGCTGGTCTTCGCCGGGCAGCGAGGCGATCGCCTTGGCGTGGCCCATCGAGATCAGTTCGCCGCGCAGGGCCGCCTGGACTTCGACCGGCAGGCGCAGCAGGCGCATGTAGTTGGCTACGGTCGAGCGTTTTTTACCCACGCGGCCGGCCAGTCCGTCCTGCGTCAGGCCGCATTCGTCCAACAGCCTTTGCAGCGACATGGCGACTTCCAGGGCGTTCAGGTCCTCGCGCTGGATGTTCTCCACCAGCGCCATTTCGTGGAGGTTCTGGTCCGTCACCTCGCGGATGTAGGCAGGGACGGTCGTCATCCCGGCCAGTTGCGAGGCGCGGCAGCGGCGCTCGCCGCTGATGATCGTGTAGCTGCCGTCGTCCTCCTTCTTGACCGTCACGGGCTGGATCACCCCGAGGGTCTTGATCGAATCGGCCAGCTCTTCCAGCGCGTCCTCGTCGAAGACGGTGCGGGGCTGCTTGGGATTCGGTTTGACGAGCGCGAGCTCTATTTCCTGCATCATGCCGGACGGGGAAACGGCGGGGGTTTCGATGTCGAAGATCACGCCCAGGCCACGTCCGAGACCTGTATTCTTTATCATTGTCGGGAAATTAGTTCGTTGGCTAAAGCAAGGTAGTTGGCGCTGCCGGTCGAGGCGGCGTCGTGCAGCAAAACGGGCTTACCGTAGCTGGGGGCTTCCGAAAGGCGGATGTTGCGCTGGACGATCGTTTCGAAGGCGAGCTCGCCGAAATGGCCGCGCACCTCGGCGACGACCTGGTTCGAGAGGCGCGTGCGGGCGTACATCGTCAGCAGGAAACCTTCGATGGCCAGCGCACGGTTCAGTTTTTCCTTCACCATTTTAATGGTGTTGAGCAGCTTGCCCAGGCCTTCCAGGGCGAAATATTCGCATTGCACCGGGATCAGCACCGCATCGGCGGCCACCAGGGCGTTCACGGTCAAAAAACCCAGCGAGGGAGAACAGTCTATCAGGATATAATCATACGCGTCTTTCAGGGGTTGCAGCGTCGTGCGCATGCGGTGGTGCCCCTCCTGCATGTTCGCCAATTCGGTCTCGGCGCCCACCAAGTTGATGTTCGAAGGGAGCACGTCGAGGTTTTTGACCTCCTCGGCGTGGCGAAGCAGACCCTCGGCGGGGCGACCCTCGATCAGGCACTCGTAGATGCCCTCGCCGTTGATGTCCAGCCCCAGGCCCGACGTGGCGTTGGCCTGCGGATCGGCGTCGACCAGCAGCACTTTCTTCCCCAACACGGCCAGGCTGGCGGCCAGGTTGATGGCCGTCGTGGTCTTTCCTACCCCACCCTTCTGATTGGCGAGCGCGATTATTTTCCCCATAAGGTTACATTGCGATTTAATTGGACAAAATTAGTCAAAAAGTTCGAACTTGGAGCATATTTTGCGGAAACCCTTAAAAAGTGTACTTTTGGAATGTGTTTAACCACAAAGAACGCTTGGAATTATGAATTATGAATTATGGATTATGAATGACAGGCATTCCCGATCCATCATTCATAATCCATAATTCATAATTCATAATTAATTACACATGAACAAGTTAAATGGCCGCAGTTTCCTCAAGCTGCTCGATTTCACACCCTCGGACATAGAATACCTGCTGGGGCTTTCGGCGCGGCTGAAGGCGGATAAGAAGGCAGGGTGCGAGCGCCGCATGCTCACCGGGCGCAACGTCGCGCTGATCTTCGAAAAGGACTCCACGCGTACGCGTTGCGCCTTCGAAGTGGCCGCCTATGACCAGGGGGCCAACGTGACCTATCTCGGGCCGTCGGGCTCGCAGATCGGCAAGAAGGAGACGATGCGCGACACGGCGCGGGTGTTGGGGCGCATGTACGACGGTATCGAATACCGCGGCTACGCGCAGGCGCTGGCCGAGCAGTTGGCCGCGCATGCCGGGGTGCCCGTTTGGAACGGGCTGACGACCGAATTCCATCCCACGCAGGCGTTGGCCGACCTGCTGACCATGCGTGAGCATTGCGACAAGCCGTTCTCCGAGATCAGTTTCTGCTTTATCGGCGACGCGCGCAACAATGTGGCCAATTCGCTTATGTCGGCCGCGGCGCTGATGGGAATGGATTACCGCTCGATCTCGCCGGTGGTTTGCGGCCCGGATATCGCCCTGACCGACCGTTGCCGCGAGACGGCGGCGCTGACCGGGGCGCGCATCACCGTTACGGAAGATGTGGCCCAGGGGGTGAAGGGGGTCGATTTCGTCTACACGGACGTCTGGGTCTCGATGGGCGAGGCGGACGAGGAGTGGGAGGTGCGCATCGCGCTGCTCTCGCCCTACCAGGTCAACGCGCGGCTGATGGAGGCCACGGGTAATCCGGACGCGAAATTCATGCACTGCCTGCCCGCGTTCCACAACAGCGAGCCCACGATGGCCGCGGCGATCCGCGAGAAGTTCGGCATTTCGGAAATGGAGGTGACGGACGAGGTGTTCGAATCCCCGGCCTCGGTGGTCTTCGACCAGGCGGAGAACCGCATGCACACGATCAAGGCGGTGATGGTCGCCACGCTTTCCCCGGAACTGTACTGATATGGAGATCCCGCGCATAAAAAGCATCGAAGAGGGCTTACGGGCCCTCTCTGCCGAAAGTTTCACGATCGGTTGCGTCAACTGGCCCGAACAATTTCCCGGCGCGCCGCAGGTGAGTTTCGGGATCGCGCATACGGGCACGGAGCTGCTGCTGCGGTTCAAGGTCCGCGAGCGGCATACGCTGGGGACGGTGACCGCGGACAACGGGCCGGTATGGACGGACAGTTGCGTGGAGTTCTTCCTTTCGCTGGACGAGACGGGATATTATAATTTCGAACTGAACTGCATCGGATCTAAGCTGTTGGGATTCCGAAAGGAAAGGGAGAAGTTCGTCCATGCGGACGCGGCGGTCATGGATTCCATAAAGACCTTCCCCAGCCTGGGCCGCCGACCGGTCGGGCTGGTCGGGGAATCCGATCCCTGGACGCTGGATGCGGTGATCCCCGCGACGGCCCTTTTCCGCCATACGATCCGGAATTTCGGCGGGTTGACGGCACGGGCCAACTTTTACAAGTGCGGCGACAATCTGCCCGAGCCCCATTTCCTCTCTTTCGCACCCATTCAATGGCCGAAGCCCGATTTCCATCTGGAACAGTTTTTTATTCCGGTACGTTTCGCGGAATAAGGTATTTGTCATTCAGAGCGAAAACCGACTATCTTTGCCAATGGAAACGGACTAAAGACACGTAATAACATCGCGATATGAAAGATAAATATCCCGGCATACTCGACTTGCTGGCCATTGTTTTTGTTTTCCTGGTCACCTCGGTGATCGGCAGCGTCATCGCAGGGGCATGCATGCTCTTCTTCAACCTGTCGCAGACGGAGATGATGGCCATCGGCTACCCCATCCCGATGGTGGCGACGATCTTTTTCGCCATCTGGATGCGCCGGATGCGCGAGCGTATCACGCAGAGTTATGAGGGCGATGCGCCGCTCACGCTGCGGGTGCAGGGGAATTGGCTGCCGTTGCTGTTGCAGGGGCTGGTGCTGATGACCGCCGTTTCGGTGGTGCTCGAACCGCTGCTGATGCTGTTTCCCGAGAAATGGTTCGAGGCGCTCGAAAAATTGATCGGCACGGGGGTTTGGGCGATCGTCACCACCGTCGTCATGGCGCCGATACTGGAAGAGGCGCTCTTCCGCGGGGTGATCCAGGACGCCGCCGTGAAACGCTACGGAGCCGTGGGGGGGATCTTCATTTCGGCGGCCGTGTTCGGGGTGATCCACCTCGTCCCGATGCAGGTGATCAACGCCTTTGCCGTGGGGATCGTGTTGGGGTACGTCTTTTACATGACCCGTTCGCTGCTGCCCGTGATCATCATGCACGCGTTCAATAATGGATTGTCGTATGTTCTGACCCATGTGGTCACCACGCCTGACGGAGGGAAGGTGCGCACGCTGGCGGACGCCATCGGCTCGCAGCCGCTCTACTGGGCGATCTATGTGGTCGCGGTGGGGGTTATGGTCGTCGGGGGGCTCTACATGTGGCAGGAGGTGAAGAAAAAAGAGCGGCCCGCGTAATAAATCGGCCGGGACTGCGTTATGCAGGTATGAATTACCGGCCCATCATCTGTATTTTGTCATTCTGAACGAAGTGAACCGACACAGTCAGCGAGCGCAGAGGCCAAACGTATTTTTGTTTGGCCTATGTCGAGCGACAAGGAGGAAACCGAACGAGTCTCTTTTCGTTCGTTAACAAAAAGAATCTTGGTCGGAAGTGTTTCGGCACAGCCCGACCAAGATTCTTCACTTCGTTCAGAATGACAAAACGGCATATATTATTCCGGTAGCCGCCCGTTTGTGGTGATTTTTTACTAAATTTGCGCTCTGAATGAGTCTTAAACGAAGCGCCTATACCGTTGTGGTGCTCCTCGTCCTGGTTTACGGGGCGGGGTGCCGTCGATTTATCAACCCGCTCACGGGGGATAAGATGCTGGCGCGCGCCGGGGACGAGGTGCTCTCGGTCTCGGAGGTGAAAGGGATCTTTACGCCCGGGATGACGCCGGAGGACAGCCTGAAGTTGCTGGAAAAATATGTGGATATGTGGGTCAAGCGGCAGCTGAAGATCCAGCAGGCCGAAAAACTCTTCCCGGAGAGCATGCCCGACGTGGAGCGCATGGTGCAGGAGTACCGCGGATCGCTCCTGGGGGTGAAGCTGGACAACTATTATACGGAGGGAAAGGTCGATACGGCGTTCTCTTCGAAAGAGATATTCGACTATTACACCGACAACCGGGCCGATTTTTTGCTCGACCGTTCGATCGTGCGGGCCCGGCTGGTGAAGGTGCCCGACGATTACCGCCAGCGCACGAAGGTCAAAGAGATGCTGCGTTGGGAAACCGAGGAGCGCAAGCAGGATTTCGTGGATTTCTGCCAGAAGAACGGTTTCGAGATGCGCGAGATGGCGGTGTGGACCGATTTTTCCGATCTGCTGGCCGTGCTGCCCGCTTCGCGCAACAAGAGCGACGAGCAGGTGTTGCGTGCGGACGGGGTGCAGGAGTACCGCGACGGAGACACCTGGACTTACCTGCTGGTGACCGACCGGCGCGTGGCGGGCGACGCCCTGCCGCTGGAAAGGGCACAGGAGGCGATCAAACGGATGCTGGCCAACCGCCGCCGCACGGAACTGATCCGTGCCTACGAGGACAGCATTTATATGGAAGCGCAAAAAAATAAAACGATAGTCATTAACGTCCGATAAGATGAATAAGATTTTGCAGGGGGCCGCCGCCGCGGCAGCCATGATTACGGGTTGCCTTACGGCGCAGGCCCAAACCGAGCAGCCGCAGGGGGTGATCGTCGACCAGATCGTGGCGGTGGTCGGTTCGTCCGCCGTGCTCTACTCCGACGTGGAGCAGTACAGCGGCCAGATCGTGGCCGAGCGGCGCGAGAGGGGGTACACGCTCGACCGCGACCCGATGAACGAGGCCCTCGAGGGCCTCATGCTGCGCAAACTGCTCTACCACCAGTCGCTCATCGATTCGGTGCAGGTCAACACGAACAACCTGGACCAGCCCATCGATGAGCAAGTCCAGGAGATGATCCGCCAGCGCGGGTCGGTGCAGGCCGTGGAGGCGTTCTACCGCAAGCCGATCTTCGACCTGAAAGAAGACCTGCGCCAGCGCTACACCGAGATGCAGCACGCCCAGGCCATGCAGGGCGAGATCATGAACAAGGTGACCATCACCCCGGGTGAGGTCGATAAATTTTTCCGTTCGCTCTCCAAGGACAGCCTGCCGATGGTGCCCGAGCAGTACGTCTACGCCCAGATCACCAAATTCCCGCCCTCGATCAAGGAGGCCAAGCAGCGCGTGCGCGAGCGGCTGATCGAGATGCGCGAACGGATCATGAACGGCACCAGCTTCTCGCTGCTGGCCCGCATGTACTCCGTGGACGGCTCGGCCGCGCGGGGCGGCGAGATGGATCCCTCGCCCAAGGAGGCGTATGTGGCCCCCTTCGCAGACGCACTGGCCAAACTCAAGCCGGGACAGGTGTCCGAAGTGGTAGAGACCGAGTTCGGGTTCCACCTGATCGAGCTGATCGGCAAGGACGGCAACCTCTACCATTGCCGCCACATCCTGCTGCGTCCGGTCTACACCTCGGACGAGCTGAAAAAGACCACCACCACGCTCGACTCGCTGGTCGTGCTGATCCGCGAGGATAAGCTGACTTTCGAAGAGGCCGCGCTCAAGAATTCGGACGATAAGTTCTCGCGCCAGAACGGCGGGTTGGTGTCCAACCACGATATGCTGGAGATGTACAACGCGATGGACGCCAAGCTCACCTCGACCCGCTTCCCGAAAGAGGAGCTGCCGGTCAGCGACTACCGCGTGATCAGCACGCTCAAGGTGGGCGAGATCTCCAACGCGTTCATGTCCGAGGATATGAAGGGCAATGAGTTGGGTAAGACGATCAAGTTGTTGCAGATCGTGCCCTCGCATCCGGCCAGCATCAATGAGGATTACCTGGCGCTGGAGAACATGGCGCTGGAAGATAAGAAGGAAAAGGAGTTCAATAAGTGGCTCACCAGGAAGATCGAGGCGATGTATGTGCGCATCGACCCGGCGTTCCGAAATGGGGAGTTTGAGAATAAAGCTTGGGTAAAATAAGGTTGGCCTTATTTTACCCATGCTTTATCTTTTCGTTCCGCTGCGCTGGCATATTCCCCCCTGCCCCCCTTTGACAAAGGGGGGTGCACCAGGCCAACGCACTGTTTGCACGAAATTAATGTATTGAAAGTAACGGATGAAACGGTTTTTGAGTGTACTGATCGTGGTGCTGGCGGCCTGGGGCGTGCTCGGGGTCGAGGCGCAGCCGCCGTCGATGCTGACGCGCCCGGCGGAACAGGACACGCCTAAACCGGCTACGCCCGCTACACCCGGGCAATCCGCGCAGCAACCTAAGCCGGCGGCGCAACCTGCGACACAACCCTCAGCCCAACCGGTGGCGCAGCCCGCGGCACAGCTCGCAGCCCAACCCGTGGCGCAGCCCGCGGCGGCGCAACCCACGAAAAAGCGCATCGTCGACTTCGAGGCGGACAAGATGCGCCCGATCAAACTGGCCAACGACTCCACGGCCCTCAGCCTGCAAGGCAAGGTGGTCTTTTACCACAACGGGGCGGTGATCACCTGCGACTCCGCGGTGCGGTACAGCGACAAACGCATGGAGTGCTTCTTCAACGTGGTGATCAACAAGCAAAAAACCTATATTTACGGCGACCGCGCGGACTACAACGGCGAAATCAACACCGCCCGCGTCTACGCGCCGATCATCAAGATCGTGGACGACGACGTGGTGATGCACTGCTACGATTTCGCCTTCAACACGCTGACCAACATCGGGCAGTATACCAAGCGCGGCACCGTCACACAGAAGGACAACCTGCTGGAATCGATGCGCGGCTACTACTACTCGGACACGCGCGAGGTGATCTGCGTGCAGAACGTGCAGCTCAAGAACGAGACCTATAAACTCAAATCGGACTCCGTGCGCTACAACATGAACACGGAGGTGGCCGAATTTTTCGTCAAGTCCTATATCTGGAATAAAAATTCCGAGATCCTGAGCGCCGAGGTAGGCCTCTACGACAGCCGTGACTCGTCGTACCATTTCACCCGCGATGCTTATGTACTGACAAAAAACCAGGAGCTCTGGTCCGATACCCTGGATTACAATAGCCAGACCGAGGACGCCGTGCTCCACCGCAACATCCAGA
Organism: Rikenellaceae bacterium; assembly: GCA_031549495.1. Classification (GTDB taxonomy): domain Bacteria; phylum Bacteroidota; class Bacteroidia; order Bacteroidales; family Rikenellaceae; genus JAVBOW01. The sequence continues at coordinate 67,424 of JAVBPS010000069.1, read as the reverse complement.
TGCGCGACGACGAGCAGCAGGTGATCTCCTTCGGCGACTACGGGCTCTACTGGGGCAAGCGCGAGGAGGCGATGCTCACGATCGACCCGCAGATGCTCAACTTCGACGCGCAGCAGAAGGAGGACACGCTTTATATCCGCTCCGATTCGATGTTCCTCTACACCGTTTCGCGCGAGGCGGCCGAGCAGGTCAAAGAGATATCCGACTCTTCGAAAGGGGATGAATTGATCGTGGCGCCGGGCAAAAAGGCCGCCGCCGGGGAGCCGCTTGAACCCGCCCCCGGTGAACCGGACGCCGCCGTGCCGCCGGCGGAAGCCGTTTCGGCGCCGGCAGCGGACAGCGGCCTGCAGCAGGTCGACCGCCAGGTGATCGCCACCGATTCGATCGCCGGGCCCCAGACCTCCGAAGGAAAAATGGAGGCGCTCGACGCGGGCAACGCCCCGCCCTCCAAACGCGAGCAGCGGGCGCTGGAAAAAGAGCAGAAACGCCTGGCCGACGAGGCTGAAAAAGCGCTCAGAGAGGCGGCTAAAAAAGAAGCAGCAGAGAAGAAAGAGGCTGACCGCAAGCTGCCTAAGGGCGAGGTATCGATCGAAGAGCACGACCATGACCACGGTCATGACCATGCGGCCGACTCGCTGGCCCTGCGCGCTGCGGCGGCGGCCGATTCCGTCAAGCGGGTCGCCGTGGCCGACAGCACCCTGCAGGCCAACCGCGAAAAGACCGACTCGCTACTCATCCACGGCAAAACGGAGAAGCCCGATTCAATGGTGCGCATCACCCGCGCCTACCGTAACGTGCGCATCTTCCGCAGCGATTTCCAGGCCGTGTGCGACTCGCTGGTCACCTTCTCCATAGACTCCACCGCCCACCTCTACATCGACCCCGTCATGTGGAACGGCGCCAACCAGATCAAATCCGAGATCGTCGACCTCTACACCAAAGACCAGCGCCTCACCAAAGCGGTCTTTACGGGAGAGCCCATCATGAGTTCCGAGGTGGACACCACCAAATACAACCAGGTCAAGGGGAAGGTGATCGAAGCCTTCTTCCGCAACAATGAGATCTTCCGTACGGACGTCAACGGCAACGGGCAGACGCTCTATTATATGACCGAGGAGGATTCGCTTAAAAACGTCGATGTGGTGGGATTCCTGGTGGCCGAATGCGCCAATATTTCGTTCGACATCGAGAACAAGCAGGTCATACGGATCACTTACAAGGGGAATCCCGTCTACTCGATCTATCCGATGGACAAGATCCCCGAGGAGCAGGAGACGCGGCTGCCCGGGTTCGTCTGGGAAGCGCACCGCAAGCCGGTGCTCGAAGATGTTTTCACCCGGCAGGTGAAGCCCTCGCAACGCGAGGAGTACGAGGCGATGAAAGAGCCGTGGTTCCCGCTCACCGAGCAGATCATGAACCACCGCGAACAGATGATCAAAAACGGCGAATGGCGGGATCGCAACGATGTGATCAGCGAGGAAGCCTGGCAATTTATACGGTCGTTGGGGTACTGACGATGCGGTAGTCTATGCCGGGACGGCTCGCTCCCAACGGCAATAACGTCTTTTGTCATTCAGTGCGAAGCGGTGCCGCCCGGCACTCGGAGAGTTTTTGTCATTCAGAGCGAAGCGAAGAATCTTGGTCGGAATTGTGTTGCACACAGCCAGACCAAGATTCTTCGCTTCGCTCTGAATGACAAAGGCAGTAATGGACAGCAAAACGGCGGGACTCTATGGTGAGTCCCGCCGTTTTGCTTTTAATGTATCGGATTATCGGCCTTTCATCTCCACGATGGTCACGGACAGGGGGCGTAGCTGCAATTCCAGGCCGGTGGCGGCGGGTTTGACGGGGGATTGTTTTTCGAAGGTGAAGTCGCGCGATTCGGGCGAGGCAGCCCAGAGCGAATGGACGGGGGCGCTTCCCACGGGGGTGAAGCCCGCGATCTCTACCTTGCAGGATGTAGCCGCTTTGCCCCGGTTGACGACGAGCAGGTTCAGGCGGCGGCCATCGGCTGAAGAGGTGGCGTAGCAGCGCAGCGTGGTGTCGTGCAGGTCGGCTTTCCAGAGGTCGTCCAGCAGGTAGTCGTTCCAGAGCTTCACGCCCCACCCCATCGGGGCGATCGTGTTGTCCATCTTCAGGGCCGACCAATAGGTCTTGTCGTCCGTCCAGTGCGTGGCCCAGAAATGGACGTATTCCACCCGCGGGGCGGCCAGGATATAGCCCAGGTGTTCGAAATTCGCGAGGGCCACCCAGGCCACGTTATCGACCTTCAGGGCGGGTTCGCCCGCCATGAACGACGAAGCCTCGGTGACCTCGACCTTCATCGCCGCGCGCTTCGCGGCGTCGGGGAGGGTCCGTTCATTGATGGCTTTGAGGGCTTCGTCCACCTCGTGCAGGCCGTATTCCTTGGAACGCAGGTATTTTTCGTAGGTGCCGATCAATTCCTGTTTGGCGTACTGATGGGGGACGATGTTGTCCACGTAGTCGATCAGGCGGCCGTTGGCGTCTTCATATTGCAGCAGCGTGCGCAGCCACGGCTCGGTGAAGCCGTTCACGCCGATCTCGATCGAAGGGTCGACCGCCTTCATCGCCTTGGCCATTTCCAGGGCCAGTCCGGCGCATTTACGCGCCCAGAGCGTATCCTGGGCGTCGTTGTTGTTTTCCCAGTAATGCTCATTGCCGATCTCCCAGAAACGGTAGCCCAGGCGACAGGTCACATTGGCGTAGCGCACCCATTCGGCGGCCATGCGTACCATCTGTTCGCGCGTGGGGTACCACGGCTTGGCTTTGTCCCAGTCCATCGGGTGGGTGGGGATGATGATCGTCGGGTCGGGGGCGTCGGCCTTGCGGCACATTTCGATGAAATCGTTGAAATCGACCGTCCGCCGGAAACCGGGGCGGTTGAGCGGATAGCCCGGGCATGAGGGGGCGGCCTTTATGTCGGTCAGCTGCGAGTCGATCCCTTTCGACTTGATGTCGATCAGGTAGGGGTAGAGCTTCGCGCCGGGGCGGTCGAGCAGGTAGGTCGAATCGGGATGGGTGAACAGATACCAGTCGCCGTACTCGCCTTCGTTGAAGCGCACCGAGCGTACGCCCAGATCGCGCATCGCGCGCCACATGGGCACAGTCCGGGGCTGCGCGTCGTCGTGGTCCATCAGCATGAACAGGTTCACGCCCGCGGGATGCGGCGCGACGGCTTTTTTCGGGGCGTTCACATTCACGTGCAGCGTCGTCTGCGCCGTGGCGCAGGCCGAGGCCAGCAGCATAAGGATAAGCAGGGATTTCATGGCATTCCAATCATTTGTCTTGCCGCAAAGTTAATCTTTTTTCCGGGCGGCGAACGGTGGCCGGCATAAAATAACGCGCCAGAAGCCCATTACAGGGCGATATGATGGATTTGTTACAAAATTTGATATTCCCGTAACGTGAATTACTCCGGGGCGCATCTAAATTTGTCGTTGTGAAAATTTCAACCTAAACCAAATTATATGAACTTATTTTACCAACTCGAACAACGCAGGTCGTCGGGAAGGTTGCGGACATGGCTCTTCGGGGCGATGTTCGTGATCGCTCCGTGGCTGGCGTCGGCGCAGACCGCCCAAGAGGCGCAGCCTGCCGGGCAAAAGAAGAACATCATCGTGCCCGCGCCGCAACTGGCCATGGGAGCCGTCGCGGGGATCGAGCCCGGGGCCGCCGAGGCCCAGTCGGCTTTCAGTCTGGGCGAGGTGCTGGAAGGCCGCCTGGCCGGGGTGCACGTCTCGGCTACGGACGGCGCGCCGGGAAGCGGTTTTTCGGTACAGATCCGCGGGGTGCGCGGCATCCGCGGCTATAACGAGCCGCTCTACATCCTGGACGGGGTGCCCCTGAATCCCCTGAACCGTGACGCGGGCCAGGCCTACTGGAACGATCCGCAGGATTACCAGGCCACGCAGAACACCCTGCAAAACATCAACCCCAACGACATCGCGCGCGTCGAAGTGCTCAAAGACGCGGCGGCCACCGCCCTCTACGGGGCCATGGGCGCCAACGGGGTGGTCGTCATCACCACCAAAATGGGCGCCACCGCCGCGCCTGAAGTGCGCGTGAACGCCACGTTCGGCCTCTCCGTCATGGCCCGCCCGATCGACATGCTGGGCAAGAGCGACTACCTTGCTTATATGGGGAAGGCCAATCCCGCCTTCACGCTCCCCTACCAGCCCGGCGACCCCGTCGACTGGCAGAAGGAGGCTACCCGCACCGCCCTTGAGCAGAACTATTATATAAGTGTGGGCGGGCGCACCGAGCGGATGAGCTACCTGGTATCGGCCGGCCTGACCGATCAACAGGGCGTGATCGACCGCACGGACCTGCTGCAAGGCACGTTCCGCGTGAACCTCGACCGACAGGTCGGTAAAAAAGGCCTGGTCGGCTTCCGCGGGGCGGTAGGCTACCGCGAGAACAACATGACGATGGCCACCTCGCCCTACGGCACGGAGAGCACCGTCAAGATGATGACCGAGGCGCTGCCCTTCGCCGCGCCCGACGGGGACGGGTCGATTTTCTCGGAAAACCCGTCCAAATGGTTGGCCGGATATGACGACAATTCGATCGACTACTCGGCGACCCCGTCGCTGTTCTTCGAATCGCACCTGGCCAAAGGGCTTAAGTTCAAAGCGCTGGCCGGGGTGGATTACCGCAACAAGACGCGCATCCGCTGGATCGGCAACGAGGTTCTGCGCGGCGCGGCCGTCAACGGCAATGCGGGCCATTCGAACTTCAACATCCTCAAATACAACTTCGACGCCACGCTCAACTACCGCTTCGAGTGCAACCGCCACTCGCTGTGGGCCATGGCGGGCGGCACGTTCTACGGCGACAACTCCGCCCAACGCATCCACAACGGCACCTCGTTCTTCAACCAGGACTTGCGCGGCTTCGGGATCAGCCTGGCCGACACCCCCTCGCCCTACATAAGCATCGAGACTTCGTCGACCTCCCTGGCCGGTTTCGTGGACGCGGGATACTGCTACGACGAGCGTTACTCGATCGGGGTTTCGATGCGCGCCGAGAAGTCGTTCCGCTATGACCGCGGCACGGACGACCTGGCGTGGTATCCTTCGGTGAGCGCGTCGTGGAACCTGGCCCGCGAAAGCTGGTTGCGCGGTTCGGCGCTCGTTTCCGAACTCAAGCTGCGCGGCAGTTGGGGACGCTCAGGGATGCAGATGCTCGAGCCGTATCTGCTCGCCGGTTCCTACATCACGGCCGTCGACCCGCAACTGGACATCCAGAACGGGGTGAACAACTATTACGACATGCGCTGGCAGAACAAAGTCGAGCAGTGGAACGCCGGGATCGACCTGGGGCTGTGGGACGGCCGTCTGACCTTCACGGTGGACGCCTACCGCTCGCTCTCGCACGATAATCTCTCCTGGTACTACCACAAACGGCTCGGCGATTGGAATTCGATCTACGCCAACTCGGCCAAAGTACAGAACGAAGGGCTCGAGTTCGCCCTGGCCGGGATGATCTTCGACAAGAAGGATTTCCGCTGGGACGCCGACTTCAATATCGCCCTGAACCGCAACCGCATCAACGACAACGGCTCGGCGGACGGTGCAGACCTCTTCGGCACTTCGGTCGGCTCCTACGGCGCAGCGCCCCTGGTGATGAACGTCAACCGCATCGGGCAGCCCGTAAGCTCTTTCTGGGGCTACAAGACGCAGGGGATCGTGCAGCAGCAGCACCTGCCCTTCGCACCGCCGTTCTTCGGGACGCGCCTCGTGCCGGGCGACGTGAAATTCGTCGACGTGACGGGCGACGGCAATGTCGACGCCAACGACCAGACCCTGATCGGCAATTCCAATCCGAAATACGTCTTCGGCCTGCATTCGAAGTTGAATTACCGCAATTTCTCGCTGGAATTCCTTTTTGACGGAGCGCTGCAATTCGACGTGGTCAACCTGGCCCGCCTGGCGGACACCTACACGAGCGGCAATTTCGTCAACCTGCGCGAAGACACCTATAAAAAAGCCTATCCGTCCGGCGACCAGCCGCGCTTCAACGCGGTGGGCGTGACCGAGGTCTCCTCGCGCATCGTCGAGGACGGCAGCTACGCGCGCCTCTCCAACCTCACGATCGGCTACACGGTGCCGCTGAAAACCAAATGGATCAAAGCGCTCGAACTCTCCGTGACCGGCAAGAACCTCTTCGTGATCACGGATTACTCGGGCTACGATCCCGCATCGGGCAGCTACGCCTACGACATCACCCGCACGGGGATCGACAACGGGGCCTATCCGCTCGCCCGTACGTTCCTCTTCGGTATCCGCGCAACCTTCTAACCCACAGAAAGCTATGAGAACATTCAGATATATATTATTCATGGTGTGCCTGGCTTTCGGCGCGAAGGCCTGGGCGCAACAGGCCGTGAGCGGTCGCATCACGGGCGTTGACAACGCCCCGCTCGCGGGCGTGTCGGTCGTGCTCAAAGGCACCAACACCGGAGCGTCGACCAACGCCGACGGACGCTACACCATCAACCTTCCGGGATCGGCAGGCACCCTTGTATTTACTTATGTAGGCTACCAGACCACGGAAAAGCAGGTTTCCGGCGACAAACTCGACGTACGCCTGCAGGAAGACGCGCAGCAGATCGAGGACGTCGTGGTCATCGGCTACGGCACGGTACGCAAGAGCGACCTGACGGGATCGGTCGCCAGCGTGAAGATCGACCAGATCGAAGCCTCGCAGGTCACCTCGTTCGACAAACTGCTGCAAGGTAAGGCGGCGGGCGTGCAGGTGGTGACCGGCACCGCCGCCCCGGGCGGCTCGACGAGCATCACCATCCGCGGGATGAGCTCCTTCAACGGCACGGGCGAACCGCTCTACGTGGTGGACGGCATCATCCTGGGCAACGGGACGCAGGACGTGAACAACCCCATGGGTTCCACGGGCCAGGAGAAGCAGAACGCGCTCTCGTCGATCAACCCGCAGGACATCGCCAACATGGAGATCCTCAAGGACGCGTCGGCCACCGCCATCTACGGCTCGCTGGGCGCCAACGGCGTGATCCTGATCACCACCAAATCGGGTGCGTCGGATACCCCGAGGATCGAATGGACCTCGAGCGTGGAGATCTCCGCCCCGAGCAAGAAGATTGCGGTGCTCGACCTGAACGGGTTCATTCAATACTCCGAAGCGGTCGGGTATAAAAAAATACTCGCGGACACGGTGACCGGGATGGACTGGCAGGACTACACGATGCGCACGGCCGTCAGCCAGTCCCACCGCCTGACCATCAGCGGAAAAGGCAAAAACAACGCGAACTACTACATCGCGGCCGGCTTCATGAACAACCAGGGCCTGCTCCAGAATACCGACGTCACCCAGGGCGACCTGCGCGTGAACTACGACCAGGGCCTGGGCAAATATGTGAAGATCGGGACCAAACTGACCCTGACCAACCGCGTGAACAACATGACGCAGGGCACCGAGCCGGGCGGTACGCAGAACGCCACCCGCGCCACCAACATGATGCGCCAGATGCTCGGGTCGAAACCCTACCAGTTGAACGACGGGGCCATCGATTACGACGACGACGAGTTGAAAGGCACCGACATCTGGTTGCAGAACTACGAGGACCTGAGTAAGGAGTACCGCATCAACGCGCTGGCCTATGCCGACGTATCGATCGCCAAATGGCTCAAATTCAAGAGCACGTTCGGCATGGACTACCGCAACAAGGCTCGTACGCGCTGGTACGGACCGGGCCTGGACAACGGTCTGAACTGCCGCGGCGGGATCGCCGAACTGAACTCGATCCGCTACAACCTGGACAACGTGCTCACCGCCTCGAAGAAATTCGGCGGCCACCGCATAGACGCCATGGTCGGTACGACGGTCAACTACAACCTCAACCAGAACAACACCATAGACGCTTCGGACTTCCCGGGCTACCCGGACTGCGAATTCCGCACCGCGAGTATTTACGCTGCGGGCAAACAAAAATCGAGCTACAGCGAAAGCTCCTCCGCCCTGGTCTCCTACTTCACCCGCCTGCTTTACAATTACAAGGAGCGCTACGTGCTCACCGCCACATTCCGTGCGGACGGCAGCAGCCGTTTCTCCCAACAGAACCGCTTCAGCTACTTCCCCTCCTTCGCTTTCGCATGGCGCGTGAACGAGGAATCCTTCCTGAGGAACGTGCGGCAGATCTCGGGCCTCAAACTGCGCGTGGGCTGGGGTAAAGTGGGCGACCAGACGCTCTCCCCCTTCCAAACCCTGACCACTTACGACGACATCAAAATGGCCAACCCGCTGACGAATTACAACCTCTCTGAAAAGGGCACGTATCTCACGGGGGTAAAGCCTTCGCGACTGGCCAATCCCGACCTGAACTGGGAAACCACCGAGCAGTACAACGCCGGGGTGGACCTGGCCCTGCTGGACAGCCGGATCAACCTGACGGTGGACCTCTACAAGAAGAACACCAAGGACCTGCTGCAGGAGATCGAAATCCCGCTCTCGACGGGCTTCACAACCCAATGGGTCAACCGCGGGGAGATCGAGAACCGGGGGATCGAGCTGAGCCTCGACCTTACACCCGTACGGACAAAGAATTTCGACTGGAGCGTGGCCGGCAACATCTCCTTCAACCGCAACAAGGTCATCGACACGGGGCTTCCCCCGTCGATGTTCGGCGTGGTCGCGGGATCAGGTTTCGAGGGCAAGGCGATCGGCAACGACGCCACCTACTTCAAGATGCCCGCGAACATCTACCTCGAAGGCCGTCCGATCGCCCTCTTCTGGGGCTTCAAGACCGACGGACTGGTACAGCAGTCGGACGTGGACGCAGGCAACCTGCCCACCTACATGGGTAAGAAACTCCAGGCCGGGGATATCAAATACGTCGACTTGGACGGCAACGGCAACATCAACGACGGCGACAAGTGCATCATCGGCGACCCGAATCCGGATTTCATCTACGGTTTCTCGACCAACTTCAGCTACAAGAGTTTGTCGCTCAGCGTGGTGTTCAACGGCTCGTACGGCAACCAGATCGTGAACGGCAACCTGATGCAGGAGAACGACACCGCGCCCGGAAACCCGAAAGGGAACATCAACAACATCCGCGCGGCCGCCTTCTTCGACAGATGGACCGAAACCAACACGGCCACCCGCTACCCCCGCCTGAACTACACCAACAACTCGGGCGACTTCACCGACCGCATCGTCGAGGACGGCAGCTACATGCGCCTGGCGAGCATCACGCTCAGTTACAGCATCCCCCTGAAAGCGAAGTGGATCCAGCGGCTCGGCGTGAGCTTCACTGCCCGCAATCCCTTCATCTGGACCAACTACAGCGGCTGGGACCCCGACGTGAGCAGCTTCGCCTCGAGCAGCCAGAAAGTGGGCGTGGACTGGGGTTCCTATCCTTCGACCCGCTCCTACATCTTCGGTCTGAGCGCAACCTTCTAAAAAACAAGAGCTATGAAAAAGATAATATACGGCATCATGATCGCAGGCGCAGCCCTGGCCGCCTCATGCTCCGATTTTTTGACCGAGAAGCCGCGTACGGCATTCAGCCCGACGCAGGTCTATGCGACCGAGGAGGGAGCCCAGGCCGCCCTGAACGGCTGCTACGCCTACCTCTCCAACAGCCTGCTCTACGGGCAGAAACTCCACATACTGCTGTCGGGACACGCCGGCACGATGACCATCGGCAACACCCAATCGCAGTACCTGGTCGACATCTCCTCGATGGACGTGCAGACCAACAACTCCGCCGTGGAAGACGTCTACACCGGCAGCTTCCAGACCATCAATGCCCTGAACGACCTGCTGATCAGCCTGCCCCCGGAGTCGATCGACCCGGACGCCAAACAGCGTATGCTGGGCGAAGCGCATTTCATGCGGGCGCTGGTCTATTTCAACCTGGTACGCATCGTCGGCCCCGTGCCGCTGGTGTTAGCTCCGGGCACGTCGTTCGCCGAGTTGCACCGTCCGCGCACCCCGATCAATGAGATCTACGGCGCGATCCTGGAGGACCTGAACGAAGCCTGGAACATGCTTCCCGAACCCGGAGACCAACCCTACGGACGCCCGCACAAGTACGCGGCCAGGACGCTGCTGGCGAAGGTCTATGTGGCGATGGCCTGCATCAAGACCCACCCGGGCGAGCCGTTCGACGCCTCGTGGCTCACGCAACCCGCGGGCGACTACTGGCAGGCGGCCTACGACGCGGCCTCGGATGTGGAACAGCACAGCCAATACGGCCTGGTGTCGGATTTCGCCCGCCTCTGGGACTGCTATAACCGCTACACGGTCGAGTCGATCTTCGAACTGGAAGAGAACCAGATCACCGGCAGCTGTTCGTTCATGTATCACTACCTGCCCGGTTTCTGGGAGGCCATGCCCACCACCACCTCCAATAACAACTACGGCCGTATCCGCGCCCTGCGCGAGAGCTGGGACGAGCATTACAACCGCTACTACGACGCCGCGCTCAAACAGGGCGACTACCGCCTGGACGTGACCTACCTCGACTCGCTCTTCAAACGCAATATGGTCGTCTCGACCAATCCCGGGGGCACCTATTACACCTATCCCTACACACTGACCAACATCCCGCCGGGACAGACCGCCATGCCTTCGCGCAGCGAGGAACTGCCCTACGTGAAGAAATACCTCGACTCGCGCTTCTCGGCCGGCGACGCCAACGTGAACGTGATCGTGCTGCGCTACGCCGACCTGCTGCTCACGCTGGCCGAGGCGGCCAACGAACTGGGCAACACCCCGGAAGCGGTGGGTTACATGAACAGGCTGATGTACCGCGCCCGCTTCACCCCCGAGGGACGCCGGCAGGTACCCGCAGACTGGGCGTTGGACATGTCCCAGGCGGATTTCCGCACCAACCTCCAGATCGAGCGGCGATTGGAACTGAAAGGCGAGCTGCACGAATGGTTCGACAACCGCCGATTCGGCAAAGACGAATTCAAGAAGATCATCGTCAACCACAACAACCGCCTGAAGGCGTTCCCTATTAAAGAGAGCACCGGGGAACCGGAAATCATGACCTACGACTACTACTGGAGCGAAAAGGACGCCGACGTACTCAAGAACATGCTCTGCCCCTTCCCGATGGCCGAGATCACGGCCAATAACAACATCACCGAGGCGGACCAAAACCGGGGTTACTAATCGTTCAGCAGAGATGAAACTATTCAGAACCATACTATTCCTTGCGGCCCTCTGCCTGGCGGCGCCCCTGTGCGGGGCCCCGTCGGGACAGGAGCAGGCCGACTCGGCCATCGTCAAAAAAGCGAAATACATCGCCGGGCTCGCCCAGCGCGACCTGTCGCTTTCGCCCGACGAGACGAGCTTCCTCGAGGGCGCCTTCTACGACCGCTACTACGCCGGCCAGGAGCGCATCAAAGATGTGGACGACCAGGCCAAAGTGGCCGAGATCAAAAAAGAGATACACAAAGAGTTCTCCTCGGTGGTCTACAAACACTACGGGCGCGAGAAAAGCGCCGAGATCATCGCCTGGTATTACAATTACACCAATAAAAAACGGTAAAGTATGAAAAATACGATCCTATTCGCGCTCCTTTCCGTAGCACTCATCTTTACCGGGTGCAAGAGCGACGAGACAGACTTTTACAGCACCTCCACCACCTCGGCCCAGGCCGCCATCCCCGCGGACGAGCTCGTCTTCGACGGCAAGATGGAAGAGGGCTCCATCCACCTGGACGCCAATTTCTGGTGGAAAGCATCGGTGGTCTACCCCACCGGCACCACCGAGCAGTGGTGCGTGATCTCTCCCACCTCCGGCTTCGGCGACGTGGACATCGAAGTGACCAGCACGCGCAACTACCAGCTCACGGCCGCGCGTTCGGCTACGATCGTCGTGGAATCCGACACGCCCGGCTTCGCCTACCGCAAAGAGTTCACCGTGACCCAGAAGCCCTCCTCGCCCTACATCGAGGTGGAAGAGGTGGCCAATGCGGGAACCCTGGACGTTCCGGTGGTCGATTACACCAGCGTGCTCGACCTGATGGCCAACGACAGTTGGACCGCCGCAGTGAGCGGCACCAACACGGGTTGGTGCACGGTCACCCCCTCGGGGCAGGCCGGACAAACCGACTTTGCGGTCAACTACCAGATCAACGCCACCGGCGCGCCCCGTTCGGCCACGGTGACCGTCACCCTGGCGAACAATTCGGCCACCAAGTACATCTTCACGGTAAAACAAGGCGACATATTCGACAAAACGGTGCTCACCGTCACCAAGTCGCCTACTGAATTCAAGGCAGACTGGACTCCGGTAGTAGGGGCCGCAGGATATAAGATCGAGGTGTACAACGCCTCCAACACCCTGGTCGGCACCCTCGACGCCGGGACGGCCACGTCCAAGAACCTGGCCGCCGACCCGTTCTTCGCCGGAGCGAATCCGACCTATGCGGGTTATGTGAGCCTGGTGGTGCGCACCCTCTCATCCGATGTCGCAGTCTATTCGGACAGCGATCCCGTCGTCTCGAACAGCCACTTCACCTCGGGTAAAGGCACGCAGGCCGAGCCGTTCATGATCGGCGACATCCAGAGCCTGCAGAACATCACCCCGGCCAACACCGTGGCCGCCAACGCGGGAGCGTACTACACGCTCAATTACACCCCCACGCTGCCGGGCGTCTGGACTCCGATCTGCACCCCGGCCGCGCCGTTCAAGGGCATCTTCAACGGCAACGGCAAAACCATCACCGGCTGGGTACACATCCTGGAGGCCGATACGCGCAATTACACCGGTCTGTTCGGAGGTATCGCCTCCGGAGCGAGCGTATCCAATCTCACCTTCACCAACTGCTCCATTGACCTGAGCAAGGGTTCGGGCAGCGTATCCGCCACCAATAACGGTTTCGCGTTCCTCGCGGCCTCCAATGCGGGTACGGTTTCCAATATCACGGTCAATAATTCGTCGTTGAACTGCACGAGCGGCACGACTCCCGTGTATGCCGCGGCAATCGCAGCCGTAAATACGGGTACGGTACAGAATTGTACCACCCAGAACGGCATATTGAGCGCCGCCTCTTCGCGTCCCAAAGCCGACGTGTTCGTATGCGGAAGTATCGCTGCCACGAACAGCGCGACCGGAACGGTAACCGGATGCGCCAACAAGGGCACCGAGATTTTCGGCCGCACCAACATCGGCGGCCTGGTCGGCATGAGCGACGGCGCCGTCCTGAATAGCTACAACACGGGCAGGATTACCGGCACCTATTACTTCGGAGGAATCGTCGGCTATGTAATAACCAGTGGGGCGGCTAATTTCAGGATTGACAACTGTTATAACACGGGGGAAGTGATCATGCAGGAAAGCGGAGCCGGTGTCAGTGACGGCGCCGCCTACGTGGGCGGTATCGTATCACGTATCCACACCACCAACGCCAATGCGGTAACCAATTGCTACTATTCGGGCAATATGACCATCAACAAATCCGAAGCCACGGGGACTTCGGCTATGCGTATCGGCGGCCTGGTGGGCCACATCAACAACACCGGCGCGATCCGGAACTGCTATTTCCGTGGGAAAATCACGATCAACGACGGGGCTTTAGCCAATGCGGGCGGCCTGGTGGGCGAGATCGTCGGCGGCAAGGCTGCCCCGATAGAGAACTGTTACAGCGTCGGCCAACTCGTTCGCATGAACGTGAACGCTTCCAGCAATATCAACGACGCATTCGGATCCTTCGCTTCGGGGCCGACCGTAGTTATCACCAGTGTCTATGCGCTGAGCAACGGAGGTACTGCTTTCGCAGGGCCCAACGCCCCCGCGATGACCACCTCCGGCACCCGCACCGTAGCCGAGTTGCAGGGTGCGGTGACCGCCACCACCTTTGTCGGATGGAATTTCACCGACACATGGCTGCGTAATACCACCGGAGATTACCTCTATCCCACCCTGCGTAAGACTCCGTAACCAGGTGAAAACAAACAGAGTAAAAAGGGTTGTCAAGGCAACCCTTTTTACTACTGCCATCTCAAATTTTAACGGATACATGAAAATATTGCGGATATGAAGCCTCTTTTTCTTGCTTTGCTGTCGGCAGCGCTGTTGGCATGCGGCGGCGGGGACGACCCGGTGACGCCCGGTGGCGGTGGCGGGACGGAACCCACATACACTCCACCCGACGCCACGCCGTATGTGATCGTGACCTTCAATAAATCGGCTCCCGTGACGAGCAACTACCTCTCCGGGGTGACCCATACGCAGTACAGCGTGGTCAGCGGGAAAGACGCCGCCATGACACGGGCCAAAGCGATCCTGCAAAACAGCGTCCATTTCCAGAACCAGCACATCATGGGCTGGGGCGCGCAGAACGTCTGGCCCGATTCGACCGTCACGAACCCGGCGAACTGGGATTGGAGCAGCGTGGACAAGCGGATCGCCATGATGCGCGAAACGGGCGGGACGAACGTGATCACCTTCTGCGGATGCCCCACGTGGATGCATACGCCGACCGCGAACGGGACGACCGACTGGAACAAGCTGGAAACCGCCCCGCTCGCCGACCGTTACGTGAAATTCGCCCACCTCTGCGCCGAAACCGTGAGGCGTTATCCCGACGTGCAGTATTTCCAGGTCTGGAACGAGATGAAGGGGTTTTACAGCAGCAGCAAGGGGCGCTGGGACTACGAGGCTTACACCAAGATGTACAACATCGTCTACGACTCGGTGCGGAGCGTGCGCGCCACGGCAAAACTGGGCGGGCCGTACGTGCACATGGACTCGTACGACTCCCAGAAGAGTTACACGGGATATTTCCAGGGCACGTGGGGCTATATGGACAAGCGTTCGATGGATGTGGTGAGCTACTGGCTGGCCAACAAAAAGGGCGGCGATTTCATCACCATGGACGGCGGGACCCGCAACAAGAACGACGTCCCGCTTTCGACCGGATACGCCGCGATCGAGAAGCTGGAAAAAATATACGACTATATCCGCACGCAACCGGGCGGGGGGGCCACGCTGCCGATGTGGTGGAGCGAATTCTACGCCTATCCGAACGCGGGATTCGACCCCGTGGTGAACGAGGCCATCAGCAATTCGGTCACCGCGGCCGCCATGATCCGCTGCATCCAGATCGGGTACGAGACCCTGCTGTTGTGGGGGCCCGAGAGCACCGACCAGACCGGCGCGTCGCATCCCATGGGGCTGTGGACGCGAACCGACGTCACCTCCGGCGGGCAGTCGACCTCCTTCACCACAATATTCCGCATGTTCCACGACCATTTCTCGAAGGGGGCGAGACTCTACAAAGCGACCTTCTCGGACGCCACGAAAGCCGGGGCGCTGGCTACGGACGACTGCCGGATGTTCGTCAACCAGACCAACGGCCGGTTGCGGATCGTTTGCGGCGGGGACGACTCGCTCGTACTGGAACCTTATGAGGTTAAACTGGTAACACAATAATAAACACACGTGACGCTCCCTTAGCCTGCTTGTCATTCTGAGCGAAGCGAAGAATCTTGGTCTGACTTGTTTCGGCACAGCCCGACCAAGATTCTTCGCTTCGCTCAGAATGACAAACGGGTCAAATTCAACAAATAATAACCATGAAGAAAATACTCCTGCTATCCGCCCTCGTTCTGGTGATGTCGCCCGGCTGCCGGGCGCGCAAACCGGACAAAGAGTCGTTTGCCGAGTCGTTCGTGCAGGTGAGCGAGAAAAATCCGTACTATTTCCAGCTCTCCAACGGCGAGTGCTACATCGCCATAGGCTGCAACATCGCCACCATAGGCGGCAATGACGAGCTCACGGAAGAATACATCCGCTCGCTCGCCGAAAACGGGGCCAACTTCGGGCGGGTATGGCTCAACACCCCGGCATTGGAGGTCGAAACCACCTACGGGGAGGTCAACACGGAACACCTCGACCGGATCGCCCGGCTGCTGGATCTTGCGTCGCAGTACGGACTGAAGATCAAGCTGTGCATCGAGAGTTTCCGCTTCATCGAGCCAGGGGAGGGGAAATGGGACACCAAGAACTCCTACCACACCGCCAACGGCGGGCCGTTCAGCGACATGTGGGAATACCTGACCACCGAAAAGGGGCGCGACGACTACCTCCGGCGCCTGCAAATCCTCCGGGATCGTTTCGGCGACCATCCGGCCGTGTTCGGATGGGAATTGTGGAACGAGATGAACGCGGTCAACTACAGGGAATATACCCCGGAGCAGAACTATCCCGTCCTGGTCGAATGGAATGAATACATGTTGGCAAAGGTCAAGGAAATGTTCCCGCGCAACCTGGTCATGCAGAGCCTCGGCTCGCTCGACCGCCAGGGGAGTTTCGGCATCTACAAGGCGATCAATTCCTTGCCCGGCAACGAGGTGTCGCAGGTTCACCGTTACCTCGACCTGGGCGCCGACCTGCCCGTGTGCCATGCCCCGATGGACAGCCTTTGCAGCGACGCGATGCAGGTTTTATGGAGTTACGGGCTGGCCAAGCCGATGCTGCTGGCCGAAAGCGGCGGGGTGAAACCCAAACATACCGGGCCGCACGAGTTCTACGAGGTGGATCTCGACGGCGCTTTGCTGCATGACGTGCTCTTCACGCCTTTCTTCTGCGGATCGGCCGGAAGCGGGCATATCTGGCATTGGGAGCCGTATATCATGAAGCGCGATCTGTGGTACCATTTCGCCCGTTTCGCCGCGGCGGTCAAAGGGATCGATCCGCTCGTGGAAAATTTCGTACCCCGCCGCCACGACACGGACGAGCTGAAGGTCTACGCGCTCGAAGGGGAGCGAACCGTTCTGGCGTGGTGCCGCGACAAGGCGAACGACTGGCAGAGCGAATTCGTCGACAAAAAGGCTCCCCGGGTGCTTTCCGGGCAGACGGTCGACCTGGGCCCGGCGCTCGGGGGAGGCAAGGTCGCGAAGGTCGAGGTCTACGATCCCTGGACAGACAAGTGGCGGAAAGCGGAGCGTGAGGGGAAAGTCACCCTTCCGGATTTCAAACGATCGGCTGTAATCAGAATAACCTTGAAATAATCTTGCGGATTAAGAGCCGGGCTAAACGATCCTAATATAGGGCTGCGGCTACGAATCGGCCGGTTTGTCATTCTGAACGTAGTGAAGAATGACAAAACCGGAAAATCACGAGTAGGTGCAAGTCGATGATTTCATGCTTTGTGAACGTGCGTTTTAAAATACACAATGTTTTTCACTAACTTTGGTACATGAAAAAATTCGGTATCCTGATCGTTGCGCTCGCCTGGGGCCTCGTTGGCCTGGCCGGAGAAAAGCTCCATTTCAACAACCTCTCCACCGGCGAGGGGCTGTCGAACAAGATGGTGTTGTGCGCGGCGCAGGATACCGTGGGGTTCATGTGGTTCGGCACGGCCGAAGGGCTGAA
Source organism: Rikenellaceae bacterium (assembly GCA_031549495.1). GTDB lineage: Bacteria > Bacteroidota > Bacteroidia > Bacteroidales > Rikenellaceae > JAVBOW01. Next base: position 50,032 of record JAVBPS010000069.1, on the reverse strand, counting down.
CCGGTATGACGGCTACGGGTTCCGGGTTTTCCGCCATATCCCGGATGACACGACCAGCATCAGCTCTTCGTGGATCAACTGCATAAAAATCACCCGCGGGGGGCAAATGTGGATCGGCACCGAAAAGGGGGTGAGCCTTTACGACCCGGTGCGCGAAAATTTCATCCGCTATCGTTCCAACGGCGATCGGCGCAACCTGCTGGGCGCGCAGCGCATCCGCTGCATCCATGAGGAGCCCTCGGGGGTGATGTGGATCGGGACCCTCGAAGGGCTGGTGCGGCTCGACCCCGCCACCGGGCAGGTCGAGCAACACACCTTCCGGCCCGGACAGATGGACAACGAGGTGCGGGCCATCTGCCAGGGCGGGGACGGCACGCTGTGGATCGGCACCTTCGACGGGCTCTACCGTTTCGATACCGCCTCGGGGCGCTACGACCGGTTCGAAGCGCGCGAGCGCAGGGCCTACGACCAGAGCAACAACCTGATCTCGGCGCTCTGGCTGCAGGACGGGATCCTCTACGCGGGTACTTCGAACGGGCTGACCGTGTTCGACACGCGGCAGGAGAGGGTCCTGCGTTGCCTGCGCACGGAAAACAGCGCCCTGGCCGACAACGACGTGAAGGCCCTGCTGCCTTACCGCCCGGGCAGCCTGCTCGTCGCCACAGCCAACGGGATCTCGCTGCTGGACACCGCCGACGGCTCCGTCCAATCCTACAACGCCTCGCCGCTGGACGGCACCTCGCTGCCCAACGAGACGGTCTGGTGCGCCTTCAAGGACCGGTTCGGGGTGGTGTGGATGGGCACGAACAACGGCCTGGCCAAACTGAACACCCAGCGCAAACCGATCGATATTTTCCCCACCGTCACCGACCAGGGCGCCGACATGCGGCGCTACATGGTCAACGGCGTGCTCACCACGCCCGACGGCGACGTGTGGCTCACCTCGAACTACGGGGTGATGCGCTACGACAGCACGCTGACCCGCCTGCGCACCTACCGGTTCGGCAGCGGCGGCATCTCCCACTCCATCGTCAAACGCATCGTGCGCGACAGCCGGGGAACCATCTGGATCGGCACCAACGACGGGATCAACTACTACGACCCGGCCGCGGACCGTTTCCGCGCCCCGGCCGACGTTCCGCAGAACCTCTCGCTCAAATACATCTACACCATCCGGGAGGATGCCGACGGCGACCTGGTGGTGAACGTCCCCAGCGGGATCTGCCTGATCACCCCCCACCGGCGGGCGGACGGTTCGGTCGCCTCGCTCTCCTACCGCGCCGTGCCGATAGACCGTTACACCTCCTCGGGCAACAGCGACGTGGCCTACCTGGACACCGACCCCAAAGGCAACATCTGGATCGGCACCATCAGCGACGGGCTGCTGCGTTACGAAAAACAGGCGGAGCGTTTCACCCTCTACCCGTTCACCCCGGGCGACGAGGGGAGCATCAATTCGGACCGCATCTACTCGATCCATGTCGATGCAGGCGGGGCGGTATGGGTCGGGACGGACATGGGGCTGTGCCGGCTGGACGTCGCCTCGGGGCGGTTCGAGCGGTTCCCGGACGACCTGGACCTCACGAAAAGCATCCGCGGCATCACCTCTGACGGGCGGCACAGGCTGTGGATCGCCACCCTGCGCGAGTTGATCATGTACGACTACGAGTTCGACCGCAAGATCGTCTGCGACCTGCAGGCTGACGTGGATATGGGCGAAACGGCCTACAACAGTTTCTTCAACGAACCCCGGGGAAAGATCTACCTGGGCGGGTACGGCGGACTGATCGAATTCCGCCCTTCGGATATCGTCCTGAGCCTGGATAAAGCCCCGGTGGTGATCACGGACCTCTGGCTCTCCGGTAAACGCGTGGGGCCGGGCGAACGGGTCGGCGGACGCGAAATCCTCCCCCTGCCCGCCCCGATGACGCGTTCGGTCCGTCTGAAACACAACCAGACCTCGCTGCGCATCGACTTCGCGCTGATGAATTACGCCTCGCCCGTGAACAACGTCTATTCCTACCAGTTGGAGGGGTACGACCGCACTCCCGTCACCACGGGCAACGGGCAGAATTCGGCCGCATACTCCAACCTGCGGCCCGGGCGGTATGTGTTCCATGTGAGCGGGGCGAATCCCGACGGGATCTGGAGCGATGCGCAGACCGTCCTTCACATTACTGTCCTGCCGCCCTGGTGGAGCAGTTGGTGGGCCTGGACGCTCTATGCGCTCCTCGCGCTGGCGCTCGTGAGGATGGCCTGGAAGATCAGCATGACGCGCCTGAGACTCTCTTCGGAGCTGAAACTCGAAAAGATGGAGCGGCAGAAGATGGAGGAATTGAACCGCATCAAGATGCAGTTCTTCACCAACGTCTCGCATGAGTTCAAGACGCCCCTCTCGCTCATCCTCGGTCCCATCGAAAGCCTCGAACAAAGCGCGGTGGACAGCCGCCAGCAAGGCATGCTGGCCATCATGCGGCAGAACGCCGAGCGGTTGCTGCGCCTGATCAACCAGATCATGGACATGCGCCGCATCGACAGCGGCAAGATAACGCTCGACCTGCAACGGGGCGACCTGGTGGCCTTCCTGCGCCGCACCTGGGAGATGTTCGCCGAGCATGCCGCACGCCGCGGGGTGCTCTACGAGTTCAACGCGGAGATGCCGGATGCGAATCTCTTCTTCGACAGCGACAAGATGGAGAAGATCCTTTACAACCTCATATCCAACGCACTGAAATTCACCCCACCCGAGGGCGAGGTGAGCGTGACGGTGCAGCCCGTGCGGCATGCGGAGCGGGATTTCGTCGCCGTCGAGGTGAGCGACACCGGCAAGGGGATCGCCCGCGCGGACCTGGCGCGCATCTTCGACCGTTTCTACCAGGGCACGCCCGCGCCCGTGGACGACAGCTACGGCAGCGGCATCGGGCTCGACCTGACGCGCGATTTCGTCGAGCTGCACGGCGGGGAGATCTCGGTGATCAGCGAACAGGGGAAAGGGAGCGTCTTCCGCTTTACCGTCCCGGCCGACCTGAGCGCCCCGCCCGTCCCGCAGGACGCTCCCGAAGCGCATGAGGAAGAGGATCCCGAAGCGTCGGACCACTTCGCCAAGCCGAGCGTGCTGGTGGTCGAAGATAATGAGGATATGCTCATGTTCCTGAAGATGAACATGGAGGAGTTTTACGAGGTGCATACCGCCACGGAGGGCGGGCAGGCGTTGGCGCTGGTGCGCGAGCTGTGTCCCGACCTGGTGCTTTCGGACGTGATGATGCCCGGCGTGGACGGGTTCGAGCTGTGCGAGCGGATCAAGCAGGACGTGGTGACCAGCCATATTCCCGTCGTACTGCTCACCGCACGCAATGACGAGCTGAGCCGCAATGAAGGGTATCGCCGGGGGGCGGATGGTTATATCTATAAGCCGTTCAGCATCAAAACGCTGCGTACGCGTATCGACAAGATGATCGAGCAACGCCGCAAGTTGCAGGAAAATTTCCGCCTGCGCGTGCTCAGCGAGCCGGCCGCCATAGAGATCCAGTCGCAGGACGACCGCTTCATCAGCTCGCTGGTGACCGTGATCCAGGAGCAGATGGAAGATCCCGATTTCAGCATCCAGCAGTTGTGCGAGCGGACCGGATACTCCTACCAGCAGGTCTACCGCAAAGTGAAGGCGCTCACGGGCGAGAGCATCAACGAGTTCATCCGCACCATCCGCCTCAAACGGGCCGCGCAACTGCTTGCGGACAGCGACCTGCGCATCTCGGAGATCATGTACCGCGTGGGATTCAACTCGCACTCCTATTTCACCAAATGTTTCCGGGAGCGGTACGGGGCTTCGCCGAAGGACTACGCGGGTCAGAAGCGCGGAAAGGAATAGGACAAAACGGCCAGGCAGACGCCTGGCCGTCCTTTTTCCGGACAAAATCGCGGGATTTTTTCAGGTTTTTCCGGAAAAACAGACTATCTTTACCAATATGCGGGACGATGGGCGGCAAATTTTCGCCCGTGTCCAAAGAGTCGAGGTAAGGCCATGTTTTTCTAAATCATAAAGCCATGAAACCTCTATGCGTCGCATTATTCGTATTGCTCCTCGGCGCTTTTCCGGCGCAGGGGCAGCAGCAGGACGGCACCTACACCGTCAGCGGAACGATCCGGGATTCCCGCACGCACAAGCCCGTCGAATTGGCGTACGTGGGGCTCTGGGGCACGAGAACCGGCACGGCGACAAACGCGGACGGATTCTTCTCGCTGCTCATCAGGGCTTCCCCGCAAGCGCAAACTCTCCACATTTCCCATCTGGGGTATGGCTCGCGCCGCCTGCCGCTCGAAGGCCGCACGGTGCGCGACACGGTCATCTACCTGACCGAAATACCCAAACAATTAGGCACCGTAACGGTCATAGACGCCGACGCCAGGGCGCTGGTCGAACGGGCCATCTCCCGGATCGGGGAGAATTACAACGACCATAGCAGCCTGACGACCGGGTTTTACCGCGAAACGGTACAGAAAAGGAACCATTTCACGGTGGTTTCGGAAGCCGTGGTCGACATCTTCAAAACGGGCTATCTGGATCCGGGGGACTCCGACCGGGCCCGAGTGGTCAAAGGCCGTAGCCTGGTCAGCGCCCACCGCCGCGACACGCTCGGGGTGAAGCTGCTGGGGGGGCCCGTGCTGATGGTCCATGCCGACATGGTCAAGAACCGCTCCGACGTCCTCGATCCGCGCCAGCTCGACCAGTACCGCTTCCGGATGGAACATCCGGCGGAAATAGACCAACGCATGCACTACGTGGTCAGCATGACGCCGCAAGACGATCCCACGGAGGACCTCGTGTTCGCCGCCCGGCTTTATATCGACATGCAGACCCACACCGTTTCGCGCATGGAGCTGAGCGCCGACATGCGCGACCGCGACAAAGTGACCCGGATGGTACTGAGGCAAAAACCGGCCGGATTGCGTTTCACGCCCGAAGAGTTGTGGTTCACGCTTTCCTACCGGCCCCACGAGGGGCGCAGCTACCTGTATTACGCGATGAACAGGATGCGCTTCAAATGCGACTGGAAAAAACGGCTCTTCTCCACGAACTTCACGGTGGTCGCCGAGACGGTCGTCACCGGCGGGGAAGAGGTTCAGGCGGTCCGGTTCCCGCTGCGCGAGACGTTCAAGGGCAATCAGTCGCTCTCCGATATGATCGTCGACTTCTATGACGAGGAGTTCTGGACAGGATACAACATCATCGAGCCCAGCCAGTCGCTCGAGCATGCCGTCGACCGGCTGATCAAACGGCAGAAATAGGGTGTAATATCTTACCATGCAGAGCGAAGCGGTGCCGCCCGGCACACGGGGAATATTTTGTCATTCTGAGCGAAGCGAAGAATCTTGGTCGGACTGTGTTCAGAATACTTCCGACCAAGATTCTTCGCTTCGCTCAGAATGACAAAATATTTTTCCAGATTAGTTTAACGTGAGTTCGACGAATTTAATCACTGAAAATCAACTACATAAAAATGTCATTCCGAGCAAAGTGTGCGTTGGCCTGGCGCACCCCCCTTTTTCAAAGGGGGGCAGGGGGGAACCGACGCTCGCAGCGGGAGTAGAGGCCAAACGTCCTTTTGTTTGGACTATGCCCCGCAAGGAGGAGGAAAACGGGCGGTCTTTTTCGTCCGTTAACGCCAGCGCAGCGGAACGAATAACGTGAGTTCGGCTATACAAGAGAAGCACACTCAATGGTAAGACCATAGTCACCAGCATATTAGAATTCATCGAACTCACGTTAGTTCAGCTTAAGCAGTTTGCACATCAGCCGGTTGACCTCCGTGTTCTCCATGATGCGGTTGAATTCGGCGGCACCGGGGCCATAGGCCAGCAGGGCGGTCATCACCCCGGTATGGCCCCCGGTGGCGAAGCGGTAGGCCAGCTTCACGTCGGCGTGGTTGAAGTCCTCGTCCTCGCCCGTGAGGGCCAGCCCGCCCGTTTCGTGGTCGGCGGCGACGATGACCAGCGTGCCCGGATGGCGGTCGGCGAAATCCATCGCCACGCCTACCGCCTGGTCGAAATCGCGCGTTTCATTGAGGATCTTATCGAAGTCGTTGTTGTGGCCCCCGGAATCAATCTGCGAGCCTTCGATCATGGCGAAGAAGCCTTTGCCGCGGGACTGGGCCAGCAACAGGTCGAGGGTCTTGGCCGTGGCGGCGGGCAGGTAGCCCTGGCGGCCGGATTTCCATGCGGGCATGTAGCCGGAATCCATGATGCCTGCCACGCGGCCCGTGGCGGCCTGCACCTCATCCAGCGTGGCGGCTACGGTGTAACCGCGTGCGCGCAGGGTGTCGGACAGGTCGCGGCCGTCGGCACGCTCGGTAAAGTATTTGCCGCCCCCGCCCATCCAGACGTCGATGTCCGAGCGGACGAGTTGCAGGGCGATGTCCTCGTATTGATGGCGACTGGGGACGTGGGCGTAGAATCCGGACGGGGTGGCATCGGTCACGGTCGAGGTGACCACGAAACCGGTCGCCATTCCGCGCGAGCGCGCTTTTTCCATGATCGAGGGGTGGGATTCGCCCTTCGCGTCGAGGCCGATCGTCGCGTTATTGGTCTTCACCCCGCAGGCGAAAGCGGTCGCCGCGGCGCCCGAGTCGGTCACCGGGTTGTTGGCCGAATAGGTCTTCACCAGGCCCACGGACTGCGCGCGGTCGAAATTCATCGGGGCGTACCGGCCTTCGACCATCGCGGAGGTCATTTGCGAGATGCCCATCCCGTCGCCCACCATGAAGATGATGTTCTTCACCGCGGGGGTTTTGGCTCCGGCCGCAAACGTGACCAAAAGCAGGAATGCTGTAATACGGATCGTTTTCATATCGGTTATTTGATTAGTTTTTCTTCCCAGAGGACGGTTTCGCGGCCGTCGGCGGCGTTGCGGGCGGAGACGGTGATCATGCCCCGGCGCAGGGTGACGACCGTGTAGCCCACCACGCCGTTCGCATCGCGCAGCGTCGAGCGGCAGACCAGCACCGGAATTCCCTTCCATTCAGACTGCCTTTCGAGGTGGATATGGCCGCAGAATTCCGCACGGACATTCGCCCACTGCGGCAGCGCGGTGAGCAATTGCGGGTTTTTGACCTGCTGAAGGGGATGGTGCAGGAAAAGCAGCACGGGTTTATGGGTGGGCGCGGCGGCCAGTTTCTGCAAATCCGGCTCGCGCAGGAATTCCTTCCCGTTCCCGTCGGGGTAGTACGGCCCGGTGGGGAATCCGGCCAGCACGACCCCGCGGCGCACCAGGCAGAAATCCGTGCCCCCGAAATATTTCGATTGCAGCTCTTCCCAACGGTCGGTGTAGCGCGAGTCGTGGTTGCCGGGAAGCACGTAGTATTCTTTTTGCAGGCCGCCCAGGATGGCGGCCGCGGCTTCGAACTCCGTTTCCAACGCCTTATCCGTCACATCGCCCAGGTGGATAACCAGGTCGATCGCGGGGTCGCGGTTGATGTCGCCGACCACCGCCCTGAGGGCCTCCGCGGAGCCCGGCACGCTCAGGTGGGTGTCGCTCACCAGGGCCACGCGCAGCCCCTTGCCCCATGCGGCAGGGCCGAACGACAGGGCCGAGAGTAGCAATATATAGAAAGCGGTTTTCATCTTCTTCACGTTTAGTGCAAAGGTAACGCGGAATGATGGGAAAAGTTATCAGGCTGCTCTCAATTTTTAGCACGGTTTGCGTAATTTGTGTTACTGTTTGATAAATCAGAACGCTGCAGGAACGGAGAATTGCTTATTTTTGCAAATAACTCAAAACCACCTGATCCAAATGAAAACAAAGCACTTACTGAAGATGACCCTGTTGAGCGCCGTGCTGCTGGCTTCGGCCGCCGCAACGGCCCAACGCACCGAATATCCCCTGATCGGGGCACAGGTATTCATCGAACCGGGGCAGACGGATGAGGATATCGAAGGGTTTTTCGCCACCATGAAGCGAAGCGGCATGGAGGTGGCCCGCATCCGCATGTTCGGCGTGCATATGGAGCGTCCCGGCGGGAAATGGGATTTCTCGCTTTACGATCGCGCTTTCGATGCCGCACAGCGCAACGGGGTACGCCTTTTCGCCACGCTCTTCCCGACGACGGACGAGTTGACGGACGTGGGCGGTTTCAAGTTTCCCCACTCGAAGGCTCACCTGCAGCAGATCGGAGCCTATGTGGACGCCGTGGTGGGGCATTTCAAAAGCCATCCGGCGCTCTACTGCTGGGTGTTGCAGAACGAGCCCGGCACGGGGGGCGTAAAAGTGACCCCGACCGACCTTTCGCGCGAGAAATTCGCCGAATGGAAGGCCCTGCAAAAGCCCTCGGCCTACACGAACGGCTACCTGAAAGGGGATTTCACGGATGAGAAATTCCTGGTCTGGTACACCGACTGGTACCTGCGCTGGATCGCCGAGCGGATCGAGCGGCTCCATCCCGGCAGTTTCAAGCATATCAATCCCCACCAGATCTTCTCCACGCTGCCCGAATACGATTTCACGGCCTACCGCAGCTTCCTCACCTCGCTCGGGGCGTCGATGCACATGAGCTGGCACTTCGGGTGGTTCACCCGGGCGCAATACCCGTTAGGGGTCTCGATCATGGCCGATATTATCCGCGAGGGGGCGTGCGGCAATCCGTTCTGGATCACCGAACTGCAGGGCGGCAACGTGACCGCAAGCGGCGAGGTGCCCTACTGCCCCACGGGCGAAGAGATCGCGCAGTACCTCTGGACAGGCATCGGGGCCGGCAGCCAGGGGACGATCTTCTGGACGCTCAACCCGCGTGCGGCGGCCATGGAGGCCGGCGAGTGGGCGATGATCGACTACCTGGGACGGCCCTCCGAGCGGCTGGAATCGGCCGCCGCGGTGATCAGAAAGGTCAGGCAGAACGCGGCCTTCCTGCATGACGCAGAGCCCGTACTACCTCCCATCACCCTGCTTTACAACGTCGAGTCGTTGCGCATCCAGCGCCAGAGCGCGGGCCTGCTCAAAGGCGAAGTGGACGAAGGACGCCAACGGGGCGCGCCGATGAAATCCCTCGTGGCGGCCTACGAAGCCCTCGCGGCGCTGGGCGTCACCCCGGCCGTCGCTTCGATGGAGCGGTTCGACTGGGAACATCCCCAGGGACAGGTGGCGCTGCTGACAGATATGGTCAGCCTGCCGTCGTACTACTGGGAGCGCATCCGCGCGTTCGTAAGCGGCGGGGGACGACTGATCGTCACCGGACTGACCGGTTTTTACGACGAGAATGCGCGTTGCATCTTCATGGGCGGCTTCCCGCTGGCCGATTGCTTCGGGGGGCAGGTGGCCGAATTCAAGGTCACCGCGCCGGTATTCGGGCTTACGCTCAGCGATCCGTCGCTGCAACTTCCCGCCCACCTGTGGCGGGGCACCCTCAGCCCGGCCGGGGCCAAACCGTTCGGGTCGTACGACGGGGAGACGGTGGCCATGCGCCACGCTTTCGGACAGGGGGAGGTGGTCTGGATACCCTCGCCCATCGAGTTGGGGGCCTGGCACCGCGACAACGCGTCGCTGACGACGCTTTATAACACGCTCTGCGCCGATGCGCTTTCCGCCGTGCCCGTGCGTTTCGCCCAGCCGGTGAAGGGGGTGCTGATGCGCACCGTAAAGAGCGGGGATGAGCTGATGACCGTGCTGGTCAACAAGAATACGACCCCTGTCACGGTGCGCCTGTCGGGCCGGATTTCCTCGCCGAAGCCGGTGGACGGCTCCGCCACCGCGAACGGACTGACGGTGAGCATCCCGGCCGACAGCCATGCGGTATACCGCTGGCAAACGAAATAAGGTAAATGGCTGTTTTGCGGGCGTGTCGCGTGTGCGACACGCCCGCACGCTTTTATACTTCCGGCCCTTTCTTATCCGTTTTGTCATTCGCCAACGAACAAAATTTACCGGACAGTTTAGTGTTTTGGCGCGCTGAAGTGTTATATATATACGCGGCTTGTTAATTTTTTCTTGCGGGATTCCGAAAAAGGCGTCCTGAAGTGTATATATATAGCGCAGGCCATAAACTAACCCGGTAAGTGCAAGCCTTAAAACTATTGATTTGAAAACTACCCAAGCCCCCAAACATTCTTCCCCCCTTCGTTGGGTCCCGAGCGTCTATTTTGCGATGGGAATGCCGTTCGTGATGGTATCGACCGTGGCTGTGCTCATGTTCTCCGAGATGGGGATCAGCGACAGCCAGGCGGCCTTCTGGACATCGTTGCTCCTGCTGCCCTTTACCCTCAAACCGCTGTGGAGCCCCTTCCTGGAGATGTTCCGTACCAAGAAGTACTTCGTGGTGGCGACCGAGTTCATCACAGGGGTCTCGTTCGTACTGGTCGCGCTATCGCTGCCCCTGCCCGGGTTTTTCACCTATGCCGTGGCGCTGTTGGGGTTGGTCGCCATCAGCGGCGCCACGCATGACATAGCCACGGACGGGGTATACATGAACGAGCTTTCGCCCTCCACGCAAGCCAAGTACATAGGCTGGCAGGGGGCGTTCTTCAATATCGCCAAAGTGGTCGCCGGCGGAGGATTGGTCTATATCGCGGGGTCGCTCAAAGAGAGCGTGGGTACGCTGCACGCCTGGATGATCATCATGGCGATCGGCGGGGGAATCATGATCCTGATGAGCCTGTGGCACAGCGCGGTCCTCCCGTCAGGGGGCGCGGCTACCGCCACCATCCGCAACGCCAGAGAGGGCTGGCAGTCGTTCGTGGAGGTGTTCGCCTCCTTCTTTGAGAAGAAGCATATCTTTTATTACATCGTCTTTATATTCTTATACCGTCTGGCCGAGGGGCTTGCGATCAAGATCCTTCCGCTGTTCCTCAAAGCGCCTTTGGATAAAGGCGGACTCGGCTTCAGCGTGGAACAGGTGGGGTTGATATACGGCACCCTGGGTACCATTGCCTTCATCCTCGGGTCGATCGCGGGGGGCTATTTCATCTCGCGCAAGGGGTTGAAACGGGCGATATTCATATTGTGCTGCGCCATCAACCTGCCGTTTCTGATCTACCTGCCGTTGGCCATATTCCAGCCTTCGAGCATCTGGCTGGTCGGCTCGGCCGTGGTGTGTGAATATTTCGGGTACGGGTTCGGGACGGTGGGGCTGCTGCTTTTCATGATGCAGCAGGTGGCGCCGGGTAGCCATAAAATGGCGCATTACGCCTTCGCCTCGGGACTGATGAACCTGGGGTTCATGTTGGCCGGGATGGTCAGCGGTTATATCAGCGATGCGATAGGCTACCGCAATTTCTTTATCGTGGTGGCCGTGGCGATGATCCCGGCGCTACTCGTGAGCCGCATCGTGCCGTTCAGCCATCCGGACAGAGAAGAACCGCAGGCGCAGATATTAACCGACGAAATTAAATAACCCTTCATGGACCTTTTTCGTCATGTCGAGCGTTAGCCGAGACATCTCAGACAATCGGTTTGAGATGTCTCGGCTAACGCTCGACATGACGAGAAAAAACGACAAACAAATAACAAAACCCAATAAATCATGGACAACAAACTCTGGATCGAAGGGCAACCGCTGCCCGATATGCCGTGGCAGGAGCGCCCGGCAGGCTGTAAAGACGTGATGTGGCGCTACTCGGCCAACCCGGTCATTGCGCGCGATCTGCTGCCCACTTCGAACAGCATTTTCAATAGCGCCGTCGTTCGCTTCAAGGACGGTTACGCAGGGGTGTTCCGTTGCGACGACACCAACCGGCGTATGCGCATCCATGTGGGATTCAGCCGCAATGGGATCGACTGGCAGATCGAGGAAGAAGATATGAAGCTCACGGGGGCGGATCCCGAGGTGGCCGAGTGGGTCTACGGTTACGACCCGCGTGTGGCGTGGATCGAGGACCGGTATTGGGTCACCTGGTGCAACGGCTATAAAGGCCAGCCTACCATCGGTTGCGCATGGACGTTGGATTTCAAGACGTTCCATCAGGTTGAGAATGCTTTCCTGCCGTTCAACCGCAACGGGGTGATGTTCCCGAAGAAAATAAATGGTAATTTCGCGATGCTTTCGCGGCCTTCCGACAACGGGCATACGCCGTTCGGCGATATTTTTTACAGCGAGTCGCCCGATATGGAGTTCTGGGGCCGCCACCGCCATGTCATGTCGCCCGCCCCGTTCGAGGTGAGCGCGTGGCAGTGCATGAAGGTCGGCGCAGGGCCCATTCCCATCGAGACCAGCGAGGGATGGCTGCTGTTCTATCACGGGGTATTGCGTTCGTGCAGCACTTATGTGTACAGCTTCGGGTCGGCGCTTTTGGACCTGGACAAGCCCTGGAAAATGATCGCGCGCAGCGGGCCCTACCTGATCGCTCCGCGCGAACAGTATGAACTGGCGGGCGACGTGCCTACCGTGACCTTCCCCTGCGCGGCGCTGCATGATCCGCAGACGAAGCGGATCGCCGTTTACTATGGCTGCGCGGATACCGTCACCAGCCTCGCGTTCGGATACATCGACGAGATCATCGACTTCACCAAAAAAACAAACATAATTTAATTATGAATTATGAATTATGGATTATGAATGGCCTGCCGGACAGCTATTTTCATGTCGATAATTCATAATTCATAATCCATAATTCATAATTCCATGAAACGCTTCCTGCTGTTGACCGTGAGCTTGCTCGCGGCCGTCTTTGTCGCCGCCAAAGAACCCGCCGATTGGGTCAACGCCTTTATCGGGACGACCAACAAGGGCGTGACCAATCCCGGGGCGGTCGTGCCCAACGGCATGGCCTCGGTAGTGCCGTACAACATCACGGGCTCGGCCCTCAACCGCTTCGACAAGGATTCGCTCTGGTGGAGTGCGCCCTATGAGTACCATAATGTTTGGATGACGGGGTTTTCGCATGTCAACCTGAGCGGGGTGGGTTGTCCGGACTTAGGGTCGCTGCTGGTGATGGCGACGACCGGGGAGCTCGACACCGATTACCGCAACTACGGCAGTAAGATGACGGGGCAGCAAGCTTCGCCGGGGTATTACGCGGTCGACCTGGAGCGTTACGGGATCAGGGCCGAGGCGACGGCTACCACGCGCTGCGGGGTAACGCGCTTCACGTTTCCCGAAGGGCAGGGGAATATTATGCTCAACCTCGGCATGGGGCTGACCAATGAGTCCGGGGCGATGCTGCGCAGGGTGAGCGATACGGAGGTCGAGGGTTTCAAGCTCTTGGGGACGTTCTGCTATAATCCGCAGGCGGTTTTCCCGGTCTATTTCGTGATGCAGGTCAGCAAGGCTCCCGCGACATCCGGATACTGGAAAAAGCAACGGCCGGCGCAGGGGGTTTCCTGGGCGTGGGATGCCGATCAGAACAAATATAAACTCTATACCCGCTATGAGAAAGAGCTTGCAGGCGACGATGTGGGGGCGTGGTTCACGTTCGACACTCAAAAGGGTGAGCCGATCGAGGTGCGCATGGGCGTTTCGTTCGTGAGCATCGAGAATGCCCGGCAGAACCTGAAAGCGGAAGCGGCGGGCAAGGGCTTCGACGCGCTCCATGCGGCCGCCCGGGGCGACTGGAACGACCACCTGGGTCGCATCAAGGTCGAAGGCGGTACGGACACGCAGAAAGAGGTGTTCTACACGGCTCTCTACCATACGCTGATCCATCCGAGCGTGCTCAACGATGTAAACGGCGAGTACCCGATGATGGAGAGCGGGAAGATCGGGACCACGACCGGGACGCGTTACACCGTGTTTTCCTTGTGGGACACTTACCGCAACCTGCACCAGTTGATGACGCTCGTCTATCCCGAGAAACAGGTCGATATGGTGCGCTCGATGATCGGCATGTACGAGGAGTGGGGCTGGATGCCCAAATGGGAGCTTTTCGGGCGCGAGACCTGGACGATGGAGGGCGATCCTTCCATTCCGGTCATCACGGACACGTGGCTCAAAGGGCTGCGGGGGTATGACATCGAAAAGGCTTACGAAGGGTTCCGCAAGTCGGCGACGATGCCGGGGCTCGATTTCCCCGACGAGGTACGGGATGGCGGCGAGATGCCGGACTCTTATTTTTCGACTCTCACAGGCGATTTCAACCGGATGCGTCCGGATATCAACGATTATATAAAACTCGGTTATGTGCCCCTGCGCGGCCGCGAGGACAACTCGGTGTCGCATGCGCTGGAATATTATATCGCGGATTACGCGCTCTCGTTGCTGGCCGGAGAGTTGGGCCATACGGAAGATGCGGCGTTGTTCCGCAAACGTTCCGAGGGGTGGCGCAACTATTACAGTCCCGAGTACGGGTCTTTCCGGCCCAAAACGGCCGACGGGAAGTTCTACTCGCCTTTCGATCCGGTGCAGGGGATGGATTTCGAGCCCAATCCCGGCTTCCATGAGGGGTGCGCGTGGAATTATTCGTTCTATGTGCCCCATGATCCGCTCGGGTTGGCCAAACTGATGGGCGGCAAGAAGAAATTTATCGACCAATTGGAAATGGTCTTCGATAAGGGGTATTACGATCCGGCCAATGAGCCCGACATCGCCTATCCCTACCTGTTCAGCTATTTCCCGGGCGAGGAGTGGCGCACACAGCATCATGTGGCCCGTCTGCTGGATAAATATTTTACCACCAAGCCTGACGGCATCCCGGGCAACGACGACGCCGGGACCATGTCCGCCTGGGCGGTCTTCTCGATGATGGGATTCTATCCCGACTGTCCGGGCAGGCCCGATTACACGCTTACCAAGCCCACGTTCGAACGGATCACGATCACGCTCGACCGGCAGTACTACCCCACCGGGCAACTGCTCATCTCCTCGCCCCGCAAATCGCCGGAAGGCGGACGCGTCAGCTCCATCTATCTGGGCGGCAAACCGGTCAAAAAGTACCAGGTTTCCCATAAGGAACTGGTGGAGGGACAAAAACTGACGATCAATACTTCCGGGAAATAATGATGGACTTTCCCGTCATGTCGGGCGTTAGTCGAGACATCTCAAACTGTCTGTCTTAGATGTCCCGGCTAACGCTCGACATGACGGAAAATACTTATGAGAACTAACCCAAACGCGATAAATCACGGAGTCTCAACCAAATCATGACAAAATGAAACGGATACACTATCTCGGGCTGGCCTGCGCGGCGTTGATGGCGTGCGGTTGCAACGACAAAACGGAGGAAACCGACTTTACGCAATACGTCGACCAGTACATCGGCACCGGCGGCCACGGGCACGTGTTCATGGGAGCCAACGTGCCGTTCGGGTTCGTGCAGTTGGGACCCACCAGCATCCCGCAGGTCTGGGACTGGACCTCGGGGTACCATATCTCGGATACGACCGTGATCGGGTTTTCGCACACCCACCTGAGCGGGACGGGGATCGGCGATCTGAGCGATATCGTGCTGATGCCTGTCACCGGGGCGGTCAACCATGACCGGGGGACGGAGGAGAGCTACCAGACGGGCATGTGGTCTTATTTCAGCCGCGCCAACGAACGTTGCGCGCCGGGGTATTATGCCACCCGCCTGGATCGTTACGGGGTGGATGTCGAGTTGACGGCCACCGCGCGCGTGGGGCTGCATAAATATACCTTCCCGGCCGACGCCACCGACGCGCGAGTCGTCGTCGACCTGGAGAACGGCACTTGCTGGGACGCTTCCGTGGAGAATTATATCCGGGTGGTCGATCGGCACACCATCGAGGGGTACCGCTTCTCGACGGGCTGGGCCAAGGATCAGCGGGTATTCTTCGTGGCGGAGTTTTCAAGACCGTTCGACTCCTTCGTGCTGTACGACAAGAATTCGCCGGTAAAAGACGCGCAGGAGTTCACTTCGACGCAGGTTTACGGCGAAGCGCTTTACGGCCTGGCGGGCAACGAGCCGATCTATGTGAAGGTGGCCCTCTCGCCGGTCAGCATGGAGAACGCGCGGCTCAACATGCAGGCGGAACTTCCGGGATGGGATTTCGATGCGACCGTGCTGGAGGCGAAAAAGGCCTGGAACGCCGAACTTTCCAAGATCAGCGTCACCACCCCGGACGAGCGTGTCAAACGCATCTTCTATACGGGGCTTTACCACACGATGATCGCCCCGTCGGTATTCTCGGATGTGAACGGCGATTACCGCGGCGCGGACGGCGAATATTACCCAAGCGGCGGGTTTACCAACTACACGACCTTTTCGCTGTGGGATACCTACCGGGCGGCCCATCCGCTGATGACGATCATCCATCCCGAGAAGGTGCCCGACATCGTCAACACGATGCTGCATATTTACCAGCAGCAGGGCAAGCTGCCCGTGTGGCACCTCGTGGGGTGCGAGACCGACTGCATGGTCGGCAACCCGGCCATTCCGGTGGTCGCGGACGCCATCCTGAAAGGGTTTACGGGATTCGACCGTGAACTGGCGTACGAGGCGATGAAAACATCGGCCATGCTCGATGAGCGCGGGTTGGAATTTTTCAAGCAGTACGGCTACATTCCTTACGACAAGTACAACGAATCGGTGGCCAACTGCCTCGAATACGCCCTGGCGGACTGGGCTTTGGCACAGGTGGCCAAGGAGCGGGGCACGGCGGAGGATTTCGAATATTTCTTTACGCGCAGCCAGGCCTACAAGCATTATTTCGATCCGCAGACCCATTTCCTGCGCGGTAAATCTTCCGACGGCAAATGGCATGAGCCGTTCGATCCGGTGGCCTCTTCGCACCGCGAGGACGATTACACGGAAGGCAACGCCTGGCAGTACACGTGGCTCGTGCCGCACGACGTGGAAGGATTGGTCGGGCAGTTCGGCGGCCGGGAGGCATTCATAGCCAAACTCGACTCGCTCTTCACCGCCGACAGCGCCCTGCGCGAAGGTGCCTCGCCCGACATCAGCGGCATGATCGGACAGTACGCCCACGGCAACGAACCGGGGCACCACACGCTCTACCTCTACACGATGGTCGGGCAGCCGTGGAAAACGGCCGGGCTCGTGCGCCGGGTATTCTCGGAACTTTATCATGACCGGCCGGACGGCCTTTCGGGTAACGAGGATGTGGGCCAGATGTCGGCGTGGTACGTCCTCTCGTCGCTCGGGTTCTACCAGGTCGAGCCCGCCGGGGGGCGTTATTTCTTCGGCTCGCCGCTCATGGACCGGGCCGTCGTCCAGGTGGGCGGGGGAAAGACTTTCACCATCACAGCCGAGAACAACTCCGCGGAAAATAAATACATCCAGTCCATCAGCCTCAACGGCAAGCCCTACGAAAAGCCTTACATAGACTTCAAGGATATTGCCGCAGGCGGGAAACTGCACTTCAAAATGGGTAACAACGAAACGAAATGGTATTAAGCATGAAAAAATTTCCGGTATACACGGCCCTTGCGGCCATGATCCTCGGCGCGGGCGGCTGCGGACAGAATCAACCCGCACAGGACGAGGTGCGGCCTTCGGACTATGTCAGCACGCTGGTTGGCACGCTCTCGACATTCGCCCTCTCCACGGGCAACACCTACCCGGCGACCGCCCTGCCGTGGGGGATGAATTTCTGGACCCCGCAGACCGGCAAGATGGGCGACGGGTGGACCTACAACTACGCCCACACCAAGATCCGCGGCCTCAAGCAGACCCACCAGCCCAGCCCGTGGATCAACGACTACGGGCAGTTCGCGATCATGCCGGTCAAGGGGCTCGATAAGATCAACGAGGACGACCGCCAAAGCTCGTTCTCGCACAAGTCCGAAACGGCGAAACCGTATTATTACAGCGTCTACCTGGGCGACCACGACATCACGGCGGAACTCGCGCCCACCGAGCGCGCCGCCATCATGCGCTTCACCTTCCCCGAGAGCGACCAGAGCGGTGTGGTCATCGACGCGTTCGATAAAGGGTCTTTCATCAAGGTGATGCCCGAGAAGCATCTGGTGGTCGGCTACACGACGCGCAACAGCGGCGGGGTGCCGGAAAATTTCCGCAACTGGTTCGTCGTGCAGTTCGACACGCCTTTCACCTCGGTGCAGGTGTGGAAGGATGGCGGGGAGGTCGTCGACGGGGTGAACGCCTACCAGGGCGACCATGCCGGGGCCATCGTCGGCTTCGACACCCGGCGCGGCCAGCAGGTCACGGCCCGCGTGGCTTCGTCGCTGATCAGCCTCGAACAGGCCTACACGAACCTCAAAGAGTTGAACGGCAAAGGATTCGACCAGATAAAAGAGCTGGCGCAGCAGCGTTGGGATGACGTGCTCGGCAAGATAAAGGTCGAGGGCGGCACCGACGGGCAATACCGGACGTTCTACTCGTGCCTCTACCGCAGCCTGCTCTTTCCGCGCAAGCTGCATGAGGTCACCGAGGATGGCCGGGTGATGCATTACAGCCCTTATAACGGGCAGGTGTTGCCCGGGTATATGTACACCGACACCGGGTTCTGGGATACGTTCCGCGCGCTTTTCCCGCTGCTCAACCTCGTCTATCCGTCGGTGAACGCCGAGATCCAGCAGGGGTTGGTGAATACGGCCCTTGAGAGCGGCTTTTTGCCCGAATGGGCCTCGCCCGGGCACCGGGGGTGCATGATCGGGAATAATTCCGCGTCCGTGGTGGCCGACGCCGCTTGCAAAGGGATCGCGGGGCAGGACTTGCAGGCGCTTTACGACGCCCTGGTTTACGGTTCGGAGCATACCTATCCGGGCGTGAGTTCGACCGGGCGGCTGGGGCATGAATACTACAATACGATCGGCTATGTGCCTTACGATGTGAACATTCCGGAGAATACGGCCCGTACGCTGGAATATGCTTACGACGACTGGTGCATCCTGCAACTGGCCAAAAAGTTAGGCCGTCCGCAGGAGGAATTGGACAAATGGAGCGCCCGGGCGATGAACTACCGCAATGTGTTCGACCCCGAAACCCGCCTGATGCGCGGTCGCAACCGGGACGGCAGTTTCCAGGCACCGTTCAGCCCCTACAAATGGGGCGACGCCTTCACCGAAGGCAACTCGTGGCACTACACGTGGAGCGTGTTCCATGACCCGCAGGGGTTGATGGAATTGATGGGCGGACAAGAGGCGTTCGCGCAGATGCTCGACTCGGTATTCGTCGTGCCGCCCGTCTCCGACGACAGCTACTACGGGTTCGAGATTCACGAGATCACCGAGATGGTCATCATGAACATGGGCAACTACGCCCACGGCAACCAGCCCATCCAGCACATGATCTACCTCTACGACTGGGCCTCGCAGCCCTGGAAAGCGCAGTATTGGGCGCGCGAGGTGATGGACAGGCTCTACACGCCTTACCCGGACGGATATTGCGGGGATGAGGACAACGGGCAGACCTCGGCGTGGTACGTCTTCTCGGCGCTCGGGTTCTATCCGGTCTGTCCCGCCTCGGATCAGTATGCGGTCGGCTCGCCGCTCTTTCCTAAAGCGACGGTCACGCTCGAAAACGGACGCCAAATAACGATCACCGCACAGGGGAACAGCCCGCAGAAGCGTTATATCGCAGGATTGAAGATGAACGGGAAGCCTTACACGAAGAATTATTTCAGCCATGCGGAGCTGACGCAGGGGGCGAAGATCGTCATCGACATGAGCGCGGAGCCCAACCTCGAACGGGGTACGCAGCCGCAGGATCTCCCCTACTCGTTCTCGGCGGAAGAATAACAAAGTCAGCAGGAATTTAGTCCCTGATGAAAAAAGTGGTTGTCTCAAAATGAAGTGAACCCCAAAAGTTGGACAAAAACTTTTGGGGTTCACTTCATTTTGAGACACCCTCTTTTCAGAAATCCGGCTGGTTACGGAACAAATATCACCCGGAATCCCACGCCGCTGTTCGTATAGGTATACGGATTATTGGACACGCCCGTACGGAAGGCGCAGCGGTTATAATAATTCCAGGCATTATAGGCCCCGCCGCGCATCAGCCGTCTTGTACCCGTTTCGCCCAATGGATCCACCACGGGATCGCTCTCCGAGTCCCCGCCTGCCTGATAATCAGGTGGTACAACCCCAGTGCCCTCAACTTTATCGAGGCAGTATTCCCAAACATTACCGAGGATATCGTACAGTCCCCATGGATTGGGTTTCAATGAGCCTACGGGGTAGGTATAATACCTTGTCGTCTCGGGGTAATAATAATTCATGTAGGCCGGATCCTCGGCGTCGCCGTAAAAATAAGCGGTCGTCGTTCCCGCCCGGGCGGCGTATTCCCATTCGGCTTCTGTCGGCAGGCGCCCGCCCGCCCATTCGGCGAAGGCGTTGGCTCCGAACCATGTTACATAGGTCACAGGATGGTTTTCATAACCCGCGGCGGGAGCCCATTTCCCTGTTTCAGAATTTCTGATCACGCCCCATTTATTAGACGATATCCAGCGGGGCCCGCAATCGCGTACGAGCGGTTCGTCCTCCGCTGAAAGCAAATACGCAGCATCCCTTAGGGATGTACCGAAGCTCATATATCCGAGCTTGCCTTCATCCACCATCGCGTTCAGGAATTCGGCGTACTGGGTGTTCGTCACCTCGTATTTGCCCATAAAGAATCCCTTCGAGATGCGCACCCAGTGGAGCCTTTCATTATCGGCACTACCGTTGCCCTCCCTTTCCGACGCCGGGGCGCCCATCCGGAACGTGCCGGCGGGGATATAGACCGCGGGCATGCCGCGCAGGATCTGCTCCGCGTCGCCGGGGGTGGTCGCGCCTGAGCTGTCCCAGGTCGTGATACCGCCGGTGGAGACCGTCAGGCCCGTTTTGTTCACCGTGATGGTGTAGGTGTAATGCTTGCCGGCCTCGAAGGGGGTGGTGTCGGGGATGTTCCAGACGTAGGTTTCGCCGGCTACGAAAAAATTGGCCGTGCGGCCCGTGCCGCCCATGGGTTGCGGGATGAGGATGGCGTCATAGACCTCTCCGTCCGTCACCTTGCGGAGTATAAAATCTCCCGTACCCGCGGGTATTACCGGTTGGGTGCCATTCAGGTGGAAATCCCCCGTCACGGGCACTCCATTCATGCTTACCCGCATATTGCCGAAATCCACGAAGGCCATGCCCGTGCCTTTCACCACGGTCAGCGTCAGTTTGCTCAGTTTATGGTCGAAAACGAGCGGCACGGCCGTCTGGCTTTTGGCCATGCCCGTCTTTTTCGCATAGAGCAGGTCGATCTTCGCCGGGTCGGACTGATTGTTTACGTTCACCTTATAAATTTGGGGATATCCGGCCGGGGGGGTGCGCCACGGGTAGTAGGCCACGAAATCGACGCTGCCCGTCATCGGGTAGTAGATCTCGTTGCCCGCCGAGGGCGAGAGCAGGCCCGCCGCGTCAGCGGTGTAGAGGCGGTTGTCGGCCGCGGCCGGGGTGCCCGCGTCCACAATATTGTCGGGCAGGTTGCCGCCCGCCGTGAGCATGAAGATGCCTATTTGGTCGCCCGCCGTCCAGGCCGCTCCGGCGGCTTTCGTTATGGATCCGGCCGTTTGATCCGCCAGCGAGGCGTTGAAAACCACGGGCAGACGGTCGCCGCCGACCGTCAAGCCCTCGTCCCGCGAGCAGCCGACCAACACGACCGCCGCCAGCAGGGGCAGGCACAGCGCACTCAAAATGCGCCCGCCGGTTATCGCTTCATATATATTCGTTCTCATATCTCTCGTTTTTATCTGTTTGCACTATTGGGCGAATACCACGCGGAAACCGATATCGTTGGTGACGGAGCGAACGGCCCGGCTGGCCGAACGGCAGTCATCTTTGCCGCTGTACCAACCGCCGCCGCGAGCCACACGGGCGCTGCCCGAATCAGGGCCGGTGGGGTCGGTAACTGCTGTTGACGGATAAACTCCAAACCAATCATTACACCATTCCAGGACATTGCCGTACGTGTCGTACAAGCCCCACGGATTGGGCTTCTTTTGACCGACGGGACGGGTTTGACCTCCTGAATTATCCCTATACCAGGCATAATCGCCCAAGTCGCCTGTCCCGAACGAGTAGGCTGTGGTCGTTCCCGCGCGACAGGCATATTCCCATTGGGCTTCCGTCGGCAAGGAGCCACCGGCCCAATCGGCATAAGCCTTCGCCCCAAACCAGGTAATGTACGCAACCGGTATGTTCGAACTGCCTGTCACCCATTTACTTCCGTCATGACTGACGCCCCAGTTTGTATTACCGAGAAACGTTTGAGTAGACGATGCGCCGTCGACGACGACCGTTCCCTTCGCGTCAGCGCCTACTCCCGTAGCATTCAGGAATTCGGTATATTGACCATTGGTGACCTCGTATTTGCCCATAGAGAATCCCCTGGTCAGCGTTACCTGATACTGTCGTTCGTTAACATCCCGGCCCGGCTCGCCCGCGGGGCTGCCCATCAGGAACGTCCCGGCGGGAATGTCCACGCGCGGAATGAACGGGATGCCGCCGACCTCGTATTTCTTTACCGCGCCGGCCACTACCGCGGCGTTCGCCGGTATCTTATAGCTGTAAGACTCGTTAAACTGCCGGATCACGATATGGTTGCCCGAAGCGATCGTCTGTACGGGAAGCAGGGCGCGGTAGAAATAAGCGGTACCCTCGTCCGAAAATGTAGCGGCCATCGTAATGCCCTGCTTCGCACCTCCCGCAGCGACCCTCACTTCGCCGCCCGCTGCGGCGCCCAGGTTGAGCGTGGCCTCAACGGCCACCTGCGGCAACTGCACGATAAGCACGCCAGACGGGCCTATGTTATTGGCGCGATCCTTTTTGAATTCCACCTGCACCATCGCCAGGGCGTGGGAGAAGGTCAGGGGCACGGCATCCGTCGTTCGGGGCTTATCGGCCGCCCGGGCGAGCATCAGGTCGCTGTTGCTGTAATCCGCCGGCGCACTCTGGTCGGCCGACACGCTGAAGGCGATATTCGTGGGATCCGCTACCGCCGCGTCGTAAGGATAGTAGGCGTAAAAATCGAGTCGGTCGCTGCCGCCGGGCCAGTAGAGGTCCACCCCGGCGTCGCTCTTCCATGCGCTGCCGTCGTAGGTCAGCCTTACGTTGTGGTGGTAGTTGCCGGTGGCGGCCAATGGGGCGGTTTGTCCCGCGGCGTGCCGCACGGCGAACAGGCCTATTTCGTCGCCGGTCTCGAATGCGGTGCTGAAATCAGGCGCGGTGACGGCGCGGGCGTCGCCGGACGGGGAGTCTATGGCGATCTCGAAACGGATCTCGCCGCCCCCCGCGGCCGGGTTACCGGCCATCTCCTGCTTGTCGCACGAGGCGAGCGGGAAGGCCGCCCCGGCTGCCAGGAATAATAGGATCACTCTTCGTTTCATATCTCTTCTTTTTTAGAGTTTGTTTATTCGGCCGTGCCGGTGCCCGTTACTACCGTCCAGGGGGTGATCGTGGCCGTAAAGCCCGCGCCGGTGGGGGTCTCCACCGCTTGCGCGCCGAGCGTGAGCGGGATTTTCTTATCGCCGTTGAAATTAGCCAGCAACGCTGACAGGTCGTGGCTCTCGGTCACGGGTTGCGGATTCCCGCCCGTGAAGCTCATCACGACCGTCAGGCGTTGCTCGTCGCCTGCCATGCCCAACAGGCGAACGGTGGCTTTGTAGTTGCCGTCGGATTGCTTCGTGAACGCGGGTTTCACGCTCACCGGAGTGGACGGCGTACTGTCGTCGATATTCAGTTGCGAGGCTACGCCCGTCAGCGTGGCGTCGACCGTGGCGATCTTTTCGACCGTGCCGCCCGTGGGCTCGATCACCAGCGTCAGCTCGCGCACCTGCTGCCGCATCAGGGCGGTCAGGTCGTAATCCTTATCCTTTTCTATTACCTGGTCGGCGGCGTAAGTAAAGAACCAGCCCGGAAGCGGATCGGCCACGCCAGCCGTCACAGTCACGCTCGCCGTCGTGCCGCTGACCGAGATCTTGTCGGCCGCATTATAGATATTGATGTGGTACGTCCCCGGATCGACCAGATTAGGGAAAGTTACCGCCTGCCCCGTGGCGAGGGTCGCGCTGTGCTGCCCCACTTTCGCCGTCACTTCGGCCGGGACCGTTACTCCGTCCGTGCGCTGCGAGAAGTCCATCGAGAAAGTGATCTTCCCCTGCTCAGGGTGCGAGGTATAGTAGATCGGGTCGTTCACGTCGCACGAGGCGAGGGCCGCCAGTATCAGTATGGATGTTATTTTCTTCATATCGTTCAGAAGTATTTGATTATTTCACGATCTGCCAGGAGAGCGACACTCCGGCCTGCGTAGGTCCCCAGAAGTTCTCCGTGAGGTCTTTCCCGTTATACACCCGCACCCCGCCGATCATGTTAAAACGGTCGTATTCGAAGCGGGTATAGCCCAGCCCGAGGTTCAGGTCGAGGGACAGGCGGTGGCTCAGCGGCAGGCAGTAGCCCACGGTCAGTCCCGCGTTCCACAGGCTGCCCTGGTATCCCACCGGCCCGGCGTAGCCATCATAGCCCGTCTTGTCGGGGAACATCCCGCCGATCATCCCGCCGTAGACGTTGTACTTGCCGTAGTTGCCGCCCAGCCCTAAGTAGAAGTTCTTTCCGCTGTCCAGGTAGCGGCGCACTTCGGGGCTGACGAGCCAGATTTTCTGCACGTCGCCCGTTTCGTCGCCCCAAAAACTGAAACTGCCGTCGACCTTCAGGCTGGTGCAGGGGTTGAAATGCCATTCCACCCCCAGGGTCGGGGTAAGGAAGGCATCATACAAAAGGTTGGTGCGTAAGGTCACGACGCGCTGCCCCGCAACCTGTCCGGCGGCGGGAATAGCAAAAACGGTCGCAAGCAAGATCGGGAGAAGGATTTTCAACTTCATAAAGTCGGGTTTTTGGTGAATTTGCAAATGGCATGGCGCACAGGGCCTATCGCCTGGCTTGCCGTGGCTATGGTAAAGTTCCGGACAATAATTTGCACCTCGGTCAAATTGACGTACACGCAATTTTTTCTTTATTTTTATTGGAGCATCCCCGCCCGGCCCCTACTTTTGTATCTACCATGGATGCCATATTCACATACGCGACCATCGTCTACGTGGTGGTGTTTCTCGCCCTGGGGATTCTGTTGCTGGTGATCCATATTCCGCACGAGGCGCCCCTGGAGGTGTACCGGAAAAGCTGCCGGGTATTCGCCTGCGCCTACCTGCTGCTGGGGATCATGGGGCTGACCGAATTTTTTTCCTGCCCGGCGGACGGCGAGCGGAATTACGTGACCATTTACAACATCGGGATCGTGAGCCTGGTCCAGGCCTGGCTGAATACCTATGCCTACCTGCTATTGCAGGAGCCTTCGCGCAGGAACCTGCGCCGCTTCCGGCGTTACGCGTCGATCGGGCTACCCCTGATCATCCTGGCGGGCGGGGCGATGACATTTTTCCCGGGGGCCTATCCATTTGCCTCGGTCGCCATTGGAGTGGCCTATGCCGCGCAGATATACTGGACGATCGGCGTCTGCTTCAGGGAATACCGCGCCAACGCACGGGCGATGGAAAACTATTACGACGGCACGCTGCGCTACTCATGGATGAACGGGGCGCTGGTGATGACCCTCGGGCTTGCGTTGGTGAACCTGGCGGGTTTTTACATCGACGAGTTGAGCCTGCCGCTGCGCGTGGCCACCACCCTGTTTTATATCTGGTTCGCCATACGCCTGCTGGACTATGTCCATGTATTCATCCGTGTGGGCGAAGCGCATAAAGAAGATAACGGGGCGCAGGCCGGACGTCTCCCCGCGGCGAACGGTTCTACCGATAAACTCGCCGCCCTGGTCGCCCTGTGGTGCGACGAGAAGCGGTTTTGCAGGGATTCGCTGACGATAAAAACCGTGGCGCAGGAAATCGGCACCAACCACACCTATTTGTCCGCCTACCTCAACAGGCAGTTAGGCTGTTCGTTCCAGCAGTGGCTCAACACCCTGCGCATCGAAGAAGCCAAGGCCCTGTTCAAAAAACATCCCGACAGGACGATCACCCAGATCGGCCGGATGGTCGGGATCACCCAACCCTATAACTTCTCCCGCTGGTTCAAGCAGATCACCGGCCGTTCGCCCCTGCAGTGGAAAAAACGGGGCGATCCGGTTTCAGGAGGTCAGGTAAAAGTCGGTTAAATTTCGGTCAACTGCTTGTAGGCTTTCAGATACTTGTTGAGCCTGTTTTTGGTCTTGTCCGTTATCTCGTCAAGCCTGCGGATGTCCATATTGTCCGTCAGGTCGTTGATCTTAACCTTCACGGCCAACGGATTGGCCTTTACCCGCTCTATAAACTGCTCATAAGGCTCGTCTTCCGAGGTTTTGGTCAGGCATCTCAGAGCAGAGACGATGGGTTCGGGAAATCCCTCCCGCCCCAGTCGTTCGAAAGTCCAGTCGGTATCTTCGATAAGGTCATGCAGCACGCCGGCTATTTTCTCGTCAGCGGTTTGACCGGCCTCCATGACCCTCATTACGTGCCCGATGTAGGGCATCCCGCTCTTATCCCTCTGCCCGGCATGGGCTTTGGTTGCAATTTCAATGGCTTCCGCCAATAGTTCGTTCATCGGATCGATTTCAAATAGTGTTTTTTATCTGCCCGCCCCGCTGCGGGACGGCCTTAGGAGCGGAAGCGAAAGCCCATACCTTGCTCAAACATAATTGAATTACACAAGAAAAACAACCCGACGGCCTCTATTTCTCCATAGGCCGCCGATAATGAGCCGTTTAGGCCGCAAGAACGAATGCGGCCCGGCAAAGGCGCAAGCCCTTCCGGGAGCTTACACAGAGCGCGATACGGTGATTTAGAAGCATTTTTTTAGGTGGGCCGAAAAAAAAAAACTACCTTTGAAAAGAATCAACCCGCACCTTATGGAAAACAAACTACTATCCCTGTGTCTGATTCTCTCCTTATCGCTCACCTGCGGCCTGCCTGTACAAGCCGCGCAGCAGGAACGTACCCAGCAGCGGGCCGCCGCCGCGCGCAGCGTAACCGTGCAGGGGGTGGTCTACTACGCCTCCCCGAAAGAGAGCAAACCGCTGGCGATGGCTTCCGTGACCATTCCCGACCTGGCCATCGGCGCGATGAGCGACCACAACGGTAATTTCAGGCTGAGCAACGTCCCGGTGGGCAAAGTGCGCATTATGGCCTCGTCGCTGGGGTATATCACCGCCGATACGGTGATCACGGTGTCGGCCGGTATGCCGGCGCTGAAAATCTACCTGCATGAGGATAACTTCAAGCTGGAAGACGTGGTGGTCACCGCTCAGGCGGGCAAGACCGGGCAGTCGACCGCCTCGATGATCTCGCGCACGGCGATGGACCACATGCAGACCTCTTCGCTGGCCGACCTGATGCAACTGTTGCCCGGGGGGCTTTCGTCGAATCCCGACCTGTCGTCGGCACAGACGTTCACCCTGCGCAGCGTGGGGCAACTTTCGGCTTACAGCGTGCCGGGGGCTGCGGAATCCAACGCGCTGGACATGAACAGCCTCGGGACGGCGATCATCATGGATGGGTCGCCCGTGTCGAACAACGCCAACATGCAGTCGATCGACATGACCATCGGCAACGTCTACACCGGGCGGCCGAGCTCCGTGGGGGGCGGATCGGTGCCGGGCAGCGGGGTCGACCTGCGCCAGATCTCGACGGACAACATCGAATCGGTCGAGATCATCCGGGGGATTCCCTCGGTCGAGTACGGCGACCTGACCTCGGGGGCGGTGATCGTCAATTCGAAGGCGGGCAAGGAGCCGCTGGCGGTACGGTTCAAGACCAATCCGAACGTCTACCAGTTCTCGGGCAACAAGGGGCTTTCCCTCGGGGAAAAGGCGGGCAATCTGAACATCGGGGCCGACTATGCCTACAACGTCAACCGGCCTACCGAGTCCTATAAATATTACCAGCGCGTCACGGCAAAGACGCTCTATTCGAACGTGTTCCTGGGCGGAAAATGGAAATCGAACACTTCGCTCGACTTCATTTACGGCAAAAGCACCCTGAAGCCCAATCCCGACACCAAGCGCTCGCAGATCAGCGAGGGGGCGCTGGATGTGGGGGCGATCCTGAACACGAACGGCACTTTTTTCATTGACAAGGGATGGTTCAAGACCGTTAAATATACGCTCTCGGGGACCTACATGGACCGCCATAATTTCTACCAGGAGATTTACAGCAGTGCCATGCGCGCCTTCTCGATGGCCGAGGCCGACGGGTCGGTGATCACCAACATCCCCGGCAGCACGGTATACGACACGCAGGGCAACGTGATCTCCGACTGGAAGGGCGATCCCAACGCCTTCGCGACCTTCCTGCCGGACGCTTACCTGGGCCGTTACGATATTTACGGCAAGGAAGTGAACCTTTTCGCCAAGATCTCCACGCAGTTTTCGGGACGCATCGGGCCGACCAACCACCGCCTTTTGGCCGGGGTCGACCTGAAAAGCGACGGCAACCTGGGCAAAGGGCAGGTGTTCGATCCGTCGACGCCGCCGAAGACCTATATCACGGGACGCTCCGCGCGGCCGCGCCAATACAAGGACATTCCTTTCGTCACCCAGTTCGGGGCCTATGCCGAGGAGAACCTGACGTGGGCCTTCCTGCCGGGGCGCAACCTCAACCTGCAGGCGGGGGTGCGTTACGATATGGTCATGGATTTCAAGAGCATCGTCGCCCCGCGCGTCAACCTGGCCGTCGATCTGCTCAAAGATAAGATGCTCACCCTGCGCGGCGGATTCGGTATCACGGCCAAGGCACCCACGGTGGCTTACCTTCATCCCGACCGGGCCTATTTCGATTTCGCGTACTACAACGGGATGACCGCGGAAGGGGCGGCGGCTTATGAGAAATTCATGCTGGTGCATACCCGTTCGTACGACACGGACAACCGGGATAATTTAGAGATCGCCACCAACCGCAAGGCCGAGGTGGGCCTCGAAAGCCGGATCAAGGGGATGAGTTTCTCGCTGACCGGGTATTATGAGAAGATGACCAACGGGTACGCGATGTCCTCCACGCTCGGTTCGTGGAACTGGATCGGGATCAAGGATTACGTCTCCTCGGGCACCGTGTCTCCGAGTGGGCTGGCGGCGCTGGATCTGGCCAACACCTACGGGTATATGGCCGGATACATGATCCCCACCAACAACGTGACCGACCTATCGAAAGGCATCGAGGCTACGCTCGATTTCGGGCGCGTGCGCAGCCTGCGCACCTCGTTCTCGCTGACCGGGGCCTACATGCAGAACACCTACTACACCAACGGCGTGACCTTCTTCAACAGCGGGATCGGGGCCAGCGGGATCACCGACCAGTTCCATGTCGGCATTTACGAGGCCGGGGCCGAAAAGACGCACCTGGAACGCTTCGTGACCACGTTGCGCGCCACGCACAACATCCCGCGCATCGGCCTGGTGATGACCCTCACGGCGCAGGTCACCTGGAACGACCGGAGCTGGCAGACCTTCGGCAACGACTCGATCCCCATCCAGTACATGGACGTGTACGACAACGGCCGGGTCAAGACGTACGATCCGCTCTACTTCAAAAAATTGCTGGTGCGTTACGATCGCGACGAGACCAATCCCGAGTACATCCAGTATAAGAATTCGATGGAGGCGGCGATAAAAACCAAGTTGCCCACGCGCTACCGGACCGAGAACATGCCCCCGCTGCTGTTGATCAACATCAACATCACCAAGGAGTTCAAAGACAACCTGCGGGTGTCGTTCTTCGCCAATAACATGCTGATGAATTATCCGGTCTATAAATCGAAGGTCGACCCCTCGATGGTGGTGCGGCGCAACCCGCAGATCTATTTCGGGCTGGAATTTTCCGCAATGATCAAATAAGCTATGATGAAAACAGCTAAATATATACTGCACGCCCTCTGTTTCGGGGTGTTGGCCGCGGGGGCGGGCTCCTGCACCGAGCAGTTCAAGGAGGTCGGCAAGGCCCAGGAGGCGGAGATGATCTCGATCGCCGTGAAGCCCAACATCATGGCCGATTCGCCCGATATTCCCCCACTCCAGGTGCGCTTCGAAAGCCAGGAGAACAGCTACACGGTCACCGCCCCCGTCAGCGCGACGGGCGTGACCAGCGTGGAGAACATCGTCCCGGGCAAATACAACATCACCATCTCGGGGCGCGACGAGACCGCCAGCTATGCCGGCGGGGTGACCCAGCAGGCGCTGATCAGCACGCGCGGCGCAGACAACCCGATCCAGATCAAGGTGATGATGAGCCAGTTCGGGGCCGTCTGCTTCAAGGAGATCTTCACCAACTGCTCCTCGAACTCGTCGCTCGGCAGCGGCAGCGAGGCGTATTACAAAAAGGACCAGTATTACGAGATCTATAACAACAGCGACGAGGTGTTCTACCTCGACAGCCTGTGCATCACCACGTTGCAGCCCGACGTGAATTTCTACATGTCGGAATTCAACACCTGGACGGATGCCGACGCGGACGATTACGTTTACGCCGCGCTGATCTGGATCATCCCCGGCTCGGGGACGGACTATCCGTTGCAGCCGGGCCAGTCAGCCGTGATCGCGTCGCTGGCGCTGAACCACAAGCAGCCCACGTTCAACCCGGACAGCCCGGCCGACCTGCGCAGCGCGGAATTCGAGGCGTGGATCCCGGAGATGTCGGCGACGGTTTCCGATAACCCGGCCCTGAACATGAAAATCTACATGGGGACTTCGGGGAATATCGGGGCGAGCTGGTTCACCAACATTTACGGCTGCGCGTACGCCCTTTTCAAGGCTACCGGGCCGGTGATCGAGGAGAACGACGTGCGCATCCCGATCGGCAAGACGCGCCGCCATTACCGCATCCGCATCGACCGCTGCCTGGATGTGGTGGAGGTCGTGCGGGACGAGGCCACCAAACAGAACAAGCGCGTCTCGCCCGTGCTGGACGAGGGGGCGATCACGGCGGGCGGTATCTACAAGTCGATCAGCTTCGTGCGCAAGACGGACGCGGCAAAGACGGCGGCCGCTGGGCGGATCGTGTTGATGGACACCAACAACACCAATGTGGATTTCGAACTCCAATCGCCGCCGGTATTGAGGCGCGGGCTGAACACCGCAACCTCGATCCCTTCGTGGAACACTTGGGCGAATCCTTAATAAGATCCGGATTATGAAAAATACGACCTTAAAATACGGCCTCGGCATCCTGCTGCTCTTCTGCGGGAGCGCCGCATCCGCGCAGGAAGAACGGGACATGACCTCACCGGCAGCCCTGGAACGCCTCAAGGACGACAACCTCTGGACGTTCCATTCGTCGAACGCCGCGGGCACCACGCTGGAACAGGCGCGCCATTACGCCTCGGTATGGGGTGCGTACAAGCGCAGCCAGGGCGATTTCAGCCGTCCGCAGGCGGGCACGGCGACCAACGACATCAACCTGGGCACCGAGGGCGGCGGCATGCTCGGCGGGGTCTACCTATGGGGCAGCTTCAATTACAGCCGCGACAAGATCATGGGGACGTACTTCAATGCCTCACTTGCCGATCCGTTCCGCCGCATGCCCTACTACGTGGCCGACGGGGCCGAGAGCGACTGGGTGAACCAGTATTACGACCTGAAAGCGCGCGTCGCCTTCCCGCGCCTGTGGGACCGGGTGATCTTCGGGCTGAACGTCGATTACCGCAATACGCTGGCGGCCAAGCAGGTCGACATCCGCACGGAGACCTATTACTATACGTTCAACCTGCGGCCCTCGGCCATCGTGACGCTCGGCGGCGGGCATAACATCGGGCTTACGTTCGAATATTTCAACCAGCGCGAGGATGCCGAGCTGACGCTTTCGAATCTGGAAAGGCCCTGCCCCTACTACATGATGAAGGGGTTGGGGTATTACGACAGCGCCATCGGGGGGCATTACGTCAGCCGGTTCTACAACGGCAACTCGGTCGGCGGGGAGTTGCAATATAATTACCACGGGGCGTTCGACGTGCTCCTTTCCGGGGGGTTCGCACGGCGCGTGGAGGATGTGAGCAGCACCATTTCCGAGAACCCGCAGATGGCGGGATCGGTGGCCGAGAACAGCGTGAAGGCCGGGGCGCTCTTTTCCATGCAGGGCGGCCGGGGCAACACGCATTCGGTGCGCCTGGATTACCTGGACCGCTCGATGGACGGGATCGAATATGTGCAATATTACGACACGGGCAGCGAGAGCCAGGATTATGTGACCTCGGGGCTGGTGGTGCGCTCGAATTACGGGGCTACGGATATGCGCCTGAATTATGACTACCGCGTCAACCGCGGGGCGGAATATAACTGGCGGGCGGGGCTGACCCTCGATTACCAGAGCACGGACGATATTTACTACCTGCCCTACCCTTCCACGACCGAGCGGATCGCCAATGTGCGCGGCGGGGTCTATTTCAAGAAGAATTTCGTCATCCCGGGCAGCAATACCAACCGCCTGTTGGCAGGCCTCGGGGTGGATTACAACAAGAATACCGAAGGGAAGTACGATTACCACGGGCCTACGCCGACGAACACGACCCAGCAGGAGGCCTATGATGCGGTGGTGGGGACATTCATGCCGTGGGATTTGATGATCCGCTCGGCGGATTATGTGGGACTGCGCGCGGGGTGCACCTATTCGCAGAACCTGGACCGGGAAACGAACTCGGCGGTATTCGTGAGCGTGGATGCGGGGCTTTTGAAGGCCAGCGGGAAAGAGCTGGCGGGGAAGGACTCGCGGTTCAGCATTAAGGTGGCGGCTGGGTTTAATTTCTAAGGCCTGTATTTTAACAGTTTGTCATTCGGCAGCGAAGTAAAGAATCTTGGTCGGAAGTGTTCTGTACACAGTCCGACCAAGATTCTTCACTTCGCTGCCGAATGACAAATTATTCCCCATGTGCCGGACGGCACGGCGAGGCGTAGTGGAACGCCAGCCAGACGCAGTCGCCGGAGACCTGTTCGACGCGGTGGCGGCATCCGGGCGGGATGAGCGTGTAATCCCCCGCGGCCATCGTTTCGCGGCGGCCGTCGCCGTATTCCAATGTGGCCTGTCCGCGCAAAACCATTACCCACTCACCCCACGGCTGGTCGTACCACTCGCCCGCGGGGGTGGGATGGCCGAAGGAGCAGATCCTTTCCAGTTTGAAGCCGTCCCCCGGCAGGCCGCCCTCTTCGAGCAGCGTGTCGAATAACTCGCCGGACGGCGTGGCGGGAGCGGGACAATCGAAGATGTTTTTCATGGCTGAAATTTATTTCTGCAAAGATAGCGGGATAATGATTCATGCGCGCACTATGCAGTTAAGCGGAATTTGTAATGCAGATCGCTCTATCCCGCGAATTTAAAATTCGCGTTTGTTCACCGACGGCATTGCAAATGCCGCCGAACGAAGGGAAATAATCCGCAATGATACGAAAAAAATAGGCCGGAGATTTTCTCCGGCCAGGCCTTACGTAATAACGAATTTCTTTATTCCCAGTTAATCAACTGGCAACGAACCTGCATCTTCATCGTTTTGAGCATCGTGCCGAAAGGCCCCATGACATAAGGATCCGAAGTTCTGATGCGATGGTAATACGCTTTAGCGGCATCATCATAATCCTCATCGTCGACCCAATAGAAAGCCCCTGTCGGCTCTTTCTTCTCAGCACCGTCGTAATAACCGGCAAAAGGCCATTTCAGCGTTGTCCCCCAAAATGTCGGGGTATCCGTCAAGTCATAGTCATTCGTGAGTTCCCCGCAATCGTAACCACTTAAGAGCGTATACCCTTCAGGGCAAGCGGTCTGAGCCTGGGTCCACGTCAGGTAGAAACCGACGCCTCCGGGTTCGGTCGCGCCAATATTACGGTCCATCAGGATAATCTCTTCCACGGTAGCGCGACTAACAATCCCCGTTTTGATCACTGGAATTTCAGTTTTGGGCGGTATAACCTCATCTTCCCCATCGTCACAGGACTGGAAAGATCCGGCTAATGCGCAGGCGACCAATACGGCCGCGGCTCTAAAAAAGTACGTTTTTTTCATATTGGTCAAGTTTGTGGTTAATTTGATGGCTTTCGAGGATTCCCGGCTGTTTTCCGGAAAGGGCTCAACCGCCGATATTTGCAAATATGTGAAAACTTTTTTTGCCGTGCAAAATTTTTAACATTTAATTTAGACTTTTCGATAGAATAACCAGACATTTCGCATAAAACGGGTTAATAACCGAAGATTTCTTCCTGCGAAAGGCGCGTCACCGTGCCGCGGGCCTGCAACTCGGTCATATCCAGATCCGCCGAGCGTCCCAGGATGCTGTGCGTGCAGGGACGGTCCTTGATCCACGCCTGCTGGTAGGCTTCCAGGCTGTCGAGCGTCAGCGTCTGCGCCGTCTCGAAAACCGTGCGGCGGCGGTCGTAGTCCACGCCCATATCCAGCGCGTCGACGTAACTCCACAGGATGTCGTTCTTCACGGTGCGGTCCGTGCGCATGCGGGCGATGAGCGACTCCTGCGCCAGGTCGAAGGCCTTCTGGCTGCGCGGCATATCCTGGATGATCGAGGAGAAGGCGGCGATGGCCTCAGCCATCTTGTCGTTCTGCGTGGCGATGAAGGCGCGGAAAGTGTAAGGCTCGTCGCGCACCGCACCGTGGTCCAGCCATGCCTTGGCGGAATAGGCCAGCCCGCGCGCCTCGCGCATCTCCTGGAAGACGATCGAGTTCATGCTGCCGCCGAAGTATTCGTTGAACAGCTCCTCCAGCGCGTCGTTGGCCGGATCGTAGGGGCCGCCCAGGTTGCTCTGCTGGGTGTAGTAGAGGTTATTGGCGTCGTATTCGGCCAGCAACACGCGGCTGCTCTCGGTGGGCACGGGCAGGAAACGGCGCGATTCGGGGGCCGGGGCGAGCTCCGCGGGCGTGGTGTGCAGGCGGGCGAGGGTTTCGGCCAACGGGCGCTGCTTTTCGGGGCCGTAATAGAGTATGCGGTGCCCGGTGTGCGAAAGCCCGCGCACCAGAGAGAGCAGGTAGTCCGCCGAAAGGGTGTCGATGGCCGGGGCGGGAAGGGTCGTGGCGCGGATGTAGTCGGGGCCGTACTTGGCGTAGGTACTCAGCGCCTCGTGGTTGGCGCGCTGGTTGAGTTTGGCGTCCGAGCGGCTCTTTTTCAGGTCGGTCTTCAGGGTTTCCAGGATCGCGGGATCGGCCTTCGCCCCGCTCAACAGGGATTCGACCAGCGCAACCGTCTGTTCCATATTCTTACCCAGGCCGCGGATGGTCACATAGGAGCGCGTAGACCCGGCCTGCAGGTTGAACGCCCCGGCCAGGTTGTAGAATTGCTGCTTGATCTGCTCGGCAGACAGGGAATCCGTGCCCAGGTAGCGCAGGTAATTGAACGCGTGGACGATGGCCGGGTTATCGTTGGTGCCGGTTTCGAACAGGTAGGTCAGGGTGAACAGGTCGTTGGTGGGATTCTGCTTGTAGAGCAACTGCACGCCGTCGCGCACCGGGCCTTTCGACAGGTCACGGTCGTAGTCCAGGAAGACGGGCTGGATCGGGGTGACGGGGGTGGCGATGATCTCCGCGAGGAAAGCGCTCGACACGTCGCGGTTCGTGCGGATCGGGGTGATCTGCGGTTTGTCGATCTTCTTGATCGTCTCGTCCTTGCCCTGGCGTTTGTAGATCACCACATAGTTGTCGTCGCGCAACGCTTGGGCGGCGTAGTCGACCACCTGTTGCTTGGTGATCTTTTCCAGGCGGCTGAGGTACTCCACCTCCTCTTTCCACGTGACGCCGTTGATGAACGAGTTGACCATCAGGTCGGCGCGGCCGTCGTTCGAATCGAGGCGGCGCATGAAGTTGGCCTTGTAGTTGTCGACCGTCGCGGTGAGCAGTCGCTCGTCGAAATCGCCGCGGCGCAGTTTATCCATTTCGGCCAACAGCAGGTCTTTCAACTCGTCGAGGGTCTGGCCCGCCTTCGGACGCGCCTTGAGCTGCATCACGCCGTGGTCCACGAGGTCGAAATTGGAAGCGATGGCGCTCAGCACCTTCTGCTGCTGCACCAGGTCGAGGTCGATCAGCCCGGCACGGCCGTTATAGAGGATCGAACGGATCATTTCGGCGATGTCGATCTCGGGGGCGGCGACACCCGGCAGGCGCCAGCCGATGGTGATGTTGTCGGCGTCCAGTCCGACGATCTCCTTGCTGATCGGCGCGGTGATCGGGGCCAGCGGGGCGACCGTGTGCGCGGGCAGTTCGGGATTCGGCTCCATCGAGCCGAAATACTTATCGACCAGCGCGATCGTCGCATCCGGATCGAGGTCGCCGGCCATGCAGATCGCCATGTTGTTGGGCACGTACCAGGTCTTATGATATTGTTTGATGGTCGTGATGGAGGGGTTTTTCAGGTGGTCCTGCGTACCGAGGATCACCTGCATCCCGTAGGGGTGGCCGGGGAAGAGGGTGGCGAAGAGGGTCTCCATGACCTTGCCGTTGTCGCTGGTCAGAGACATGTTCTTCTCCTCGTAGACGGTTTCCAATTCGGTATGGAAGCCGCGGATCACGTTGTTGCGGAAGCGGTCGGCCTCGATGCGCAGCCAGTTTTCGACCTGGTTGGCCGGGATGTCCTCCACGTAGACGGTCATGTCGTAGCCCGTGTAGGCGTTCGTACCCTCGGCGCCGATGGCGGACATCAGTTTGTCGTATTCGTTGGGGATGGCGTACTCGGAGGCCGCGTAGCTCAGGCTGTCGATCACGGCGTAGGCCGCCCGGCGCTCGCCCTCGTCTGTGAGCGTGCGGTAGCGTTCGAATTGCTGTTCGATCTGATCCAACAAAGGTTTTTCGGCAGCGTAGTCCTGCGTGCCGAAACTCTCGGAACCTTTGAACATCAGGTGCTCGAAGTAGTGCGCCAGACCGGTGCTCTCGGCGGGGTCGTTCTTCCCGCCGACCCGCACGCCGATGTAGGTCTGGATCCTGGGGGTCTCCTTATTGACCGACACGTAGACCTTCAGTCCGTTATCCAGCGTGTAGATGCGGGTTTTCATCGGGTCGCCCTTGACCGTTTCGTAGGTGTAGCCGCTGCCGCAGGCGGTCATCAGCGCCAGTAGGGCGACACTGATGCAGGCACAAAACAAAGTCTTTATTTTCATGGATGGGAATGTGGGTTATTGGATAAAGGTAAGGAGAATTGCCGGAAACAACAAATTTCACACCCCTGCCTGCTGCGGGAGGATGCAATGAACGATGAAGAAATCCCGCACAAAAGCCTATAATATACAGAAAACCAAAGGGAATATACCAAACGGAACGCCCTTTCGGCGAAACCGGGCGGTTTTCCCTGTTTGGGATTAACCAATTAATATATTTATATTTACAAAATTATTCCGGGGGCTCCATGTAAATCAAAACTACCGCTATGAATCCTAAACTTTTATTTTTCGCATTGATCCCCCTGTTATTGCTGGGCGGCTGTAAGAAAGACGAGGAAGAAAAACTAAACTCACAGAACGTCACGATCGAGGCCGGCAAGACATTCCAGCTTGCGCTCTCCAATGGCTCGCCATTCAAAAACTGCACGTCGGACGACACATTCGTAGCCACCGTCGGCTCTTCCAACGGGCTGATCACGGCCGTGCGCAAAGGCACCTGTAGGGTCAAAGTGAACAATAACGCTTATAGCTGCAACGTGACGGTGACCACGACCGTGAACGATATCGAGGAACCCCTCATGCAATGGGGGATCAGCCCGACCGATCTGATCGCGCTCAAAGGGCCGCAGTCGAGTATACAATCGAGCGGGGACAACACGATCTACTACTACACGCAAATCGTCGGCAAAGTGGCCTATTACGGATACATGTTCACTCCGGAAAACAAGCTCGTCAGTTCCATGATGGCCATCGGCACGAGTTACGAGACGGCGATGGACGCTTTCGTGAATGAACGGTACATGAATGTGGAGTCGAACAACAGGGAAACCTACCGTTTTTACGTGAACGGGGCCACGGCTGCAAAAAGCACCCTGATCGTGCTCCGATACACGAACGGAACGACAAACCGGCTCGTATCATACCAGGCTTATCCGCACTAAAAGAGGGCGTTTATATTCAAGAATCCCCTTCGGACATGACGCCCGAAGGGGATTTTGTTACAAAACGGAAGGCTATACGATACGCCGGCGGCAGCGGCGCATGGTTTTATATGCTATTTTTGTATGACCGATCCGGATTTCAAGTTCCCTGAGAATATTTTTTTCCTCTTTTTTATTGCAATTTTGATAACCAGACGATACGATCATGAAAAAACGCTGCTTATCCGTCGTTTTGCTTCTATCCCTCATCGCCTGCGGCGCCACGGCGCGCGAGGTGACCGACCTGAACAAGGGATGGTTCCTTTTCAATCCCTACCGTCCCTGGACGGAGCGGATGGCCTCGCCGGGCGATGCGCTCGCCTCTTCATCCAACAAGATCGACGTGCCGCATGATTTCAGTATCGCAGGGCCTTTCGACAAAGACAACCCGAGCGGAAGCAGCGGGGGGTACCTGCCCGGCGGCAAAGCGCTTTACCGCCGCAATGACCTGAAGATAAAAGAGGAGTGGCGCGACAAACGCATCGTGCTCGAATTCGAGGGCGTCTACCGCAACAGCACGGTCTATTTCAACGGCATCGAGGTAGGCCACCGGCCCAACGGATGGGTGTCGTTCTGGTACGACGTGACGAAATGGGCGGAGTTCGGCGCGGACAACTCGCTGGCCGTGAAGGTCGACAACACGGTGCAGCCCGCAGAGCGGTGGTACAGCGGTTCGGGGATCACGCGGCCCGTGCGGATGATCGTCACCGATAAACTGCACATCGAACAGTGGGGCGTCTATGTGACTACGCCGGTGGTCGAGCGGGATCAGGCGGCGGTGGCCGTACAGACCTCGGTGGCCAATTTCCATCCGCAGGTGCGCGCGTTCGAACTGGTGCAACAGGTGGAAGACGCCGCGGGGAAGGTCGTGGCGTCGGTGAAGGGAGATTTTTCGCTGCCCGCGGGCGGCTCGGCTACCCTACCCCAGCAGGTAATGGTGCGCAATCCCAAACTTTGGGATATCGACACGCCGGAGCTTTACACGCTGCGCACCATCGTGAGCAGCGGCGGGCAGGCGGTCGATGAGACGACGACCACGTTCGGGATCCGCACCACACGCTTCGACGCGGACAAAGGGTTCTTTATCAACGGGCGCAACGTAAAGATGAAGGGCGTATGCCTGCACCACGACTGCGGGATGGTCGGCGCGGCCGTGCCCCCGGGGGTTTGGGAGCGGCGCCTGAATATTCTCAAGGATATGGGTTGCAACGCGGTGCGCACGAGCCATAATCCTTTCGATCCGGCGTTCTATGATCTTTGCGACCGGATGGGGATCCTGGTGATGGATGAGTTCCTGGATGAGTGGAGCGTGCATAAGCTCGACGTGGCTCCCTACGGATCACACCTTTATTGGGATGAGTGGCATGTGCAGGATTTGACCGACCTGGTGATGCGCGACCGCAACCACCCCTCGGTGGTGATCTGGAGCGTGGGTAACGAGATCATGGAGCAGGCGTGGCCCGACGGGGCGAAGATGGCGCGCGAGTTGGTCACGCTGCTGCACCGCCTCGATCCCTCCCGGCCCGTGACCTGCGGCAACAACAAGCAGATCGAGGCCAATAAGACGGGCTTCACCGACGAATTCGACGTGGCGGGGTACAACTACGGCCCGCAGTTCAATAACTATGAGCGCGACCGCAAGGCCTACCCGAGCCGCAAATTCATCGGCACGGAATCCACGCGCGGCACCTCGACCCGGGGCTATTACGCTTTTCCCGTGCCGGCCGACGGGAAGATCGTGCGCACGAAGGATGAATATTTCTCCTCATACGACGGGCTTTTCCGTAAATACGGGCAGGAAAACGAGTGGCAGGTGACCAAAAAACTCGACTATATTGCCGGGATGTTCATCTGGACGGGGATCGACTACATCGGCGAGACCTCGTTCCCGTGGCCGACGAAATACAGCGATTTCGCACCGCTGGACGCTTGCTGCTTCCCGAAGGACGCGTTCTATTTCTACCGCAGCGTGTGGAATGAGAAGCAGGAGACGCTCCACCTGCTGCCCCATTGGAACTGGGCCGGGCGCGAGGGAGAGGTGACGCCCGTGTGGTGTTACACGACCTGCGACGAGGTGGAACTGTTCTTAAACGGCCATTCGCAGGGGCGCAGGAAAATGGGCGCGGACGGCAAGCTGCACCTCGAATGGGCCGACCTGAAATATGAGGCCGGGGAGTTGAAAGCCATCGGGTACCGCGGCGGCAAAAAGATCCTGGAGACCGTCACCGAAACGACCGGGCAACCCGCGGCCGTACGCATCGAAACGGACCGCCGCGCGATCAAAGCCGACGGGTACGAGGTGGTGCATTTCACCGTCAGCACGCTCGATGAAAAAGGGCGTTATGTGCCCACGGCGCACAGTGCGCTCAACTACACGGTCAAGGGCGGCAAACTGCTGGGCATCGACAATGGCGATCCGCAGTATGTGGGCAGTTTCATGCAGCTTAAGGATCGCAAACTGTTCAACGGGCTGGCGCTGGTGATCGTGCAGGCGACGGGCAAGGCCGGCAGGATCGAGATAACCGTTTCGGGCGAAGGGCTCAAACCGGCGACGGCGGTAGTAGATGTGAATAAATAGGCTTCCCCCCTAACGCCTGTTTCGCTCTGAATGACAAATCCGGATAAAATCACGAAGAAATGTCCTCCCGGTAAAGTTGCTCGATATATTCCGAGGGGGTGGCCTGCTCATAAAGGGCGAAAAGACGGTAGAAACTCGACCGGGAGGTGAAGCCGCTCTCGTGCATCAGCTCCTTGACCGTGCGGTTGCGGTGGTGGCGGGCGGCCTGCTTGAAATGTTGTATCCGCATGTAATTGGCCCACTCGCGGAAACCCGTGAAACCGCCCGATTTGATCGCCTCGCCGACGAGCGAGGGTTTCGCGTTCAACTCCCGCGCCAGCTCGTGCAACGAGTAGTCGGGGTTTACCAGCGGATGGTTCGACTCCAACCAGGCCGTCATGCGGCCGTAAAGGATTGCGGCAAGCGGCTCGGGGTCGGTTGCGGAAGCCTGGGAAGCGGATTGACCGCGTCGGGAGAGCGGATTCTCGTAGCGCAGAAAGAAAAGCGAGAAAGCGTTGAAAAAACTAATGATTACGATACCGTAAGCATTGATTATAAAACCATTGTCAAGGAGTGTGTATAGCGCATAAAAGACCAGCACCACGAGCATGCTCGCGATGTACATCTTCATCCGGGGAGTCGAATGGCGGCCCGGCAGCAAATGCCGAAGCAGCACAGGGAAGAAGAAATAGAGGGCCGGCAGCAACACGCTGACCGCGAACACCGCCAGCCTCAGCCGCACGTCGGTCCGCCCGAGGTTCCCGGCCACGGCATCCCATGAATCCAGGTGGGTGTAATGCCCGTTGAAAAGGTGGTAGCAAAGCTCCACCAACAGCACGGCCAGCACCGGTAACGAAAAAGCGAGCAGCCTGAGGCGGTTCACGTAATCCGGGCGCAAAGAGATGAAAGGGAAGAGCGAAACACAGGTCGCCAGCACGAAAAACCGCAGCATGCGCGAAGGAACAAGCAGGTCGCCGCAAGCATCTGCCGGATCATAGGCGGTATGCAGGGAAATGATCCATTTGATGTTATCCCCCAGCAGGATCGCCCCCACCGCCAGCGAAAGGATCCCCCACCACAACCGCATCGTGTTGTCATGCGCCCGGGCGATCAGCAGCACCGCCAGCACGATGGCGGCGATGTCGAGTAAGGTTTCGAAATAGAGGCAGGTCGTACTCACAAGGGGTTGTTTTCGGAATACAAAATTAACAAAATTCGCGAAGTTCGCAACTCACCCGCGGTGAAGGCGGCGGTATTGCGAGGGGGTCATCTGGTGCTGATCGCGAAAGCAGCGGTTGAAATGCGACACGGTGCGGAAGCCCGAGTCGAAGGCGATCTGCGATACGCTCATGTCGGTGTTGGAGAGCAGTTTGCAGGCGAAACCGATGCGCGCGCCGGTCAGCGCTTCGAGGATCGTGCGGCCCGTGTCGCGGCGGAACGAGCGGCACATGGCCGAGGCGTTGAGCCCCATGCGGACGGCCAGGTCGCTGACCGTCACCTGCTCGCGGAAATTCTCGGCGATCCAGCGGCGCAGGTTGGCCGAGAGGTCGCCCCTCTGGTGGCGGGGCATGACGGCGGTATAGCTCTGGCTGGTCAGCATGCGGTACGGGTAGTTGCGCGAGAGCACATCCAGCAGGCGCATCAGGGCCGCGGCGCGGGCCACGCCTTGCAGGCTCCCCACGTGGCGCATCATGCGCTGTACGGCGCTGGAATGAGGTGGAACGGTGAATTTCACGCCATAGCGGCTCTCCTCGATCAGTTTGCGCACGGCGGCGAATTCGTCCAGGGCGAGCATGCCGTCCGAGAAGAGGTGCGGCGGGAATTGCAAGGTTTCGGACGAGCACCATAGTTCGGCGGCCGGGTCGTAGTAGGTGCGGTCGCTCATGTAGTAGTGCGGCAGGCCGCCGCCTGTGAGCACCAAATCGCCC
This sequence comes from Rikenellaceae bacterium, assembly GCA_031549495.1. Classification (GTDB taxonomy): domain Bacteria; phylum Bacteroidota; class Bacteroidia; order Bacteroidales; family Rikenellaceae; genus JAVBOW01. Next base: position 7,637 of record JAVBPS010000069.1, on the reverse strand, counting down.
GGCGCGAAATCCTCCACGCTGTCCCCCACGAAGCGTTTGCCGTGGCCGGCGGTGATCAGCAGCAATTCCATCTCGGGATGGTAGTGCCACGGGCGGGGAAAATAGCGGTAGCGGAAATTCAGGTAGGCGATGGCGCTGCCCTGGGGGTGGGCGATGCGTTCGAATTGAAGGCCGGATTCTGTTTTTTCCATGATATGCAAATATAGGAGAAATATATGCACAAAATGAAGAAGTGTTTGTGGGAGTAAAAAATTTACTTTGTATTGTCGAGTGGAGTTCTTTTTTACCCAAAGGACACAAAGCGAAGATACACAAAGGGAATATAAGGAAGTTCCCTCACATTCGTTCGGGATGACGTTATTTGGGCACCCGCAAGGGGTGCCCCTACGGACAGTCGAAATTGAGTGACTAAACTACACATAACCTATAAACCATGCACCTTTCCACATCGGACTATCTCATTTTCATCGTCTACGCGATCAGCATCATCGCGCTGGGCCTGTGGGTATCGCGCCGCAAAAAGGGCCAGGAGCGCAGCGCGGAAGACTACTTTTTGGCGGGCAAGAGCCTGCCCTGGTGGGCGATCGGCGCCTCGCTGATCGCCGCCAACATCTCGGCCGAGCAGTTCATCGGCATGTCCGGCTCGGGTTTCGCCATCGGCCTGGCGATGGCCTCCTATGAATGGATGGGGGCGATCACGCTGTTGGTGGTCGGCAAGTTCTTCCTGCCGGTCTATATCCGCGAGGGGCTCTACTCGATCCCTGAATTCCTTGAAAAACGGTATGGAACGAACCTGAAATCCATCCTTGCGGTCTTCTGGATCGCGGTGTTCATCTTCGTGAACCTCACCTCGGTGCTCTACCTGGGCGCCAAAGCGCTGGACACGGTGATGGGCACGGGCGACGGCAGCCTGGTCGTGATCAGTATCATCGGGCTGGCGTTATTTGCGGCGGCCTACTCGCTCTGGGGCGGGTTGTCGGCCGTGGCGTGGACGGACGTGTTGCAGGTGGTGCTGTTAGTGGCGGGAGGGCTCGTGACGACCTGCATCGGGCTCGACAAGCTCTCGGGCGGCGAGGGTATCTTCGCCGGATTCCGTACGCTTTGGGAGAATGCGGGGCCGGAGAAATTCTCGATGGTGCTTAAGCCCGGGGAGAATATCATGCCCGGCGGGCGGGACGCCTATATGGACCTGCCGGGGCTGAGCGTGCTGCTGGGCGGGCTCTGGATCGCCAACCTTTACTATTTCGGGTTCAATCAGTACATCATCCAGCGCGCGCTGGCGGCCAAGAACATCGGCGAGGCGCAGAAAGGGATGGTTTTCGCGGCGGGGCTCAAGATGGTCATCCCGTTCCTGGTCATTATCCCGGGTATGATCGCTTTTGCCATGTATAATATGGGGATGTTCGACACCGCGGATGTGTTCACCACGGCGGGCGGCGGGGTGGATGCCGACCGGGCCTATCCGTGGTTGGTGAGCCATTTCGTGCCGCCCGGGTTGAAGGGGCTGGTGCTGGCGGCGCTGGCGGCGGCTATCGTCAGCTCGCTTGCCTCGATGCTCAACTCGACGGCGACCATCTTCACGATGGATATTTACAAGCCCTATTTCAACCGCAACGCTTCGGACCGTGTGACGGTACGCGTGGGACGGCTGACGGCGATCGTTTCGCTGGTGATCGCCTGCCTCGTGGCGCCGATGCTGGGGAATTTCGGGCAGGCGTTCCAGTATATCCAGGAGTACACGGGCATCGTTACGCCGGGCATCCTGTCGATCTTCCTGCTGGGGCTTTTCTGGCGCAAGACGACCAACAACGCCGCCGTGTGGGGGGCGCTGCTCTCGATCGTCTTCGGGATCTTCTTCAAGCTGGCCTGCGGCAACGGGTGGCTCGACCCGATGCCTTGGATGCGGCAGGTGGAATACACGTTCCTGCTCACCGTGCTGGTGATGGTCGTTATTTCGCTTATCGAGGGTAAGGGAAAAGACGCGCCCAAGGCGATCCGCTTCGGGAAGGGGCTTTTCCGCACCGGGGCTTCGTTCAATGTGCCGGCGCTGGCCGTGCTGATCGTTCTTGCAGTTATTTATATCGTTTTCTGGTAATCCTATGACAAAGCGTGAAGTTATCAAAGCTGTTTTAGACGGGCAAAAGCCGCCCTATGTGCCCTGGTCGTTCAAGTTTACGGAGGAGCCCAAGCAATTGCTCCAAAAACATTACGGGGTCGAAGACCTCGACCCGGCGGTAGGCAACCATATTCTGAACCTGGGCAACGACTACGGGTTTTTCGATCCGGTGGGGCCCGATCTCTGGCGCGACGTGTTCGGCGTGGTCTGGGACCGGTCGATCGACAAGGATATCGGCGACGTGAAAGGGTGTGTGCTCGCCGAGCCTACTTTGGCGGGGTATACTTTTCCAAATCCGCATGACGAGCGGTTTTTCGACAATATCATTCCCGAGACCCAGGCCAAGCCCGACCTGTTCCGGCTGTTCCAGATCGGATTCTCGCTCTATGAGCGGGCGTGGACGCTGCGGGGGATCGAGAATTTGCTGATGGATTTCTATATCAATCCGTCGTTCGTGCATGAACTGCTGGACGCGATCTGCGACTCCACCATCGCGCAGAGCGACACGGCGCTCACCTATGACCTCGACGCGGTCTATTTCGGCGACGACTGGGGGCAGCAGAGCGGGCTGATCATGGGGTACGACCTGTGGAAAGAGTTTCTCTACCCGCGCATCCGGCGCATGTACAAGCGGGTGCGCGACGCGGGCAAGTACGTGATGATCCATTCGTGCGGCGATGTGGACGAGCTGTTCGACGACCTGGTCGCCGCGGGGCTCAACTGCTTCAACCCGTTCCAGCCCGAGGTGATGGATATTTACGATATTTTGCCGCGCTACCGCGGGCGGCTGGCCTTCCACGGGGGGCTGTCCATGCAGCGCACGCTGCCTTTCGGCACGCCGGAAGAGGTACGCGCGGAGTCGCTGCGGCTGCTGGAACTGGGACGCGAAGGCGGATATATCTTCTCGCCGTCGCACTCGGTGGAAAGCGACACTTCGATGGAGAACATCCTCACGTTCATTGAGGTGGCACAGGCACAACTGCGTTGACCTGTTCCAAAATAACAAAAAAGGTCCGGGCTTCCCGTGAGCCGCGGGCCTTTTTGTATTTTCCGGGGGCGACAAGAGGGATTTCGGCACGAAAAATGCGGTGACTTAAGCCCATAACGCTAACTTTACCCTATCGTAATGCAGGACAGGAACACTTACCGGGGAAAGCCGGTTACCCGGATGCATGCCATGATCAAGGCTACGGGGCCGGTTTGCAACCTCGGTTGCGATTATTGTTACTACCTGAGCAAGTCCGAATTGCTCTCCACCGACAGCCGGTGGCGCATCTCGGACGAGACGCTTGAGAATTTCATCCGCCAATATATCGAGCAGCAGAACTACCGCCAGGTGGTCTTCTCCTGGCAGGGGGGCGAGCCTTCGTTGTTGGGGCTCGATTTCTTCCGCCGGGTGATCGAATTGCAAAAGAAATACGCACCCGCGCACATCCGCTGCGAGAACGATTTGCAGACCAACGGGACGATGCTTACGGACGAGTGGTGCGAATTCCTGACCGAAAACAATTTCCTGGTGGGGCTGAGCGTCGACGGGCCGAAGCGGCTGCACGACGCCTACCGCCGTTACAACGACGGGCGGGGATCATTCGAGAGGGTCATGGAATCGGCAAAGCTGTTGCGCAAGCATGGCACGCGCTTCGCCACGCTCACCGTGGTCAACAACCTCAACGGGGATCATCCGGTGGAGGTCTACCGCTTCCTGCGCGATGAGGTCGGCAGCCGGCAGATGCAGTTCATCCCGATCGTCGAATCGCGTAATTTTACGACTGTCGCGCCGCAGCATTGGGCGGTGAACGATATGCCGGTGGAAGGATCTGAAAAGGCCGATCCGCGCACGCCGGGGTCATTCCTTTCGCCCTGGTGCGTGGGGGCGGAGCAGTACGGGGATTTCCTTATTAAAGTGTTCGACGAGTGGATGGCGCATGATTTCGGGCAGGTCTATGTGCCCTTTTTCGACAGCGCGGTCGAACAGTGGATGGGGCGGCCCTCGCCGCTGTGTATCTTCTCGCCGATCTGCGGCAAGGGGGTGGCGATGGAGCATAACGGGGACGTCTATGCCTGCGACCACTATGTCTATCCCGAGTTTAAGATCGGGAATATCAATGAAACGCGGCTGTGCGACATGGCCCTTTCGCAGAACCAGGAACGCTTCGGCTATGCGAAGGACTTCACCCTGCCGGGCAAGTGCCGCGAGTGCCGCTACCTGTTCGCCTGCTCGGGCGAATGCCCGAAAAACAGGCTGCTGCGCACCTCGCGCGGGGAGCCGGGGCTGAATTACCTCTGCCACGGGCTTTATAAATATTTCAGCCATATCGACCCGCATATCCGCGATATCGTGCGGCATATGGGGTATGAGGTGGCGGCGGACGTACCGGCGCTTAAGTGAATTATGAATGATGGATTATGAATTATGGATGTTAAGATAGAACATATCGACGATTGGAAGAAGCAGATGCGTGTCTGCGTGAACTGGGAAACGGTGAGTGGGGATTACAAGGAATTGCTGGCGCGTTACGCGGCGCTTCCGCTGAAAGGGTTCCGCGCGGGGAAAGCCCCCGTGGGGATCGTGGAGACGGTATACCGTAATCAGTTGCGCGATGACCTGGCAGCGGGGACGGGGCGGAGGCTTTGCCGTACGGCACTCAGGGATAACGACTTGGAAACGGCCTCGCCGTTGGAACTTTCCGAGGTGGAAATGCAGAAGGGTGAAAATTTTTCGTTTTGCGCTGATTTCCTGGTCGTTCCGCCTTTCGACCTGCCCGATTATACCCACCTGGGGATCGCGGCGACGGACGATGCGCAGCGGTTGGATGAAATTTCGGAACGGTTGTTGCATCTGACTGAGCTGGTGCCGCACGAAAGCCTGGTGGAAAAGGAGTTGCTCTATGGCGACGGTCTTCCCGGCGAGGCGTCGGAGCAGGAGCTCGAAGCCGCCGCGCAGCGGGTCAAGCTGATGCTCACCCTCAAAAAGATCGCCCTGCGGGAAGGGATCGAGATCGACGAGCGGGACATCACGGAGCGGATCGGGGAAGTGGCACGGGAAAATGGCGTAACGGAAGAGGAATTGAGGGCTTACCTCGATATGAGCGGGGGGATGGAGCGGTTCGCCGACACGCTTTTGGCTGAGCAGGTGCTCGGGTTTCTGGCAGAGACACAACGATAGGACTTTCGATGGTCCGGTTCGTCCTGCCCGGCCGCCCGCACTTCTGCGGAGCGGCCGGGCAGGACGAACTTTTAGTATACCCTTAATTTATTAAATTATACAATTATGGATTTAAAGAACAAAATCAAGAATTGCGGACGCGTCGCAGCCGTCGGGGCCATCCTGGCAGCCGGTTCGTTGACCGCCGCCTCTGCACAGGCGCAAAGCAGCCAGCAGCAGAAGCCGAACATTATCGTGATCATGACCGACGACGTGGGCTACGGCGACCTGGGCTGCTACGGCGGCGGGATCATGCGCGGCGCACCCACCCCCAACCTCGACCGCATGGCGGCCGAAGGGATGCGGTTCATGAATTACTACGGACAGGCGAGCTGCACGGCAGGCCGCGCCTCGTTCATGACGGGACGCATTCCCATCCGCACCTCGATGTCCTCGGTACTCGCCCCCGGCGACCCGAACGGACTGAAAAAAGAGACCCCCACCATCGCGCAGGCGATGAAGAAAGTCGGTTACAAGACCGTACAATTGGGCAAATGGCACCTGGGCGACAAGGAAGAGAACTTCCCCACCTCGATCGGCTTCGACGAGATGTACCACATGACCCCCTACTACGCGGGTGTGTACGCCTATGAGAATGCCGAGTTGCACCCCAACTTCCCGCGCAACGACCCCGAGTTCATGAAAGAGTGGCGCGCACTGGCCGTGCTCTCCGAATTCGAAGGCAAAGCCGGGCAGAAACCCAAGGTGGTGACCGAGAATTTCAATTACGAGAACCTGAAGACCGGCGACGACAACATGCGCGCCAAGGCCGTCGACTGGATCAAGGCCAACGCCAACGGCGACCAACCCTTCTTCATGTACCTCAACTTCCTGAAGGTCCACAACCCCAACAACCCGTCCGACCGCTTCAAGGGCAAGGCGCCCGGCGGCATGCCCTACCAGGACGCCTTGATGGAAATGGACGACAACAGCGGCCAGATCGTCCAGGCCATCCGCGACCTCGGCATCGAAAACAACACGCTCCTCGTCTGGACCACCGACAACGGCGCGTGGCTTGACGCCTGGCCCGACGCCGGCTATACCCCCTTCCGCGGCATGAAGGGCACGCCGTTCGAGGGCGGTTTCCGCGTGCCGGCCATCGCCTGGTGGCCCGGCCACATCGAAGCCGGCTCCGTGTCCACGGACATGATGTGCCACATGGACTGGTGGCCCACGTTCGAGAAGATCGCCGGCGGCACGCCTCCCCCGTACAAATGGCAGGACAACGCGGGCAAGCCGATCATCTTCGACGGCATCGACAACAGCGACATGCTGCTCGGGCAAGGCCCCGGCAAGCGGGACACGTTCGTGTTCTTCAACGACCAGAAGTTCGGCGCGTTCCGCTCCAAGAACCTGAAATTCGTCTTCACCGCCAAGGACACCTGGCTGGGGCCGGAACTGGACATCAACCCGCCGGCGATCTACGACCTCTGGCAGGACCCGGGCGAGAACTACGACATGACGTTCAACGGCGCGGCCCCGACGCGCAGCGGCCTGGCGACCTCCCCCGGCCGCTACTCCGGCCAGGACAACGCCTGGATCGCCATCAAGATGAACCCGGCGCTGCTCTCTTTCCTCGGGGAATTCAAGGAATTCCCGAACGTCCCTTACCAGCCATGGGGGATGGGCTTCACCAAAATGATCCCGGAAGACTTCAAGTAATCGTTCGATGATAGGCGCGAAGCGCCCCTTCCGGCGGCGACCGGAAGGGGCGCTTTCGCTGGCGGCGGGCTTCCCCCATGACTGAACCATCCAACGGCAAGCAACGCCTGTTCCGGGGCCGGCCCATGGCGCGTATGCACGCCATGGCGAAGGCCATCGGTCCCTTGTGCAACCTGGATTGCGATTATTGCTACTACACCGGCAAAAAGGAGTGGCTGGCGACGAAGAGCCAATGGCGAATGACGCCGGAAATCCTGGAGTCGTTCGTAAAACAGTATATCGCACAACAAAACGCCCCCGAAATCGTCTTTTCCTGGCAGGGCGGCGAGGCGACGCTGGTCGGCCTCGATTTTTTCCGGACCGTCGTCGCCTTGCAAAAGAAGTACGCCCGGCCCCATGTCCGCATCGAAAACGATCTGCAAACCAACGGCACGCTGCTGGACGACGCCTGGTGCGCCTTTCTGCGGGAAAACAATTTCCTGGTGGGATTGAGCGTCGACGGCCCCCGACGCCTGCACGACCTCCACCGAAAGGACGCCGCCGGCGCGGGGTCGTTCGACCGGGTCATGCGTTCCGCCCGGCGGCTGCGCCAACACGGCGTCCGCTTCGCCACCCTGACCGTGGTCGGCGCCGCCAACGCGGGGCATCCGGCCG
>JAVBPS010000053.1:0-30695 GCA_031549495.1 Rikenellaceae bacterium | reverse complement strand
CCCTCCCTCCCGGCGGCGGTCCGCGAGTTTATATCTCCCTTATATTTGGGTTTTTCCCCTGGTCGCTCCCCTCGCCCGGGATGACGTGTGCACGTTGGCTGGATCGTAAGGGCATCTCTTGCGGGTGCCCGGACCCTTGTGTTAAGCGGCATTTGTAATGCCGCTTGCGGTATTTCGCGAATTTCAAATTCGCCTCTGCTTTAACGACGGCATTACAAATGCCGCCGAACAGATTCTATCGTAGGGGCACCCCTTGCGGGTGCCCGAATCCAAATCTGTCGATTATTCCGTCGGCCGCGAAAGGTCGTCCCGCGAGATGCCGGTCCCGGCTTCGCGGACCTTGTCGCGCAGGCGGCCGAAGGTCCACCGGATGCCGAAAGAGAAGCTCCGCCCGAGCCTTTCCTGCACGAGGGTGGAGCGGAAGCCCTCGCCCGACATCTCGGTGGTCACGAAGGAGTGGTCGCGGAAAGGCTCCACCACCCACACGTACAGGAACAGCTTGTTTTTGAGCAGCGTCTGGGCATAATTGAAATTATATGAAGCGTTCGCCGAGACTTTGCTCTCCTGCGCCTCCTTGGGCTGGGCCTGCACGAATATGTTTCCGGAAAGCGATCCTCCTTTCCACGGCATTACGGTGATATCGAAGTTATTCAGGAATCCGCCGTTCATGCGGGTCGGCATACCGGGCGAATAGAACCGGTTCCACCGGTAGATAAAACTATCGCCGATCCTTATCTTTTCGTTCAGGGAATATATCACCGACACTCTCGCCTGGTAATTCATCCGGTGCCCCAGGTTGCGGTAGGTCGTGGTGGAGACGTTGTTCTCATCCACGAATTTATACCTTTCGACGGCCCTGTCGATGTATTGGGCGATGACCATGGGGGTGATCCTCAGCTTTTTTCTGAACAGTTGGGCGGTATACATACCCTGGAGCATATACGATTGTTCCGAACGCAGGCCGGGCGCCCCGACGACGATGTTCTGCGGGTCGCTGTCGTCGACGAACGGATTCAGGTAGCCGAGGTTAGGCCGCATCGCGCGTTTGACGAACGACAGGAAGAGCCGGTTCGTATTCTTCTGCATATAGTTCAGCGTCACCCTTGGCAGCAGGTTGAACTCGGAATAGTCCAGCGGGGTGGTCTGCAGGGCGGTGAAGCGGCCCTGGTTCGACACGTATTCCCCGCGCACCTCCGCGTTCAGGGAGAGCTTGCCCGCGCGGTAGGAGTAGGCGGCCTGGACGCCGCCCACCTGCTGGGTGTAATCCAGCCCGTCGGGGAGGGTGGCGTACGACTGCGCGTCCGGGTCCCAGCTCTCCCGCAGCGAGAGGTTGTCGTAGCGGCGGTTGGTGTAGCGCGCGCTGCCCGTGACGTTGTGCTTTTTGGCGAGGGTCTTGGTGAACATCAGGTTGGCGTCGTGGGCACGGGAAGAGGTGTTATCCGTCGACAGGGGGGTCAGGACGGTTTCATCGGGGGAATAGTACTCCTGGCGGCTGAGGTAGTCGACCTCGGTCGCCTCGTTCGAGAGGCCGTACGAGAGGGTGATCCGGCCGCCCTCGATGTTGCGCAGGTAGGTGAAGGCCCCTCCCAGTTTGGGGATCGTCGCCGTGCGGGTATTGTTGCGGGTGCGATAACCATCCAGCAGCGTCGCCTCCAGCCGGTTCTCCACCGAGCCGAGCAGCCAGGAACTCGCATCCGATTTCTTTGTACTGAGCGACAGGGAGAGGGAGTTCTTCTTGTCGATGTCGTAGCTCGCCCCCAAGGCCAGTGCATGGCTCTGGTTGTAATCGTACGAGGTATTCTCGCTGTGGTAATTACGGGTCACCCCCTCCGGCGAGGTTTCCCGATCCAGGGTGTTGGTCAGTTGCGGGGAATCGGAACCCAGGAGGGCGTAATTCAGGTTGAGGATCAGGTCGAAGTATTTGTACGTCAGATCGGTAAAGCCTCCGTAACGCCCCTGGGTGCTGATGTCCGACGAGAGGCTCCCCACGATCCCGTTGGGCAGCTCCTTGGCCAGCCGGATGTCGATCACCACATCGGCCGCGCCCTCCCACTCGGGCGGCGCGGGATCCATCACCTCGATCGTCTTCATGTAATCGGCCTGGATGAGGCTCATCGCGTATTGCTTCGAGGAGTTGATCATCATGTGGCGCTTGCCGTCGATCAGGATGAGGTAGGTGCGGTTGTCCTCGTAGACCATGCTCTCCTTCGTGGGATCGACCCAGATGCCGGGGATCTTTCCGAAGAACTCCTTCATTTTCAGTTTTTTCGAGTCGGGGTCGGCCAGCACGTTGTAGACGAATCCGCCGGCCGAGTTGCTTATATAGGCCTGGCCTCCTGTCACGACGATATCTTGCATCGCCACGGCCGTCTGTAACGGGATCTTTCCCAATGCGGCGACGGGTTTGCCGGCCGTCACAGAGATCCGGCGGGTCACGTCGGCGTATCCTTCGACTTTCAGCACGACAGCATAGATGCCAGGCGAGGGAAGGGCGATGCGGAAGGCGGGTTGGCTGAATGCGGTATCCGCCACGGCCTGCCCTTGCGCATCGGTGACCGCCGCGTGCAGTTTGCCAGGGAAAGCGGCCGCTTCGACCGTTCCCGATACGGCGTACTGCTGTGCGAAAAGGCTCTTCGTTCCGAACAGGGTGAGCAATAATAAAGCGGAAATCAGGTTTTTCATCCGCGTTTGGGTAGGTGCGATACAAATATAGCAAATTTCCCAAAAAAAGAAACCGCCCGCTTTCGAAAGCGGGCGGCCTGTAAAAACCGGGGAAGGAACAGAACCTCTCGTGGCGGAGGTCAACGACATTTAAAACTTGCAACATGCGTATGTAAAGACATACCTGATAAAAGAATTAGTTATCACAACGTCCTCCCCCGGATAACTGTTTTCTTGATTAAGAAGGGTACAATATTTGTGCCAATGCGTACAAAAATGATTACATTTGCAGGCTGTGACCGACTACCGGAACATAAACATCAAGAACAAGAAGGCGTTGTTCGACTACGAGATCATCGAGGAATTCGTGGCCGGCATCGTTTTGGTCGGCACCGAGATCAAGGCGCTCCGCCTGGGCAAGGCCTCAATGACCGATTGCTACTGCTATTTCGACCAGAAGGGTGAACTATACATCCGGGGGTTGAACATCTCCGAGTATGACTGGGGGACCTACAACAACCACATCCCTCGCCGCGACCGCAAGCTGCTGCTCAACCGCCGCGAGCTGAACAAACTGAAGCGAGCCCTGCAAGATAAGGGGCTGACGATCGCCGGGCTGAAACTCTTCATCAACGAGCGGGGCCTGGCTAAAGTGAAGATCGGGCTGGCCCGCGGCCGCAAAAGCTACGACAAGCGCGAGTACATCAAAGAAAAAGACGCCAAACGAGAGATGGACCGCTCTTTTCGAAAGTAGCCCTGATTCCCTAATCCGTAAACATTATGCGCTCCTTATACATAAGGATTCTGTTACCGTTCATGCTGCTCGGCGCTGTTTGCGCCGGGGCGCAGGTGCGCGATCCTTCATGGGCCGAGCCGGTTCCGGCGATCCATTTCGATAACCTTTACCGGATCGACGAGGGGGTTTACCGCAGCGAACAGCCCTCGGCGGAGGGGTTTTCGGAGTTGTGGCGGATGGGGGTGCGCGAAGTACTCAACCTGCGCAACCACCACGACGACGGGCGTAAAGCCGAAGGGCTGCCCTTCGTGCTGCACAGCGTGCGGATGAACGCGGGAAAATCGGTGACCGACCAGTTCGCCGAGGCGCTGCGCATCATCGGCCGCAGACAGGGGCCCATCGTGATCCACTGCTGGCACGGCTCGGACCGCACGGGCGTCGTCACGGCCCTTTACCGCATTGTCTTCCAGGGATGGAGCCGCGAACGGGCTTTCGATGAGCTGTCGGGTGGCGGTTACGGGTATCACGCCTTCTTTTACGGGAACATCCGGGATTACATTCTGAAAGCGGACCTCGAAACACTCAAGGAAGAGGTTTTACAGCCCTGACCACCTGTCCGGCGGGGGTCTTCATGGAGTGTTTGCGCTATTTTCGCGATTTTTTATGGTGTTGATTTGTAATGATGTGTGTAAACATTATTATAAATCGTAAGAATTTGTTAAAAAAATCTTACAATGTGATAAATCGTACGTTTTTCTTCGGTTTTCTGATCCCATGTTGGATTAAATTACCTACCTTTGCCAGCTAACATCTATGGTTTAGGAGCCTTAAATGTCTGTAAATATTAATTTTAAAGCCTATGAAAAGAATTTTCACCCTAACACTGACATTGTTACTCTGCGGGGCTTGGCTGGCCAATGCCCAAACGAGAAGTGTCTCGGGTACCGTCGTCTCTGCGGATGACGGGGTGCCTGTAATCGGGGCGACCGTTGTGGTCGAAGGAACCCAGATTGGCGTAACTACCAACGTCAAAGGGGAATTCACCATCGCGAACGTGCCCACGACCGCGAGCAAGATTTCGGTCTCTTTCGCCGGTATGGAAACGATGAGCATGGATATCCAGAGCAGGATGTCCTTCAGGATGCGTAGCGAAACGCTGATGGTCCAGGAGGTCGTGGTGACCACCGGTATGACCAAAATGGACAAACGCATTTTTACCGGCGCGACGGACCAGTTGGCCGGGGATAAAATATTGATGGACGGTGTGGCGGACGTCAGCCGCTCGCTGGAAGGCCGCTCGGCCGGGGTGTCGGTGCAGAACGTATCCGGTACGTTCGGCGCGGCCCCCAAGATCCGCGTGCGCGGCGCCACCTCGATCTTCGGCAGCTCCAAGCCCCTCTGGGTGCTGGACGGCGTGATCCTGGAGGATATCGTGAACGTGAGCGCCGACCAGCTCTCTTCGGGCGACGCCGTGACGCTGATCAGTTCGGCCGTAGCAGGCCTTAACCCGGACGACGTGGAATCTTTCCAGATCCTCAAGGACGGCTCGGCGACCTCGATCTACGGTGCCCGCGCCATGGCCGGTGTGATCGTCATCACCACCAAGAAAGGCCGCCAGGGCACTTCCACGTTCAACTACACGGGCGAATTCTCGATCCGCCTGGTGCCCAGCTACTCCACGTTCAACATCATGAACTCGCAGGAGCAGATGGACGTCTACCAGGATATGTATAATAAAGGCTTCCTGCAGTTCTCGGACGCTTACCGCGCCCTGAACAGCGGCGTCTACGGGAGAATGTACCAGATGACCAACCTGTACGATCCCGCTACCGGCCTGTTCGATATGACCTCTGCAGAGGCCCAGGCTTACCTGAACGCGGCGTCCAACCGGAATACGGACTGGTTCAAGGAACTTTTCTCCCCCTCGCTCATGCAGACCCACGCGATCAGCATGTCGTCCGGTACCGACCGCTCGCGCAGCTACACTTCGATGAGCTTCATGAACGATCCGGGTTGGAGCGAAGGCAGTTCCGTACAGCGCTACACGCTGAACACCAACTCCACGTACGACCTGTTCCGCAACTTCTCGATCACCCTGCTGGGTAACGCTTCATACCGTAAGCAGAATGCGCCGGGTACGACCAACCAGTCCCTCGACACGGTCAACGGTGCGGTTACCCGCGACTTCGATATCAACCCGTACAGCTTCGCGCTCAACTCGTCCCGTACGCTCGATGCCGATACCTATTATACCCGCAACTATGCTCCGTTCAACATCCACAATGAACTGAGGAACAACCTGATGGAGATCGACCTGCTGGATACCAAATTCCAGATGGAGGCCAACTGGAAAGTCATCCCCGGCCTGGACCTGAACGTTCTTGGTGCCGTCAAGTACAGCGTGAGCAACCAGACCCACAAGATCACCGAAAGCTCCAACCAGGCGATGCTTTACCGCGCCGGTATCGACAGCTCTTACATCCGCGACAACAACAAATGGTGGTACACCGATCCGGATGTGGTCAACAGCGAGCCCCAGATCGTGCTTCCCAAGGGCGGTCTGCTGGACAAGAAGAAATACAAAATGCTCGGTTACGACTTCCGCGTCACGGCGAACTATAATAAAGTGTTCTGCCACCGCCATTACGTGAGCGCGTTCGGCGGTATGGAACTCGGCTCGGCCGAGCGTAACTACGCCTACGACCGCGGTTGGGGTTACCAATACAGCAAGGGTGGCGTGCCCTTCTACTCGTACCTGGCTTTCAAACAGGGCATCGAGCAGGGTACCTCCTATTACGCTTACGAGGACACCTATACCCGCAACGCCGCCTTCTTCGGCACGGCGACCTATTCGTGGGACCAGAAATACAGCCTCACCGGGACGCTCCGGTACGAAGGTAATAACGCCCTCGGGGAGGCGACCAGTTCGCGCTGGTTGCCCACGTGGAACATTTCAGGCGCCTGGAACGCCCACGAAGAGGAGTTCTTCCAGGCCCTCAAGCCCGCCTTCTCACACGCCAAACTCAGGGCCTCGTACAGCCTGACGGCCGACCGCGGCCCCCTGAACGTGTCGAACGCCAGTGTCATTATGCGCAACTACACGCCGTGGAGGCCTTCGGCGGGCGACCAGGAGTCGGGTATCTATATCGAATCCCTGGCCAACACCGAGTTGACTTACGAGAAGAAACACGAGTGGAACATCGGTATCGACCTGGGCTTCCTGGACAACCGCATCAACCTGGTGGCGGACGTCTACGGACGCGATAACTACGACCTGATCGGATGGACCCAAACCCCCGGTCTGGGCGGCGAGGTGTACAAAATGGCCAACGTGGCCGATATGTCCTCGAAGGGTGTGGAATTCACCCTCTCCACCCGCAACATCCAGAAACCCAACTTCGGCTGGTCGACCGACCTGACCTTCTCGTGGGCCAAGAACGAGATCACCAACCTGGAAAACCGGGGTACGGCCATCAACCTGGTCAGCGGCTCGGGCTATTCCATCCAGGGCTATCCCCGCGGCTCGCTCTTCTCATACCAGTTCCAGGGGCTGAACGGCGACGGTATCCCCACTTTCATCAATGAGAGCGGCGATGTGACCTCGACTAACCTCAACTTCCAGAACCGCGATAACCTGGCGGACTACCTGAAATACGAGGGCCCCAGCGAACCGACTGTCACCGGCGGTCTGAACAACTCGTTCAATTACAAGAATTTCCGCCTGAACGTCTTCATCACCTACTCGTTCGGCAACAAAGTTCGCCTCGATCCCTTCTTCAGCAGTTGGTACAGCGACCTGAGCGCCATGCCCCGCGAGTTCCGCAACCGTTGGGCCATGCCGGGTGACGAGAACATCACCAACATACCGACCATCGCCTCGACGCGCCAGGAAGCGAACATTGCCAACCTGGCCAAGTCTTATAACGCTTACAACTACTCTACCGAACGGATCGCCGACGGCGGATTCGTACGCTTCAAGGAGGTTTCGCTCAGCTATGACTTCGGTAAACGCATACTCGACAAACTTCAGATGCGCAGCCTGCAGCTCAAATTCCAGGGTACCAACCTCTTCCTGCTCTATGCCGACAAGAAACTCAACGGACAGGATCCCGAGTTCTTCTCTTCCGGGGGTGTGGCCATCCCGATGCCCAAGCAATTCACCTTATCGGTTCGCGTAGGATTCTAAAAATTAAACAGGTATGAAAATATATAAATTATTTCTGATTGCGGGAATTTCGTTGACGGCCTTCGGCTGCAACGATTTCCTCGACAAACTGCCCGATAACAGGACGGTCATCTCCAATACGGAGAACCTGGGCGAATTGCTGGTATCCGCCTATCCCGATGTCTATTTCGGCGGTCAGGGCGAGATGGCCTCGGACAACATGCGCGACAACGGTACGGGGTATTCGATGCCGTTGACCGAGTTCGAAGAGATGTACCTCTGGAAAGACGGCGAGACCGAACGTTATGATGACGTTTCTTCCGTGTGGAGCGGCTGCTATAGCGCCATCGCTTCGGCTAACGAGGCCCTGCAGTACATCGAAGAGCAGGGTAACCCGAAAAGCCTCTCCGCATACAGGGCCGAGGCGCTCATGTGCCGGGCATACAACCATTTCGTGCTGGTGAACATCTTCTGCCACCATTACAGCCATCTGACCAGCGCCACCGATCTGGGGATCCCGTATGTCGAAAAGCCGGAAACGACCGTTCATGTGGAGTATCCCCGCGGTACCGTGAAGGAGGTTTACCAGAAGATCAACCGCGACATCGAAGCGGCCCTGCCGTACATCAACGACGCCATTTACGAATCGCCGAAGTACCATTTCAACACCCGGGCCGCCTACGCTTTCGCAGCCAGGTTCAACCTGTTCTACAACAACAACGACGGCGCGAACTACGCGAAGGTCATCCAGTACGCCAATATTGCCATCGGCGGCGCTGCGAACGCAGACCTGAGGGATTACCGGACGTATGCGACCCTGGCCCGGGATGAATACCGGATCAATTTCGTGACCACCTCGCAGAATTGCAACCTGCTGCTGTCGTCTGTAGTCTCTATTTATCAGCGTGTATGGTATGGCTATATCCGTTACGCGCACAACTACACCATCTACCGAAACCAGACATACGGAGCCAGTGGGATATGGAGTTACGGCACCGGCGATTATGTGTGGGGATCCATGCTCGCCGCCGGCGACGCTGTTTATCTGCCCTCTAACCTGTATGGCGAATGGTTCGTATATTCGAATAAATCCGCGAATATCGGTTTGCCGCATTTCGTATGGCCGTTGTTCACGACCGACGACGCGCTCTTATGCCGCGTGGAGGCCAATGTCATGCTCGGCAACACAGCCGCCGCGCTGGCCGACCTGACCCTGTGGAAGACACACCGCGGTATGAGCGGTGCCGTCACTCTGGCCCAGATCAATTCCTTGTACGGTTCGACTAAGGCCTACAACGAATCGGGGACTAAAAAGCACCTGTATCCCGATTTCGATCTTCCGCTCGGCGGCGATAAGGAAGCCCTGATCCACTGCGTGCTCCACTGCCGCCGCGTGGACAATATGGGGAACGGCACGCGCTGGTTCGATGTGAAACGTTACGGTATACAGGTTACGCACAATCACGAAGGGGAGGCCGACCTGGTCTCGAAAATCGTGAAAGATGACGGTTCGCACCAGACCAACAACGATCCCCGCAGGGCCATACAGCTTCCCGCCGCGGTGATCGCCGCCGGGATACCTGCCAACCCCCGCTAATGTTAACGATTTAAAATGCGAATTATGAAAAGGATATATTTCTTTTTGATGTTCATCGTCTTTGCGGGCGTGGCTTTGGTCTCCTGCAAGGAAGACAAACTGAACGACGAGGTAGTGATCGGTAAGAATTACTACCAGACCACCCCGTTCGATGAGTGGTTGCAGGTCAATTTCCAGGCCCGGTACAACATCTCGGTGATCTGGCGTTGGAACGACGGGGTGTCCGATTTCACCTACGCCCTCATCCCGGCTGACTACCAGAAATCGTGGGACCTGTGCAAGGCCCTCAAGCATATGTGGCTCGAAGCGTATGACGAGTGCTACGGAAGCCCCGATTTCATCCGCGAGTATTGCCCCAAGCAACTGTTCATGATGGGGACCGGGAAGTTCAAGACCAACGGCTCCATGGTGCTCGGCGAGGCGGAAGGCGGGATCATGGTTTACCTGGCCCAGGTGAACGGTTTCAACAAGAACTCTCCTTCATCCATCACGCAGGACTACCTGCATACGATGCACCACGAGTTCGCCCACATCCTGCATCAGACCAAACCCTATCCCAAGCAGGACTGGGACGTGATCAGCGCCGGTTCTTACCAGCGCGAGGGGTGGCTCGATATCTCATCCGCAGATGCGGCGCAATTGGGTTTCGTCACCCCGTACGCTTCCAGCGCCGAGCAGGAGGACTTCGTCGAGGTGATATCCCGATACCTCACCCAGACCGACAGTTGGTGGGAAGACCTTTATAACAGCGCCGGCACTGAGGGCAGTTCGAAGATCAACCAGAAACTGGTGATCGTCAAGACCTGGCTCACGGAAAAATTCGGCATCGACCTGGATACCCTGCGTTCGATCGTAAGAAGGCGCGCTACCGAAACCGCTACAATTTATAATTGATTCCGACTATGAAAAGATTGATATATACCGCATTGGCAGTCTGCTCCGGAGCGCTCCTTTTCACTTCGTGCTTCAAGGACCAGGAAGACCTTTTCGATAACCTGCCCACCAAGCGTCTCGACGACCGGGTGACGGAGATCGCCGCCAACCTGACGAGCGCCGAAACCTGGGTGATGCCCTATTTCACCACCAACACCGGCATGTTGGGAGGGTTCAACCTGGCCTTTACTTTCAAAACCGACCCCCAGGCGGTGGATATTACGCTGGAGCCTTGCGTGATCACGGATTATACGCTGTATAACCCGATCTCGTCCTTCTATGTGGTCAAGCCCGGACAGGGTCCCGAACTTTCATTCGATACCTACAACCAGTTCCTGCACCTCTTCGCGCAGGCATCCTCAAGTAACCCCAAAGGGCTGGAAGGCGATTATGAATTCATGGTCACCGACATGACCGCGGACAAGATCCACCTGAAAGGGATCAAGCACGGCTACACGCAGATCATGATGAAACTTCCCGAAGGGATGACCGCGACGGATTATTTCGACCAGGTGACCGAAACGTCGGAATACCTGACGGATATGAATAATCCCGCCCTCGAGATCAACGGCGTGGCCATGCCCTGGACCAACACCATGGACAGCTACGGGGATACGGACCTCGACTATCGCCTGATGATCGTCAAGGACCCTGCCACCGGGATCACTTATGAGGAGAGCTACGCGGTTCTTCCCAACGCCCTGTTGTTTTACGAGCCTGTGACCATCGGCGGGGTTACGTTTCGCAATTTCGCTTACGATGAGACGACCGGCGATTTCGTCTGCTCGGACGAAGGGGTGACCGGGGTCCGCATCCGCCCCTACACGGAACATGTGGCCGCGGTCCTGTTGAACAGTACCTGGTGGTTCAAGTCGGGCTCGGGCACCAATATGAGTGCGTCTTTCGCTACCGCCTGGACGACCGCCTTTTCCCAATTGACCACGGCCTACGGTATGACCGCGACCATGAGGAACGCATACCTCGGCACCGATGTGAATCTGGGCCCTGTATTCTACTTTACCCTCGGGCTTAACGCCGGCAGCTACGCGGGGGCATGGGTCTCCCAGTTCCTCCTCTCGGAGGAGAATAAAGTGGTGCTCAATTTCACCGGCAGTTATTACGGGGGGAACAACACCATTAATTTTTATAACGCCGGGATGTATAACATCATGGACGCTATGGCAACCGATATCGGCCCGGGTTTCAGCAGGACTTACACGGTCACCATGGCCGAGGATGGAAACACGATGAGGCTGACCGATGTCGCTGCCTCGACCAGGTGGTTCGTCCTTTACAAGAACCAGCAAGCCTATTAATTCCTGATGGGTTTTGATAAACGATAAAAAACGATCATTATGAAAAAGATAATTGCTTTTCTGTTCGTCGCGCTGGTTGCAGGGGTGTGGACTTCCTGTAAGGGCGACGACGAAACGACGGCGGCCGGGTTTTCCATCGTGGAAACCCAGGCCAACTTCGATGCGACCGGTGGCGAAGGCTATATTCTGGCGAGCGCATCCGGGTTCTCCGCCGTTTCATCTGAGACATGGTGCCACGTCTCCATTGCCGGTACGATGATCAACCTCGAAGTGGATCCGTTCTCGGATGTGCAGGCCCGTTCCGCCACCGTTACGGTCACGGGCGGCGGCAAGAGCTACCCGGTGCCGGTCTACCAGATGGCCGCCCTGGTGACGTTCCCCTCGGAAGTGGTATTCGTCCGCTATCCGGTCGGGTCGAAAACCGTGGATATCTCCGCCAATACGGGCTATACCGTGTCGATCCCGACCGAGTACCAGTCCTGGCTCAGCTATTCACTGAGCGGCGATCAACTGATCCTTGAGGCAAAGGATAACCCGGGCGTATTGCCCAGGACCGCCCCCGTCATTTTCACCCGTGGAAACGGTGTTACCGGGACGATGACCGTCGTTCAGGAGGGCCTTCCCGACGCCGAACTGTATGACCTGCTGATCGACGATAACTGGACGGCATCGGGCAAACTCGTAGCGGATGATATAGAGTATACGTATTCGCTTCCCGGCATCTCCTGGACCCAGAAGACCGCTAAGAAAGAATATAATTGCGATTTCCTGGCCCAGATGTACGAAGGTGATGTCTCGTTGGAGGATAAGATGCTCACGATACAATATGCCGGCAGGGGTGTGGTGAATATGTATGCGCAGACGATCTACCCCTTGTACCACCCTGTCGCCGGTGTCCTTACGGGCTATTGGACGGCTTATAGCGACAAGGGTTCGTTGTATCCCAGCTCGGGTATGCTTTGCTGGACCGCTAAGCTGGCCGTGGATGCCAATAATAACCTGGTGGTCGATTTCAAGGATGCCGGCCAGTGGTCTTTCGGCTCGGTAGACGCGATGACGATATTCTTCCCCTATGGCGGGGGTTGGTATCTATTCGTAAGCGAGTTCTACTACGGTATGACATTTACCAAGCCGCTTAGCTAATAGCGGTTGTGAAAAAGGAACGGCCCGCCAGTGATGGCGGGCCGTTCTTTTTATGGTGGTGCAGCAGATTATTGGTCGGCGCCGGGAATGGCTCCGGCCACCCGCTCCATGAGCCACAGCGGGGTGGAGGTCGCCCCGCAGATGCCTACCGAACGGCAGCCTTCGAACCAGGCGGGGTCGAGGTCGGCCTCGCCTTCCACGGCGTGGGAGCGGGGGTTGGCGCGGCGGCATACTTCCAGCAGCACGCGGCCGTTCGAGCTCTCGCGGCCGGCCACGAAGACCACCGCGTCGAAACGGCGGGCGAACGCTTCCAGGTGCGCCTCGCGGTTGGAGACCTGGCGGCAGATGGTGTCGTGGATCGTTACCTGCGCGGGGTCGGCGGCGTGCGCGAGCAGGTATTCCCCCACGCGGCCGAAAAGGGCGAGCGACTGGGTGGTCTGCGAGAGCAGGTAGACCGGGCGCGAGAGGTCCACGGACGCGAGGTCTTCCATGTTTTCGATGACCGTCACATCGCCGTCCACCTGGCCCGTGAGGCCTACCACTTCGGCGTGGCCGCGTTTGCCGAGGATGATGACCCGGCCGCCCACGGCGCGCATTTTTTCGTAGGCCTGCACCACGGAGCGTTGCAGGCGCGCCACCACGGGGCACGTGGCGTCGATGACCGCCAGGTTGTTGCGTGCGGCCAGCGCGTAGGTCGAGGGGGGCTCGCCGTGGGCGCGGATGAGCAGCGTGGCGTCGTGCAGGTCGCCCAGCGCGTCGTGGCGGATGCAGTGCAGGCCCTTGGCCTCCAGGCGTTCCACCTCCAGGCGGTTGTGGACGATGTCGCCCAGGCAGAAGACCCCGCCCGCGCCTGCGAGCGATTCTTCCGCACGGCCGATCGCGTTGACCACGCCGAAACAGAAGCCGGATTTGGGGTCGATCTCTACTTTCATGGGCGGGAATATGCTGGGGTAAATATTACCGGGTGGGTAGGGGCAACCCTTGTGGTTGCCCTAAAAAAGAATCTGTCAGGAGGGCAACCACGAGGGTTGCCCCTACGGGCCCGGAAATCACACCACGCCTAACCGGCGCAGGTGCCCTTCGACCCAGGCCATCTGCTCTTCGATGGTCATGTGGCTGTTGTCGAGGACGATCGCGTCCGCGGCGCGGCGCAGGGGGCTGATGGCGCGGGTCTGGTCCGCTTCGTCCCGCTGGCGGATGTTGCGCTCGATTTCTTCCAGTGAAACGTGCTCGCCGCGGGCCGTGAGCTCGTCGTAGCGGCGCCGGGCGCGTACGGCCGGGTCGGCCGTCATGAAGATCTTCAGCTCGGCGTCAGCAAAGACCACCGTACCGATGTCGCGGCCGTCCATCACCAGGCCCCGTTCGCGGCCCATCGCCTGTTGCTGGGCCACCAGCCGCTCGCGTACCGCGCCGATGCCGCTCACGGGGCTTACCCGCGAGGATACTTCGATCCGGCGGATCTCTTTCTCCACATTTTCGCCGTCCAGCAGGATTTCGCTGCAACCCGATTCGGGATTGAAGGCGAAGGAGATACGGCAACGGTCCATCGCTTCCACCAGACGGCGTTCGTCGATCGCGTCCGCCGTGACGGCGCCCGAGCGCAGGCCCAGCAGGGTCACGGCGCGGTACATCGCCCCGGTGTCGATGAAGATATAGCCCAGGCGCGCGGCGATGCGGCGGGCGAAGGTGCTCTTGCCGCAGGAGGAGAAGCCGTCGACGGCGATGATGATTTTATGTAAGGATAGCATCTACCGGAGTGTTTAAGAACATCGTCATTACCGCGCCGATCCCCAGCGCCACGATCACCGCACCCGAGATGCGGTTCATCCAGAGCAGGTGGCGCGGCCGGAACTTGTTGCGCAGCAGGCTGATAAAGAACGTCAGGGTGAACCACCACAGCGCCGCCCCCAGGAACACCCCCGCGATCAACAGCGCCCCGCGTGCGAATCCCAGGTCGGCCGCAGTGAACCCGAAAGCGGCGAACAGCGCCACGAAGATCAGGATGAACGGCGGGTTGGCGATGGTGATCAGGAACAGGGACAGAAAATCCTGCCACAGGTTGCTCTGCCCGGCGCGGTTGCGGCGGATCTGCACCACGGGGTTGGTGAAGAAGATGCGGATGCCGACCAGCGTGACGCATATCCCGCCGATGGCCTTGATCAGCATCAGGTGGCTCTCGACGAACGAGAGCACCACCGAGAGCGAAAACAGGGCGATCGAGGCGAAGATCACGTCGGCCGTGGCCGAGCCCAGGCCCGACACGAAGCCCGATTTCTGGTTCTTGCTCAGCGTGCGCTGGATGCACAGCACGCCGATCGGGCCGAGCGGGATGGTCCCCCCCAGGCCGATGATCACGCCACGTATGAGTAATTCTGCCAGCATGCCGTCGTGCAAGGAGACAAAAGTAGCAAATAATCCGTTCGGGCACAAAAAAACATTATATTTGCGGCAAACCGTTTAACCCCCACGATTATGGAAGATAAAATTCTCAAAGCGCTCGGCGAAGGCAAACCCCTTAAGGCGGCCGAAGTGGCTGAAAAAGTAGGCATTACCAAGGATGAAGCCGCTAAGATCATCAAGAAACTGGTCAAGGACGGCAAAGCCCATTCCCCCGCCATGTGTAAATACGAGGTGGTGAAGTAGTTTTTGCTTTTTGTCATTCTGAACGAAGTGAAGAATCTTGGTCGGAAGTGTTTGCTGAACACAGCCTGACCAAGATTCTTCACTTCGTTCAGAATGACAAACTCAGAAATAGAATATTTTATCCGAATCGTCCCGTTCAGCCCGGGGGCGGGCCTCTTCGGCCGGGTAGCCCATCACCACGAAGCACAGGACCCGGTAGCCCTCGGGGATGGGCAGGAAGGTGTGCAGGTAGGCTTCGGCCGATCCCCCCAATGGGTCGTCCTCGCGGTGCGGACGGCCGTTCACGTGTACCCAGCACGAGCCCAGGCCTTCCGATTCGGCGGCGTATTGCAGCGTGATGGCCGAGATGGCGCAGTTTTCCTGCCACAGATCCGTCAGCGAGGCGTCGGCCATCACGGCCACGGCCAGCGGGGCGTCCTTCACGAAGGCGGCTCCCGTGGTGCGCATCGTGGAGATCCTCTCCAGCATTTCCCGGTTTTCGATCGCCGCGAAGCGCGTGCTGTGGCAGTTCTTCGACGAGGGGGCGGCCAGGGCGGCGCGCAGCAGGGTCTCTATTTTCTCTTTTTCCACGCCGCGCGCCGCGAAACGGCGGCAGCTGCGGCGGCGGTGGAGCATTTCGATGAAAGTCATGGCGGTATAATTTTGATACAAATTTAGACAAATTTCGTACCTTAGCGCTGATTAAATCGCATACGATGGAAAATACGCTCACCATAGCCCTCATCTACGATTTCGACGGCACGCTCTCGGCCGGCAACATGCAGGAATACGACTTCATCCCCGCCATCGGCAAGGAGAACCGCGAGTTCTGGGAGGAGTCCAACCGCCTGGCCAAAGAGCAGGACGCCGACCAGATCCTCACCTACATGTACAAGATGCTGCACGGCGCGCGCAGCCGCGGCATGTCGCTCAAACGCGAGGCGTTCCGCGAGTCGGGCGGCAAGATCACCCTCTACCCGGGCGTTTTGGGGTGGTTCCAGCGGATCAACAAATACGCCGCCGCTAAAGGCATCACGCTGCAACACTACATCAACTCCTCGGGCCTCAAAGAGATGATCGAGGGTACGCCCATCGCGCACGAATTCCGCAAGATCTTCGCCTGCTCGTTCCTCTACGACGTGGACGGTGTGGCCTACTGGCCCGGCGTGGCGGTCAACTACACCAACAAAACGCAGTTCATCTTCAAGATCAACAAGGGCGTGGAGTCCGTCTACGACAGCGTGAAGGTCAATAAATACATCCCCCAGGCCAAGCGCCCCATCCCCTTCCCGAAGATGATCTACTTCGGCGACGGGACCACCGACATCCCCTGCATGAAGCTGGTCAAGGAGCAGGGCGGCCACTCGATCGCCGTCTACAACCCCGGCCAGGAGCAGGAACACCGCATCCTGCAAACCCTCATCCGCGACGACCGTGTCAGCTACGTCTGCGCGGCCGATTATTCGGCCGGTAAGGAGATCGACCGGCTGGTGAAGACGATCATTGATAAGATAAAGGCGGATGAAGATTTGGATTTGCTTACGGCAAAAAAATGAGAATCATTTTTTTGCCGTAAGCAAATCTCGTTTCGTTCCGCTGCGCTGGCATATTCCCCCCTGCCCCCCTTTGGTAAAGGGGGGGGCGCCAGGCCAACGCACCCTTTGCTCTACACAGCCGTTTTGAGATGTCTCGACTAACGCTCGACATGACAAGCGAAGAGCGGTGGTAGCTGCAGGCGGGGGCGCGAGGGGATGAGCGGCGGCCAAAGCGCGCTGGCCCGGCGCCATTAAGCGGGAGGCTTTTCGTTGCCGAACAAAGAGATGTTCGGCTTCCTCCTCCTTGTTCGGCAGAAGCCAAGCAAAAAGACGCTTGACTTCTGCTCTCTCTGCGTTCGTCGGTTGGGCCCCGCCAGGGTTTTCGGGGGACCAAGGGCGGAAACAGGAATGGGAGGCCGGAGCAGAGCGAAGGCGT
The DNA here is from genome assembly GCA_031549495.1 of Rikenellaceae bacterium. Lineage (GTDB taxonomy): Bacteria > Bacteroidota > Bacteroidia > Bacteroidales > Rikenellaceae > JAVBOW01. The sequence goes on along the minus strand of JAVBPS010000053.1, from coordinate 13,551 downwards.
GCGATGTGGCCCGTGCGCAATGGAATTTCCGCACGACTCCCACGAAAACCCGTAAGCGGGTAAGCCGGGAGCGCGGCGCCTGGCCTTTTTGCTTACTTTTTGGGCCAAGCCAAAAAGTAAGTCGCCCTCAGGCGAAAAAGAGTGACAAAAAATTATCCAAATGAAAATAGTATTCGCCACCGGCAATATCCATAAGTTGATCGAAGTGCGCCAAATTCTCGGCGAAGGATTCGAAGTGATCTCCCCGGCCGAGATCGGCCTCGTGGACGATATTCCGGAAGATGCACCGACGTTAGAGGGAAACGCCTTGCAGAAGGCGCGGTATATTTACGAGAAGACCGGGCTGTCGTGCTTCGCGGACGACACCGGCCTGGAAGTCGAGTCGTTGGACGGCGCCCCCGGCGTCCACTCGGCCCGTTACGCGGGCGAGGCGAAGGACCCGGCCGCCAATATGAAACTGCTGCTGGCCAACATGGAGGGCCAGGCGGACCGGCGGGCGCGCTTCCGCACGGTGATCGCCCTGATCATCGGCGGGCGCGAATACCTGTTCGAGGGCGAGGTGCGCGGCAAGATCACCACCGAGCCGCATGGACACAAGGGATTCGGTTACGATCCCGTTTTTGTTCCCTCGGGCCATAAGGAGACCTTCGCCCAGATGGACGCAGAACTAAAAAATTCCATGTCTCACCGCGCCCGGGCCGTGGCGCGGCTGGCCGAATACCTGAAAGGGATTTCCGCTGAAAGAGATCTCTCCATCAATATCCTATGAAGCCTTATAAGGCGCGCGGGATCGTCCTGCACACCGTCAAGTACGGCGACACATCATTGGTCGCCTACCTGCTCACGGACCTGCACGGGCGGCAGAACTACATGATTCAGGGGGTGCGCAGCGCCCATGGGCGGGGCAATAAGGGGGCGCTGCTGCAACCGATGTTCCTGCTGGAGCTGGAAGGGATGGAGCTGGCCAACGCGCAGATGCACCGGGTGCGGGAGATGCGCAGCCTGGTGCCGCTGCAGAGCATTCCTTTCGATGTGCGCAAGAGCACGATTGCGCTGTTCATGGCCGAGGCGCTTTATAAACTGATCCGCGAGGTGGAGGCCGATTCGCCGCTGTTCGATTTCGTTTGTAACGCGGTGGTGGCGCTGGATGAGATGCAGGAAGGGGTGGCGAATTTCCACCTTTGGTTTTTGGTCAAGTTGAGTTATTTCCTCGGGTTTTATCCGGGGAATGAATATGATGAGGGCGCCTGGTTCGACATCCGCGAGGGGCTTTTCACACATTATGCCCATGACCGGCGGCTGGCGCTCGACCCGGAGTTGGCGCAGATCATGGCGCAGATGATGGATACGCCGCTCGGGGAGCTGCATACCGTGGGCCTGTCGCGCACGCAGCGGGGGGCTTTCCTCGGGGGAATGCTCGATTATTTCGGGTACCACCTCGACCAGATCCATTCGGTGCAGTCGATCGCGATCCTGCGGGAGGTTTTTTAGAATAGGTATGTCCGAGACCGTAGGGGCACCCCTTGCGGGTGCCCTTTTGGCAAAAGAAAGGGCACCCGCAAGGGGTGCCCCTACGGTCTCGGAATAACGTTAGTTTAGAACGTGAAACTCAGCGTCCCCATGAAGTTGCGGCCGGGCATGTAGAAGCCGTCGCGTTCCATGTAGAGCTCGTCCAGCAGGTTGGCCGCTTTCACGCCGACCGAAAACCCTTTGTAGATGCGGCATGAGGCGGTCAGGTCGAAGACCAGGCTCGCCGGATTGGTCATCAGCGGGTGGGTCGCCACGGTGGGGGCGGGGCGCATCGTGGCGGGCAGGTAGTAGGCCAGCAGGTTCTGCTCGACCTTGCCGCCCGTGTAGCGCGCCGAGAGGCCTGCCGTGACGCGGCCGGTCACGAAGACGGTGTTGAAAGTGGCTTTCGTGCGGCTCAGGTACTCGCGCTCGCGCGTTTCGGTGGGGGTTTCCACCTCGGAGCGGAAGATGCGGGTGTAGGAGCCGTGGAATTTCCAGGACCACGATTTTTCGAGCATGCGGCCCAGGTCGAACGTCGCGCTCAGCTCCAGTCCGTAGATCGACGCCCGGTTGGCATTCACGTAGCGCACCTCGGTAGCGTCCGTGGCGGCGTTGTAGGCGCTTTCGTCCACGATCAGGTTCTTGTGGTCGGTGAAAAAGAGGCTCGCGTCGGCTTCCAGCGCGCCCGAGGGAGCGGCGTAACCCAGGCCGGCCTCCCAGGTGACGGCGGTTTCGGGTTTCAGGCTGCTGTTGCTGAAATAATCCGTGCGGTAGGGAAAACCCATGTATTCGCCCGTGATCGAGTAGTTCCCCGCCATTTTGTACGCCTCGGGCGTGAGGAACGCGCGGCCGATGCCGGCGTGGATGCGGAAGGCTTTCAGGAAACGGTATTGCAACGAGAGGTTGGGCGTTACGGTGTTATAGCTGCGGTCGGCGGCCGACTGCGAGGCGAGCATGGGGGTGTCGAGCGTTTTGACGCGGATATTATCGTAGCGCAGCCCGGCGATCCCGGAGAAACGGCCGTCGAAAAGCGAGAAGTTGAACTGGGTGAACACGCCCGTCTGCATGTTGTTGTAGTCGGGCAGGAAAGGGGCTTTGGGCGAAAGGTCGAAATAGTCCTTCTGCACGGTCGAGTGGCGCTCGGTCAGGTTGTCCAGCCCGACCAGCAGCGTGCCGAAACCGAAATCCATCGCGTCCTGCGCCGAGACACCGAACGTGGCCAGGTCCATGTCGCTGCGCGCGCTCATGCCCTGGTCGTCGATGTGGCTATCCTCGAAGCTCATGTAGGGGGTCACACGGATCGAGTGGATGCCTGCGCGGCCCGTCAGGTCGGCGCGGTAGAGCTGGCGCAGGTCGTTCTTCGAGGTCTGGCCGTAGTAGCCCCAGAGGGTGCCGTTGGCCAGGGCGCGGCCCGTGTAGTAGGTGTCGTTGAACAGGTTCAGCCGCCAGGCTTCGCTGATGTCCCAGCCCAGGCGCAGCATGAGGTGGGTCTGGTCGTAGGCGGTATTCTTATAGGTGGTGTCGCGCGAGTAGGGGACGACCAGTCCGTCGCGGCCCGTCTGGCCCATCTTGAGGATGTTGTGTCCGCCGGTCTTATAGTCGCCCGCCTGGTTGAGGTAGTCGACGTTCACGTCGAAATCGAGGTCCGAAGTGATCGAACCGCCGACGTGGGCGTTGAAAAGCGAGGTATTGAAGCTGCCCCACGAGCGGCTCGCGCCGCCGTGGATATCGCCCTGGGACTGGCGAGTGACCACATTGATCACGCCGCCCATCGCGCCGCTGCCGTAGAGCGAGGCGAAGGGGCCTTTGACCACCTCGATCGCGCGGATGCCGCCCAGCGTGGTGGCCGCGGCGTTGTAGGTACCCATGCGCACCCCGTCGATCAGCAGCAGCGTGTAGCGGTTTTTGCCCGACCCGTCGGGGGCGAAGCCGCGCAGTTCGATGCCGCCGGTGAGGCCTTGCATGTTGGCCGCCTCGGCCGGGGTGAAGGAGAAGATCATCTCCGACAGGGAGGTCGCCGTGGCGCGGGCCAGATCGCCCTGAGTGACGACTTCCACCCGGTTGGGTACGTTTTCCTTGAGGATGTCGCTGCGCAGCGAGGTCACCACGACCTTGTCCAGCGAGTGGACCGTAAGGGTGTCCGCCTGCTCGGCACGGCACACCCCGGCAGAGAGCGCGATGGCTCCCGCGAGAAGAAGTTTTTTCATACGAAAACTTGCTTTTTAATTGTTAATTAAATAATTACAATCAAAAATCAAGTGTCGAAAAGGAAAGCTGTGGCTTGTAAAAATGAGTTCGCCCCTTTTAGCGCGCATGTGGGGTTCGTTCGCCGCTTTTCGTCCCGAAAGCTTGAATTTTTGGCGCCCATGCGGCAGGTCTTCTGACTCGTTTCGTAAAGGGCGACGCCTTCCCGTCCAGCGTGGACAGTGGCAAGAATGTCGCCCTCGTTTAGAAACTTACAGCAGCGGGTACTGTCCGGGATTCACACCCGGTTCCCTTTTTCGACCCGTCGGCCCGGAAAATCCGGCTTCGGGGTACCGCTTGGCGGTGCAAAATTAATAACTTTAATTAACTTTGCCAATCAACTGAAAAATTTAACGGAACTGCATGAAAAAGTTTGTTTTGCTCTCCCTGGCGATGCTGGCCTGCGCGCCCGCCCTCAGGGCGGACGAGGGGATGTGGCTGCTGCCCTTCATTAAAAATCTCAATATCAAGGATATGAAGGCCGAAGGGTTCCGCCTTTCGGCCGACGATATTTACAGCGTCAACAAGCTGGCGCTCAAGGATGCCGTGGTGATCTTCGGCGGCGGCTGCACGGGTGAGATCGTCTCCCCGGAAGGGCTGCTGCTCACCAACCACCACTGCGGCCACGGGACCATCCAGTCCCACAGCTCGGTGGAGCACGACTACCTGAAGAACGGTTTCTGGGCGATGTCGCGCAGTGAGGAAATTCCTTCGCCGGGACTGACGGTCACCTTCATCCGCCGCATCGAGGACGTTTCGGATCGCATCCTGCCTTACCTTACGCCGGACATGAGCGAGAAGCGCCGTTACGCGGTGGTCGATTCGCTGGCCCGCAGGATCATCAGGCAGAATACCAATTCGTCCAGCAGCGTGCGCCCCTCGATCCATCCCATGTTCGGCGGCAACCAGTACATTATGTTTTTCCGGGAGATCTTCACGGACGTGCGCCTGGTGGGTGCGCCCCCCTCGTCGATCGGCAAGTTCGGCGGCGACACCGACAACTGGATGTGGCCGCGCCATACGGGCGATTTCTCGGTCTTCCGGGTCTATGCCGATCCTTCGGGGCGGCCGGTGGACTACTGCCCGGAGAACGTGCCCTATAAGACCCCGGCGCACCTGAAGGTGTCGCTTCGGGGGATGCAGCCGAATGATTTCGCGATGATCATCGGTTTTCCCGGCTCGACGCAGCGCTACATGACCTCGTGGGAGATCGACCGCATGCTGAACGTGGACAATCCCGTGCGCATCTTCGTGCGCGGCGAGCGGCAGCGGTTGATGAAGGAGGATATGATGGCGGACGATCGCGTGCGCATCCAGTATGCCGCCAAGTACCAGCAGTCGTCCAACTATTGGAAAAACTCGATCGGCAAGAGCCGTGGGGTCGTGAAATTGGGCGTGAAGGGGCAGAAAGAGGCGCTGGAAGAGCAGTTCACCGCCTGGGCCGCGGCGGATCCCGGTCGCAAGGCGCTCTACGGCCAGGCACTGCCGATGATCCGCCAGTCGGTGACCAGTGGGCTGGATGCCCGCCGGGGGATGTATTACATCAATGAGGCGCTCGGGCGCGGCGTCGAACTGGTGGGGATGACCCGCATGGCGCGCACGGTGCTCGCTGCGGATACCGCGGCGCTCAGCCAAAAGGGGATCGAGCGGATCAAGGCCGCCGCCCCGGCGCTCTATAAGGATTACAACCCGCCCACGGACCGGCGTATCGCCAAGCGGATGGTGCGCATCGTGATCGACTCGCTCGGCGCGGGGGACCGGCCCTCGTTCGTGGAGACGATTCAGGGGCAGTTCGGCGGCGATGTGGACGCTTATGTGGATTACCTGTTCGACTATTCGGTCTTCGCCTCGCAGGAGAAATTCGATGCGTTCTTCTCGGGTGAACCGGCCCGGGAAGAGTTGAGCAACGATCCGGGGGTGGTGTTCTCGCGCTCGGTGACGGATAAGATGTTGGAGCTGATGGAGGGGGATTCGAAGTATGACGCCGAGTTCGCCCGCGGTCACCGCGAATTCATCGCGGGGCTGCAGCGGATGATGCCCGGCCACAAATTTTATCCGGATGCCAATTCCACCATGCGCATGACTTACGGGCAGGTGATGCCCTACCGTCCGGCGGACGGGGTGATCTACGATTATTATACCACGCTCTCGGGGGTGATGGCCAAGGAGGATCCCGCGAATCCCTTTGAATTTACCGTGCCGCAGCGGCTCAAAGACCTTTACGCGGCGAAGGATTTCGGGCCTTACGCCTGGAAAGGGGATGTGCCGACCTGCTTCCTGTCGAACAACGACATCACGGGAGGTAACTCCGGCAGCCCGGTGCTCAACGGGCGCGGCGAACTGCTCGGCCTGGCGTTCGACGGCAACTGGGAAGCCATGAGCGGCGATATCGCTTTCGAGCCGGCGTTGCAACGGACGATCAGCGTCGATATCCGGTATGTGCTTTTCATTATCGACAAGTATGCCGGGGCGGGGCATCTCGTTAAGGAAATGACCATAGTTAAATAGTCTTTGTCATTCTGAACGAAGTGAAGAATCTTGGTCGGGCTGTGTTCAGAAAACAATTTCGACCAAGATTCTTCACTTCGTTCAGAATGACAAACACAGACAGATAATGAAAAAGATCATCGTCGCCGCCGACTCGTTCAAGGGGTCGCTCTCTTCGACCGCGGTCGCTTCGGCCGTGGAAAGGGGTGTGCATGCCGTGTTCCCCGCGTGCGAGGTGCGTAAGGTCGTGATCGCCGACGGCGGCGAGGGGACGGTCGGGGCGCTGGTCGCCTCGCTCGGCGGGCGGATCGTTACGCTGACGGTGAGCGATCCGCTGATGCGGCCCGTGGAGGCGCGCTATGGCGTGGTGGACGACGGGACGTCCGCGGTGATCGAGATGGCGGCGGCCTCGGGGTTGCCGCTGCTGACTGCCGGGGAGCGTAATCCTTTGAAAACGACCACTTACGGGACGGGCGAGATGATCGCCCATGCCCTGCGCGCGGGGTGCCGCCGCTTTCTGGTCGGCATCGGCGGCAGTGCGACCAACGATGCGGGGACGGGGATGCTGGCGGCACTCGGTTTCCGGTTCCTGGACGCGGCGGGCAACGCGTTGCCGGGGTGCGGGGAGTCGCTCGGGAAAATCGAGACGATAGACGTTTCGGGGATGGCCGAAGGATTGGCTGAAGCGCAGTTTACGGTCGCCTGCGATGTGACCAACCCGTTCGCGGGGCCCACGGGGGCGGCTTATATTTTCGCCCCGCAGAAGGGGGCGGACGCGCAGATGGTCAGTCGGTTGGATGATGGGATGCACCGTTTCGCGACGGTCTTGCAACGATATAACGGGACGGACGTGCAGGCGCTTGCGGGTGCGGGCGCGGCCGGGGGCCTGGGGGGCGGTTTCGCGGCGCTGCTGGGCGCGCGGCTGGTGCCGGGCCTCCGGATGGTGCTGGACGCCCTGGGCTTCGATGCGCTTTTGCAGGGGGCCGACCTGGTGATCACCGGGGAGGGTAAACTCGACGCGCAGACCGCGATGGGCAAGGCCCCGCGCGGGGTGCTGGACGCGGCGGCGGCGGCCGGGGTGCCGGTCGTGGCGATCGGCGGGGCGGTCGAGCAGGCTGCGGCGCTGAATGCGCAGGGATTCGCCGCCGTGCTGCCCATCCTGCCGGGCCCGGCGACGCTGGCCGAGGCGATGGAACCCGGTTTTGCCGCGGCCAATATCGAGCGCACCGTGACTCAGGTGATGAATTTGTTCAAAACCCGGAATTAACCATTATGCAAATATGCTCCTCTTTGTCATTCTGAACGAAGTGAAGAATCTTGGTCGGAATTGTTTTCTGAACACAGTCCGACCAAGATTCTTCACTTCGTTCAGAATGACAAAAACCTAAAGTTCAAAATCTATTCAATTATGAGCGCACTCGGCGCACTGATCGGCCTTTTATTGTCGATCGTATTGATAATCAAGAAAATATCTCCTGTTTACAGCCTGATCGCCGGGGCCGTCGTGGGCGGGCTGATCGGCGGGATGGGATTGGTGGACACCATCGCCAATATGGTCACGGGTGTGAAGGATATTACCCCCGCGATCGTACGCATCCTGGCGGCCGGGGTGCTCTCCGGAGTGCTGATCAAGACCGGCGCGGCCGACTCCATTTCACATGCCATCGTGCGTAAACTCGGCGAACGGCATGCCTATATGGCCATCGCGCTGGCGACGATGCTGCTCACGGCGATCGGCGTTTTCATCGACGTGGCGGTGATCACCGTCGCCCCGGTGGCGCTTACGGTGGGGGCGCGGCTTTCGATCCCGAAGCTCAAGTTGCTGCTGGTGATGGTCGGCGGGGGGAAATGCGGGAATATCATCTCGCCCAACCCCAATACGATCATCGCGGCGGAGAATTTCCAGGCGTCGCTGCCGTCGGTCATGTTCGCTAATATTTTGCCTGCTATCGTGGGGCTTTTGATAACCGTTTATGTGATCGCGCGGCTGATGCCGGCGGGGAAAAGCAAGGCTCCGGTGCTGGAGATGGGCGGTATCGAGGAGGCGGGGTTGCCGCCCTTCTCGCTGTCGATCATTGCTCCGCTCGTGTCGGTGATTTTGTTGGCTTTGAGGCCATTGTTCGGTATCGTGATCGACCCGCTGATCGCCCTACCGACCGGGGGAATCGTCGGGATATTGGCGATGGGACGCGTGAAAATGCTTGGGCAGAGCATGCGTTACGGGTTGGAGAAGATGTCCGTGGTGGCCGTGCTGCTGATCGGTACGGGAACCATTGCGGGGATCATCAAGGCCTCGACGATGAGTGAGGTCATTCTCGGCGTGCTCTCGCGCAGCGGACTGGGCAGCATCGCGATAGCGCCCGTTTCGGGGGCCCTCATGTCGGCCGCGACCGCGTCGACCACCGCCGGGGCCACTGTCGCGTCGGCCTCGTTCGGCAGTGCGGTCATGGCGGCGGGAATATCGGCCGTCTGGGGCGCGGCGATGATCAACTCGGGGGCGACGGTGCTCGACCACCTGCCCCACGGGTCGTTCTTCCATGCTACGGGAGGGTCGGTCGAAATGGATATCCGTGAGCGGCTGAAACTTATTCCTTATGAGACGGCGGTGGGGCTCGTGCTGGCTTTGGGGTCGGTCGCGGGATATCTGATCTACGGAAATTAATCTCTGTTTTGTCATTCTGAACGCAGTGAAGAATCTTGGTCGGAATTGTTCTGCACACAGTCTGACCAAGATTCTTCACTGCGTTCATAATGACAAAACAGGAGATAGTCTGTAAAATTTGAGTACCTTTGTCCCCGTTATGGCGACGTCACTTTTCCACGATATTATTTTCGGTCCGGTGCATAGCCGGCGGCTCGGTTTGTCGCTGGGGGTGAACCTGTTACCTCCGGACGCGAAACTTTGTAATTTCGAGTGTATCTACTGCGAGTGCGGCTGGGCGGGCAAGGGTTCGCGGCCCCGGTTCAACGCACGTGAGGATGTGATCCGGCTGCTGGGCGAAAAACTGCGCGAGATGGTCGCCGCGGGCACGCCGCCCGACGTGATCACCTTCGCGGGCAACGGCGAGCCGACGATGCATCCCGATTTTGAAACCATTATCGACGATACGATCCGGCTGCGCGATCAGATCTGCCCTACGGCGAAAGTGTCGGTGCTCAGCAACGCCACGATGATCGGGCGCGAGGGCGTGCGCCGGGCGCTGCTGCGTGTGGATAACAATATTCTGAAACTGGACTCGGCCTTCGACGCCACGGCGCGCCTGCTGAACAACCCGCAGGGGGATTACAGCGTACGGCAGACCGTCGAACGAATGAAACTTTTCGAGGGTAAACTCATCGTGCAGACCATGTTTTTAAGAGGAGAATATTGCGGCCAAAAGGTCGACAATACCACCGAAGAGGAGGTCTCGGCCTGGCTCGCCCTGCTGCCCCAGATCGCCCCGAAGCAGGTGATGATCTACACGATCGACCGGGATACCCCGGCGGAAAACCTGGAAAAAGTATCGGTCGAAGAGTTGAAAAAAATAGCGGCCCGCGTGGAAGCTCTCGGCATCCCGTGCAGCGTTGCGGGGTGATCGTGCATCTGTAACTAAATCACTTAACCGAAGATTATGAAAAAATTCATCATCGCCTTTGCGGCCACATTCATTAGCCTCGGAGCCAGCGCGCAACTCGGCATCCAGGCCGGGCTGAACTTCACCGACCTGAAGCTCTCGGACGTGACCATGTCGAAGGATATGTTCTCCTCGTCCACCGGCTGGACGGCCGGGTTGACCTATGACGTGGGCCTGCCGCTGGGGCTGGGGATCAACACGGGACTGCTGTTCATCCAGCGCAACGTCGGGGAGCAGGACGCCACGGTGGGGACCGACGATCCCAACGAGCGCACCGCGCTGCACCGCTACTCGTCGCTGGAAATACCCCTCAACCTGAAATACACGTTCGGCCTGCTCCCGATCGTAAAACCCTTCGTCATGGCGGGGCCCTATATGGATTGCGGGATATGGAACAGCCAGGATGGCGTGAAATGGGACTACGGCGACCGCCTGAACCGCATCACATGGGGCTTCACGCTGGGTGCGGGGGTCGATGTGGTCAAGCACCTGCGGGTGATGTACCAGTACGACTGGGGCCTGACCAGCCTGACCACCGACGAGTGGAGCAAGGCCACCCGGAAGTCCCGCACCAACCGTATCAGCCTCGGCATTTTATTTTAAACCAAATACCATCATGATCACATCGGATCAGATTAAAGAGCTTGTAAGGCGCCAGGATGCGTTGGGGAGGCATCTTTGACATCGCTCAAAAGCGCATCGAATTAGAAGAGGAGCAGGACAAGACCACCGCCCCGGGATTCTGGGACGACCCTGCCAAAGCGGAGGAGCAGCTTAAAAAAGTCGCTTCCATCCGCTCGTGGATCACGGCCTACGACGAGGTCGAGGCCCTCGCGGGCGACCTGCAGCTGATGCCCGACTTCGTCAAGGAGGGGGCGGCCACGGAGGCCGAGTTGCAGGAGCAGTATGATAAAACGCTTGCCGTGGTCGAGGCGTTGGAGATGCGCAATATGCTGCGCACGCCCGAGGATAAGTTGGGCGCGATCATGGAGGTCAACTCCGGCGCGGGGGGCACCGAGAGCCTCGACTGGACGGCGATGCTGCTGCGCATGTACACGCGCTGGGGCGAGCTCAGCGGTTACAAGGTGCGCATCATCGACCTGCAGGACGGCGACGAGGTGGGGGTCAAGTCGGCCACCATCGAGTTCGAGGGCGAGTACGCCTACGGCTACCTGAAAAGCGAGAACGGCGTCCACCGCCTGGTGCGCCTCTCGCCGTTCAACGCCAACAACAAGCGGCAGACCACCTTCGCCTCGGTCTTCGTCTCGCCCGCCGTGGACGACACCATCGAGATCACGATCAACCCCGCCGACATCGAGTGGGATACCTACCGCAGCGGCGGCGCGGGCGGTCAGAACGTGAACAAGGTCGAAACGGGCGTGCGCCTCAGGCACCTTCCCTCGGGCATCGTGGTCGAGAACACCGAGACCCGTTCGCAGCTGATGAACAAGGAGAACGCCATGCGCATCCTGCGCTCGCGCCTCTACCAGCAGGAGTTGGAGAAGCGCATGGAGATGCAGAACGAACTGGAAGGGCAAAAGAAACGGATCGAGTGGGGCTCGCAGATCCGCTCCTACACCCTGCACCCCTATAAGCTTGTCAAGGATCACCGTACCGGGTGGGAAACTTCCGATACGCAAGGGGTGCTGGACGGCGAGTTGGGCGATTTTATCAAGGCATACTTAATGGAATTTTCCGCGACGTAATTTTCGGGTTTGTTCCTTTTCGCGTTGTTTGTCATTCTGAACGAAGTGAAGAATCTTGGTCGAAATTGTTTGCTGCACACAGTCCGACCAAGATTCTTCACTTCGTTCAGAATGACAAACACGACTGAAAGGTAATTTTTTCGTACATTTGGCGTACGAACCAAATCGCTCATTATGAAACGGTTTTTCTGTCTCCTGATCGCCATCGTGATGGCCGTCACAGCCCGGTCGCAATCCCGCAGTACGGTCTATGTCGGCCCGGGGGCGTTCATCACGGCGCCCGCGCCGGGCGCGTCGGGCGGCGACGCCTGGGGCTTCGGTATCTCGTGGGGCTACCAGTGGGAATTTTCGCGTTATTTCGCCCTCGACGTGGGCATGATGCATGGCAATGCGTATACGGGCCAACACCTCGATGAGTCGCTGCTGGGGGCTTCGGTGGGCGTTGTGGCCACTCCTGCGCCCACGACGTTCCGCTACATCAAGGCGGGCGTTGCGGCCGGTTGGGGGCAGCAGCGCCTGGACTATTCCGGTACGGAGCGGAACGGCCCCGTTACGAACCTCTACGGCTTCGACGCCATTGTGCGCTTGTATGCCATAGACCGCGCCCAATGGCAGCTTTTCGCATCTTATCAACCGTCATTCCGCCATGTGGACGGCAAAATGCATTTTACGTACAGCACCCTGACCGCCTGTTTTGGATATAAATTCTAACTCATCCCATACGCTTTGAAACGCATTTATCAACTTCTTTTGCTTACCGCCGCGTTTGCCGCCGGCGCCTGCTCCTCGGGGCTGAAATCCTACCAGAAGGGCGACTATTACCGTTCGTGCACCGAGGCGGTCGACCGCCTGCGCAGCGATCCGAACAACGGTAAGTCCCGCCAGGCGTTGCAGGCGGCCTATCCGATGGCCGTCGAAGACGCCGAGCGGCAGGCCGCCCTGGCCCCCGCCTCGCGCGATCTGCGCCGGTTGGAAGCCAATATCGGCATCTATGAAAAGATGAACAAGCTGGCGGAGAACATCATCCACTGCCCCGGCGCACTGCGCGTCGTGCCCACGCCGAAGACCTATTACGGGGAGTTGCGCGAGACGATGGATCTGGTGGGGTCGCTCTACTACGACCAGGGGGTGTCGGCCATGTCCGCCGGGACGCTCGAAGCGGCCCGCACGGCCGTCGCTTATTTCAAAAAGGTGGTCGTCTACACGCCCGGCTACAAGGACGTCGACCAGCGTCTGGCGGAGGCGGTCAACGTCGCCACGATCCGCATCATCGTCACCCGCCCGCCCACGCCGGGACGCTACCAGATCGAGACCGAGTTCTTCTATACCAAGCTGATGAACCAGATCGCGGCGCGCACCTACGCCAACCTGGTGCGGTTCTACACGCCTGAGGAGGCGGCCGCCGAGGGGATGAACAATCCCCACCAGGTGCTCGCGCTCAACTTCGCCGACTTCACCGTGGGCAACACCAATAACACGACCAACACGGTGGACTGCAAACGCGAGGACGTGGTGGTCGGCAAGACCAAGGTGAACGGCGTGGATCAGGAGGTGAAGGGCACGGTGACGGCCAAATACACCCGCCACCGCCTGGAAGTGATCTCGGCCGGGGTGCTCAACATCACCGCCCTGAGCGGCTCGACGCAGCGGATCATCGACCAGCGTAATTTCTCCAACAAGTCCGTTTGGGCCTCCGAGTGGGCCTCGTTCAACGGCGACGAGCGGGCGCTGACCGACGACCAGCGGAAACTCGTGGGCCGCAAACCGCTGCCCGTGCCCCCGCCGCAGGAGCTTTTCGCTTCGTTCGTCTCGCCGCTCTACGCGCAGGCGGCCAGCTATATCGGCGCTATTTATTCGCGTATATAATCCCTTTATCCGTCATGTCGAGCGCAACTGGAGACAAAGCAGACTGGCCGTGTGAGATTTATAGACGTGCGCTCGACAAGACCGAAGAACCTAAAAAGGTTTGGGTATGAGGGAGGGATTTATGA
>JAVBPS010000017.1:0-57370 GCA_031549495.1 Rikenellaceae bacterium | reverse complement strand
AGTTTTTTTCGGTTTATTATTAGTTTCGTCCTCAGTGGGCTGCCCCTGTCTTCACTCACAAACCGGGGTTGTTTTTTGTCCGCACGGGCCGCTCCAAATGACGAAACATTGTTATATTTGTCCGGAATGCAGATGGTTATGCGTAAATTTCTTTTCGCGTTCGCTGTGGTCGTGGCGGTTTCCTGTTCCAAAGAGGAGCCGCAGACGCCCGTGCCGCAGGTCGATGACGACGGGGCTTTCCTGCTCGACGCTTCGAAAGCCTCTTCGGTGAGCGCCCCGGTATTGAACCTGGCGCTTAACCTGGCCGGTTACGGACAGTATTCGGGGCTGGCGGTTGCGGGGGTGGATATTTATACCGTCACCTACCGCACGCAATATCCCGCCGGGACGACTATCACCGCGTCCGGACTCTTCTTCCTGCCCGAAAACAGGAAGGCAGGCTACCCGGCCGCAGTTTACACCCACGGGTCGCTCAAGAAACCCGACGCGCCCTCGTTGTGCGCCTCCTCGCTGACGAATTACACTTCCGAGATCTTCCTTTGCGCTTTGATGGCCTCTTCGCAGCAATGCGCCGTCATCATGCCGGATTATATCGGCTACGGGGCCTCGCAGCAGGTGGCCCACCCTTATATCCATAAGGAGTCGATCGCCCGGGCTTCACTCGATATGATCCGCGCTTACGGCGAGTATGCGCAGGCGTTTGACGGCCGCCTTTTTATTACGGGGTATTCGGAAGGGGGTTACGCCGCCGTGGCGTTGCAGCAGATGATCCAGCAGACGGCCGGCACGGGCCTTCGGGTCGTGAAGACCGTGGCCGGCTCGGGGCCCTACGACAACGCCGCTTTCGCCGCGGGCATCCTTTCCGGGACGGAAGAGCTCACTGCGCAGGTCATCTCCTGTTACCTGTGGGCGCTGGGGATGTTCAAAAACGATTACGGTTACGCGAAAAGCTACGACGATATTTTTTCAGAACCGGATAACGCCGTGCTGCGCTCGGCCGCCTACACGATGGGCTATTTCGTCCCCGGCGGCCTGCCGATCAACCGCAATCCGCAGCAACTCTTCCGCCCGGCCTTCCTGTCCGGCGTTTTGAACGGCACCGACACCCCAATGGCCGCCATCCTCGCCCAAAACTCGCTTACGGATTTTGCACCGGGCGATAGTTTGATTTTCGTCTCGGGCAGCGCCGACGATTTTGTCCATCCCGTCAACACCCGCAACGCTTACGACGCCATGCACGCCCGAGGCAACAAGGTCGCCATGCACGAACTTCCCGGCGGCGATCATGAAACGACGCTGCCGTACTACCTGAATATCGTGTTGGGAAGGATGAAGGCGTTGTAGAGATAAGTCCGAATGCGTAGGGGCACCCCTTGCGGGTGCCCTTCTTATTGGAATCAGTCGTTGATCGCCCCCCAGAGCATGTCTTTCAGTTGGTCGATGTGGTACCCCGTCACCGAAGAGATGAAGATATGCGGCAGATCCTCGGGCAATTCCGGTTCCAACTGCTGCATGAGCACCTCGTCCAGCATATCCGATTTGGTGATCGCCAGGATGCGCCGTTTATCGAGCAGCTCGGGATTGTACTGTTCCAATTCCCCCAGCAGCACGGCATAGTCGCCCTTCACGTCGAGCGTATCGGCCGAGATCATGAACAGCAGGATCGAGTTGCGCTCGATATGGCGCAAAAAACGCGTGCCGATGCCGCGCCCCTCGTGCGCCCCCTCGATGATGCCGGGGATGTCGGCCATCACAAATGAACGGTCGTCCCGGTAGCGCACGATCCCCAGGTTGGGCTCCAATGTGGTGAACGGATAGTCGGCGATCTCGGGTTTGGCGGCCGACACGACCGACAGCAGGGTCGATTTACCCGCATTCGGGAAACCCACCAGGCCCACGTCGGCCAATATCTTCAGTTCCAGGATGAACGCCCCCTCGATGGCCTCCTCGCCCGGCTGCGAATAGCGTGGGGCCTGGTTGGTCGCCGTGCGGAAATGCCAGTTGCCCAGCCCGCCGCGGCCACCCTTGAGCAGTACGAACTGCTCGCCGTCCGCGGTCACCTCGCCCACCTGTTCGCCCGTCTCCGCGTCGCGCGCGACCGTGCCCAGCGGCACCTGCACGATGATGTCCGCCCCGTCCTTGCCGTGGCGTTTGGCGCCCGAGCCCCCCTCGCCGTTCTCGGCGAAGAGGTGGCGCTGGTATTTGAGGTGGAGCAGGGTCCAGTATTGGGCGTTGCCGCGCAGGATGATGCTCCCGCCGCGCCCGCCGTCGCCCCCGTCCGGGCCTCCGTAGGCCACGAATTTCTCGCGGCGGAAGTGGGCGGAACCGGCCCCCCCGGCGCCCGAGCGGCAAAATATTTTTACGTAATCGACGAAGTTCGAACCGGCCATGTGTGGATGGATTATGCCGCAAAGATAGCAAACAAAACCGGATTATGCCTTTCTCCCTTGCGTGTTTGTCATTCTGAACGAAGTGAAGAATCTTGGTCGGGCTGTGTGCAGAAAACAATTCCGACCAAGATTCTTCACTTCGTTCAGAATGACAAATACCGTCAAATTTTATACCTTTGCCGCAAATCCGTTGAAAATGGCGCACCGCTCCGGCTTCGTAAATATCATAGGCAACCCCAATGTAGGCAAATCGACGCTGATGAACGCCCTGGTGGGCGAGCGCCTCTCGATCATCACCTCCAAGGCGCAGACCACGCGCCACCGCATCATGGGCATCGTCAACGGCGACGATTTCCAGATCGTCTATTCGGACACCCCCGGCATCCTGCGCCCCAACTACAAATTGCACGAGCAGATGATGACTTTCGTGCGGAGCGCGATGCAGGATGCGGACGTGTTGCTGTACGTGACCGACACGATCGAGGAGGCCGGATCGCCCGAATTCATCGAGAAGATCAACCTCAGCGGCCTGCGAACCATTCTTGTTATTAATAAGATCGATTTGACGAGCGCCGAAGCGCTGGAAACGCTCGTCGCCCGCTGGCGCGCGTTACTGCCCGCAGCGGAGGTGGTGCCCGTCTCCGCAAAAGAAAATTTCAACGTCGGCGGCCTGTTCGACCGCATCCTGGCCCTGCTGCCCGAAAGCCCGCCCTACTACCCGAAAGACACGCTCACGGACAAGACCCTGCGCTTTTTCGCCTCGGAGATCATCCGCGAAAAAATATTGACCACCTACGACAAGGAGATCCCCTACTGCGTCGAGATCGCCATCGAAGAATACAAGGAAGAGCCCACGATCGACCGCATCGCCGCGACGATCTACGTGGCCCGCGCCTCGCAAAAGGGCATCGTGATCGGCCACCAGGGATCGAAACTCAAGCGCGTGGGCACCCAGGCGCGCGAGGAACTGGAAAAATTCCTCGGCAAGAAAGTCTTCCTGCAACTGTTCGTGAAGGTGAACGACAACTGGCGCGACGACGAACGGCAGCTGCGCCGTTTCGGATATAAAGAATAATGGTTCGTGTCGTTTTGTCATTCTGAACGCAGTGAAGAATCTTGGCCGGAATGGTTCTGAGCAGTCTAAACACAACCCGACCAAGATTCTTCACTGCGTTCAGAATGACAAGAGCGGCGCATACGACAAAAAGATATAATTCCGGAAAATGATGACGGAAAACAAAACGGTAACGATCCTGGCCCGCGCGGTCTCCGTGGCGCTGCATCCGTTGGCCATGCCGCTTTACGGTGTGGCGCTGATGCTTTTCGGCCCCACGGTGTGGAATAACCTGCCCCCGAACGCCAAATATTACTGCCTGGGGGTGATCGCGCTGACCACGATGGCCGTGCCCGCGCTCTGCGTGGTGCTGATGAACACGCTCGGGTTCGTGCGCAGCCTCGGGTTGGAGGAACGTAATGAGCGCAGCCTGCCGATCGCGGTGGTGATGGTGTGCTACGTGGCCTGCGTCTATATGATCTCGGATCCGATCCTCGTCTTTCTGGTGCGCAAATTATTGCTGGCGGCCATCGGCTGCCTGATCCTGGCGCTGACGGTCAACTTTTTCTGGAAGATCAGCCTGCACATGATTGCGGCCGGTGGGATGCTGGCGATCCTGGCGCTGACCGAATATGCCGGATTCGGGCGGATGATCACGCCCATCTGTGTCTGGATCGTACTGTCGGGATTGCTCGCCTCGGCGCGCCTTTGGCTCGGTGCGCATAACCCCGCGCAGGTCTATGCCGGATTCGCCGCGGGATTTCTGGTCGCCGGGGCCGTGATGTCCTTTTTCTAATCCGGTGCATAGGGCACCCGCGAGGGGTGCCCCTACGGTCGGGCCAACGTGTATGCGTCATCCCGAGCGAGCGAAGCGACGAGGGATCTTCCTTATACAATAAGCGGAAGATCCCTCGTCGCTTGGGCTAAAGCATACCTGCTTCATAATACATGATCAACTGCTCGACGACCATGTCTTCGCCCTCCTTGTCGTAAGTGTCTTTGAGGTTCGCGCCGAAAATGCGGGCGATGCTCTGCCAGAAAAAGGCGCTGAACCCGCCCCGCAGCTCCTTGACCAGGTCGTATGAGGTGCGCGAGGTCTCGCGGTCGATCAGCTTGATGAGCAGTTTGCCCTGCGAGAAGGTCATGTTTTTCAGAACCGGCGTGTAGGTCGTCTTGACCTGGTCCTCGAACGCTTTGATATAGGCTTTGCGCGCCTTGTCGTTCGGTAGTTCGGCCATTTGCCGCTCGGCTTCGAGCAACATCTTGTTCGCCTGTTTGGCGATAGGGTAGACTTTACGCAGGTTGTAGATCATTTTGGCGTATTTGCGCAGGTCGGGCCGCTTGCCGATCGGGATGGGCGGCAGGTCGATCACCGGGATCGTATCCCCGTTGCTCTCCAATTCCATGTGCCAACGCAAATAAACGTGACCCCCAGGGCTTTGAGCCCTAAGGGCGCCCGCCGTGAAGAGGCAGGCCAGCATGGCGCACAGGAATATTCTCATAAAAAGCATTACCTTTGCAAGTGCCGCCCGGCACCCGGGTATATTTACTTTACTCGGACAAATGTACAAAAAAGTAATCTGAATATATAAACGCAGTTTAATCCATAAAACGTATTTCAAAGACCATGCAACACAGCGCGAAGATCAGCGAAAGGGTTTGGTGGCTCGGCGTGAACGACCGGCGCAAACACCTTTTTGAAAATATGTGGCCCCTGCCCAACGGGGTTTCCTACAACAGTTACCTCATCGCGGATGAGAAATCGGCCCTGCTGGACACCATCGAGTGCGGCAGCGACGGGGCTTACCTGGCCCGCATCGAGGAGATCCTCGGCGGCCGCACGTTGGATTACCTGGTGGTCAACCACATGGAGCTGGACCACGCGGGTGAGATCGACGCCGTGCTGCGCCGCTGGCCCGCCGCGAAGATCGTCGGCAACGCCAAGACGTTCAAGGTGCTGGAGGCTTATTTCAATGGCTGGAGCGCCAATTTCGTGGAGATCAAGGACGGCGAGGTGCTCGACCTGGGGCAGAGCAAACTGCAATTCGTGCTCACCCCGTGGGTGCACTGGCCCGAAACGATGATGAGCTACGAGGCCAGCGAGCAGATCCTTTTTTCGGGCGACGCTTTCGGTACTTTCGGCACGATCAACGGCGGGGTGCTCGACAGCCGGACCCGTTTCGAATTTTACGAAGAGGAGATGCGCCGCTATTATTCCAATATCGTCGGTAAATACAGCGGCATGGTGCAAAAAGCCTTCGCCAAGCTGGCCGGAGTGCCCATCCGCACGATCTGCTCGCTCCACGGGCCTGTGTGGCAGGCGAACGTCGAGAAGGTGATCTCGCTTTACGACCGCTGGAGCCGTTACGAGGCCGATCCGGGCGTGGTGGTCGCCTACGCCTCGATGTACGGCAACACGGCGCGCATGGCCGACCACATCGCCATGCTGCTGGCCGACCGCGGGGTGCGCGACATCGTGGTGCACGACGCGTCGAAGACGCACATCTCCTACTTGATCAACGATATATGGAAATACCGCGGCGTAGTCCTGGGCTCGTGCGCCTACAACAGCGAGATGTTCCCCAGGATGGAAGCCCTGTGCCGCGAGATGTCCCACATGCAGGTCAAAAATAAAGTCCTCGGCCTTTTCGGCTCATACAGTTGGAACGGCGGCGGGGTGCGCAACCTGCAAAAATGGGCCGAGGAGATCGGCTGGGAACAACCCGCCGCAGCCGTGGAGATGCACGGCCGTCCCACCCCCGAAAAATTCGCTTTGTGCGACGCCCTGGCCGATGCGATGGCCGCCAGATTGTCCGAATAAACTCATTGTGTCCTTTGTGTAATCTTTTCTTTGTGCCCTTTGTGGTGAATCAAAAATGAACCCCGGATTAAAATACACCGCCGAAACCACGGTGGATAACACGAACACCGCCGCCAGCTACGGCTCCGGCAGCGTCGATGTCTTTGCCACCCCCGCAATGGTCGCCCTGATGGAGAACGCCGCGCGCCACGCCGTCGCCCCCGCCTTGCCGGAAGGCTCGACCACCGTCGGCACGGCCGTCAACATCACCCACACCCGCGCCACGCCGATGGGTAAGAAGGTGCGCGCAACCGCCACGCTTACCGCCGCCGACGGCCGCGCCCTGACGTTCGAAGTGAAAGCCGAGGACGATGAAGGTATCGTCGGCGAGGGCACTCATTCTCGTTTTATCGTTGACACCGAGCGGTTTATGGCTAAGCTGAAAAAATAGTCATCCTGTTTGTTGTCATTCTGAACGGAGTAAAGAATCTTGGTCGGGCTGTGTACAGAACAATACTGACCAAGATTCTTCACTTCGTTCAGAACGACAAATATTCCCCGGGTGCCGGGCGGCACCACTTCGTTGCCGAGTGACAAAGACCGCCGAAAATATAAACCGTTTTTAAATAAAATTAAAAAATAGTTTTTATCTTTGTCCACAGCAAGCAATCAAACTCAAATCATAGACCAATGAAAGAAGCAATCGCAATCCTCACCGGCGGCGGCCCGGCGCCCGGCATGAACGCCGTGGTCGGCAGCGTGGCCAAGACCTTTTTGCAGAACGGCTACCGCGTGATCGGCCTGCATAAGGGCTATTCCGGCCTGTTCCAGAAGAACCCGCGTACGGAAGAGATCGACTATCGTCTGGCCGACGATATCTTCAACCGCGGCGGTTCGCACCTGCAGATGAGCCGTTTCAAACCGACGGACAAGAACTTCGAAGAGGATTTCAACCTCGACTTCTTCATGGACAACAACATCAAGTTGCTGGTCACGGTAGGCGGCGACGACACCGCCTCGACCGCCAACCGCATCGCCAAGTTCCTCGAAGCGAAGCGCTACCCGGTCTCCAACATCCACGTACCCAAGACGATCGACAACGACCTTCCCCTGCCCGCGGGCCAGCCCACCTTCGGCTACCAGTCGGCCAAGGATAAAGGGACGACGATCGCCCGCGCCGTCTACGTGGACGCGCACACCTCGGGCAACTGGTTCGTGCTGGCGGCGATGGGCCGTTCGGCGGGCCACCTGGCTTTCGGTATCGGTACCGCATGCCACTACCCGATGATCGTGATCCCCGAAATGTTCTACAAGACGACTATCACCGTCGAGAAGATCGTCAACCTGATGGTCTCGTCGATCGTCAAGCGCAAGATCATGGATATGGACTACGGCGCGGCGATCATCTCCGAGGGCGTGTTCCACGAGCTGAGCGACGAGGAGATCAAGAATGCGGGCGTGAATTTCTCGTATGACGACCACGGCCACCCCGAATTGGGCAAGGTTTCCAAGGCGCACGTGTTCAATGAAATGATCGAGCACAAGCTCAAGGATCTCGGCATCAAGGTGAAAACCCGTCCGGTGGAAGTGGGTTACGAGGTGCGTTGCCAGACCCCGATCGCTTACGACATCGTCTATTGCTCGCTGCTGGGCATGGGCGTTTATAAACTCTTCTCCGAAGGTAAAACGGGCTGCATGGTCAGCGTGGACCCCGCCGGACAGGTGAGCCATCTCTACCTGAAAGACCTTCAGGATCCCGTGACGGGCAAGATCCCGCCCCGCCTGGTGGACATCAGCGGCGACAAGTTCAAGGCCGTCGTGAACCATATCCTCTGCTACATCACCCCCGACGATTACGAGGCTGCCAAAAAATGGCTCCCCAATCCCGAGGAGTACGATTTCAAGAAGATCCTCGGTTGGTAAACCGTATATAAAGAAGATCGCCGACACTCGTAAGAGTGTCGGCGATCTTTTTTGTGTTATATCGACTCAGTCAGAAAAGGGGGCAGTCTGAGAAACCGGTTGGTAAAAATTACAAGCAAAGCATTCACGTCATGTCCGAGCGTTAGCCGAGACATCTCAGGCAAATGGTTTGAGATGTCTCGGCTAACGCTCGACATGACGAAAGGGCCATAAGGATGTTTAGGGTGTGATCTCCACCAACCTATTTTTCTTCGGGGTCGGCATTTTCGCCCCCATCTGCGTCCGCCAACGGTGTAGCATGCCGGTCATTTTCGACGTTACCCCCGGATTAGCAGCCGCAATGTCCCGCTCCTCGGAAACATCCGCGGAGAGGTCGTACAGCTCGACCGACATATCCTCATAATTCTCGATCAGCTTGTATTTCCCGTCGATCACCATCCCGAAGGGGCGTTCCCCCTGGTTGGAATAGTGCGGATAGTGCCAGTACACCGGCCCGCGGGCAGCCTCGCGTCCTGTGCGTATCGCGCGGGCGAAGCTCACCCCGTCCACATGCTGCGCGGGACGCTTCGGCAGCCCCGACATCTCCAGCAGGGTGGGGTAGAAGTCATAGGAAACCACCGCCGAAGCATTCACCGTCCCGGGCCTGGCATGCCCCGGCCAGCGCACGATCATCGGGGAGCGCACGCCGCCCTGGTAAGCCCAGCCTTTGCCTGTGCGCAGCGGGGCGTTCGAAGTGGGCGAACCTTCGGCGGTGGAGAGGCCGCCGTTGTCCGAGGTGAAGACGATGATCGTGTTCTCGTACAATCCCAATTCCTTTAGCTTGGCCACCACGCGCCCCACGCCGTCGTCCATGTGCGAGACCATCGCGGCATACACGGGATGCCCCTGGCGGGTGCGTTCGACGAATTTACCCTCGACGGGGATGTCGCGGATCCAGTCGCGGTCGGTGGTCGTGCAGTTTTCCATCGTCAGCCCGAGGCGGTCGGCCTTTTCCCTGAAGTATGCGATCTTTTCCGGCTTGGCCTGCAAAGGGGTGTGTACCTGGTACATGGCGTAGTAGAGCAGGAATGGCTTGCTTGTGTCCCGATTTTCCAGCAGCGTGACGCACTCCCCGGCCAGCCGGTCGGTGAGGTATTCCCCTTTCGGCCCGTCCGGCAGGGTGGGTATTTTGTAGGGCGAGAAATAGCTGGGCGGATGCCCCAGTTTGCAACCGCCGACGTTCACGTCGAAGCCGCGGTGCTCGGGCCAGGTCGCGGGGTCTTCGCCCAGGTGCCATTTGCCGACGAACCAGGTCGCGTAGCCCGCCTCTTTGAACGCCTGCCCGAGCGTCACCTCGTCCATCGGCAGGCTCAGCGTGAATTCGGGCGGCAGCAGCGTGTAGGCGTCGTTCTTGCCGGATGCGGCCTGACGTCCGGGGATCCAGTCGGTGATGCCGGTGCGCGCGGTGTTCTTGCCGGTCATGATCGCCGCGCGGGTGGGCGAACTGACCGGGCAGGCGGTGTAGCTGTTGGCGAAGATCACCCCGTCGGCCGCCAGCGCGTCCAGATTCGGCGTTTCGTAGAAGGTGCTGCCCGTGCAGCCCAGGTCGCGCGCCCCCAGGTCGTCCGTAAGGATGAACAGGACGTTGGGGCGCTTCTGCGCGCTGAGCGGAAGCGTGACGGCCGCCAGGGCGACGGCCAATATCACTCTATTTTCCATAGGCGTAATCGACTGCGCGATTGAGTATCGCGTTGATCTCCACCGTCCCGCGGAATTCCTCCACGACCCGTTCGACCAGGTCGGGCGCGGCGAGCAACTCCTCGCTGACGGGTTTCATCAGCGAAAAATCCTTCAGTTTCAGCCATTCGGCATGGGGCGAATCGGCCGGGTAGCCTTTGGGTACGCGGGTGAGTTTGTTTTCGGTATCGAGAATGAAGCCCTTCGCTTTTTTGACCGCCTTTTCCATCTTGTCGCCGTTGTCGAGGATCTCGTCGCGCACGCTTTTCAATACCTCGGGGGAGGGCATGTAAAGCCCCACGGCCAGCAGCGAATTGCCCAGGAAGCATCCTCCCGCGGGCTCGACATGGAAATAATATCCCGCGTACCCCGATTTCTTGCCATGCGGGCAGATATAGGCCCCCATATGGATCTTGTAAGGGGTCTTATCGTGAGAGAAACGCGTATCGCGGTAAATGCGGTAGCTGCAATCTTTTACTTGAAGCCCCGCCACCGTGGGGTCGATCGTGGCGATACCGGCGATCAGTCGTTCGGTCATGGCGTTGAACTCGTCGAGGGCCGCCTTGTATTCGTCGCGGTGCGCTTCGAACCATTCGCGGTTGTTGTTGCCGCGCAGGGCGCTGAGGAAATCGGTTACTTTTTTCATCCCGTAGTGTGGTTATATCCCTGCAAAAATAGTACTTTTGCGGGATAAAACATTTGCCGCCATGAAATTTACCCCTACCCGCTATAAACTGCAGAACGTCGCCACCGGACGCATTTTCGAGGACGCAGGCTGGACCCTGGAAGACCCCGAGGGCACACGGCCGTCGCTCGTGAGGGCGATCTACGAAACGGCGCGGCTCACCGACCGCGGGGCGGAGTGGGGCTTCTACCGCTATGCCGACTGGCTGCCCGTAAGGCGCACCCTGAAAGGCTCGGCTGCGCCGGTGACCTATCATAGCAAGGGACTCGGGGCGCACCTGGGACTGGATAATTTATATATTACGTTCAGCGGGTATTTTCCCGAACACGGTGCGGACATGCGCAGCTGCTCGTTCAAGGAAACGGAGGCTTACAGCGTTTGCGGCCGCATGGACGAGAAGGAAAAGCGCGTGCTGGTCGTCGCCTCGGCCGGGAATACCGCTCGGGCATTCGCGAAGGTCTGCTCGCAGAACCGCATCCCGCTGTTGCTCAGCGTACCCGAAGACAATATCGACGCCCTGTGGTTCGAAGAGCCGCTGGACGACTGCGTGAAACTGATCTGCTCCCGCAAAGGGGGCGACTATTTCGACGCCATCCACCTGAGCAACCTCGCGCTCGGCTCCCCGGCGTTCTATGCCGAGGGAGGCGCGAAGAACGTCGCCCGCCGCGACGGCATGGGCACGACGGTACTCTCTGCCGCGCTGCACATCGGCCGCATTCCGGATTACTACTTCCAGGCCGTAGGCAGCGGCACAGGTGCCATCGCCGCATGGGAAGCCAACCTGCGCCTGGCGGCGGACGGCCGTTTCGGGAAAAATACGATGCGCCTGATGGTTTCGCAAAACCACCCTTTCATCCCGATGTACGAGGCGTGGAAGGCCGATTCGCGCGACATGCTTCCTTACGATGACGATCTGGCCCGCAGCCACGTGGAAGAGATCGACGCCAAGGTGCTTTCTAACCGCAAACCGCCTTACGGCATCGCCGGGGGAATGTACGACGCGCTCAAAGCGACTAACGGCGACATCCTCACGGCGACCAATGAAGAGAGCCGCGCCGCCGCCGCACTGTTCCAGAAATTGGAAGGCGCGGACATCCATCCCGCCGCCGCAACCGCCGTCGCCTCGCTCATCGCCCAGGCGCAGGCCGGGCACCTGGATAAATCGGCCGTCGTGATGCTCAATATCACCGGCGGCGGCGAAGAGCTGTTCAAACAGGGACGTGAGCTGCACTACCTGCGTCCCTCGATCGTCTTCCCGCTCGATCCCGATCCGGCCGATGTGGCCGTTCGCACAGAAGCACTATTCAAATAGCGTTTTTGTCATTCAGAGCGAAGCGAAGAATCTTGGTCAGGCTGTTCTAAACAGTTCCGACCAAGATTCTTCGCTTCGCTCTGAATGACAAAAAGATTATTCCTCCGATGCCGGCTCCCCGAGCGTCATGTCGAGCGTTAGCCGAGACATCTCAAACCGACAGCCTGAGATGTCTCGACTAACGCTCGACATGACGAAATAGGCTATCGGTTTTGTGATGGTTTTCCGAGCGTCATCTCATAAAGCTCCTCGATCCGGTCGGCCATCGCGTCCCAACTGAACCGCTTTTTCTCCTGCTTCATATTCTTCTCGAACCGCTCGATCACCCCCGGTTCGCGGATGCGTTCCATCGCCGTGGCCAGGCTCGGCGCCGTGGTCTCGCAAACATAGCCCACCACCCCGTCCGGCACGATCTCCGCCAACCCGCCCACGCGCGTGACGATCATCGGCACCTCGAAATGGTAGGCGATCTGCGTCACACCGCTCTGCGTGGCCGTGTGGTAGGGCTGGATGAGCACGTCGGCCGCCGAAAAGAAATAGCGCACCTGGTCGTCGCTCACGAAATAGTCGTGCATCACGATGTCGTCCAGTAGGCCCAACGCCCGGATCTGGTCGAGGTATTTACCTTTATTATTATAGAATTCCCCCGCGATGATCAACTTCTGCCGCCGCGTCTTGCCCTCCGATTTCAGTTGCGCCCAGGCGTCCAGCAGCAGGTCGAGCCCCTTGTAATCGCGGATCAACCCGAAGAAGAGCGCGTAATCGTATTCCGCATCGAGTTCCAGATGGTCGCAGGCCGATTTCCGGGGCACCTTTTCCCCGAAATTGCTGAACAACGGGTGGGGCGAAAACAAAGCGGGTTTATCCTTTACGAATTTTTCCAGATCGTCATGCACCTGTTCGGACATATAAATAAAACCGTCGACATTGCGCAAAAAATAACGCGTGAACATCGTATCGGTGGCATGGTGCTCATGCGGGATCACATTATCCAACTGCACGAGCACTTTGGTCTTGCCGTTGCGCCGCGCGATGCGGGCGATCGTACCGAAACAGGGCCCCATGAACGGCGTCCAGTATTTCATCAGCACCATATCGGGGGCCTGCCTGCGCAGTTGGCGGCCGATGCGCAGCCAGTTGAAAGGATTGACCGTGCTCACCGAGCGCACGATGCGCAGGTCCTCGGGGCGAGGCGAATCGGAATATTGCGTCTTGCCGGGAAAGAGCCATGACGGATATTGCACCGTGAAGGTGCTGATATCGACCACGGCGCCGCGCGAGGTGAACGTACGCGCCATAATCTCCATAATCGAGGCCAAACCCCCGCGGTAGGGGTAGGCCGGGCCGAGTATCGTGATCCTTTTCATAGGTTATTTTTTCGCTTTCCAGTCCATCGACGCCCTGCAAATAACCTGCCCTTCCGATCCCCTCACCTCGAATTGCAGCGGATCGCAGCACATGCCCACCGTCAGCAGATCCCCGTAGCGCGATTCATGCAGGAAATTGACGTCCAGACGGCGCGGATGCGGCCCCTCGTGATATTCCAGCGGCAGCATGTCGACCATCAGTTCCAGATAGCGTATCGCGTTGGTATGGCGGTTGAAATCCAGGTCGCTGTAAACCACCCGGTGCGTCATCTCGCTGGCGAAAGCCGCCGGCGTGGCCAGGCGGCGCGGCATCTCGATCGGCGAGGGTTGGTCCACCACCGCCCAGGTATAGTTGAGGTTGGCGCTCAGGTCGACCGCCCGGCGGCTGCTCATATCGAGCATCGCCCAATTGCTGATGGCCGCGCCCAGACGTTCGCCTTTTTCATTGAGGACAAGAAAATTACGGGTGGTCATCATGCGCCCGATCTCGGACACCCATGTGTGTACCCTGAGCGTGTCGTACGCCTCGGGATACCGTTCCAGTTCCATGCAGAAGCGCGAGAGCACCCACGTCCAGTTCTGCGGCGCCAGGTCGCGCACCCCGAACCCGTTGCGGTCGGCGTCGTCGCCCGCGGCGGCGAGCACCAGGTCGGTGATGGCCGAGAGGGTGGGGCGGCGGTTGAAGTCGAGCGCGTTGGCGTCTATATAATAGGTGTATTCTCCGATTTTGCCCATACGAATAAAAAATTTCTTACAAATTTAGGGCTTTTTTCTGAAAGATTCTTTCCCGTGCCCTCCTTTTCGTTTACAGGTGTGGACGCTGGCAACAAAATTATGTACCGCAGGATAAACGACAGGGGTATTAAATCCCTATCTTTGAAAAAATAATCAAAACCCCGAATATGAAGAAACTTTATGGATTGCTGCTTGCCGCCGCCTGTTGTTGCACGGTCTCGGCGCAGCAAGGGATGCGGCTGTGGTACGACGAACCCGCCGGATTTTTCGAACAGAGCCTCGTGCTGGGCAACGGGCGCATGGGCGCCAGCGTCTTCGGCGGAGCGCCCGAGGAGACGGTCTACCTGAACGACATCACGCTCTGGTCGGGCGAGCCGGTCAAGGCGAGCGTCAATCCCGAGGCGCTTTCCTGGCTGCCGAAGGTGCGCGAGGCGCTCGCGCAGGAGAATTACCCCCTGGCGGACGAGTTGTGCCGCAAGATGCAGGGCGTATTTTCGCAATCCTATTCGCCGCTCGGCACGCTGAAGATCGCTTTCGGCCACGGGGCGCAGGTGGCGGATTACCACCGCGAACTCGACATCTCGAACGCCCTCTCCTCGGTTTCCTATACGGTGGACGGGGTGCGCTACACGCGTGAATATTTCGTTTCGCATCCCGGCAAAGTGATGGCCGTGCGGCTGACCGCGGACAAAAAAGGGGCGCTCTCGTTCGACCTCGCGTTCACCAGCCAACTGAAATATACGGCCGCCGCGGCCGGTTCGCAAATCACCGTTTCGGGATACGCGCCCTACCATGCGGAGCCCAACTACCGCAAGGACATCGCCGATCCCTGCCGTTTCGACCCGGCGCGCGGGACGCGTTTCACATCGCTCTGCCGGATCGTCAATACGGGCGGCCAGGTGAAGGCCGATAGCAGTACGCTGAGCGTCGAGGGAGCCGACGAGGCGGTCGTCTACGTGAGCATCGCCACGAGTTTCAACGGCTTCGACCGCAACCCGGCCACCGAAGGGCTGGACGCCGATGCCATCGCCGCCGCGCAGATGGATGCGGCTTTAAAACAGGATTACCCCGCGCTCAAGGATGCCCACGTGAAGGACTACCGCTCGTTCTACGACCGTTTCTCGATCGACCTGGGCGCCGCCGTGGACCGTCCGATGGACGAGCGGGTGAATGCCTACGCCGACGGCGCGCGCGATCCCTACCTCGAAGCGCTCTACGTGCAGTACGGCCGTTACCTGCTGATCAGCAGCTCGCGCACGCCCGGCGTGCCGGCCAACCTGCAAGGCTTGTGGAACCCCCACATGCGCCCGCCCTGGAGCAGCAACTACACCACCAACATCAACGTCGAGGAGAATTACTGGCTGGCCGAGAACACGAACCTCCCGGAAATGCACGAGCCCCTGATGAGCTTCGTGCACAACATCGCGAAAACGGGCGCGAACACCGCCCGCGAATTCCTCGGCACGGGCGGCTGGGCGGCCTGCCACAACAGCGATATCTGGGCCCTGTCGAACCCCGTAGGCGATTTCGGTCACGGCAGCCCGGGCTGGGCGAACTGGTATTTCGGCGGGGTATGGCTCTCGACCCACCTCTGGGAACATTACGATTATACCCAAGATAAAGATTTCCTGCGCAGCGCATGGCCCGTGATGCGCGGGGCGGTGGAATTCTGCCTGGACTGGATGGTCGAGGATCGCGAGGGCAAACTGATCACCTCGCCGTCCACCTCGCCCGAATGCCGCTACCTGACCCCCACGGGGTATAAAGGCAATGTGTTCTACGGCTCGACGAGCGACCTGGCGATGATCCGCGAACTTTTCGCCCAGGCGATCAAAGCGACCCGCATCCTGGGTGAGGACGAAGCCCTGCGCAAGAAAATGGAAAGCGCCCTCGAACGCCTGCATCCTTATACGATAGGTGCGAAAGGCAACCTGGTGGAATGGTATTACGACTGGGACTACCCCGAGCCCACCCACCGCCACACCTCGCACCTGTTCGGCCTTCACCCCGGCACGCACATCACCCCCGCCGCGACGCCCGAACTGGCGCAGGCCTGCCGCCGTTCGCTGGAACTGCGCGGCGACGAGGCCACGGGCTGGGCGATGGGCTGGCGCATCAACCTCTGGGCCCGACTCGCAGACGGCAACCACGCCTATAAAATGTACCGCCTGCTGCTCAAACCCGTGCCGGCCGAGGGGAGCACCTATACCACCACCCGGGGCGGCGGCACCTACCCGAACCTCTTCAACGCCCACCCCCCTTTCCAGATCGACGGCAATTTCGGGGGGGCGGCCGGGGTGGTCGAGATGCTGGTGCAATCCACCGACGGGCAGATCCTGCTGCTGCCCGCCCTGCCCGACGCATGGGCCTCGGGTGAGATCCGCGGGGCGCGCACCCGCGGCGGCTTCGAGGTCTCGTTCACCTGGGAGCGGCACAAACTGCGCAGCGTGACCGTCTCATCCGCGACCGGCGGCAAGACGAAGATCACCTCGGGCGGGAAAACCAAAACGGTCAGGCTCAAAAAGGGAAAGTCCCGCACGATCTCCTGGTAGTGTTTATAGCTTGTCATTCAGAGCGAAGCGAAGAATCTTGGTCGGAAGTGTTTCTGCACAGTTCGACCAAGATTCTTCGCTTCGCTCTGAATGACAAAGTCCATACAGGTTATCTGTGGGTCTCGCGTACGGCCGGACAAGTCTTTTAGACTGTGGGATAATGTCGCCGGGGGAAATAGGTCTATTTTCGCATCATCCGGAAGAAACCCGAAAAGAAAAACAGTCAATACTAAACCAAATCTTTATGAACATCAAAGCTCTGTCCGTCGCGCTGGCCGCTTTCGCCCTCGGAACCCTCTCGCTGCAAGCCAGCAATCCCACCGTTCCCGCGCCCCCCATGGGCTGGAACAGTTTCGACAGCTACGGCACTTACCTGTATCATGAAGCCGCCGTCAAGAACATCGACGAGATGGCCCGCCGCTACAAGCAGTTCGGTTACGAGTATTTCGTGATCGACGCGGGCTGGTTCGGCGAGTACAAACTCAAACCCGGCACCCGCTACCCGCTCGAAAACCACGCCGCGGACGTGAAGATCGACAAATACGGCCTGTTGCAACCCTCGGATTGCTACTTTCCCCAGGGTCTTAAAGTGCTGGCCGACCGCTGCCACGAGCAGGGCCTCAAATTCGGCGTCCACCTGATGCGCGGTATCCCCCGCAAGGCCGTGGCGCTCAACACCCCCGTCAAAGGGACGAAATACACCGCCCGCGACATCGCCGACACCACCAGCATCTGCGGATGGTGCCCCCAGAACTACGGCGTGGATATGCGCAAACCCGGCGCGCAGGAGTTCTACAACAGCCTGATCGACCAGATGGCCGAGTGGGGTGTGGATTTCATCAAATACGACGACATCGTCCCCTTCCCGATGGAAGTGGAGGCCGTGGTGAAGGCCATCGCCCGCAACCCCCGCCCGATCGTGCTGAGCCTCAGCCCCGGCGGTAAGGTGGATATGGACGCGCTGCCCTCGTTCAGCAAGGCCAACATGCTGCGCATCACCAACGACATCT
This sequence comes from Rikenellaceae bacterium, assembly GCA_031549495.1. Classification (GTDB taxonomy): domain Bacteria; phylum Bacteroidota; class Bacteroidia; order Bacteroidales; family Rikenellaceae; genus JAVBOW01. Next base: position 39,826 of record JAVBPS010000017.1, on the reverse strand, counting down.
GGGACGAGCAACTGGGCATCGACCAGTGCTTCGCCTCCTGGCGCCGCTTCCAGGGTAAGAACGGCCCCAACTTCTACATGGATATGGATATGATCCCCTTCGGCGAACTGGTCATCATGTCGCAGAAGCCGGACGAGCTGACCGGTACGGAATCTCCGGCCGAGATCCGCAAACGCCAGCGCAACGGGGAGCTCACCAACGTCGAACTGCTCGCCGGCAAAGGCTGGCACCGCTGGAGTAACATGAGCAAGGAGCAGCACTACACTTTCATCTCGATGCGCGCCCTGTCCGCCTCGCCCCTGATGATCGGCGGCGACATGGTGTCGATGGACGATTTCTCGTTCGGCCTGCTCACGAACAAGCACATGCTGGAGTGCAACCAGAACGGCGTGCAGGGTGCGCTGGTCTACGACAAGGAGTCGCTGGAAACCTGGAAAACCCCGAAGAAAGGCGGCGCCGACGGCTGGATCGGCATCTTCAACCGCAACCTGGATCAGCCGAAAACCGTCCTGCTGGCCGACGAAACGCTGGGTCTTGCCGGCGCTAAAAAATACAAGTACTACGACGTGTGGACGGAGAAGAACGTAAAGGCCGGACAGAGCGTAACGATCGCCCCCGGAAGCGTTATCTTCCTTAAATACACGAAATAGCCCTTTTGTCCCGTTTGTCCGGCAGGGGTGCGGAAATCTGTATATTTCCGCACCCTGCCGGCAAGCGGGAACCTTTCCGGTACTGGCGGACCATTCATTTGCACAATAGGTCAAGTGCCCTCGCCCGCCGTAACGTAAATTTGCTGACAGTCGAAAAACGAACACTAACTCCATAACTTCAATGGCAAAAAAACTACTTAGCGTAACCCTCTCCCTTCTGCTCGTCTGCTTGGGCCTTTACGCCCAGCAGCAACCCGTGTTTACGGGGACGGTCGTCGATGAGAAAGGGGAGCCTTTGTCCGGAGCCTCCCTGGTGGCGGGCGAAGAGTCGAAACCCACGGCCACGGCCCTGACGGACCACGCGGGTAAATTCTCCATGCGCGTGGCGACCGGTACGACGGTGACCGTCAAATATGTGGGCTACCTCACCCGCCAGATCGCCTCTTCGGCCACCGCGGCCAGGGTCGTCATGCAGCCCGACGCCCACCAACTGGAAGAGATGGTGGTGGTGGGATACGGCGCCATCCGCAAGAGCGACATGACCACCGCCGTCGCCACGGTCAACGTCTCCGAGCTGGCCAAGAGCGGCAGCAGCATGACCCTCGAAGCGTTGCAGGGCAAGGTGAGCGGGGTGCAGATCACCTCCGAGGACGGATCGCTGAACAGCGAGATGACCATCAAGATCCGCGGCCTGAACTCCATTTCCGGCTCGATCGACCCGCTGTTCGTGATCGATGGGGCGCCCCAGCCGATCGGCTATAAGCTCTCGACCCTCAATACGAACGACATCGAGTCGATGACCGTGCTCAAGGACGCCTCGGCCGCCGCGATCTACGGGGTGGACGGGTCGAGCGGCGTGGTGATCATCAACACCAAGCAGGGCGGGGACATGACCCGGCCGAAGCTCGACTTCCAGTTGCGCACGAGCGTCGATTTCGTCCCCGAGAACAAGATGCAGGTGCTCAACGCCGAGGAGTTCACCTATAAACTGAACGATTTCACCAACTCCAACGCCGAGCGCAACGGCTTCATCCAATACCTGATCGCCAATCAACTCTGGAACGACCCCACCGTGGCGCGCAACTGGATGAACGAAATCCAGGGCCGCTCGAACAAATACGAGATCAACGGCAGTCTCTCGGGCGGCAGCAAGACCCAGACCTACATGCTCTCGATGGGCTACATGCAGAACAACGGGATCATCCGCACCACGGCGCTCGACCGGTTCACGCTGCGCCTGAACCTAACGCAGAAGGTGGGCAAGAACCTGAAAGTGACCTTCAACAGCTCCTACGCCTACCTGAAAGACCACAACGCCTTCACGGACTACTCCAAGAACGGCCCCTACATCAAGGCGCTGCTCACCAACCCCTACCTGACCTTCGGCAGCTACCGCGACATCTTCGCGATGGGCGGCGACGACCGCGTCAACCCGCTGCTCAACCTCACGGACCGCGACGTGGACTATAAAAAGAACGAACTCAACGGCAAGTTGGGCATAGACCTCAACCTGATGAAGGAGTTGGTTTTTACGACCAGTTTCGCCATCCGCAAATCGCTCAATTCCGATACCAAATTTACCGGCCCGACCACCGGGGCGGGATATAAGGTGCAGGGAATTATGGAATTTGAGAATTTCGACTATACCAACTGGACGTACGAGGCCCGCCTGCAATACACCAAGACCTTCTGCAAAAAGCACAAGCTGACGGCGATGGCCGCCTTCGAGGCCAAACAGGCCGAGAACATTTCGAGTTATGCCGGAGGGACCAACTTCAGCGATTTCTCGCTGGGCGGGATCTGGGCGATCGAAACGGCCGGGAAACTCTATCAGCCGGATCATTATTACGACTCTTCCACTTCCGCTTCGGTCCTGGGACGCGTGGTCTATTCTTACAGCGACCGGTACGTGCTTCAGGTATCGCTGCGCCGCGACGCCTCGTCCAAGTTCGGCGTCAACAACAAATGGGCGACTTTCCCCGCGGCGAGCGTCGCCTGGCGCGTGAGCGAGGAAAAGTTCATGAAACCCGTGAATTTCATCTCCAACCTGCGCCTGCGCGGCAGCTTCGGCCTGACGGGCAGCAATGGTTTCCCGGCTTACCGCTCGCTGCCGATCGAGAACACGTACAAAGTGGTATTCGACAACACGACCGTCGTGGACGGCCGCACGCTCTCGCAGATCCCCAACCCCGACCTGAAATGGGAGCGTTCGAAGCAGTATAACGCGGGGATCGACCTGGGCGTGCTGAAAAACCGCCTCACGGTGACCGCCGACTGGTATTACAAGCGCATCGACGACATGCTGATGAACATCAACATCCCCTTCGAATCGGGCTTCACGACCGCCTGGGCCAACGCCGGGTCGATGGAGAATACCGGTATCGAATTCGCCGTCAACGCCTCGCTCATCCAGAAACGCAATTTCCGCTGGACGGCCGATTTCAACATCGCCTTCAACCAGAATAAGCTCATCGCCCTGAGCGAAGGCCAGTACGAGCGCTTCTTCGACCGCGGCATCAACCAGTCCAAGAGCGACGTGGTGCTGCGCGTGGGCATGCCGGTGGGGATCTACTACGGCTACATCAACGACGGGGTATACAACAACGACACCGAAGTGCTCAACGGCCACCCGGGCTTCGGCTACGGAACGGGCCAGCTCAAAGTGGTCGACGTGAACCGCGACGGGGTGATCGACACCCACGACCGCGTGCCGGTGGCCAACGTCAACCCGATCCACACGGGCGGCCTGGGCACCACGTTCGGTTACAAGGGCTTGGAATTGTACGCCTTCCTGCGCTGGAGCTACGGCAACGACGTGGTCAACGGGAATATTTACTACCTGACCACCGCCAAAAACACCCACAACATGCTGCGCACGGCCTACTACAACGTCCATACGTCCAAGAATCCGGACAACAACTACCCGGAGTACGCCACGGGCGATTTCGGCCCCAGCATCCTGCGAAGCGAGGTGGTCGAGGACGGGTCTTTCCTGCGCCTGTCGACCCTCACGCTCGGGTATACGTTCAACGATAAGCTCGTGCGCAAGATCGGCCTTAGCCGCCTGAAACTCTCTGTGACGGGCAATAATCTCTGGATCTGGTCGCGCTATTCGGGCTTCGACCCCGAGGCCAACACGCAGGGCTATGGTACGCTGGGCCGCGTGGCCGCGGGCCTGGACATGAGTCCCTACCCGCGCACCCGTTCGGTTCTGTTCTCGCTCGAAATAGGACTCTAATCGTTGTAAAGCTATGAAAAAGATAAAATACATATTGGCGATAGCCGCCCTGGGCGCCGTGCTCTTCTCCTGCAAGGATTTCCTCACGGAAGACCCCAAGTCCTCCTATTCGATGGACGACTTCAAGGACACGGACGATGCGCAACGCTTCCTGAACGGCGTCTACAAGACGCTCGGCTCGCCCAACGTGACGGGCGTCGACGCGCGCCAGTTCACCGTGGACCTCTACAAGCGCAGCTCGTGGAGCCAGGAGAACGGGCTGGCGAACTATACCTTCAATTCGGACAACACGGTCTTCCGCACCATGTGGGCCGTGCACTACGCCGTGATCAAGGATTGCAACGTGCTGATCGACCAGATCAACGAGCACATCGACGATGTGGACGATCCCGAGTGGTTCATCGCCCAGGCCCGCGGCGTGCGCGGTTACCTCTATTTCGACCTGGCGCGCTGGTTCGGCGACGTGCCCCTGGTGCTCAAATCGTGGGAGGCGCTCGATCTGGCCGGCATGTCCGTGCCGCGCGACCCCACGACCAAAGTGTTCAAACAGATCGTCGAAGATTTCGAATACTGCGTCAAATACTCGATGAAAAAGGGCGACACGGGCAACGGCTACCAGTACGGCCGCATGACCGCCGAGGCCGCCCACGGCTTCCTGGCCAAGGTTCATCTCTGGATGGCCAGCGTCGACAAGCGTGACAATACCACCCTGTTCGGTGATCCGGCGGACAATTACCGCCGCTCGCTCGAACATTCGCGGGCGGTGATCGCCAGCGGCAGCTACAAGCTCACCCCCTACTATCCCGACATGTTCACCAGCAGCACCAAGCTGGCCGCCCAGGACGAGATGCTGATGTGTACCGAGGCCGTGCGCGGCGACGCCACCGGCACCCTGACCGGCATGAACTTCGGCATCACGGGCGAGACGACCAAAGGCGGCTCGTGGGGCGGGTTGATCAGTACCGACTACCACCGCTCGACGTACGAACCGAGCGACTCGATCCGCAAATACTGGAACGCGCCCCGCGCGCAGATCCAGGTGAACGGCTACCTGTACAGCTGGGACTACCAGAAATACTGGAATCCCCCCGGCGCCGTGAGGGATCTTCACACGGTGGCCGAGCAAAGCCACGCGATGGCTTTCAATATCGGCAAATTCCGCCGTTTCCCCATTCGTGATGCGGCCACTTATGGCGATTACGACGGGATGGACGAGCCCCTGCTGCGCTATTCGGACGTGCTGCTGATGTACGGCGAGGCTTACAACGAGGTCAACCACGGTCCCGGCGCCTACGGCGGCATCGGCGTGGCGGACTTCACGGGCCACCCCGACATGAGCGCCTTCGACGCGGTGAACATCGTGCGCAAGCGCGCCCGCGTGGATAACTACGGCGACGTGCACGAGGATCTGATCCCGCGCAACCTCGACATGAGCCAGATCGGCCAGAGCGGGCGTACCGGCTGCGTGCCCGACTGGAGCCCGGGCTTCTACGGCTGGGACTACGCCGGGACGGTCAGCGTGTACGACCTGCGCGAATACGCTTCGGACTACGACGCGTTCCTGGGCGAGTTGCTCTACGAGCGCGGCCGCGAACTGGTGGCCGAGACCTCGGACCGCTGGTGCGACCTGGTACGCTGGGGCAAGCTGCTCTCGCAGATCCAGCTTTTCCGCACCTACCTGAACCCCGTGCTGGGGAAATACGAGAGGGATATGGACGCCCCGAGCGCCCCGGAGAACATCAAGCCCTACATGATGCTCCTGCCTATCCCGCTGAGCGCGCTGGACGCCAACCGCGCGCTGGTACAGAACCCCAACTATTAAAACGAGCCGAAAGATGAAAAAGATAATGTATATCGGCCTGTGCGCCGCGCTCCTGGGCGCCTGCGACAAGTACGACACGGATACCCCCACGGTGAAGGTCTCCGCGCCGCAGACGGTGCGCGTGGGCGAGAAGGTCAATTTCCATGTGGAACATAACGCCCAACTGATCACCGTCTATACGGGCGACGAGGGCCACGCGTATGTCTACAGCGCCGACTACCTGCTCAAGGGTAAGAGCGAACAGGATATCAAGAACAACGTCTACCGCCGCGAAAAACCGGGCATCGTGCCGTTCCTGTGCGATTTCGCCGACATAGCGCCCAATACGGTCGACCTGCCGGATTATGTGAAAGTATCGGCCAACAACGGTACGAATGTGATGGGCGACCAAGATACCTCGATCGGCCAGATCGTGGAGGACGGCGGCCGCAACGTGCTGCGCCAGCAATTGGCCGAAACGGCGTTCACCTCCCGGGTGATCACGGTCTATCCCTGCATGCAGTTGGGCGAGAACAAGAACATCGTCTTCCGCTTCCGCTTTTCCGACCCTGCGGTATACGGCCCCGGCGCCACGGCCGGTATCCGCATGGTGACCCACCTTTACGGCGTGGGCGTCGGCGAAACGGTCCCGACGGTCATGCCCCTGCCGAATACGTTCTACGATCCGGGCGTGGGCAATAACTACTGTACCTTCCCCTCGTCGACCTATTTCGAGTATACCTACTCGCTCAGCCAGCACATCGAGAAATGGCAGCAGCAATACGGCAAAGTGCTCGGCACGCTGGTGGGCGTGAAGGTGATGATCGGCAACACGAACGGCTATGGCAAGGGCAACGTGTTCATCGAGTCGATCAAGGTGGGCGGCGTCGACCTGCTGCCCTTCGACACGGGCCAGAGCGTCACGGTGGACAACTCCTCCGGGCAGGTCGATTACAGCTATACCTACGACACGCCCGGCACCTACACCGTGACCGTGCTGGGGATCAACACCAGCTGGAAAAAGTACAGCGGCAAAGGTTACCAGGACGATCGCGGCGACAACATCAACGGCAGCGAATACGACTACAAAGTGGGCTACGCCACGATGAACATCACCGTGGAGCCGTAATTTTCCGTACTGTCCGCACCGTAGGGGCACCCCTCGTGGGTGCCCTTATTGAATCCCGAGACCTTGTTTGTTATTCTGAACGCAGTGAAGAATCTTGGTCGGAATTGTGTCGACACAGCTCGACCAAGATTCTTCACTTCGTTCAGAATGACAAAATAATGGAAATCGATAAGTCTGAATAAATTTCGTATATTGCGTCGACTACCAGATGAACATCCGTAAACTAACCCTCGTGTTGCTCTGCGCGCTGGCATGCCACCTCGGCTGCAGCGCGCATGATTTGTTGTTCCGCCACCTGACGCGCAACGAGGGGCTGCTGCACGACAACGTGACCTGCGTGGCGCAGGACGACGACGGCTATATCTGGATCGGCACCCACCGCGGGATCAACCGCTTCGACGGATACACCGTGGAGAGCTACCACATCGACATGGGTAAGCTGCGCTCCACGTTCTACAACAAGGTCTTCGACCTGAAACCCTACAAACGCTGGATCTGGATCGTCTCCGAAGGAGGGTTGGTCTGCTTCGACCGCACGGCCGGAAAATTCGTCGATTACGACGTGGAAGGCCCCGTGGATTTCCACACCCTGGGCGGATACAAATCGCTCTTCATCGACAGCGGCGACCGCCTCTGGATGTCGATCGAAGGGAAGATGGTCATGGGACGCATCACCGAACATATCGGCCGACTGACGCTGCAGGGGGCCACCATCGGGGGCCAATGGGAATTGGAGAGCGTCAACCGCAACATCCCCCGCGTGATGGAGGACGATAAGGGCAAGCTCTACATCAGCGGCCTGAAGCGCTTTTACATCTACATGCCCGACATGAAGGGCGAAGTGCAGGAGGCCGGAACGGTTCCCGGGGTACGCGGGCCGGGCATCCTGCGGATGAACTACCGTTTCGGCAAACTGTGGCTCGGCTACTACGATCGCATCGAGGTTTACCAGGACGGCACGCTCAAAAAGCGTTACGAACACCCGAACGTCGCGGTCGCGGGGTTGTGCGTCGGGCCGAAGAACATCTGGATGGCTACCGACGAGGGGCTGATGCAGATCCCGCTCGAAGGGGAGCGGCAGGGGCGCGCGCGGATGCATTATCACTCCGCGCTGGATCCGTACAGCGTTTGCAGCGACCACCAGAACGCGATGTTTATGGACCGCGACGACAACATCTGGATCACCACCTGGGGCGCGGGGCTCTCTTATGCCGACACCCGCCCGCCGCTGTTCGAGGCGGTGCGTTTCCTGCAGCACAACAACTCGGGCGCACCGGGCGACGACTTCGTCTCGGCCATCCACGACGACGGCCGCGGGTTCGTCTACGTGGGCACGAAGGCGGGCGGCATCAGCGAACTGCAGGCGGGCGCGATGCGCGTGCTGCGAGAGATGAACCCCCCCGGGGTGAAGCACCTGGTCTCGCGCAGCATCGCCTCCGACGAAGATTACATCTACTCGGCCGAGGGCAACTACGTGCGGCGCATCGACCGGCGCACGTTGCACGCCCTCGACCTGCGTCCCATCCCGAGCAGCCATATTTTCGACGTGAAGACCGACCGGCACGGGCAGCTCTGGGCCGCCTCGCGCATGGGGGTGGTCTGCATGCGCGTCGGCCGGGACAGCATCAATTCAGCGAAGATCTATTCCACGGACCCGACCGGGGTGGGGGCGCTCTCGGCTGACATGGTCAATTTCATCTACAGCGACACGGTCAAGAACGAGTTGCTGCTGGGTACGAGCGCCGGCGTGAACCGCCTGATGCTCGACGACCAGGGCGAGGTGACGCGCATCGTCAACTACCTGGCCGACGAGAACGATCCCGGCACGCTGAGCAGCAACTACACCTGGGCGATCGACAAGCAGAACGACTCGACCTACTGGGTCGGCACGATGGGCAGCGGGCTGAACCGCATCACCCTGCGCGACCACCACGGCCGATGCGAATACCGCGCCGAGAGCTTCGGCGTGGAGCGCGGAGCCCCCTCGAACGATGTGGAGAGCCTGCAGATCGACGCCTACGGCTACGTCTGGTGCGGCGGCCGCTACCTCTCGCGCTTCGACCCGGCGTCGAAACTTTTCGAGGTGTTCTACGAGAGCGACGGATTGCAGAGCTACATGTTCGGGACGGCCTCCTCATGCCGCGGCGCGGACGGGACGCTCTATTTCGGCGGGCTGAAGGGGATGAACTATTTCACCCCGCGCGATTTCTCGGATACCACGAGCTATCCGGTCTTCTTTTCGCGCCTCACGCGCGACGGGCTGCCGGTGGAGCTGCGGACAAAGAGCGGGATCACGCTCAAATACCCCGACCGCAACTTCGAAGCCTGCTTCACCTCGCTCACCTACAACCACCAGCAGCATATCACCTACCGCTACATGCTCGAAGGGCACGACGACCGCCAGTGGCGCATGATCGCCCCCGGGACGACGCCCGAGGCGGTCTACCGCCAGCTGCCCTACGGCAAATACCGCCTGGTGGTCGAGGCCGGGATCTGGAACCGGTGGAGCGGCCAGCCTTCCTTCCTGGAAGTGACCATCCAGCCGCCCCTGTGGCGCTCTACTTTTGCCTGGATCATCTACGCGCTGATCGTGCTCGGGGTGGTCTACCTGCTTTTCCGCTACATCCTGCAATGGCTGCACATGAAGAACCTGATCTCGGTGCAGGAGGAGCGCGAGCGGCAAAAAGAGGAGCTGATGCGCATGAAGATGCAGTTCTTCACCAACGTCTCGCACGAATTCAAGACCCCGCTCACGCTGATCAACTCGGCCATCTCGCAGATCGAGCAACAGGAGGCGCCGGACGCGGGAAGCAACTCCTTCAGCATCATCCGGCGCAACAACCGCAAACTGCTCAACCTGGTGGGCGAGTTGATGGACTTCCACCGCAGCGACATCAGCGCCACCCGCCTGCGGGCCACCTATGTCAACGTGAGCGACATCGTCCGGCAGATCTGCGACGAATTCACGGCCTGGGCCGCCCGCACGGGGATCACGCTGGAATTGCAGATGCCCGTGCAGGATATCAACATGTGGGCGGATGAGGAGCATTTCGGCAAGATCGTCTCAAACCTGCTATCGAACGCCGTCAAATACACCCCCGCGGGCGGCACCGTCCGCATCGAAGTGGGGGAGGGGAACCTGGGCAGGATCGTCCCCGCGTTCGAGGCTTCTTACACGCCCCTGACGGAGGTCGCCGGTGAGCGGCAACTGATCATCCGGGTGCGGGACACCGGCGTGGGGATCACGGAAGGGTCGCTGGCTAAAATATTCGAACGCTTCCACCAGGTCGAGAGCAAGACGAGTAAGCACCTGGGCACGGGCATCGGCCTGGCGCTGGTGCAGTCGCTGGTCAAGGTGCACCGCGGCGGGATCATGGTCAGCAGCCGCCGCGACGTGGGCTCGGAGTTCGTGGTCGCCCTGCCGATGGACGAGGGCTACCTTACACCCGCGGAGAAGGCCACCCGGAGCGATTTCGAACTGACCACCTACCTGGCCGACTACCAGGCCGAGTGGGAGGAGGTCGCGCTGTCCGAAGAGCAGGCCGTGCCCGCCGAGGGGAAGATGACCCTGCTGTTGGTGGACGACAACCAGGAGATATTGATGGTACTGCGCGAATATTTCGCGGAGGAATATGCGGTGCTCATGGCGATGGACGGAGTGGACGCGATGGAGAAATGCGCCGAATATTCGCCCGACATCGTGGTGTCGGACGTGATGATGCCGCGCATGGACGGCATCGAGCTTTGCAGCCGGTTGAAGAACCAGCTCTCCACCTGCTTCATCCCGGTCGTGCTGCTCACCGCGCGCAACATGGTCGAGCAGCAGATTGAGGGGATCGAGAGCGGCGCGGACGCCTACATCCCCAAACCGTTCGATATTAAGTTATTGGCCGCCACGATCCGCAACCTGCTGGCCCGCGCCTACACCATCCGCGAACATATCGGCGCCCCTGCGGCGGACGGGCCGGAGGATGGTACGCTGCGCTCTCAGGCCATCCACGAGCGCAACCGCCAGTTCTTCGACCGGCTGGAAGCGTTGGTGGTGGAGAACCTGATGAATTCCGATTTCTCGGTCGACAACCTCTGCCTGGAGTTGGGCATCAGCCGCTCGGGGCTTTACGCCGCCGTGAAGAACAACGCCTCGGTGACCCTCGGGGACTACATCCGCGACATCCGCCTGAACAAGGCCGCCGAGTTGCTGCGCACCACGCCGCTCTCCATTTCCGAGGTGGTCTACCAGGTGGGGATCAGCAGTCCCTCCTATTTCACCCGCATATTCAAGGCGCGTTTCGGCGTGTCGCCCTCGGAATACGTGAAAAAGTATGAAAATTGACTTCTTTGTCATTCTGAACGAAGTGAAGAATCTTGGTCTGAATTATTTCGGTTCAGCCCGACCAAGATTCTTCACTTCGTTCAGAATGACAAAAAGGAAAAAATCGTAAATTTGTAGTTTAACCCGAATAAAGATGACCCAGAAGCCCGAAGCAACCCGGATGATCCTCTCCGCCGCCGCACTCTGCATGGCGGGCGGGGCCGCCGCGCAGGCCCCCGCCATGAAAAGCGCCTATGAAAAACATTTCGGCAAGCCCGTGCAGGTGAAAGCCGCGGTGGACGCCCCCAACATCCTGCTGATCACCTCCGACCAGCAGCACTGGATGTTCATGGGCTACAACGACCCGAAATGCAAGACCCCCAACCTGGATCGCCTGGCCAGGATGGGCGTGATCTTCGACCGCGCCTACACGGTCAACCCGGTCAGCACCCCCACGCGCGCCTCGATCATCACCGGTATGTACCCCAGCCAGCACGGCGCCTACGCCCTCGGCACGACGCTCAGCGAAGATAAGCCCGTGGTGGGCGACGACCTGGTGCGCGGCGGTTACCGCACCGCGCTGATCGGCAAGGCGCACTTCCAGCCCCTGGCCGGGACGGCCGAATTCCCCTCGGCGGAGGCTTACCCGTTGTTGCAGGACCTCGATTTCTGGCGCACGTTCTCGGGCCCGTTCTTCGGCTTCGAGCACGTGGAGCTGACGCGCAACCACGGCGACGAATCGCACGTGGGACAGCACTACGGTGTGTGGATGGAGTCCAAGGTGGGAGACCAATGGAAAGAGTGGTTCTGCAAGCCTACGGGAACCTCCGAAAGGCAGAACGGCGCCTGGAACATCCCCGAGCAGTACCACATGAACGTCTGGATCGCCGAGCGCACCAACGCCATGATCGAGCAATACGCCAAGAAGAAGGAAAAATTCTTCCTGTGGGCCAGTTTCTTCGATCCCCATCCGCCCTACCTGGTGCCCGAACCCTGGGCCTCGATGTACAAGCCCGAAGATATGGTATTGCCCGACAATGTCACGCAGGACTTGCAGGATATGCCGCTGCAATACCGCGTCACCAAGCAGGATAAACCCGACCGTTCGACCTGGCACAGCGAGCAGGAGCCCTGGCCCGTGCACGGCATCGGCGCCCACAAGATCAACCCCCAGCAGATCAAGCGCAACATGGCCCTCTACTACGGCATGATCTCCTTCATGGATCACCACATCGGCGCGATCCTCGACAAACTGGAGAAGGAGAAACTGCTCGACAAAACCCTGATCGTCTTCACGACCGACCACGGCCACCTGCTCGGCCACCACGGGCTGACGGCCAAAGGCGCGTTCGATTACGAAGACGCGATCAAGATTCCGTTCATCGCCGCCTATAAGGGGCATATGCCCGCCGGCAAGCGCGATCATTCGTTGCAGTCGATCGTCGACCTGGCCCCCACGTTCCTTTCGTTCGCCGGGCTGCCCATCCCGTGGCAGCGCATGAGCGGCGTGGACCAGAAACCCGTCTGGGAAGGCAAAGCCGCTTCGGCGCGCAGCTACGTGATCGTCGAAAACCGCTTCCAGCCCACGAAATTCTACGTGCGCACCTACATCGAGGAGCGCTACAAGATCACCTACGACATGAACAGCGACGAGGGCGAACTGTTCGATCTTCAGGAGGACCCGGGCGAGATGCATAACCTGTGGGATAAGCCCGAGTACAAAGATCTCAAGGCAAAGATGCTGCTGCGCGCCCTGCAAGGCGATATGCGCGCCGAGCCCGGCATGCCCCGCTTGTCCGGTGCTTAATCAAACCCGTTTTGTCATTCTGAGCGCAGCGAAGAATCTTGGTCGGAATTGCTGCGGCACAGCCCGACCAAGATTCTTCGCTGCGCTCAGAATGACAAACAGTTTTGTCTACATTACCATAAAAAGATGAAAAGAATATTATTGACGCTGGCCGTCGTGACTGTCATAGTCCCCGGCTGCTGTCTGGCTAAAGGGAAAGCGCAGCCTGCCGCGCCCGCCGGATGGACGCTCGTCTGGAGCGACGAATTCGATTACGAAGGCCTCCCCGATCCCGCCCGCTGGAATTTCGATACCCGCGGCAACGCTTCGGGATGGGGCAATAGGGAGGCGCAGTATTATACCGAATCGGATACGCGCAACGCCCTGGTGCGCGACGGAAAACTGCACATCACCGCCCGCCTGGATTCGATGGGCGGCAAGCGCTACACCTCCGCCCGCCTCACCACCCGGGGCAAAGGCGACTGGCTCTACGGCCGCGTCGAGGTGAGCGCCAAACTGCCGGGCGGCCGCGGCGCATGGCCCGCCATCTGGATGATGCCTACCGGGTCGGCCTACGGTCGCTGGCCCGCGAGCGGAGAGATCGACATCATGGAAAACGTCGGTTTCGATCCCGACACGGTCCTGGCGACCGCCCACACCGCCCGGTACAACCATGTGGCCCGGACCTCGTCCAGCAGCCGGTATTACCTGCCCACGGCCCGGAGCGAATTCCATGTCTACTCGGTGGAGTGGGAGCCGGGCGAGTGGCGCGCCTACGTCGACGGGAATCACTATTACACCTTTAAGGACGATGGCGGCGGATTCGAATCATGGCCCTTCGATCATCCGTTCCACCTGATCCTCAATGTCGCCGTCGGCGGCAATTGGGGCGGGCGGAAGGGGATCGACGACGAGCTGTTCCCGAAAACGATGGAGGTGGATTACGTGCGCGTTTACCAGCGTGCGCCGTAATTGAGAGTATGTCGGACATTAGTCCGTTCATGTCATTCAGAGCGAAGCGAAGAATCTTGATCAGGCTGTTTTGAAACAGTTCCGACCAAGATTCTTCGCTTCGCTCTGAATGACAAATATTCCCCGAGTGCCGGGCGGCACCGCTTCGCTCTGTATGACAATGTAGGATTCCTCGTGCGCCGATGAACAATACCCGGGGAGATTATTCCGTTTTTTACATACTTTCCCTACCGTACCGGGTTTTTGTACTGCCGGACAACTGTTTCATACATACAGTCAACCCCCCGGGGGAAGGGTTGATTACTTTTGAGGTAGTTATTTGGATCGTTATGATCACTCCCTACCTGAACTTTAACTAAATATTCCCTTTATGAAACATTTTACGAGAGTGCTTTGGTTTTTATCCGCGCTGGCTTTTTTTGCGGCCGGGTGTCAATCGGAGGATGCCGTAGGTGCGTTGGAGGTTACCTCCTATGACATTCCTGCGGATATGGTGCTGCTTCAGCCCGTCGACGGCAAGGTCGTTACGGTACATTACCGCAATGGCGACGGCCGCACGGCGCGCGTGGTGGTCGAGCCCGGCAGCGGCATTTATGCCGCCGGTTCGCAGATCGTGAAACTCGCCCCCGGCGCACAGGACGGCCAGTTCGAGATCACGCTCAAAGGTACCTCCTTCGTGAACGACGTGTCGCTGCCCGTGACCCTGACGGTAGAAGGGCAGGATCCGGTGAATTTCAACATAGAGCTGAACATATCGGGCGAGGTGATCCTCGACGCCCCGAACAGCTCGGCGACGGGACATTATTATATAGGAGCCGCCCTGACGTCAGACAACGCCCTGCGCCTGGCCTACCTGGCCGGACGTTCGCGTGACGTGAATATCCAGGTCGCCTCGCCCGTGGGACTGACGGGCCAGGCGGACGCGACGCTCGAATATATGGACGGCGTGGTGGAGATCCCCCTTGCCGGCACGCTCACCAACCCTTCCTCCATCGCGCAGCCCGAGGGTAACGACCCGGCCGTGACGGGTATTTATTACGTTCCCTGCACGGTGACCGTTACCTGGACGGGTACGGACGCCACGCGCACGACCACAGTACTCGTGCCCGTGACGGCCGATCCTTACGCGGATAACATCGGCATCGTGATGCGCCGCGTGGATGTGCTGGGATTGCCTTAGTCCGACCAGCAGATGCTTACCGCGAGCGCCGGGCTGAGCGTGGTTTACGACAACGGCTACGGCCGCACGGTGGACGTGACCGTCTCTTCCGACCAGATGGAAAGCGGCCCGGTGAAACTGCAAGGCGTCGTGCTTGCCCCGGGTAAACCGCAGGGCGCTATTCCCGTTTCGCTCAAAGGGGTGAAATTCAAGGAGCAGACCGGCCAGACCACGCACGTTCCCCTGACGGTGGCGATAAAGGACCAACATTCCGGCGCGCAACTCTCGCAGACCGTTTCCGTGGACGTGTCGGGCATGCCCGTACCCGAGATCGGCAACATCGAGCTGGTCGGCACGCTGAAGATCCGCGAGGCGGCCAATCCCGAGACCACTTTCCTGCGCGTATACTACACCTACGGCATGGACCGTGTGCTGGTCAAGGCTAAGGTGGTGAGCGACTGGGGAGTCAACGGCTCCGCGCTCGTGACGCTCAACGGCACCTACTTCGACATTCCGCTTTCGGGAACCCCGACCCTGGTCGACCTGCAGACGATGACGCTGACCATCGATTACGACGCTTTCCGCCAACCCATCACCGAAGAGGTGCAGGTGAACATCAGCTCGATCCCCGATCCGGTCATCAACACCACCAAGACCGCGCTTACGGGCAATGCCCTCAAAACCTACGTCGCGGTGACGGGTACCTCCCTGAGGGTGTACTACACCGAAGGATGGGGACGCACGGGCGTTTCGGCGACCGTGACGACCACCTGGGGCGTGAGCGGCTCGATCAACAACCTCACCCTGGCTTCCGGCTCGGGCGACAACAACAAGTACTTCGATATCCCGCTACGCGGCACCCCCACCAAGCCCGGCACGGCGCTGCCCGTGACGATCACCGTGCAGTTCGAGCCCAACCTCGATCCGCTGGAGGAAACCCGCGTGACGGTACCCGTGACGGCCAGCTTCACCCCGCTCGGGATCTCCACCCCGACCACCTCGCTCACGCTGACCGAGGTCGGCGACGCTTCCGCGCAGGTGATCACCCTGAATTACGATCCGGGCGAAGGACGCGCGCTCAAGGCGATCAACATCGTTACGGACGTTCCCACGACCAACAACAAGACCGTATATCCCGACCCGGCCGTCGGCGCCAGACGCACCACGGTTGGTAAGTCGTTGACCTATTCGGAAAACCTCGCACAAGGTTCGGGCAGCTTCAGCATCCCGCTGGAAGGCGCCCCGAAAGGGTGGTCGTCCGGGACTGACTACACGATGAATATCGAGGTGACCTACTATGAGCCGGGCCTGGCGCGCGATCTGACCATCCAGCTCGAGAACCCGATCCCGGTGACCGTGGCGCTGGGCGCCAAGCGCGGCTTCGAGCCCGAGACGTTGCAGTACGGTATCGCCAACGACCCGGGGTCGACCGGCGGGGCGCAAGGCAGCTATGTCATTACCAACAACGTCTTTGCCTATAACACCGTCTGGGTGGACGCCAACGGCGACGGCGGCGTCGACGAGGGCGAGGTGTGGCTCGACCGCAACATCGGCGCCACGACGGCCACCCCGCCTGCCTATGGCGCGACTACCGTGGGATACGATCCTTCGTACGGTGCGCTCACGCAATGGGGTATGCCCTATATCCACCTGAAATTCTGGGATTCCGCCAACAGCCGCTACCGCTGGCTCGGCAGCGATAACGCCTACAACGCCAACCGATTCGGACTGAGCGTTATGTACCGGGGGTATTGGTTCGGCACCACCTATTTCGGCGCGAACGCCAATCCTCCCGTCCTGCCCACCAATTTCGGGGATTATTACAACATCGATGTCCTGGAACACGGCGGAGGTACGGGCGGGGCTACCCTGATCTATTTCACCGGCGGCGATGTCTGTCCGAAAGGTTTCTCGGTTCCCACCGCGCAACAGTGGATCAACGTGACGGAAGGCATTACAGGCCTTACGTTCACCACCCCGGCCAAAAATATCAATGCCGAATTGGCCGCCGAGTCGACGGATGCCGTCGCCGCGATGATAAGCAGTCCGTTGCATCTGCCGTTGGTCGGCATGTCGTGGCGACCGGATAACAATACCGCGCCGACCACCGTCAATCAGAACAAGATGGCCGTGTACGCTGTGAAGGATCGTGCCGAACAGGGAACCAACGGGGTATTCATGCCGTACATCGCATTCGGCTTAATTCAGGCCAATATCGCCGCCAGCCAGCCCAACCTTGTGGCGAGCAACAACATCAAACTGCTCAACCACCCCACCACAGGCAATCAGTCGGGACATGCGATCAACTTCGGCGTGCATGTGCGCTGTATACGCACCACGGTCGCCGAGCCGCTGCCGGCGACGCAACCCGAACCCAAGACCGCCAACTTCAATAAAAACGAAATGCCTGCGGGCTGGTAGGATTAAACAGGCTGACGGCGGAAAGGCCCGGTACATAGGGCCTTTCCTCCGCAGCCGATGACCGGAAAAAACAGAATTTAAGAGAAAAGACATGAAGAAATTCGTTATCATACTGTTTGCCGCAGCTCTGGCGATGGCCTGTTCCAAGAGCGAATACGGGCCCGACGTGACGCTGTCGCTCTTCCCCGAAAAGGTGGGTGATTTCCCCTCGGTCGCCTACACGCAGCAGGTGCAGGTGAACTCCTCGCATTACTGGTACTTTTCCGTGCTCGCCAAGGACGGCGGCTCGTGGTGCACGGCAACCGCCGACGGCGACGTGCTGACCATCCTGGTCGAGGACAACGGGAACGACGACCGCCGCAAAGCGACCGTTACGGTGATGTGCGGCGAACTGAAGCGCAAGATCGAGGTGGTGCAGCAGGGCGCGGCCCTGTCGATCATGCCCGACGCGCTGGAGGAATTCCCCTGGGAGGGGGCGAGCCAGTCGCTGGAGGTGACCACCAATAAACCCGAATGGACGGCCGTGGTGGACGACGCGAACAAGGATTGGTGCACGCTCGCTCGCAACAACAATATCCTCACGGTGAGCGTGACGAAGAACCCCGAGCCCGACAATCGCCGCGCCCTGGTGACCCTCAGCGCAGGCGACGCCGTGACCGAAGTGGAGGTCACGCAGCAGCATGGCGAGGTGACCCTCTCGGTCGTGTCCGACCCGCTCTCCGCCTTCCCCGCCCAGGCGCGCAAGGAGGTCAAAACGATGACCATCTCGACCAACTACCCCGACTACTGGACGGTGGAGGCGAAAGACGAGGATTGGTGTAAGGTCACCAAGCGCAGTAACTCGACCTTCTCGATCGCCCTGGGGGACAATGTCCTGCAAAAGGAACGCAATACGAAGGTTACGGTGCGTTGCGGCGCGAAGAGCGTCGAGGTGCCCGTGAAACAGATGGGCCTGAATATCTCTTTCCCGGAACTCGACACGTATGTGCAGGAGAAGCTGCTCGGCGAGTGGCAACTGCCCGCCGTGACGGTGGCCGTCGTCTGGAAGGAGCGCCTGGTCTACGCCAAGGCCTACGGCTATAAGGAGAAGGACGGCAGCGATCCCGCCAAATGGGTGCTTGCCGACAACAACACGCTTTTCCGCCAGGCGAGCAACTCGAAACCCATCACCTACGCCACGATCTGCTACCTGGTCGACAAAGGTAAACTCGATTACGGCGACCGCGTCTTCGGCGAGGGCGGCATCCTGGGCAACGACTTCGGCGTACCGCCCGTGGCGGCCAACCCCGCGCTCGACATCCGCAACATCACCGTGCGCGACCTGATCCGCCACGAATCGGGCGGTTGGGACAACTCGGGCACCTACACCAGCGTGGTGGGCGAGATCGGCAACCAGGACCCCATTTTCTACTACGGCAAGAATTACAGCACCTCGTACGTGGTGACCAACGTGATCAAGGATTTCCCGCTCGGCGCCACCCCGGGCAGCAAGAGCGCCTACTCGAACTTCGGGTATTGCGTGCTGGGCCGCGTGATCGAGAAGGTGACGGGCCAGCCCTACGAAACCTATGTGCGTGAGAATATCCTCAAGCCGTGCGGCATCACGGCGATGTACACCTCCGGCACCACCTTTGCCGAGCGCCGCGAGAACGAGGCCATTTTCTACGAGCCCAACTCTTCGAGCCGCTACTGGATGTACGAGGCGTACGACTACAAACGCCAGGACGCCAGCGGCGCATGGACCGCGTCGGCCATCGACATGATGCGCTTCATGACCCATGTGGACCGCGGCACCCGCGTGAAAGACATCATCTCCGAGAGCGCCATGTCGGTCTACTACATGCGCTACGTGAGCTGGAACCACGCCGGATCGCTGCCGGGCACGTCGACCTACATGAGCCGCGTGAACGACGACCTCTCCTTCACCATCCTGACCAGCATGCGCTGGGGCGGTACCAACACCTTTACGACCGATTTCTACGGCGTGAAGGATATCATCTCGCAGAAGACGGACTGGGCGGACGACGTAGACCTGTTCTGATCCTTCCGGGTATGAAACCAAAAAGAAGCGCGCGGCCGATTGCCGTGCGCTTCTTTTTGTCTGTCTTTTAATCAACGTCATCCCGAACGAATGTGAGGGAACTTCCGCTTATCTTTTTTGGATAAGGAAGTTCCCTCACATACGTTCGGGATGACAAAATATGCTCCGTGCGCCGGGCGGCACCTCTCCGCTTACCGCAGGATCTCGACCAGATGGAACGCGGGCGTCCCCGAAACCGCCCGGATCGTGACGCCCGGCGTGAGGGCGGCGATCTGCGGTTTGTTGCGTCCGGCGACCATGCCGCCTTTGACCAGTTCACTCGCCTGGGGGCCGTTAACGGGCTGTCCGGCCGTCACTTTCCATACGGCCTCCACCCATTGCCCCGTGTTATTGTTCGTAACCTCGAACGTTTTGCCCGCATAGGAAACACTCCATTTCGAACCGCCCGCATCCAGATAAATGACCTTGAGCGTCACCTGCGTGCCTGTGACCGAAGCGGTGAAGCGCGGATCGACGACCACCGAGAGGCTTTCCCCGGCGGGAAGCCTGCGTGCCCAGGCGCCATAACGCTGCCCATCGGGCCCCACGTTATGCTCACCGTAAGATTTTCCCGGCTGCACGAGCGTGAGCAGCGTGTAATCCTCGCTCAGGTATTTGAGCGGTTTGTCCCAGCAGAGCGAACGGTCGCACGAGCGCAGGGCCGCCCACGCGCCCGGCGTGGTCTCGGGATAAAGGTGCTGCGAGGTGTATTTCACCGCCCAGTCGAACGCCTGGCCGAACTCCGCGCGCATCGACGCCGGGACCGTCTCCCCCGATTTCTCCCCGAGCGTGTAGACCTCCAGGTCCTTCGTATAGATCGCCAGGTAAGAGATCCCGCAATTGATGTCCATCAGCACGCGCCAGTAATTCCACTGCTCGGGCGAACAGAAACGCGGGTCGACGATGCCGCCGTGCTCGCCCCAGGCGCTGGCCCACGGCTCGGCGTACCCCTTCGTCAGCCCGCTGCGGCAGTAGTCGATGAAAACGAGGTATTTATCGTCGTTCCCGCGCGGCTCGGCCTCGCTCGAGGTGTGGAACCAGCTGAGTGTGCCGTTGCGGAAAAGCGGGTCGTAAGCGTTGTAAATCTCCTCTTCGATCCCGTTGCGCACGAAGACCTTCGCCACGGGAGCGAGGTATTTCACGTGTGCGTCGAGTATCTCTTTGGTATATTGCAAGGTCTGCTGTTTGCTCCATGCCGTCACGTCCGGGTCGCCCGGCACGGGGACGACCCAATAGGCCGGGCCCAGGTCTTTTTCCGGGGAGTTGGAACTGGTGTTCAGGTGCTCGGTGCCGTAGCCGTTCAGGTTCATGCGGATGCCCAGCACGTTATCCATGTAAGCACTCTTCTTGAGGTGTTCCCCGAGCGCGGCCAGGAAATCGGCATAGGCCTTTTTGAAGCGCGGATGCCAGAACATGAGCGTGTAGGGGTCGTTCACCTGGACGCTCAACTTGCCGGGGTAGTAGGGGATCACGTTGTACATCCAGGCCGGTTTGACGTTGCCGTTGAATTGGAGCGTGGTGCGCAGTTTGCGCTTGCTGAACGCCTTTAGCTGCTCGTCCAGCGCCGACCAGTCGTACGTGCCCGGCCCGGTTTCCAACTCGCCCCACTGCATGGTGATCTGCCCGCCCCTGATCCATTTCTGATCGAAGATATCCAGCTTCTTGCCGAACCAGATGGCATAGACGCCCTCCGCTTCACCGCGGACGGGCGGCACGGTTTCTTCCGCAGGGGGCGTTACGGGCCGCTTTACGGTCGTTTCCTGCAGCTTGCCGCTGCATGCCGGGCCGGCCCACAGCAGGCCGCACAAGATGGCGGGAAGTATTTTTTTCATGAAAAAACCAATTTTCTTTTTGTGTTGTGTCATTCTGAACGCAGTGAAGAATCTTGGTCGGAATTGGTATGAACACAGTCCGGCCAGGATTCTTCACTGCGTTCAGAATGACAAAAATGCAACATGCTAAGATAGATGGGAATTTTTATCAAAGTTTTATGACGCGCACGAAACTGACCGTGGGCCGGTAGCCGCCCATCCCTTCGACGCTCAGGTCGAACGTCGTCCCCTGGCGGAAATCGGCGGTGATGAAGAACGTGGCCGTGCGGATACCGCCCTTGCCGTCGCATTTCGCGTTTTTCCGCATTTCGCGGCCGTTATCGCGGTAGCGCAGGCACCATTCGCCCTTTTCGTCGTCGGGATAAGAGATCTTGACGGCGACCCTTTGTGAACGGCCCGAGAGGAATTGCGGATCCGCGGTAAAACCGATCTTGCCGCCCCGGCGGGCGATGAAATCATAGAACATCCCCGGGTAGACCATCCACATCTCGATCGGCTGGCGGATCTTCACCGCGGGCTCGGTCTCGTACCCCACCGTGTCGCGCTGGTAGAGCCAGCGTTCGAAATTCTTTACCGCCCGCGGCTCCTTGCTCCCTTTTTCGGGCCGCAGATAGCTCTCGCGCAGGAAGCACCAGCCGTCGGGCGTGTTCGCGGCCGTGCACCCCAACGTCTGGCAGACCCAGGCGAGCATCTCCCCGTCGATCGCGTATTTATTGAACGTTATGCTGTTGCACCGCATTTGCAGCAGGCGCAGGTTGGCCGAAAAATAGCGGTAGGGGAACGATTCGGTCGTATGGCCGTAACGGAAACCGCGCTCGGCGGTGACCCACGCCTCGCCGTATTCCTCGTTTTCGTCGCCGTTGATCATCCCGCTGGCGATCACGCGGCAACGCTCGTCCGTGACCAGATAACCGGCCGGGTCGAGTAGTTGCCCCAGCTCCGGGTCGGGGATGCGGTAGAGGTACATCTCCACGTAGCCGCGGCGCACGCCGAAACCCTTGCCGAAGCCGTAATCGCTCATGCCGCCCATGTAGACCTTGCGCTCGTGGCCCTTCACGGCGGCGGCCCAGGCGTCGATCCGCTCGCGCACGTGGCGCACCGTGTCCGGGTCGCACCCTTCCGGCCCGATGCCTTCATCTCCGTTGGACGGGGAGGCGTAACCCAGGTAAAGGCCGCGCACCTCGGGCATGGCGGGGATGCCGCTACGGCCCAGCTCTTCGACCAGGCGCAGGTAGCGCGTGTGGAAGCGGGGATCGGAAACGTCGTAATTGACGATGCCCGGACGGGGCGCTTTCTTCTCGCCGCGGATCGGTACGTCGTACGCGGCCAGCCACTGCGGCGCGAATTTGGTCGCCGATGAATGCAGGCGGATATAAGAGGAGTAACCCTTCGCGGCGGCAGCGTCGATATATGCCCTGAGCTGGTCGAAACGGTAGCTTCCTTCCTCGGGTTCCAGATCGGCCCAGCGCACGCACAGCGTCACCACCGGGTTGCACGGGAAATGGATCGCAGGCAGCGAGGCGACGGTCGCCGCGGCCTTCGGGTAGTCGAAGGTGGTGATGAAGCAGGCGCCCGAGCCTGCGACGGGCTTCGTCCCCGCGGGCAGCGACCAGTCCCACCCGGACGAAACATGCTCCTTGCCGATCCAGCGCGCCGCCCGCACCTCGTCCATCGGGATCTGCCGGTAGGGCCCCCAGTAGGGATATTCCACGGTCTGCGCGGTCGCGGCGTGCAGCAGCAGGCAGAGGGGGATCGCGAGGGCTTTTTTCATCGTCGAAATTTTAATGATATCCAGGATAGGGTCTCGCCTATCCTTTTTTTGCTTGTCATTTTGAACGAAGTGAAGAATCCTGGTCGGACTGTGTACAGATCAATTCAGACCAAGATTCTTCACTTCGTTCAGAAGGCATTACAAAGTAAACCGATCCGGCGCAATCCCGCTTGTCCGGCAGTCCAAAAGAATGGCATAAGGAAACGGACGGCCTGCAAGCCGTCCGTTTCCTTGCGTTTATTGCGCCGCAGGCGTGGGGATCAGCGGTCGCCGCATCTTGTTCACTTTCAGCCCGGCCTCGTACACGTTCGGGCCGTAGAGCTCTTCGGCGGGCAGTTCGCCCCAGTTGACCAGGATCTTGCGGTTCGCGACGTTGCGCTCGGTCTCATCGGCCGAAGCCCCGGCTTTGGCCTCGCCCTCCGCCTTGGCGCGGGCGCGGATCATATCCTTGTACTCATCAGGAAGCAGGGCGGTCATCGCTTTGTCCATCGACAGCACTTCAACCACGTTGGGCGTGTTGCTCTTGCGTCGCAGCAGGTTGTCGAAGGCGGCCTTGCGGTCACAGGTGTAGCAGACGGCGTAGACCGCTTCGTTGGCGATCTGCCCGTCCGTGTCGTCCATCAGTCTGACCAACTCGGCGGGGGCTTTGTCCAGATGGCCGTGGCGGGCGAGCTGCCCGAAGTTGACGGCAGCCCAGAAACGGGTGTCGGGATCCGGGCTGGCGACCAGCCCGGTCAGCATCGGAATATCTTTTTCACTCACCGTGGCGACCAGTTCGGCCAGACGGTAGAGCCCTTCCAGATCATAACCTTCGCTACGAACCCTGTCGTAGAGCGACACCTCGCCGCCGCGCGTGCTGCGCAGAAACAGGCCGAGGTCCTTCGTGCCGCGCATGTGCTCCGCGAGCAGGCCGCGCATGCGCTGCAGCTCTTTGGCATAGGCAGGATCCCCCGCCAGGTTCTGGATCTCGAAATAGTCTTTCGACAGGTCGTAGAGCAATTCCGCCTCATTGCGCTCAAAGGGAAGGGCGCAGGCCGGGGTCGCGCATTTGCCTTCGAAATAGGTCTTGTCCCAATAGAGGTTCGAGGGCATCTGCCACTGGAAGGCGTTGAGCAGGTCGTCCGATTTGTAGGGAATGAAGCGCCGCACGTATTTCCAGCGGCCGTCCGAGACGGTGCGGATGGGAGTGAACTGGCCGCCCTGGTTGCTCGTCAGCCCGATCTGCAATTTGCGCCCGGCCCTGTCGTATTCGCCCAGGAACGGCAGTCCCTGCATATAGGCGGGAGGCTCGATACCCGCCAGGCTGAGTATCGTGGGGGCCAGGTCCACGAAGGCCACCATGCGGTCGCACTTCTTACCGGTCGCCATCTTCGAAAGGTGCCGCCACTTCGGGGGCAGGTAGACCACCATCGGCACGCGGTAGCTGGTCTCGTAGCAGAACCCCTTGCCGCGCGGCAGGCAGCCGCCGTGGTCGCTGAACACGAAGACGATCGTGTCGTCGTCCAAACCCTTCGCCTTCAGGTCGTCCAGGAAGATTTTCACCCACTTATCCACGTCCGCGGTGCCTTCCAGGTGGAACGCGTAGTCCGAGCGGATCGCCTCGATGTCGGGCACGTGCGGGGGCAGGGGCAGCCTGGCCGGGTCGAGCCCTTCTTTGGCGAAATCGCGGCGGCCGTCGAGATGGATGCTCGTGATGCGGCTCATGTGCGTCAGCGCGCTGTTGAAGACGGCGAAGAAGGGCTGGCCGGGTTGGCGTTTGGGGCTGTTGTAGGTGGCGCGGTTGGAATTTTCGTCCCAGCACGCCTTGTCGTCCAGCCTGGTGTTGTAGTCGGTCTTGGCGTTGTTGGTGCAGTAGTAGCCCGCATCGCGCAGGTATTGCGGGAAGAGGATGCCCTCGGGAGTGGCTACGCGGCTGCGGTGCCAGTCCATGGCATAAGTGGTGGCGTAGCAACCGGTGATGATCGTCGAGCGTGCGGGAGAGCTCTGCGGGCCGTTCGAATAGGCGTTCATGAATTGCAGCCCGTGCGCGGCCAGCTCGTCGATGACCGGGGTACGGTTCATCGGATGGCCGTAGCAGCCCAGCTCATAGTCGCTCGTGTCTTCGAACGAGAGCCAAAGGATATTGGGACGCTGTTGTTCTGCGCCCTGCAAGGCCAGGGGCAGCAGTCCGGCAGAGAGAAGAACGAAGGATTTCATGGCCTTTCTTTATGACGGGATAAGTCTGACAAAGATATCCGATAATCCTTATGGGACAGGGCATTTTTTTATCAATAAATAACACGAATTTATGAAATGGTGTGGTTCGGATATACAAGACCCTGTACATCCGAACCACATCATTTCAGATCATGTGCTATCAGTCGAAGGATTGCATCCCTGACTGCGCGATCCGGATGATGCGTTCGTAGCGGTCGGGCGTGAGCTCCATGAAGAAATAATGGACGGGGTCGACGCGCATCTCGTTGTGCGAGATCTCGTAATGCAGGTGGGGGGCCAGCGAGAGCCCGCTGTTGCCCGAGAGGGCGATGATATCGCCGCGCCGCACATTGGCTCCTTTGCGCACGTTCACCTCTTTGAGGTGGGCGTAGCGGGTCTCGTAGCCGTTGCCGTGCGAGAGCACGAGCGTCAGCCCCGAGGTGCTGTGGCGGATGATGTCGCGCACCACCCCGTCGGCCGTGGCGAAGACGCGCGACCCTTCCGGGACGGAATAGTCGACCCCCTGGTGCGAGGCGAGCGTCTTGTAGAAGGGGTGGATGCGCATCCCGTAGGAGGCGGTGAGCTGCGTGAGGTCGTTGTTGATCACCGGCTGGATCGAGGGGATGTTCAGCGCCCCCGCGCCGAGGTCGACGGCGCCCTGTTCGAGTTTTTGAAACGTTTTATCCAACCCTTTGAGCCGCTTGTCGAGCGAGGCGGTCTTGGCGATGAAATCGTTGCCCAGGGCGCGGTTCGATTTGGCGAGCAGCTTTTCGTAGGAGGCCCAGCGCGCACTGGCGAATTGCGCGTCGAAGTCGTAAGGCTCCGACTCGAAGAGCGTCTTGAATACGCTGCGGTCGCGGTCGGTGATGTTCTGCAACACGATCTCCAGGCTGTCGTAACGCGCCGTGAGGACGGCGTACTGCTTTTCCAGCTGATCGGCGGAGCGTTTCATCCGGTATTCGGTCGGGGTGTCGAACAGCAGCGAGAAGCCCAGGTAATAGATCACCGTCATCCCGATCAACCCCAGGAAGTGGATCGCGAAACGCACGGCGCTGCGCCGCAGGCGTCTGCCTGAGCGCATCCATTCGGGCTGGTCGTGTATGTTCGTCGCGCGTTTCATCTATTCGCCTGTCCCTACGCCGTCTTCGAAAGTGGTCTCCGCGGCGGATTCTATGATCTCTTTGAAATCTTCGTCGCTCATGTCGCGGCGGAAATAGTTCACCGGGTTGACCGGACGGCCCATGTAGATCACCTCGTAGTGGAGGTGGGGCCCGGTCGAGCGTCCCGTATTGCCCAATTCGCCGATCACCTCGCCGCGGCGCACCGTCTGTCCCGGGATGACGAGCGATTTATTGAGGTGCGCGTAACGCGTCCTGTAGCCGAAACCGTGGTCGATCAGCACCTGGATGCCGTAGCCGGAGCCGTGGTTCTGCGCCTCGACGATCACGCGGCCGTGGCCCGTGGCGTAGACCGGAGCCCCGATCTTACCCCCCAGGTCGACCCCCGTGTGCATCAAAAAACGTCCCAGGGTGGGGTGGTTGCGCCCGCCGAAAGCGCCGATATGGCCGCGCAGGCCGCGGCGGTCGATGGGCCAGATGGCGGGGACGGCGACGGCCATCTTCTCCTTGTCGCGCGCGAGCAGTTGGAGGTCGTCCAGCGATTTGGATTCCAGGTACATAAGCCGGGTGAGCGCGTCGAGGTTCTTCCACACCCCGATCATCAGCTCGCCATACCGGTCGGCGGCCATCGGGGCGTATTTCGTGTCGGGATAGTCGGCGTAAACGCCCGGAATATTGAGCGTGTCGGCGGCGAAGAGCGAGCGGTAGACGTAGTTGTCGCGGTGCTTGATCTCTTCCAGTTTCTTCATCGCCGCGGCGATCTTGTCTTCCAGGATGCCGTACTTGAGCACCAACTCGCGGTTGTGGCTCAGGATGCGGTACATTTTCGGGGTGTAGAAGAAGAAGGAAAACAGGAAGTTGAGGATGCAAACCAGGATCAGCCCGATGAACACTTTACGCAACGCGCGGTAGAACCTGATCCGAAAAGGCAGGGTAATCACCTCATAGGTCAGGGTCTGCGGGTTGAATTTGTATTGTTTTTTCGCCATCGGCCGATTTCCTCATCCTGGGAACGACAAAATTAGACAAAAATGTGTAATTTTACCCCCTAATTTTGAGTTGGTACCTATAATAACGTATTTCCTCCGGTAAAATTGTAACCCCACCCACGTATGGAATCGAATAAAATACGCTCGACGTTTCTCGAATTTTTCGCCTCGAAAGGGCACCAGATCGTCCCCTCGGCCCCGATGGTCGTCAAGGGAGACCCCACGCTGATGTTCACCAACGCCGGCATGAATCAGTTCAAGGACTTGTTCCTGGGCAACTCGCCCATCGTGCATTCGCGCGTGGCCGACACCCAGAAATGCCTGCGCGTGTCGGGCAAGCACAACGACCTGGACGAGGTGGGGCACGACACGTACCACCATACGATGTTCGAAATGCTGGGCAACTGGTCTTTCGGCGACTATTTCAAGAAGGAGGCGATCGAATGGGCGTGGGAATTGCTCACGGGAGTGTACAAATTGCCCGTGGACCGCATCTACGCCACGATCTTCGAGGGCAGTCCCGAGGAGAACGTGCCGCGCGACGAGGAGGCTTACCAACTTTGGCGTCAATTCCTGCCCGAGGACCATATCATCCTGGGCAACAAGAAGGATAACTTCTGGGAGATGGGCGACACGGGCCCCTGCGGACCTTGCAGCGAGGTGCACTTCGACCTGCGCTCCAACGAGGAACGCGCTCAGTTGGACGGCCGCGAGCTGGTCAACGCGAGCCACCACCTGGTGATCGAGATCTGGAATCTGGTGTTCATTCAGTTCAACCGCAAGTCCAACGGTTCTCTGGAATCGCTTCCGCACAAGCACGTCGATACCGGGATGGGCTTCGAACGCCTCTGCATGGTGATCCAGGGCAAGCAGAGCAACTACGACACGGACGTTTTCACCCCCACCATAAACCGCCTGGCCCGGATGTCGGGCAAGACCTACGGCGAGAACCTGCAGGCCGAC
Source organism: Rikenellaceae bacterium (assembly GCA_031549495.1). Lineage (GTDB taxonomy): Bacteria > Bacteroidota > Bacteroidia > Bacteroidales > Rikenellaceae > JAVBOW01. Next base: position 11,409 of record JAVBPS010000017.1, on the reverse strand, counting down.
ATCGCCATGCGTGTGGTGGCCGACCACCTGCGCGCCATCGCCTTCTCGATCGCCGACGGGCAGTTGCCTTCGAACGTGAAGGCGGGTTACGTGATCCGCCGCATCCTGCGCCGCGCCGTGCGCTACGGCTATACGTACCTCAATTTCTCGGAGCCGTTCATCTGCAAACTGGTCGAAGGGCTGGCCGAGCAGATGGGCGGGCAATTCCCCGAGCTGCGCGCGCAGAAAGAGTTGATCGAGAAGGTGATCGCCGAGGAAGAGGCTTCGTTCCTGCGTACGCTCTCTACGGGCATCGTGCTGCTGGACAACGTGATGCGCAAGGTGAAAGAGTCGGGTGGCAAGGCCGTCGGGGGCGTGGACGCGTTCACGCTCTACGATACGTTCGGCTTCCCGATCGACCTGACGGAACTGATCGCCCGCGAGAACGATTTACAGGTCGACCTGCCGGGCTTCGAAAAGGAGTTGCAGGCGCAGAAAGAGCGTTCGCGCAACGCCGCCGCCGTCGACACGGGCGACTGGACGGAGGTGCGCCAGGCCCCGGAGACCGTCTTTACGGGCTACGACCACCTGGAATCGGACGTGCGCATCGTGCGCTACCGCCAGGTTTCGACCAAAGGCAAAAGCTACTACCAGATCGTGCTTGACACCACACCGTTCTACGGGAATTCCGGTGGCCAGGCGGGCGACACGGGCTGGCTCGTCGCCGGGTCGGAGCGCATCGCCGTGACCGACACGCAGAAGGAGAATAACCTGATCGTCCATATCATCGAGTCGCTCCCGGCCGATCCCGCCGGAGTGCTGCACGCCGTGGTGGACAGTAAACGCCGTACCGCCTCGGCCAATAACCACTCGGCCACGCACCTGATGCACGAAGCGCTGCGCGAGGTGCTCGGAACGCACGTCGAGCAGAAAGGCTCGCTCGTCACGGCCGACTACCTGCGCTTCGACTTCGCCCATTTCCAGAAAGTTACGGATGAAGAGCTGCGCGCAATGGAGCGCCTGGTGAATAAAAAGATACGCGCCAATTTCCCGCTGGACGAAGACCGCGAAAGCACGATCGAAGCCGCCAAAGAGCGCGGTGCGATGATGCTTTTCGGCGAAAAGTACGGATCGAAGGTGCGCGTCGTGCAGTTCGGCACGTCTGTTGAGTTGTGTGGCGGTACGCACGTGCGCGCCACGGGCGATATCGGCTTCTTCAAGATCACGTCTGAAAGCGCCATCTCGGCCGGCGTGCGCCGCATCGAGGCGGTGTCGGGCGAGGCTGCCGAACAGATCGTCTACGATTGGGAAGACGCCGTGCGCGGCATGCAACGCCTGTTCAACAACCCGGCCGTCGAGCAGTCCGTACGCAAACTGGTCGACGAGAACGAAGGATTGCGCAAGCGGCTGGACGATGTGCAGCGCGAGAAAGTGGACGAGCTGCGCGTGCGCATCGAGAAAGAATTGCATGAGGAGAACGGCGTTCGGATGCTGGTGCGTCAGGTGGATATGCCCGCCGAGTTCATCAAGAATATCGCCTTCGCCCTGCGGCAAAAGATCGCCGACCTGGTGCTGGTGATCGGCTCGGTGGCGGACGACAAGGTGACCCTCTCGATCGCCCTGGGTGACGCGGTGGTCGCCAAAGGGATCAATGCGGCGGAAATCGTACGCGCGGCGGCCCGCGAGATCCAGGGCGGCGGCGGTGGACAGCCGTTCTTCGCCACGGCGGGGGGCAAGGAGCCCGCAGGCGTCGAAAAGGCGATGCTGGCGGCCAAAGATATGATCGTTGGTAAATTGAAATAGGCACGTGGTTCGTCATGTCGAGCGTGCGGAGCGACCAAACAAACCACCCGGCAGAGATGTCGAGACATACGCTCCACAAGACGGAAGCGCTCAGGATGACAAAACCAAAATGACCAAAAAGTAAAAAAGATATGGGACAACAAAAAGTATTGTTGATGATCCTCGACGGCTGGGGCTGCGGCGACCATCAGAAAGATGACGTGATCTACTGCGCCAAACCGGCCTACATGGACGCGCTGTGGGAAAAATACCCCCACGCGCAACTCCACACCAGCGGCGAGGACGTGGGCCTGCCCGACGGGCAGATGGGCAACTCCGAGGTGGGCCACCTGAACATCGGCGCCGGCCGCGTGGTCTACCAGGACCTGGTGAAGATCAACCGCGCCTGCCGCGACAACTCGATCCTCAAAAACGAGGAGATCGTCAATGCGTTCGAATATGCGAAAACGCAGGGCAAACAGGTCCACTTCATGGGCCTCGTCTCGGACGGCGGCGTGCACAGTTCGCTGGAGCACCTCTTCAAACTGTGCGATATTTCGAAGCATTACGCGATTAATAACACCTTCGTGCACTGCTTCATGGACGGCCGCGACACCGACCCGCGCAGCGGCCGAGGCTTCGTGCAACAACTGGAAGACCATCTGAAAACCTCGACCGGCAAGATCGCCTCGGTCGTGGGCCGTTACTACGCGATGGACCGCGACAAGCGTTGGGAGCGTGTGAAAGAGGCTTACGACCTGCTCGTTTCAGGCGTGGGTGAAAAAGCCACGGACGCCGTAGCCGCCATCCAGAAATCCTACGACGAAGGTGTGACGGACGAATTCATCAAACCGATCGCCTGCACGGACGCCGCAGGCAAGCCCATCGGACTCTTGCAACCCGGCGACGTGGTGATCTTCTTCAACTTCCGCAACGACCGCGCGAAAGAACTGACGATGGTGCTCACCCAGCAGGATATGCCCGAGGCCGGAATGAAGACCATGCCGCTCTATTACTGCACGATGACCCCCTACGACGCGACGTTCAAAGGGCTGCACATCCTCTTCGATAAGGATAACGTGCACAACACGATAGGCGAGTGGATCTCCGGAAAGGGCCTGACCCAACTGCGCATCGCCGAGACGGAAAAATACGCCCACGTGACCTTCTTCATGAACGGCGGCCGCGAGGCGGAATTTCCGGGCGAGGAGCGCATCCTGATCCCCTCGCCGAAGGTGGCGACCTACGACCTGAAGCCCGAGATGAGCGCCTACGAGGTGGCCGACGCGCTGGTAAAGGCATTGGACACGCAGAAATTCGATTTCGTCGCCCTGAACTTCGCCAACGGCGACATGGTGGGCCACACGGGCGTTTACGAAGCGATCGTCAAGGCCATCCAGGCCGTCGATAAATGCGTCGAAGAGGTCGTCGAGAGCGCCAGGCGCAACGGCTACGAGGTGGTCATCATCGCCGACCACGGCAATGCCGACCATGCGATGAACGAGGACGGCAGCCCCAATACCGCCCACTCGCTCAACCCCGTGCCGCTGATCGTGGTCTCGGACCGCGTGAAAGCCGCGCACAACGGCGTGCTGGCCGACGTGGCCCCGACCATCCTGCGACTGATGGGCGTGGAGCAACCCAAAGAGATGACCGGTAAGGCGCTGGTGGATCTGTAGTATACTGAAAGAGGAAGGGGCCGGGATGAATTCGTCCCGGCCCCTTCCTTTTGTCATTCTTCACTGCGTTCAGAATGACAAATATGCCTTAATCCAGCGAAAAGAACTCCCGGATATTATTCGCAATGCACTCCGCCAGCCGCCCGATCGACTCTTCCGAAGCCCAGGCGTTGTGCGAGGAGAGGATCAGCTTGTAGGGATCGGTCACGGAGTAGAGCGGATTGTCCGCAGTGATGGGCTCGCGGGAATAGACATCCGTCACCGCCCCGGCGATCCGGCCCTCGTTCAGCGCGCGCGCCAGGCCCGCTTCATTAATGATCTTCCCGCGCGCGAGGTTCGCCACGACGGCCGTCGGTTTCATTAGCGCCAGTTGCGGGTAGTCGAGCAGGTTTTCCGTGAGCGGGGTGAGCGGCGCGTGGATCGAGAGAATATCACACGTGCGCAGTAACTCGTCCAGCGTGAGTTGCGGATAGGTCGGGTCGGTGCTGCCCGTGACGGAGTGATGGACGACCTGAGCCCCGAAAACGGTCGCGATCTGCGCCACGCGCCGGCCGATATTGCCCATGCCGACGATGCCCCACCGTTTGCCGTGCACCAGACTGATCGTCCGCCCGAAATGGAACAGGCGCGGCGAACGGGCGTAAGCCCCGCTCTTGACGAACGTGTCGAAGTAGACCGTCTGCCGCAGCAGGGCCAGCACCCCGGCGAACGTGGCCTCTGCTACCGAATCGGTCGAATAGTCGACGGCATTCTTCACCGCGATGCCGAGCCGGGCCGCCGCATCCAGGTCGACGTTGTTCATGCCTGTGGCCGCCACGCAGATCAGTTTGAGTTGCGGCAGGCCGCGCATGGTTTCTTCCGTGATGCGAACCTTATTGGTAATGATCACGTCCGCCCCCGCGCTGCGCTGCAGCACCTGCTCCGGTAGCGTATCCTCATAACCGCGGTAATCGCCCAAGCCGCGGATACCGGAGAGGTCGGTGCTGTTGAGCGAATATTCGTCTAAAAAACAGATGGTTATCATTTCATTTTCGGTGTTTGTCATCCTGAACGCCAGTGAAGGATCTCAAAAAATCCGCCTGAGATCCTTCACTGGCGTTCAGGATGACAAGCACTACCCGGTGGGATCAATCCGATTGTACGGCCGTTTTGCGTCACATCGAGCGCAAGTCGAAACATCTCAAACAGGCAGTCTGAGATGTCTCGACTTGCGCTCGACATGACAAAAAGAACAACACTCAGTCCATTTCGCCTAATAATCCCCTGACGACCACCGAAGCACAGGCGCAACCGAACACCGCAGGCATGTAGGAGATCGTCCCGACGTTCGATTTTTTGTTGGTCTCCTCGCAGAGGATCATCGCCCCGTCGCGCACGGGCTCGGGCGAAAAGACGGCGTGGAAGCCGCTGCGGATCCCCATTTTATGCAGCCGTTTGCGCAGCATGTGCGCCAGCGGGCAGTGGTGCGTTTTCGATATGTCTTTGACCTCGACCTGCGTGGGATCGGTCTTGGCTCCGGCTCCCATCGAACTGACCAGCGGAATACCGCGGTCGAGGGCTCCTTTGATCAGATTGACCTTCGGCGAGAGGGTGTCGATCGCGTCGACCACGTAATCGTATTGTGCGGCGTCTAACAGCTCGTCCGTGGCCTCGTCCTTGATGAAACGCTCGACGAGGCGGAGTTCGACCGCCGGATTGATGTCGCGCAGTCGATCGGCCACGACCGTGGCTTTGGCCTGGCCTACGGTCGAGTGCAGGGCGATCAGTTGGCGGTTGATGTTGCTCTCGGATACCCGGTCGCCGTCCGCGAGGGTCAGGCGTCCCACCCCGGCGCGGCAGATCATCTCGGCCGCCACGGCGCCCACGCCCCCCAAGCCTACCACGAGCACGTGTGCACCCTGCAACCGCGCCATCCCCTCATCCCCCAACAATAGGTGCGTTCGCTGCATCCAGGCGTGCGTCATGGGAAAAGTCTTTTAAAATTTTCCATGGTCGAGGCGGCAAGCTCTTCGACGCTGGTATTCAGTATGGCGGCCATTTTTTCGTACATGATCCGAATCGTCGTAGAGCCTGCGTCTGTTTCCAGGAAGAGGCGTTCGTACGGGATCAGGGGCAGCGCATCCCGCATCCGGGATGAATTCAGGCAGTGCTCGCCGATGGAGATGTAATAGCCCGCTTTCAGCGCGGCGAGTACCTGTTCGGCGCTACCGATCAAACTATGGAAGATGACGGCGGGCAGGTCGTACCCGCTGAGGATCTTCATCGTCGGCTCGAAGGCATGGACACAATGGATGATCACGGGAAGCCCTTTACGCCGGGCGATCTCCAGGTGGGAACGGAAAAGCTCTTCCTGCAGCTTGCGGTCGATGTCGCGCGAATAATCCAGGCCCGTTTCGCCCACCGCCGCCATCGCGCCGTTCGCTTCGATCTCCCGCAGCAGCACGCGGATCACCCCCGGTTCCAGCCACCCCGCATCCCACGGGTGTATCCCGAGGCTGTATTTGGTGCCCGGCGCGGGAAGCGGCTGGTCCGGCTTGCACATCATTACGTTGTACAGGTCGTACGGGCCGGCATTCGAGTCGTGCGTATGGATATTTACCAGTTGAAGAGCCACTATCGCAATAAATTCGTTATTTTTGCATACACAAAATTGGTCAAATATATGAATTATTTGACAATGGCTATGCATTTTACCCGGGAAGATATAATCGCTTCATTGCAAGCGCGCGGCCAGCGGCAGGACGAACTGGCGCGACAGGCGCATGCCGTCCGCGTGGCGGCTGCCGGAGAGGGAATTTTTTTGCGCGGCCTTATCGAATATTCGAACCGTTGCCATAAGAGTTGTCTCTACTGCGGAATACGCCGCGGACGCACGCTGAATCGCTATACGCTGGATTACGAAGAGGTTATGCAGGCTGCGCGCCTGGCCTTGCGCGAGGGGTTCGGATCGGTGGTCATCCAGGCGGGGGAGATCTCCTCGGCGCGCCATATCGCTTTGATCGAGCGGATCGTGGGGGATATAAAAGCGCTGACGCCGCGGTCGGTGGGCGTGCCGGATGCGATCAGCCGCGACTGGGACCCCTCGCTCGGGATCACCCTCTCGCTGGGCGAGCAGACCCCGCAGACCTACCGACGATGGCTCTCGGCCGGGGCGACGCGTTACCTGCTGCGCATCGAGACCTCGAACCCGGATCTTTACGCCGCGATCCATCCGGGCGACGGACGGCATACCTTCGAGCGGCGTTTGCAGGCCTTGCACGACCTGCGCGCGGAGGGTTACATGCTCGGCACGGGGGTGATGATCGGCCTGCCGGGGCAGACCGTGGAGCACCTGGCGGACGACCTGCTGTTCATGCGGGGGCTGGGGATCGACATGTGCGGCATGGGGCCCTATATCGAGTGTGCGGGAACGCCGATGGCGGGCCTGGAGGCGCCCTCGCTCGAATGGCGCATGGATACGACGCTCAATATGGTCGCCACGCTGCGCCTGATGATGCCCGATATCAACATCGCCGCCACCACCGCCCTGGAGACCATCGGCCGCGGGGCGCGCGAAAGGGCTTTGCACGGCGGGGCCAACGTGATGATGCCCAACCTTACGCCCGCCGCCGCGGAGCGGGACTACAAACTTTATAACGAAAAATTCGTTTCCACCGTGTCCGGTGTGTCCCGCAATGACGTGTGCTTTGGAAAGCAAGGCAATCCTCTCCATTTCAAGAAGTAAAATCCTCCAGTGTTTGTCATTCTGAACGAAGTGAAGAATCTTGGTCGAACTGTGTCCAGACTGTTCCGACCAAGATTCTTCACTTCGTTCAGAATGACAAACATCCCCGAGTGCCGGGCGACACCGCTTCGCTCGACATGACGAAAAATTTCGTATATTTGTTGATATTTAAATTTTACGCCATGAAAATCCTCACCGGAACCGACATACGCGAAGCCGACCGCTACACGATCGAACACGAACCCGTCGAGTCGATCGACCTCATGGAACGCGCTTCGGAGGTGATCGCGCAATGGATATGCAATAACGTGCCGCAGGAGCATCCGCTCCTGTTTTTCATCGGTCGTGGGAACAACGGCGGCGATGGGCTGGCCGTGGCGCGCATGCTCTATCACGCGGGATTCGACTGCGCGGTGGTGATGCCTTTCGGCGGCGAGGCCCTGTCGGCCGATTGCGCGTTCAACCTCGACCGGTTGCCGGAAGGGATCGCGCGTTTCAGTACGCCGGACGCGCTGGAACCGGACGCGGAAACGATCGTCATCGACGCCCTGCTGGGGACGGGAATGAGCAACAGGCCGCTGCCGGAAAACCTGGCCGCCATGATCCGGCACATCAACGCGCTGCCCTGCCGCGTGATCTCGATCGACATGCCCTCGGGTATGCTGACCGAATTCGACAACGAAGACCGCCTGATGGTGCATGCCGAAACGACCCTCACGCTCGAATTCCCGAAGTTGGCGCAACTGCTGCCCGAGGCGGGGGAGTGCTGCGGCCGTCTGGAGGTGCTGCCCATCGACCTGGACGCGGGGTTCATCGAGCGGGCCGCAAGCGACTACTATTATATCACGCAGCCAATGGCGCAGTCGATCCCCGAGCCGCGCGAGAAATTCGCCCATAAAGGGACATACGGCCACGCGTTGCTCGTCTGCGGCAGCGAGGGGATGATGGGGGCGGCCATCCTCGCCACGGGGGCGGCTCTGCGCTCGGGCTGCGGCCTGGTCACGGCGCATGTGCCGCGTGAGGAGCGCTTTTCGATACAGACCGTCTATCCTTCGGCGCTGCTGAGCCTCGATCCGGGAGAGGCGTTCACCTCGCTGCTGCGCACGCAGCGTTACGATGCCGTGGGCGTGGGCCCGGGGCTGGGCCGGGACGAGTTGACCGTATTCGCCCTTTCCGAGTTGCTGCAACAGGAGCAAAACCCGATGGTCATCGACGCCGACGCGCTCAACATCCTGGCCATGCAGCCCGAGATGCTGGAATACGTGCCCTTTAACTCGATCCTCACGCCCCACGTGGGCGAACTGCGCCGCCTGCTGGGCGACTGGCAGGACGAGCGGCAGAAGATCGAGGCGGTAAAGGCGTTCTGCGCCGGGTACGGCGTGATCCTGGTCGTCAAGGGCGCCCACACGATGATCTGCCACCCGACGGGTACCTGCCTGTTCAACTCGTCGGGTACGCCCGCCCTGGCCAAAGGAGGCTCGGGCGACGTGCTGACGGGCCTGCTGACGGGCCTGCTGGCGCGCGGCTACGATCCTTTCGACGCGGCTGCCCTCGGGGTTTACGTCCACGGCCTGGCCGGCGAAAAAGGTGCGGACTTCTACGGCGCGGAGTCGCTCATGAGCAGCGACCTGGTCGACCTGCTGGCCGAGGCGATGCAGTTTGAATTATGAATTATGGATTATGAATTATGCATGGCCTGCCGGAAGCCGGAATTCATAATTCATAATCCATAATTCATAATTATTTATTACTTTTGCTCAAATCAAAAACCAAAGAAAGTTATGGCAAGCGTAAGAATGATCAAAAAAGACATAGATTACCTGGTGAGCGAGGTGATCTCGGATTGCTACATGACCCTCTATTTCCATCCCGGGAAGAGGGACGGCGTGTTGGCCGTGATGCAGCAGGCGGTGGATCTGCGCAACAAGCTGATCTCGGCGGCGAATAACCCCGCGGAGAAGAACAACCCCAGCCTGGTGAAGAAACATTACGCCCACATCCGCCGCGAGTTGATGCAGACCATCGACGAACTGTTCTCGAAACTGAGCGAAGTCTGCAAGCAGAAATAGGCGCGTACCGCATACCGATAAACAGCCGTCCCGGACATGGCCAGGTCCGGGACGGCTGTTTTTAAAGCGTCTTTGTCATCCTGAACATCTCAAAATGGCTGTCTGAGATCCTTCACTGGCGGTCAGGATGACAAAGAGAGAGAGTGACTATATGTGTGGCTTGCCCTGCACGAGTGCCGCTTGTGCTTTTGGGGAGAGCCGCCGGAACTCTCCGGGAGTGATGCCGTACCTATCGCGGAACCGGCGGTGGAACGTGTTGCCGGATCCGAACCCGCAGTCGCGCGCCACCCGGGCTATCGTGCGCCGCTGGTCGCGTGTGGTGAGCAACTCGCAGGCCCGGCCCATGCGCAGGCTGTTAATGTAACCGGAAAAGGAGTGTCCCGTATGGATGCGGATGGCGCGGTGGAGGTAATTTTCATTGGTGCCGAGCATCGAAGCCAGGCGGGCGCGGGTGATGTCCGGGTCGGCGTAGACCGCGCTCGTCTCCATTAACACGCGCAGCCGGGCGTACAACAACTCCCCGTTGATGCCGGTCGTATCGCGCGTCGGCGGGCTGTTACGGCCGAATATCCGGGCGAGCGAGAGGGTGATGGATGCGCCGCTCATGGTTTGCTGGTTTTTCTTTCGGGGGCAGGTCTCCCTTAAGTCGCATTATTGCTGATCATGGTCAGCGCGATCGCTTTCGGGGTCTGGCTGCCGTCGAGTCCCTTGCACGTGCCTGCGGCTACCAGCATCAGGGAGGGACCTGTTATATGGGCCCTTTTGAAATAGACGCCCGAGTAAGAGGTGTCATTATAAATGAGTACAGCCGAGGGAAAACTGACGAACGAGGCCGTGATCCCGGTGGCGATGGTTTGTTCCGCTCCCTCGACGTTTAGGAAAGAGGCCTCAGTGAAAGTATCCGCCGCTTCGGAGACTTTGTAGTTGTATACCATATCCCCGTCCTTGAGGATTAGTTTGAAGGTGTAGTTGTCCACGGTGGCGGTCAGCACCTTGTCCCATCCCTGCGCGGTTACGGTCACGGTCCCGATCTTTTGGAACATCGGCGATTCGCTGGTGCTCTCCCCGAAAGCGATCACCACTTCGGGGTATGTTCCAAGGGGGACTCCATAGGTGGCCGGGTCGCGGCGCGGTTCTTCTTCCGGTTTGTCTTTTTTACAACCGGTCAGGACAACGGCGGCCAGCAGGGCTGCCGAAACGAAAATTAATGCTCTTTTCATGGCTTTCGGTTTTTGAAAGTTGGGTGTGTTCTTCTGTGCAGCCGGCGGATCCCGGCTTGCTGGGAACAAAGGTAGATTTCCGGTTTCGCAACCGTGTCCCAATCCCGGAATGGTTGTACCATATTCGGAAAAATTGACGGAAGCGGTCCCGGAGTGCGTTCAGGGAGGTGTCGAACCATCCGTTGGTTCTGCCTGGAAATGCCTATCTTTGTATGCAAAAAAAGGTCAATGGGTAAAAAAATCGTCCTGTTTTCCGGCGCCGGGATGAGCGCCGACAGCGGCATCGCCACCTTTCGCGACAGCGACGGCCTGTGGGCGCAGTACCGCATCGAGGATGTCTGCACGCCCGAGGCGCTGGCGCATAACCGGGCGCAGGTGATCGAATTCTACAACATCCGCCGCCGGGAACTGCTGGAAAAGCGTCCCAACGCGGGCCACCGGGCGATCGTGGAACTGGCGCGCACGATGGACGTGCAGGTCGTCACGCAGAACATCGACGATCTGCACGAGCGTGCCGCCGCCGAGGCGGGCGTCGCGCTGCGGGTGACCCACCTGCACGGCGAATTGCGCAAACTGCGCAGCAGTCGCGACGAGGATGGGGTAGTGCCCATCCAGGGATGGGAACAGCCTTTGGACGCGCGCCATCCCGACGGGTCGCTGCTGCGTCCGTTCGTGGTCTTTTTCGGCGAGGGCGTGCCGATGTTCGAAACGGCGGCGGCGATCGTCGCCTCGGCCGACGTGCTCGTGGTGGTGGGGACCTCGCTGGCGGTCTATCCGGCCGCTTCGCTGATCCATTACGCGCGGCCCGGTGCGCAGGTCTGGCTGATCGACCCGAAAGCCCCGGACGGCGCGACCCTGCGCCGGGTCAATTACATACAGGCCACGGCGGCGGGAGGCATGCCCGCCGTGGCCGCCCGGCTGATGGAAGAATTGTGGTAAAGGAAATCATGTAGGGG
>JAVBPS010000115.1:0-35930 GCA_031549495.1 Rikenellaceae bacterium | reverse complement strand
CCCCAAAACCCCAAAACCCCAAAACCCCCAAACCCCAATTCAATGACTGGCAGGTATGTGAGTCTAGAGATTAGTGATAGGTAATAGGTGAGTCAAGGTCAACCAAAGGCAAGTCATCACGTTTATTATTTTGGTCTTGTCTCGCTTTCCCCGATACATCTCAACGGGGCTGTGTTTTTTGTCGCGGCAACCGCTCGACATGACGAAGGAAGACCCGGCTTGGGCACAAGGGCCAGAACGGAGGGCAGGCAAAAAATCCCTACTGATGGTGATAAGGCTCGTTATTGAGGATCGTGAAGGCGCGGTAGAGTTGCTCGGCGAAGATGGCGCGTACGATCTGGTGCGAGAAGGTCATTTGCGAGAGCCCCAGCAGGTGGTCGGCGCGGCGGCGTACCGGGGTGGCAAAACCATAGGGGCCGCCGATCACGAAGCAGAGGCGGCGGGTGGAGGCGAGCATCCGCTTTTGGATGAAGTCCGCGAATTGCTCCGAGGTGCATTGGGCGCCGCGCTCGTCCAGCAAGACCACGTAATCCTGCTCGCCGATCAGCCGCAGGATCAACTCTCCTTCCTGCGTTTTCTGCTCCGTCTGCGAGATCTTGGCGCCGCGCCGGGGATCCGGAATGGTGGCCACGTTGAATTTCAGATAGCGGTTGATGCGCTTCTGGTAGAGCTCGACGAGCGAGATGATTTCGGCGGTGTCGGTCTTGCCGACGACGATCAGGTCTATTGTCATGGCTATCCTGTCACCCGGCAAAGGGCGACTAACGTCGGTGTTTGCCTCTTCAGGCTAAATATCGGAGTTCCACTCGCCCTGGGCGTCGGTGTAGATCACCGGACGCTGGGAGTCGAGCGATTTGAGCAACTGGTAGCCGCGGTACATGTTGTAGCCGTTGCCCATCTCGCCGCCCAGGGACCAGGCGACGATGCAGGCGTGGTTGCGCACACGGGCCAGCATGTAGGCCTCGCGCTCCAGGAAGACATCCGTCATGCGGGGGTCGTTGGCCGGGGAGCCGCCGACGCGGCGGTTCGTGCGGTCGCCCGTCCAGTTCAGGTCGGCCTGGTCGATCACGGCCAGACCCAGCTGGTCGCACAGGTCGTAGAAGAACAGGGGTTGCGGGTAGCTTACGCGCAGCATCGTGGCGCCTTTGGTTTTGAGCGCCTGCAATTCGGTTTTGGTCTTGGCTTCGGGGCCGGAGACGTTGTAGGCGATGACTTTATTACCCGCGATGGCAGCTTTCACGGCAGCCGTGTTGGCCTGGAAGTTCCCGGACGAGAAACCGATCTTGAAGGGCACGTATTCCACGATGACGCCTTCGCGCCAGACGATGAGCATCATCCGGTAGAGATTGGGCTTGGCGGGGCTCCAGAGGTTGGCGCCCGCGTCGGGGATCTCCTGGTTCAGGCGCAGCGTGTCGCGGCCGTTGCCCGGCACGGTGACGGAGCGTTTGTCGAAGTAGACCAGCTCGCCTTTGGGGGAATAGATGTCGTATCCGACCTGGATATTTTCTTCGTAATTATAGCTGTTCGCCAGGACGATATCCAGTTGCAGGCGGCCGGTCTGGCCGGAGGCGGTGGCGCGCGCCGAATAATCCTCGATGCGCACTTTGGGCTGCCAGTAAACGTAGACTTCGGGGGCTGCCGGGGCGGCGGGTTTGAATGCCGTTTCCAGCACGCCGGCGCTCGCGGCCGGGGCCAGGTCGATGGCGATCTCGTTCTGCCCGCGGGTCAGGTAAGGCGAGAGGTTGCATTCGAAGGGGGTCTTCGCATCCTCGCCGTACGCGGCCACGCGGTCGTTGACCTTGAGCGTGAAGGCGGGCCAGGCGTTCGCGATGTGCAGGAAGATCTCGCGCTCGAACATTTCCGTGGTGACGGTCAGCGTCGTCGACCAGCTCTGGCCGCTGTTCTTCAGTTTGGCCGTGAGGGGCATGCAGGAAAGCGATTTTTCCTTGACGCGCGCCTCGGCCGTCTCGCGGGTCGTGTAGACCATGAATTCGGCGTGCGCCGGGGCGCGGCCCGTGCTCACTTTCGGCAATGCCTGGCCAAGGGCCGTGGCGCACCATGCGCCCATCAATACGAATAAGGATACTATTCTCATGTCTGTAAAATTTCTTTTTATTTGCTGTTTTTGTCATTCAGAGCGCAGCGAAGAATCTTGGTCGGACTGTATTTCAAATCAATTCAGGCCAAGATTCTTCACTTCGTTCAGAATGACAAAAACAGGCTTAATTTATCTTACAACCTCTAACGGCTTCGAAATCCGCCTCCTTCACCTGCGGGTTCTTCGAGTCGATGCCGTAGCCGGTGGCCATCAGCATGTCGGACTCCTTGCGGGCGTCGTCCGCGGCGTATTTGCGCAACGTGCGAGTGGCCTCTTCACCCCGGGCGATCATGGCGGTGACATGCTGCGCATCCGGTTGGTCCAACTGCGCGAGGGCCCAGCCGTAGGCGAACGACGGATACGAGGCGTGGATGCGCGCGAATTCGGCCAGCACCGACGCCATGTCGGTATATCGGCCCGATTCGATCCCCTCGATCACCGCCATCACCTGGCGTTTGGGGGCGTACATGCCGCCCAGGTCGACCCATTCGCCCTCGCCTTCGGCGATGAGCGCCGGGTCGGGCTCCACGGAGAGCATCGCCCCCAGCGAGGCGTCCATCGCCAGGCGGTAGAGATCCTTGCCGCGGCGCAGCATCGAGTGCTTGACCTTCATGCGCTCGTACGAATAGGTTTCCAGCCCGGCATTGGCCAGCAGCCCGGCCGAAACGGCCAGGGCGCGGGCGATGCGGGAAGCTATATAAGGATTGTGTTCGTCAAAATGGATCAGATCGGACGGGTTCGCGGGACGCTTGTCGCGCGCGGGCCATTTGGCCAGGTCGCGCACCACGCCCCAGCTGCGCAGGGCGGCGGCGGGGATCAGCTCCGAGCGCCCCTCGTTCTGCATCAGGAAGGAATAGGGGAAGTCCGAGGTGTCGTGGTGGTTGCTGTGGCTGCCCAGGACGGTACAGAAAGCGCCGTTGCGCGCGGGAAGCATGACGTAGGCGTTGCTGCTGTATTTGCAGCCGCGCTCGTTGATGCCCTGGTGGATGGGGCCGCCTTTGAACAGGTGGTTCGACTGGTTGGCCCCGCTGCCGGCGTTGAAGAAGGAGAACAGGCCGGCGATGAGCAGCGTGGCTTTATGGTGCGAGACGGTGAAAGGCCCGGCGAACACGGAGCACGCCTCGCCCTGGGCCATGATGCAGTTGGAGAAAAACAACGAGTCGGCCGCCACGAAAACCTCTTCCAGCAGCGTCCCCTGCCCCACGAAACAGCGCACCAACGAAGTCCCCGACTCCACGCGCGAGGCGCGCGAGAATATAAAGTCCGCCGCCCTCACCCCGTAGCCGACCACGGCCGGAGCGTCGGGGGTACTGAGGATGGTGCCGTTTTTGAGCATTTGCGCCCCGTCGATGCGGGCGCCGGGGCCGATATTGACGTTTCGGATGGTTCCGCAGCCGACGATCTGCGCGCCACGGCCGATGGCGCAATGGGTCGACAGGGCGGCGAGGCGCTGTTTTTCCACGATCGCCATCAGGTGTTCGATCGCGCGGGGGCGGTGGCGGTACATGGCCATCACGTAGGCTGTCTGGGCGGTCATATCCAGATGCAGGGGCACCTGGCGGCCGCCGTTCTCGTTGACCGCGGCGACCATCGTGCCGATACCGAAGGATGTTTCGCCTTCGCATTCGATCAGCGACACATCCTCGATGCGCACGCCCTCGCCCACGTGCACGTTTTTCAGGTGCACGCGCACGTTGGAGATCACGACCGACGCGCCGATGCGCACCTGGCCGCGAAAACGGCAGTTGCGCACGTTAGCGGGGTCGAAGCCGCCGGCCACGAGCACCTCGTCCCAATTCTCCGCACAGCATCCGGCGGCTTCCAGCCGTGCGATCTGCTCCGGGGTGAGTTTTTGAAATTTACCCTCCATGATCCGCAAAAATAGGTATATTTTTTCAGAAACTTTGAGCGATCAAAAGGAAAAAGTACATTTGCAGGGAAAATCGGGGAGGATGGTACAGCGCGGTTTGTCATTCTTCACTTCGTTCAGAATGACAAAACCTATGGACATCAAGGGAGAAAAAGACCGATCATAAAAACACGATGACGGAAAACACGAAAATATTCCTGCAAAGGCTCTGGCGTTCAGTCCAGGGAGCGTTCCTTCCGGCGATGCGCACGGCCTGGTGGCTGACCAAACTCATGGTGCCGGTGAGCCTGGGCATCTCGGTGCTCGATTACCTCGGCGTGGTGGCCTGGGTGTCCGGGGGGCTCGAACCCTTGTTCGGGCTGATGGGGCTCGACGGCCGCGGGGCGCTGGTGTGGATCTCGGCCGTCGCCGTCAACCCCTACACGGCGATCGCGGTGATGTTCGCCGTGGGCATCGGGCTGCGCGAGGCGGTCATCCTGACGGCGATGACCCTCATCTGCCACAACCTGATCATCGAAACGGCCATCCAGAAACGCTCGGGCGCGTCGGCCGCGGCCATGGTGGCGTTGCGCATCGGCGCTTCGCTGCTGGCTGGGGTGCTGCTCAACCTGGCGGTCCCGGCCTCGATGGCGGGGCAACTGCACGGGAGCGCGGCGGCGGCGGGACATGCCGAGACATGGGGGGCGATGTTTTATAATTGGGGGATGGGGCTGGCCCCGCTGCTGGTCAAAATGGCCGTGCTGGTCACTTCGCTCAACATCCTGCAAAGCATCCTGCGCGAATTCGGCATCCTGAGCATCATCGCCTGGCCGCTCAGGCCGCTGATGCGCGTGTTCGGGCTGCCGCTGAACACCTCTTTCCTGTGGATCATCTGCAACGTGATCGGACTCACGTACGGGGGCGCGGCGTTGATCGACGAGCTGCAACGGGGCGAGGCGACCCTGCCCGACGCCCGGCTGCTGAACACCCACGTGGCCATCTCGCACAGCCTGCTGGAAGACACGATCCTCTTCGCGGCCATCGGCATCCCCGTCTTCTGGATACTCGTTCCGCGCCTGCTGCTGGCCGTGGCGGCGGTCTGGATACAGCGTTTAACGCGTGTTTTGAATAAGGAGTCGCGATATGCCGTAAGGACACAAGGACGTTAACTTACGACTCCTTATTCAAACCACACGTTAGCGGGGCATAAGCGCCCCGCATAAGAGCTCGATCACCCCTCCCCGACCCTCCCCTAAGGCGTAGGGGAGGGAGATGTCGCGGCCGAAGGCCGCTCCGAAAGCGGTTGCAGGTTTTCGTTTAGGCCGCAGATTTTCAGCCGCTACGGCTGCCTCGGCCGCACAATAACGCGGCGCCATGCAACGTTTTTATGGTTGCAGGCATCTTACTAAGCGGAAATAATATTAATTTTGCATAACTTAAATCCATTCCCATGAAGAAATTTCTGACTCTCCTGATCGCGGTTCCGGTGCTCTTCGCATCGTGTATGAAAGAGGAGAAAGTAACCCCCGAGGAGACCGCCATGTCGCAGGGCCTGAACATGTATTCCATCGGCCGGAACGACAACGCCATCGTCTCCATACCCGCCCAGATCGCCATACGCATGAACACGCTGCTGGTGGAATGCCTGGACATCAACGACAACAAGGACATCGAACATGAGGATGTCAAAAGAACGGTGGACGGAAAGGAGATCAACTACAAAACGAAACTCTTCGGCAACGCGACCCTGGCGATCGCGAATGAGAACACCCCGGACGAAAAGATCACCATCTCCTATCCGTCCGGCTACAATTACCTGCTGGCCAACGACTACATGTATTACGGGGTGGTCGAGATCGCCACGGGCGGCCATCTGCTCAGCGACTTCAACGAAGAGGACGTACGCTGGTACATCAGTTCGGGGAGCGACAAACTGAAGGTAGGCTCCTCGACCGTCCGCACCCTTACGTTCAGCGACTACTCCATTTCCGCCCACAGCGGCAACACATGGAACATAGAGGCCGGCGACCTGGAGTACTACATCTACTCGAGCGAATCCGTCGCCGAGCTGGTGATGAGCTGCACGGTCAAACTCTCGAGCGCCGCCGCCGCCAACGCCAACTACGCCAAGATGACCACGGAGCCTCTCACCGTTACCAACGTCACATCCAGCGGCAATCCGATCGGCTATCCCGCGCTGAACGTCGTCTACCGGGGCACGTCGCTCGTCTATCAACCCAAATGCAGCCAGGACGCCATCTCTTCGGGGACGGAAACCGTGGAAAGCCCCACCCTGACCGCTTTCAACCCGGAAAGCTATCCCGTCTCTTCCGTGAAGGTCGTTTGGGGATGGGCCAACGAATCGGCATGCACCACCTCCTGTACGGTTACCTACGGCGATTATTCCAAGGTCTACATAAACAGCTACTAAGAGGTTGTTTTGAATTTCCTTTCCTTCGCGCTTTTCGCCCCTCTCCGGCATTTTTTTTAGGCCGATTATCGTCACATATTCCCGATATGCTCCTCTAATCGGCGAAAAAAACTGCTCGAAGATGAGCAACAATCGCTTCGATTGAAAAATCAAAACAACCTCTAAATTTCACGCCGGATAGCCGGCATACCGCATACGGACACGGCCATAATGATTATGGCCGTGTCCGTTTTCATTTAGGGCCTATCTGTGGATTCGGCAGTTATTTGTTATGAATTCCGGAAAATAATCCGGATATTTGCACGACTTTAATTATCCATAATAATTTCAACGCTTTATGTTATCTGGAGGTAGAATCAGGATCAGCGAATTGCTCAAAACGGCCCCCGCGGGGCAACAAATAACGGTTAAAGGGTGGGTACGCACCAAGCGCGGCAATAAGAACGTCGCCTTCATCGCCCTGAACGACGGTTCGACGATCCATAATATACAGGTGGTGGCGGATGTGGCCTCTTTCGATGAAGAGATCCTGCGCGCCGTCACCACGGGCGCGTGCCTGCGCGTGGACGGGAAGCTGGTCGAGTCGATGGGCTCGGGACAGCCGGTCGAGGTGCAGGCAGACAAAATAGAGATCTACGGCCCGGCCGATCCGGACAGTTATCCGTTGCAGAAGAAAGGGCACTCGCTGGAATTCCTGCGCGAGATCGCCTACCTGCGCCCCCGCACCAACACCTTCGGGGCGGTGCTGCGCGTGCGCCACGCCATGGCCTATGCCATTCATAAGTACTTCAACGACCGCGGGTTCTACTACCTGCACACCCCCATCATCACCGCCTCGGACGCCGAGGGCGCCGGGCAGATGTTCTCGGTCACCACGCTCGACCTGGACAAACTGCCGCGCACGCAGGAAGGCGGGGTCGATTTTTCGCAGGATTTCTTCGGCAAGCATGCCAGCCTGACCGTCTCCGGGCAGTTGGAGGGCGAGCTGGGGGCGATGGCGCTTTCGCAGATATACACGTTCGGGCCTACGTTCCGTGCCGAGAATTCGAACACTCCGCGCCACCTGGCCGAGTTCTGGATGATCGAGCCGGAGGTGGCTTTCTTCGAATTGGAGGACAACATGGCGCTGGCGGAGGACTTTTTGAAGTTCCTGATCAACTACGCGCTGGACCATTGCGGGGACGACCTGGAGTTCCTCGCCAAGATGTACGACGAAGAGCTCGTCGAACGCCTGCGTTTCGTGGTGGAGAACGATTTCGTGCGACTGGACTACACCGAGGGGATCAAGATCCTGGAGGCCAGCGGCGAGAAGTTCGAATTCCCCGTGAGCTGGGGCCTCGACCTGCAGAGCGAGCACGAGCGTTACCTGGTCGAAAAACATTTCAAAAAGCCGGTCATCCTGGTCAACTATCCCAAGGAGATCAAGGCATTCTATATGAAACTCAACGAGGACGGGCGGACCGTCCGCGCGATGGACGTGCTCTTCCCGAAGATCGGCGAGATCATCGGCGGGTCGCAGCGCGAGGAGAACTACGAGAAACTGCTGGGCAAGATACGTGCGATGGGGATTCCGGAGAAGGATGTCTGGTGGTACCTCGATACACGCCGCTGGGGCACCGCCCCGCACAGCGGATTCGGCCTGGGCTTCGAAAGGCTGCTGCTTTTCGTCACCGGCATGGCCAATATCCGCGACGTGATTCCCTTCCCCCGCACGCCGGGGAATGCCGAATTTTAAGGCCGGGAGGGAATTCCCTCCCGATTGGCACTATAGTTGCTATATATAATTAACTATTACCTAATTATTTATGTCAGCCATTAGTCAGAGCCAGATCCAAAAACTGTTGCAGAAGCTCTCCCCGCAGCAAATCCAGATGATCAAACTGCTGGAGTTGCCCGCTATGCAATTAGAGGCCCGCATCAAACAGGAGATCGAAGAAAATCCCGTCCTGGAAGAGGAGGAGAAAGAAGACAAACAGGAGGAAAAGGAGATCTCCGTGGAGGAATACCTCCGCGAAGACGACACCCCTTCCTATAAATACAACGCCAACAACTTTTCGAAGGACGACAACACGCGCCCGCTGAACGTCTCCAACGGCCGTTCGCTGCACGAGTACCTCGACGAGCAGTTGGGGTATAAATCCCTTTCGGACGACGATATGCGCATCGCCGGATACCTGGTGGGCAGCATCGACGACGACGGCTACCTGCGCCGCGAGTTGCGCTCGATCGCCGACGACATGGCCTTCAACATGGGTTTCGACGTGTCGGAAGAGGAGTTGGAACGGGTGCTCGGCATCATCCACTCGCTGGAACCGGCCGGGGTCGGGGCGCGCGACCTGCGCGAATGCCTGCTGCTGCAGCTCGCCGCACAGAAGCCTGCGACCAAACCCCAGCGCCTGGCCCGCAAGATCCTGACCAGCTATTTCGAAGAGTTTTCGAAGAAGCATTACGAGAAACTGCTCAGCCGCCTGGGTTGTTCGGAGGACGATTTCCGCGACGCGATGGAGGAGATCCTGCGCCTGTCGCCCAAACCGGGCAACCTCTACAACGACGGGACGAGCGACACGATGCCCTATATCACCCCCGATTTCATCCTCGACCAGCAGAACGGGGATTTCGAATTGCGCCTCAACTCGTACAACGTTCCCGAGGTGCGGGTCAACAAACGTTACGTGGAGATGATCCGCCAGATGGCGGGCAACGGGCAGGTCAACGAATCGGACAAGGAGGCGTTGCAGTTCGTCAAGAACAAGATCGACTCGGCCAAGTGGTTCATCTCGGCCATCAAACAGCGCCACGACACGCTCATGTTCACCATGCGCGAGATCCTGGCCTACCAGCACGAATATTTCCTGACGGGCGACCAGAGCAAGCTGCGGCCGATGATCCTCAAGGACATCGCCGACCGCACGGGCCTCGACGTGTCGACCATCTCGCGCGTGGTCAACAGCAAATACATCCAGACGCAGTTCGGGATCATACCCCTCAAGCAACTCTTCTCGGAGGCGATGCAGACGGACAGCGGCGAGGAAGTCTCCTCGTACGAGATCAAGAACATCCTGCAACAGTGCATCGGCGAAGAGGACAAGCGCAAACCGCTCACGGACGAGGTGCTCATGGATATCCTCAACCAGAAAGGGTACCACATCGCCCGCCGCACGGTGGCCAAATACCGCGAGATGCTCGGCATTCCGGTGGCGCGGCTGCGTAAGGAATTCTAAATATTTGCAGATCAATCATTGAAACGGCGGCAGCATCCAGGAGGTGCTGCCGCCGTTTCAATGTATCGAATTTACATAAATTCACAATAACGATTAGGAAAGTCCACAACAACACCGTATATTCGCGGTTCTATTTATAAATTATAATTCAATATGATGAAAAAATTACTATTTAACATTTTTACCGTATTCGTATTATTCTTCGCCGGGATCGCGGCCACGGGTTGCAGCGAAAACGATCCGGTGCCGCAGCCGCAGCCGCAGGTCACCTACGCGGTTTACACCGGCGGATACACCGTCAATCGATACGGCTATTACCAGGCCTGCTATTGGATCGGGGAGAAGGGGTACGCTTTGCCTCTGTCCGAAACCCATCATTCCTATTGCAACGGGGTGGATTTTTACGACGGGATCCTTTACGCCGCAGGCACGTACTACACGGATGTCGACATTAAGGGGTTTATCTGCAGCGACGGCGAGGTACACACATTGCCCGTGCCGGCGAACACCTTTGCCACCGATTGCCTGAGCATGGTCCTCTCGGACGGCGTGATCCATACGGCCGGTTCCCATTATTCTTACAGTGAAATATGGACGGCCTGCCGGTGGACGGGCTACGATACCCGGGTCGACCTGCCCAAACCGGCGGGCGTTTACCATACCCAGGCCTTCGAACTGGCCGTCGCCAAAGGCAAGGTGTATGTGGCCGGGTGCTATTACACCGAATCGGAGAAAGTGGCTTGCCTCTGGGCCAACGATGTGGTCATTCCGCTACCGGTGCCGGAAGGGTGCGATGTCTCCGTTTGCAGCGACATCGCTGTTTCCCGCTATGGCCTGGTATATGCCTCGGGGAGTTATATAGTCGACGGCCGCGAATACGCCTGCCTGTGGTCTCTCGATGGAAACCCCGCCGTCCCCAGACGCATCGACTATCCGTCGCCTAAAGGAACGGACGCCACGCGTTTCAATGCGATCGTCGTCGACGGGCTGAATATGTATACCGGCGGAACCGGCGGGACCTTCTCGCCGTATGAGTGGACCCCGTATCTCTGGGAAAACGGCGTCCGCAGGGCCCTCGATATTGGAGCGGCTAATAATGAGGGCGTCGTACACGAAATGGACTTTGCCGGCGGCACGGTATATTCCTGCGGCTATACGGCCAATCCATCCAACTGGATGGAACCGTGTATCTGGATAGGCGACACGCTGCTGCCCCTGGAGGTACGCGAGAACACTTACGGCGGGTGCTGCGAAAGCATCCGCGTAATCGCCGATTAAGAGACGCCATATTTCAGGAAGCCGGACAGTGACTCGTCCGGCTTCTTTATTTGCTGTCCGGTTTGCGAAAAGGGGCAAAATATGTACCTTTGCGGGAACAGAAAACGCCGCCACCTCACTTTCAACACATGATATTTATGTTCAAGCACATACCCATACTCGCCTGCGCCGCGCTGCTCTTCTGTAACTGCGGGGGCAGGGGATTCACCAAAGAGGAACGCAAACTGATCGGCAAAGATCCCGAGGCGGGGCTGATGCGCGTGCTGACCGTCAATTCCGAAGAGGATCTGAACTTCCTGCGCCGCGAAGCCGGACTGCTCAACGACGCAGATATCGCCTCGCCCTGGTTCAAAGTCCTTTGCCACCGCATGCTGGCCACCGTTACCGATCCTTCGCAGGAAGGGGTGGGCATCGCCGCCCCGCAGGTGGGCGTCGGCCGGATGCTGATCGCCGTACAGCGCTTCGACAAACAGGGCGAGCCGTTCGAATTCTACGTCAACCCGCGCATCACGATCATGCCGGACACCCTCGTTCCTTCCCCGGAAGGCTGCCTGTCGGTGCCCGACCGTAAGGGGACGACGATGCGTATGCCGTTCGTGGAGATCGAATACAACGATCCCGCCACGTTCGAATTGAAACGGGAGACGGTGGAAGGTTTCACGGCCATCATTTTCCAGCACGAGATCGACCATCTGCACGGACGCCTTTACACAGACCGCCTGGTAGAGATCGAAACCAAGGAGGAGGAATAAAGTTTGCGTCTATCCGAATTACAGACCTCCCAGAGCGGGATCATCGTCAGGGTCCTGGGTTACGGCGCTTTCCGCAAGCGCGTGACCGAGATGGGGTTTGTGCGCGGCCAGTCGGTCGAGGTCATCATGAACGCTCCGCTCAGGGATCCCATCGTCTACAAGGTGATGGGCTACGAGATTTCGCTGCGGCGCAGCGAGGCGTCGATGATCGAGGTGATCACCCAGCAGGAGATGGACAACCTGGTCGACGACGGGCAGATCGACATTTCGCCCGACGCGCACGGACTGATCGCCAACGAACGCTCGATCGAGCGGCTGGCCGACTATTCCCGCAAAGAGATCCGCATCGCCCTGGTGGGCAACCCGAACAGCGGCAAGACCTCGCTGTTCAATTCCGCCTCGGGCAGCCATGAGCATGTGGGTAATTACAGCGGCGTGACGGTCGACGCCAAGCGCGGGCGGTTCCATTACGGGGGGTACCATTTCGTGATGTACGACCTGCCGGGGACTTACTCGCTTTCGGCCTATTCGCCCGAGGAGAAATTCGTGCGCGAGCACCTGGTCACCCAGACGCCCGATGTGATCGTCAATGTGGTGGCGGCTTCGAACCTGGAGCGCAACCTCTACCTGTCGACCGAGCTGATCGACATGGACTTCTGCATGGTCATCGCGCTCAATATGTATGACGAGCTGGAAGAGAGCGGCGATCGGTTCGATTACGAGGCTTTCGGGCGGATGATCGGCGTGCCGGTCGTGCCGACCATATCGCGCGGGGGGCGGCTGATCAGCCCGTTGCTGGACACGATCATCCGGGTCTACGAGAACGACGATCCCGTCGTCCGTCACGTTCATATCCATTACAATCCGGAGATCGAGGCCGGGATCACGCCCCTGAAGAACGCGATCAAGGAGTCGGGGCACACGAGCAAGGAGTTTTCGCCGCGCTACGTGGCGATCAAGCTGCTGGAACGCGACAAGCTGGCCGAGCAGACACTCCGCTCGCTTCCCGAATATCCCGCCTGGGCCGCGATCCGCGACCAGCAGGTGCCGCGCATCGAGAAGAAATTAGGCGAGGATATCGAGACCGCCATATCCAACGAGCGGTACGGCTTCATCGCCGGGGCGCTCAAGGAGACCTTTACCCCGGGGGTGAAACAGGAGGCGCAGACCACGCGGCTGATCGACTCGATCGTCACGAGCAAGTTGTTCGGTTTCCCGATCTTTTTGCTGATCATCTGGCTGATGTTCGAGGCGACGTTCGTGTTGGGCAGCTACCCGATGCAGTGGATCGAGTCGGGCGTCGCGGCGCTGGGCGATTTCGTGCGGGCCACGATGGCGGCGGGGGCTTTGAAGGACCTGATCGTCGACGGGGTGATCGGGGGCGTGGGGGGCGTGATCGTTTTCCTGCCTAACATCCTGATCCTCTATCTGTTCATCTCGTTCATGGAGGACTCGGGCTATATGGCGCGGGCGGCCTTCATCATGGACAAGGTGATGCATCGCATCGGGCTGCACGGCAAGTCGTTCATCCCGCTCATCATGGGCTTCGGGTGCAACGTGCCGGCGATCATGGCCGCGCGGACGATCGAAAGCCGGTCGAGCCGGATCATTACCATACTGATCAATCCGTTCATCTCCTGCTCGGCGCGGCTGCCGGTCTACCTGTTGCTGGTGGGGATATTTTTCCCTTCGCATGCGGGGACGGTGCTGATGGGGTTGTATTTGCTCGGGATGGTCGTGGCGGTGATCACGGCCAAATTGCTGCGTAAGTTTATTTTCAAGAAGGATGAGACGCCTTTTGTGATGGAGTTGCCGCCTTACCGCATGCCGACGTTGCGTTCGATCATCGTGCACATGTGGGACAAGGCGCGCGAGTATCTGCGCAAGATGGGGGGGGTGATCCTGGTGGCTTCGATGGCCGTCTGGTTCCTCAGCTATTTCCCGCGGGCGAAAGAGGCTCCGGTGGCGCAGGCGGCGGCGGTGGAGACGGTTACCACGGCTACGGAGGAGGCTTCCGGCGCGGAGGCCATCGCGATGATGGAGCAACAGAAAAATTCATATCTGGGACATTTGGGACTGGCCCTCGAACCGGTCATGCATCCGCTGGGCTTCAACTGGAAAATCTGTATATCATTGCTGTCCGGAGCGGCGGCGAAGGAATTGATCATCAGTACGCTCGGCGTGCTTTACGCCGAGACGGACATGGATCCGGGCAGCAGTCTGCCGCAGAAGTTGCGGGCCGTCAATCCACAGACGGGCGTGCCGGATTTCACCATGCGCAATTCGCTCGCCTTCCTGGTCTTTATTCTGCTCTATTTTCCGTGTATCGCTTCGCTGGCGGCCATCGCCAAGGAGACGGGTAGTTGGAAGTGGGCCGTGTTCTCGCTGGTGTACAACACCACTCTGGCGTGGATCGTGGCGTGGATCGTTTATCGTGTGGTGGGGTTATTTTTATAGATTATGGTACAGGACGTTATTGTATATATTATAGGTGCGTTGCTGCTCTGCTACATCGCCTGGCGGGTGTGGCGCATCATCAAGGGACGCGAGCCCGCGAGCCCGTGCGATGGTTGCGCGGGCTGCAAGGAGAGGGAGTCGTTCCTGAAGAAAAGGGAGACGTGCAAAAGCGACGGTTGCGCTCACTGCCCGCCCCGCACGAAGTCCAAGAGCCCGTCGCAGGCGTCTTCCAACAAATCCAACACCCGTTCGAAACCCTGAGCGCCCTCGTAGTAGGGGTCGGGGATGTGGTCTGCATGCGGGTGGCGCGTGCAGAATTCGGTCATGCGGTGGATCTTCTGCGCCGCCTGCTGCGTGGGGGCCAGGCGGTGCACCCGCTCGTAGTTCGAGTCGTCCATCACCACGATCAGGTCGAAGCGGTCGAAGTCCTCGCTGCGGATCTGGCGCGATCGGCTCTGCAGGTCGTAGCCGCGGCGGGACGCGGCCTGGCGCATGCGCGCGTCGGCACGTTCGCCCGCATGGCCGCCGTCGGTGCCCGCGGACTCGACTCTGATCTGGGCCGAGAGGCCTTTTCCGGCCACCTTATGCTGCATAATGCCCTCGGCGGCCGGGGAGCGGCAGATGTTGCCCAGGCAGACGAATAGGATATCGCGTGATTCCATAAAACGGTTTGATCTGCCACAAAGATACCCTTTCGCAGCGAGATATGGAAGTGCGGGAAAAATTTAGTACGTTTGTGAGTACGCCCAAAATCAGAAAATTCATATGAGAAATTTTCTACTGCCGATACTCGCACTGCTTTGTGCGGCATCCGTCCAGGGAAAGCCTTCCCGTAAACCGGCTCCGCTGCAGATGGAGCAGATACAAAAGATATGCGACTCGATCGTCATCGAGGGCAATCTGCTGTACCTGCTGGAGAAGTCCGCCTGGATCACTTCCGATCTCGGGCAACAGGACGAGCAGGTCAAAGCGCAGACAGCCGGGTATTTTTCCTATATAGACGGAGATTCCGTCCGTACCTGCCTGACGGACGCCGCGGGAGCGTGTATTTTCGAAACCGCCACAGGCGACGACGGGGGCTATCACCCCCAGAAAAACACCCGTCCGCTGACAGACACCGAGGCAAGACTCCGCAAAGCCAGGCAAACCATCCGCGAGCGGATCCTTACGGAAAGCGAAAAATACCGGTTCGGTTTCCCCGAAGGATTCGATCCCAATTTCGTTCTGCTGCCTCATGGCGACCATTACAAAATGTACGTGCTGGCGGGGAGTGCCAGGCAGGCCATCATCCCGTTCGGAAACGATTATATCTTCTTTGCGGATCATGAGGGCCGGATCACCGACTGGCGAAAAATGCACTCGGGAATCCTTCCCGTAGCAACCGAATACGAAGGTCAGCGTGTCCGGGGAACCACCCACAGCCACCTGCCGGCGGAGCCCTATATTACGCCTACCGATATTTGTACATTCCTGCTGTACGGCACCCTTTACGGGCAGACTTCCTTCAGTGTCTTATCGACTGCCCTTGCCATAGTGATGACCTATGACGTCGAGCAGAACGCCGTAGCCATTGAAGCGATCAAAAAATAAGGCGCCTTTCCCATGCAACGAGCGAGCGTTATCCTCTCTATTTTTTGCGCAGTAGTCCTGACCGCAGGATGTGGCAAAAAGCAACCGGCAACGGCCGTGGAACTGCTGCCCGCGGCGGCTTTCGACACCGTGCTGCGCGGCAGGCAGGTTTCGCTGTATACCTTGCGCAACGAGCAGGGGATGACCGCGCAATTCACCAATTACGGGGCGCGCATCGTGGCCCTCTGGGTGCCGGACCGGCAGGGTGTTTTCCGCGATGTGGTGTGGGGCTTTCCGAATATCGGCGATTATCTCGCGCCTGCGAACGCTTCCGTAGGCTCCATAGTGGGACGCTACGGCGGCCGCATCCGGCAGGGACGCTTCACGCTCGACGGACAGGAGTACACGCTGCCCATCAACAACGCGCCCAACCACCTGCACGGCGGGGCGGACGGATGGAGAAACCGCGTATGGGACGCTGCCGAAGGAACGGATTCCCTGGGCCGCTACCTGGCCATGAGCTACCGTTCGGCCGACGGCGAGGAAGGGTATCCGGGCTGCGTCGACATTACGGTCACCTACCGCATCACGGCGGACAACGGGTTGGCCATCCACTACCGGGCCACGACCGACGCGCCGACCGTCATCAACCCGACCAGCCACCCCTTCTTCAACCTGCACGGCACCGCGGCGCAATCCATCGCCTCGCACGTGCTGATGATCGACGCGGACGGCTACCTGTCCCTCGATTCCACGCTCATCCCCACCGGCGAGATCCTCCCGGTGGAGGGCACGCCGCTCGATTTCCGCTCCCCCACCCCGATCGGCGCGCGCATCGACGCGGAGCATGAGGCAGTGCGCGGCCCGAACGGCTACGACCATACTTTCGCACTCGACCAATCCGCACCGGAGGCCCTCGTCCACGCCGCCACGCTTTGGGAACCCGCCACAGGCATCGTGATGGAGGTGCTCACCGACCGCCCCGGCATGCAACTCTACACCCACAACATCCCGGACAGCAAGGGTCCAGGCAAGCGCGGCGAAATGTACGGCTTCCGCCAGGGCGTGGCCCTCGAGGCGCAGAATTTTCCCGATGCGCCCAACCGGCCGGAGTTCCCTTCCGCCGTGTTGCGGCCGGGGGAAACTTATACGCAGGAGTGCGTTTACGCTTTTTCGGTAAAGAAGTGAAGGGATGATGCATCGGCATCAGCGCTCTTACGCGAAGTATATGTCATTCCTTCGCCTGTACGCAGGATAAATTTCGCGGTGCCGCCCGGCGCCCGGGGGATCTTTTGCAGCGCATAGGTAATCCCTCTCCCGAAAACAACGCAAGCCGCCTTTACAGACCTGTAAAGGCGGCTTGCGTTGTATACCTCATCCTATATACGCGAAACGGAATTCCCAAAAATAAGGCGGGAAGGCAGTTGTATCTTCGTGTCGATGCGCTGGCCGCTCTGGATGCTCTGCAGCAGGATCTTAATCGCCAGGGAGCCGATCTCGTCGACGGGTTGGGTCGCCCGGGTGATGGGCGGGTTCAGGTAATCGAGATAGATGTTGTCGTCGAACGACACGATGGAGATATCCCGCGGTATCTTCAGGGCCGACTCGTTGATCGCTTTGATCGCTCCCAGCAGGATGGTGTTGCTCAGGGCAAATATGGCGGTCGGGGGAACGGTCTGGCTCAGGGCGAGCTTCGTTTCGAGGTAGCCGTTCTGGATGGAAAAGTTGCTCCCTACGATCGAGGCGTTTTTCCCCAGTCCATGCGCTTTCAAGGCATCCAGATACCCTTTCGTGCGCTCCTTGACCGGCAGCAGGAAGGGGGCGCCCTGGATGCAGGCGATCCGGGAATGGCCGTATTCGATCAGGTGGGAGGTCGCCTCGAACGCCCCTTTATAATTGTCGGTCGTTACGTAGGGCAGGCTGGTATTGGGGAAGAACCGGTCGATCAGCACGATGGGGATCGAGGTTTCGTTCACCTGCTCCAGATAATCGGGCGTCTGGCCGCTCGATGCGACCAGGATGCCGTCCACATTGCGGGAAAGCAGGGATTTGATCCCCTCCTGCTCGTCGAGCTCCATCTCCAGCGTGTCGACGATAATCACCGTGTAGCCCTGGCTTCTGGCCGTGGTAATGATGACGCTGGCGATATTGGCGAAGAACGGGTTGTCGATGGCGGGCACCAGCAGGCCTATCGTACGCGTTTTATTGGTGCGCAAACTTTGCGCAACAAGGCTGGGGGTAAAATTACATTTCTTCGCTTCGGCTTTGATTATCTCTACCGCCTTGTCGCTGATCCTGTATTTTTTTCCCTTTCCGCTCAGGGCTCTCGACACGGTGGAGATCGAATAGCCTGTCCGCTCAGAAATACTTATCAGGGTCTCTTTTGCCATAATACCGGATATTGTGATGGTACAATATTAAGGAAAATTTCTCAGACCGCCCAACCCCGATTTCCAAATTCCGCCGAAAAAATTTGGTTTTTATATTTTTTCTCTCTATTATTGCACAAACGTATGCGCTAAACTTCATTTCTAAAAACTACTAAACGGACGTAAATCGCCTCTAAATGTGTCTTTTTTCTTGTTTCCAAGGAATGAAAGCGACATCCGGCGATTCAAGGCAGACAAAAAAATCACAAACACGAAAACCTGGCGCCCCAGATGCGCAAATGTTTGCACAAACAAACGGAACAGCTCAAGAAACCCAAATAAACCACTCACAATGAGCATACTAAACAAAATATTGGTCATCGGCAGTTCCAACATAGACCTGATAACAAAAGTCAGCAGGCTTCCCAAGCCCGGCGAAACGATCGGCAGCGCCGACTTTTATCAGGTCTACGGAGGAAAAGGGGCCAATCAGGCTGTCGCTGCGGCCAGGTTGGGAGGCGATGTGATCTTCGTCACCTCCCTGGGCAACGACATATACTCTCAAACGCTCAAAGAGCATTTCGCCAAGGAAAATATCGACACCCGCTACATCATGACCGACCAGGAGGTGCCGACCGGCACGGCCGTCATCATGGTCGGCGACGACGCCGAAAATTTCATTGCGGTCGCTCCCGGGGCGAATGCGAAACTCCTTCCCGACACCATCCGCCTCTTCGAAGAGGCTTTCGAGGGGGTCTCCATCCTGCTGATGCAGGCCGAGATACCCCATGAAACCATCCTGGAACTCGCCAAATACGCAAAGGCGAAAGGCATTAAAGTCATGTTCAACCCCGCTCCCGCCTATAAAGTGGGTGCCGAACTGCTGCAATACGTCGACATCCTGGTGGTCAACGAAACCGAGGCGGAAATGATCAGCGGGCAGTCGTTCGAAAAATCGGGCGTGGCGGCCCTGGCGGACAAACTCGTCTGCATGGGGGTGCCCAACGTGATCATCACGCTCGGGGAAGCGGGCGTGTACGCGTTGTGCGAGGGAAAAGAGATGACGGTGCCCGCCTTTAAAGTCAACGCCATAGACACCACCGCCGCCGGCGATACGTTCTGCGGGGCCCTGGCCCTGCGGTGCCTGGACCAGCGGATCGACCGCGACGCCTTGCGGTTCGCATGCGCCTCGTCGGCCATTACCGTCACAAGGATCGGCGCGCAACCTTCGCTGCCCTACATGAGCGAGGTGGCCGAACTACTCAAAAACAGCCAAGAACGCTAAAAAACCCAAAAACCTAAACACTACCATCTATGAAGAGAATTTTATTACTGCTGCTTGCCTGTATATCCGCAGGTGCGGCATTAGCTCAAGTCAGTGTATCGGGGACCGTTACCGACAAAAACGGAAGCCCTCTTTCCGGTGTGACGGTATACCTCGACGGAGCGACGACCGGAACACAGACGAATGCCGAAGGGAAATTCGCCCTCTCTGTCGCGACCGGCGACATACTGAATTTCAGTTATATGGGTTATATCACACAAAGGGTCACGGTGACTAACCAGACACGCTTCGACATCAAACTGGCCGAAGACCAGTTCAGCCTCGGGGAGATCGTCGCGATCGGTTACGGTTCGGTCAAAAGGGTCGACCTGGCCACGTCGATCGCAACCGTCAAACCGGAAGAGTTGCAAAACACCAAAACGGGGTCGGTGGCCGACGCGTTGCAAGGTCTGGCGACCGGTGTGATGGTCAATAAAAACTCGTTCAAACCGGGCGGGTCGTCGTCGATCCTGGTGCGCGGCAAAGGCTCCTTCGGCAACGGGGGTGCGAGCGACGCTCCGAGGATCTACGTCGACGGCGTGGAGTCGAATTCCGGGCTGGATTTCATCTCCGAGGCCGACATCGAATCCATTCAAATCCTGAAAGACGCTGCATCCACGGCTATCTTCGGGTCGAAAGCAGGCAACGGCGTCATCCTGGTGACGACCAAAAGCGGAAAGGCGGGAGCGGCGAAAATATCGTTCGAGGCCAAAATGGGCTGGCAAAACCTGGCCAATAAGCAGGATGTATTGAATGCCGCCCAATTCAAGGAACTGATCGACATCGGTTCGGGCGGCACCATGGTCTGGGACGCGGAAGAGCAGAAAATGTTCAGCGAAGGCCGTTCGACCAACTGGCAGGACGAGATCACCCAAACGGGCGTCTACCAGAATTACACGCTGGGCATCTCCGCGGGCAACGAAAAAAGCAAATATTACGTCGGCGCGGACTGGGTAGACCAGACCGGGGTGATCAAAAACACCGACTTCAACCGGTTCAACGTCCGGTTCAACATGAACTCAGACCTCAAAAAGTGGCTCCGGATGGACTTCAAGGTGAACGTATCGCACCTCGATGTGAATTCGAGCAACATGGACGGTGTGGCGGGTATGAACTCGCTGGACCAGGGCACGATGGGCAGCGCCATCGCCTCCAAGCCGACCGCACCGGTCTACAACTCGGACGGGACGTTCTACGACAACCTGTTGCTGCGCCCCAACCCGGTCGCCGCGGCCCTGTATTTTTCGAACAACTTCAAGCAGACCCGCGTGATCGGCTCCCTGGGACTGGAGATCGACATCCTGAAGAACCTCAAATTCAAGAGCGTCAACGGCGGCGAGTTGATCTATAACATAAGCAACGTGTTCCAGGACGACCGCATGGGCGGCATCTTCAAGAACACGACCATCGCGGACCGCCAGAACGGGGAAGCGATCTACCTGCAAACGGACAACACGCTCACCTACGACCTCGAATATAACCAACACCGGCTGACGGCCCTGGGCGGTTTTTCCGCCACGCACCAGACATACGATCTGGTGACCGCGCAGGTGTTGGGAGCCTCCAACATCACCCGCGGGTACGGCCTGGGATCGGGCTCGCCCAAGGCGGTCGGGTCGAACTACCCGGTGGAGCAGATGGCCTCGTTTTTCGTGCGCGCACATTACTCCTACGCGGAGAAATACCTGCTCACGGCCACCTTCCGCGCGGACGGTTCGTCGAAATTCGCCAAGGGCAACAAATGGGGTTACTTCCCGTCGGCGGGTGTGGCCTGGCGCATCAACCAGGAAAATTTCCTGAAAGATTCGAAAGTGGTCAGCAACCTGAAACTGCGCGCCAGCTGGGGAGCCGTGGGCAATCCGAACATCTCGCCGTACCAGTCCTGGGCCCTCGTTTCGACGCCTAACAACCAATATTACAACTACATTTTCAACGACCAGACCGCCATCGGATCGACCTACGCGCAGATCGCGCAGTCCAGCCTGACGTGGGAAAAATCGAACCAGGTGGACCTGGGCGTCGACTTCGGATTCTTCAACAGCCGCCTCAACGGTACCGTCGACGTGTACAACCGCAACACGCACGATTTGCTTTACCTGGTCAACCTGCCGATCGAGACGGGTTTCGACAACCTGGCCCTGGTGAACGTCGGGGAGATGAACAACAAGGGGATCGAGGTCAACCTGAACTCGGTCAATATCCAAAACCGGAACTTCACCTGGAACTCCAACCTGAACTTCTCCTTCAACAAGAACAAGATCACCAAGCTCTACAAAGACCTGCAACGGGAAGGCTCCCGCTTCGTGGGCCAGAACATCGACGTGATCTACACCAAGCGCTTCGGCGGCATCTGGCAGACCAACGAGGCGGCCGCGGCGAGCGTTTACGGCAAGGAGCCCGGCGACATCAAGATCGTCGATATGAACCGCAACAACATCAACGACGACGACGACCGCACGTTCGTCGGGCAAAGCACGCCGCAATATTTCGGCGGTTTCTCGAACGTGCTGACCTACAAGAATTTCGATTTCACCCTCTTCCTGACCTATGCGGGCGGGCACCTGATCTACAATCCGTTCGCCTACCTGAACACCTACCAGCCGAGCGGCAACATGAGCCCCGAGTATTACAAAGGCTACTGGAGGCCCGACCGCGCCAGCAACACCTATCCCAAGCTGGGCAGCTCGGCCGAGCCCCTCTACCAGACGGACGCCGTCTACCAGAAGGGGGACTACCTGCGCATCAAGAACGTGGAACTGGGCTATACCCTCCCCACCCACCTGCTCAACCGCATCGGTATCAATAAGGTACGGGTCTACTTCTCGGCACAGAACCTCTACACGTGGACGGAGTACACGGGTTTCGACGTGGAAACGACCAATGCGAACCCTTATCCGGCCTGCCGTTCGTTCATCGGGGGGATCAGTCTTAATTTCTAATTCAAAGCACCTCTGTCAATCATGAAAAAACTCATCATACTTTGCCTGGTTGCATTCACCGCTTTCGGATGCGCCGATTTTCTCGAAGAAAAGAATTACAGCTCCCTCACGCCGGACAACGCCATCCAGACCCGCAAGGATATCGACAACATGCTCACCGGGGCGTACGGATGGCTGCGCCACAGCTTCGACAACAAATGGGCGGCCGGTTTCGGTGTCCTGGGGACGGACGAAGGCACTTCGTACAACGATATCTTCACCGACCACGAGAGCATGCTCGACAACTACACCTACACCTCGGAATACGACTGGTTCCAGGCCATCTATTCGGCCCTCTATAAAGGGATCAAGAACTGCAACATCGTGATCAACAACATGCCCGACGCCGTGACCGGGGATGACGCCGCTTCGCTGATCGCACAGGCGAAATTCCTGCGGGCGACCTACTATTTCGAACTGGTGAACCTCTTCGGCGGGGTGCCCCTGTGGCTGAGCGTGGAAGCGGACAAGGACAAGCTGGAATTGGGTCGTTCGAGCGTCGAGGCCGTCTACGCGGTCATCATCGAAGACTTGCTCTATGCCGAAAACATCTTACCGGAAGTCAACGTGTGGCCGGGAGCGGATGCCGGACGCCCGACCAAATTCGCCGCCCGCGGGATGTTGGCCAGGGTTTATCTCCAGCAGAAGAACTACCCCGCCGCGATCACCTATTGCGACCGGGTGATCGGCAACGGCACGCGCTTCCACCTCGACGCGTATGCGGACATCTTCGATCCGGCCAAAAAGAACAGCGGCCGCGAGAATATCTTCGAGGTCCAAAACAAGATCAGCATGAAATCCGAGGACCTCGGTTCGACCATCACCGACTTCTACCTGCCCACCGAGCTCCAGGGCACGATCTACACAGGCTGGGCGATGTACGGACCAACCGACTACCTTTACAACAGCTACGAAGTGGGCGATCTGCGCAAAGCCGTCACCTTCTTCACCAGCGCCACCGGCCCCGCCGGATCGACCGTGACCTTCAAGCCCCACTGCTTCAAGTACCACAACCGCACCGCGGGCATCCCGGTGAACGACGGCGAGCAGAATTTCCCGTTGATCCGTTATGCCGACATCCTGCTGATGAAAGCCGAAGCGATCAACGGTCTGCCGAACGAAACCGCCGAGCAGACGACCGCCAAGTTCTCCTGCCTCAACCAGGTGC
Organism: Rikenellaceae bacterium; assembly: GCA_031549495.1. GTDB lineage: Bacteria > Bacteroidota > Bacteroidia > Bacteroidales > Rikenellaceae > JAVBOW01. The sequence continues at coordinate 12,436 of JAVBPS010000115.1, read as the reverse complement.
GCGCACGGGCCGGTCTGGGCAATGTCCTGAACGCGGGCGCCAACGCCACCAAAGACGGCTTCCTGGAAACCCTCCTGTTGGAAAGGCTGCATGAGCTCTGTTTCGAAAAGACCAGGAGGCGCGATTTGATCCGCAACGACAAACTGCAATCCTACCTGGAGCTGCACAAACCCAACAGGCCCGTCCCCCAGAAGGCGAAACTCTACTACCCGCTGCCGATGGCCGTGACGGATGCCAACAAGATCCTCAAGGAAGAACAACTTACTGGTTATTAATCCATTTCATCGCAAACAAAGTAAAACGACAAAAAAACAAAGCGTTATGAAAAAAATAAAATCAATACCTGTATTGATGCTCGGCGTTGCGTTGATTTTGCTATCTTCGTGCGTGAAATACGAAGACAAGGCCACGCCCTTCGCGCCGCAGATCGCGTTCGGCGCCAACAACGAAACCCCGACCAAATTCGACAAGGAAACCGGGGACTACCTGAAAGTCACCCCGATCGTGATCGGCGGGGAAGATATCGCGTACGAGTGGAAACTGGGCACGAAGGTCATCTCCACCGATCCGAAGATCTTTTACGAATTGACGGATGCGGGGACTTTCACGCTCTATTTCTCGGCCAAAAACCAATACGGGGAGGTCAAACAGCAGTTCGCCGTAAACGTCACCGAGGCGCGCGTTCCGGGGGTCGGTTTTTCCACCGCGGCAACCGCGTTCACCAAGAGCATCGGCGAGAACCTGAAGATCACCGCCACGACCCGCGAAGGAACCACCGCGGAGTGGGAGAAATGGGAAGTGAACAGCACCACGGTGTCGAACGACGGCGAACTGAACTATGCGATCCTGACCGCAGGAGCGTATACAGTGAAATACACCATCAAGAAAACAACCGGCGACGAGTTCTCCACGACCTTCTCGCTCACCGCGATCAAGAGCCCTTACGGCAACTGGTTCGTGCTGCAGGACGGCGAAACGTATGTGATCTGCCTGAAAAGCGATCCGACCAAGGTGCTCGCCCATTACGCGGGTAACAATGTATTCAGTGTGGAAACCTACATCGCAGGCAACAACCAGAAGTGGCGCAAAGGGAACTACTTCGGATACGGGGACGCCAACGTGCAGCTCGAGTTCTACAACTTCTACAACCTGGGCACGAAAGGGACCCCGGTCAACAACGGCAACTTCGCCACGGTCAACGTCGCGGCGGACGGCACGTGCGGCACGGACGGGTGGCTCGGGTGGTATTTCCCCGTGGACGCGAGCGGGAATGTGCGGATCGTCCATTTCCTGGAGACCTGGGACTCGGCGGACGCCATGAACCCTGCTTACGGCTTCCCCGGGGCGTTGATCAGGCTGAACGACAGCAAAACCCAGGGCCAGATCTTCAACTACGGACGATTCGCGGGCGGCGTACGGGACCGCACCGAGTACAATAACTTCGGCGCCAACTACTACGACTTTAAGATCGTCAATGTGAAAGACCTGGAGTAAAACGCTATACGGGGCCGCACCGGTTACGCAACCGGTGCGGCCGCGGTGTCATGAATTACCTTTAAAAAAATTTCAGAATGAACCGGAAACTGTTGTTGTTATGTGTTATCGTCCCGTTGGTCTGCTGTTCGAACAACGGCGAGGATGAGGTGAGTCCGCCCGCGGAGTTTACGCAGGCGGTGGTGGAGGGCGATAATATCAAAGTGGCCCCGCTCAGGTACGATATCCCGTTCCGCAATCCCATGATGGGTCTGCGGGATATTTTCTCGCCGGGGCTCGATCCGGTGCCTGCTTCCTGGCCCCTGCCGTATGGCTCCGTTTACAGGGAATTCATCCCCTGGAACAGCATCGAGAATGTGGAATCGGACGGCGTGGACAAGATCAAGGCCTTCTGCGACAGGCGATGGGCGGGCGTCGAGAAGAAGAACGTCAAAGTTATCCCGAGGGTCTATATCCACTGGCTGGGTACCCCCGCGGTGAGCGATCCCGACCGGCTGGACGGGGTGCGATTCCCATCGGACATCCCCTATACCTATGACCCCAAGGATCCCTATCCGCTCACGGGAGGGTATTTCCATCCCACGTTCCAGGACCGGGTGAAGAAGCTCGTCAAAAAACTGGGCGAGGCGTGGGACAACGATCCGCGCGTGGCTTATGTGGAGATGGGGCTCATCGGGCAGTGGAGCGAACACCACTCCCCGAACATCAGCACTTTCTGGCCGCCCCATGATTTTCCCGAGCATGTGGAGAACGTGACCTGGATCCCGGGGATCGAGAAGACCCTGGGCGATGCGTTCACGGAGGCGTTCCAGAACAAAAAGGTCATGGTGCGCTACGCCTATGAGTTCAAAAACTACCAGTTCGGCTTCGACTGGGATTCCTGGGCGGTGGAACAGGAGGACGTGCGCGGCTACCAGGCGATGATGGATATGGGCGACCGTTGGAAAACGCATCCCTACGGCGGGGAGATCTGCTGGAACTGGGGCGATTTCTACGCCAAATTCTGGACGACCGGGCTGCCGGGCATCCTCAACGACGCCACCGCCCGGGGCAAGGTCATCAAGTATATCCGCGACCTGCACGCCAACCACCTGGGGTATTATTCCTATGCGCGGCCGACGGTCGATTATGCCGATCCGGCGTATGCCAACGCCCGGTTGCTCCAGGAGGCGCTGGGCTATAAATTCGTGCTGACGGAGTTCGTTTACAGCAAGAAGATCGAAAAGGGGACGAGGTTCAACGTATCCTTCAAGGTGCGCAACGACGGCTCCTCGCCCTTCTATTACGACTGGCCCGTGGAGATCGCGTTGCTGGATAAAAACACGAAGAAGCCGGTCTGGAGGTCGATCCTGACCGACCTGAAGGTCAACACCTGGTACCCGGGCGAGAACTGGAGCGTCGAGGCGAACCGCTATACGAAGGAGCCCAAGACCTTCTCGTTCACCAAGTCGTTCACGCTCGGCAACGAGGTGCCGGACGGGGAATACATCATCTCCATCGCGGTACTCGACCCGGCCGGGAATAAGCCCTGCCTGCGGCTGGCCACGAAACAATATTTTACCGGCGGGCGTCATCCGATGGGCTATGTCGGCGTCGGCAAAGAGGCCTCCCAATATGCCATCAATACGGCCGAATTCGGGAATATCTTTACGGATACCACGCTGGAATACGACCTGCAATAAAAATTAAAACCCAAATCAAATGAAGATTTCCTTTTATATCAAACCGCTGGCGGGGTTATTCTGCCTTGCCTTATTGTTGTCCGGATGCGATAACGCGAAAAAAAGCGACCTGCAATCCGCCGCGATCCCCGTCATTTTCGATACCGACGTGGGCAACGACATCGACGATGTGGTCGCGCTGCAAATGCTGATCAATTACCACAAGGAAGGTAAGATCGACCTGCTGGGCATCGGCATCGGCAAAGGGTATCCGCGCGTGGTGGAATACATCGACGCCTACTGCCGCCTGAACGATCTGAACGACATGCCGCTGGGTTACGCGGTCAACGGATCGAACGGCTGGGCCGGGAAATTCGTGCAGCAGACGCTCGACACGCTCATCGACGGGCGACCCGTCATGCAGCCCGTGCGCAAGCTGGACGCAAACATTCCTGAGGGGTATAAACTATTCCGCAAACTGCTCGCTTCGCAGCAGGACAATTCGGTCGTTTTCATCGCCGTGGGCCCGGTGACCAACCTGGGCGATTTGATCAACTCGGGGCCGGACGAATACAGCGAGCTGAACGGGGTGGACCTGATCGCGAAAAAGGTGAAAGTGCTTTCGATCATGAGCGGCACCTACAACGACGACACGTTCAACAACCCGGAATGGAACGTGTGGCAGGACTTGCAGGCCTCGAAAGACGTCTACTCGAAATGGCCGACGGATATCATCGCCAGCGGCTCGGAGGTCGGCGTGCGGGTTCTTTACCCCCACCAGAGCATCCTGAAAGACTTCCCGGGTGGGGAGGCGCATCCGCTCTGCATATCGTACAAACTCTATGAAACGATGCCTTACGACCGGCCGGCCTGGGACATGACCTCCGTCATCTACGCCATCGACCCCGAAAACAGCTACCTCGACATCTCTCCGCGCGGTACGATCCTCGTGGCGGAAGACGGGAAAACCGTGTTCGAAGCGTCCGAGAATGGGAAACACCGCTTCCTGGTGCTGAAACCCGAAAAGACGGAACAGGTCGTCCAGGCCATCGTACAAAGCGCGAAAGTGCTCAACCGAAACAACGAGGTAAAATGAGAAAAACAATATACAGCCTGATCGCCGCCCTGGCATGCGTTTCCGTGTCGGCGGCGGAAAAGACATTGACGTTGAGTTCACCGGACGGCAAGAACATCGTGACGGTCGAAACGACGCCCTCGCTGACCTACTCCGTCAGCCGCAACGGGGCGGCGGTGCTCTCCCCCTCCCCCATCGCCATGAACGTCTCGGGCGAGGTGTGGGGCGAAAGCGGACCCGCGAAAAAGGTGGTTCGCACGACCGTCGACCAGATCGTCCATTTCCCCGTCGCGCGCAAGTATCCTTCGACGCGCGAGCATTACAACCAACTGGAATTGCAGTATAAAAACTATTCAGTGCAGTTGCGCGCCTACAACGATGCGGTGGCCTACCGTTTTGTCGGCAAGGCGAAAACGACCGGGGACGTGCTGTCGGAAAAGGTCCGGTACAATTTTGCCGAAGACTATACCGCCTACACGCTGATGACCAAGAACCTGCAAAACTGGTTCGAGGAGAACTATACCGTAAAACCGTTCTCGCAGCAGCCCAAGGACAGCATTTCGATCCAGCCGGTCATGGTGGACGAGGGCAAATGCAAGGTGGTGCTTTCGGAAGCGAACCTCTACAATTACGCCGGGTTGTATTACAAAACCGACGGCAACGCGTTCGAAGGGGTTTTCGCCTATTATCCCAAAACGGAGGAGCCCTACGAGGGGGGCGCGAAGACCTATGTCGTGACGAGGGAGGATTATATCGTCCGTTGCGCGCTGGATCGCAGTTTCCCCTGGCGCGTGATGGGGCTCTTCGACCGCGAGGCGGATATTTTGAACAGCGAGATCGTCTACCTGCTTTCCGACGCGGCGACCGGGGATTTTTCGTGGATCAAGCCGGGGATGGTGATGTGGGATTGGTGGAACGACAACAACATCTACAACGTGGATTTCCAGGCGGGGATCAACACCGCGACCTACAAATACATGATCGACTTCGCCGCCGCCAACAAGGTACCCTACGTGCTGATCGACGCCGGCTGGTCCGACCTGTTCGACCTGCTGAGCGTTTCGCCGGGGATGGACATGCAGGAGCTATGCCGCTACGCCCAAAGCAAGGGGGTGGACATCATGCTGTGGACGACCTGGACGACTTTCGAGCGGCAGATGGACGCCGCTTTCGAGCAGTTCAAGGGCTGGGGCGTGAAAGGCGTGAAGATCGACTACATGGACCGCAACGACGCGAAGATGGTCAACTTCTTCGAAAGGGTGGCCCGCAAAGCGGTGGAATACAAAATGCTGATCGACTTCCACGGATCGTATCCCAATGAAGGGATGCGCCGCAAATACCCCGTCCTGATGACCCGCGAAGGGGTCATGGGGCTGGAATATAACAAGTGGGCCACGACCGCCACGCCGAAGCATGACGTGACCATCCCCTACCTGCGGATGTTCGTCGGGCCTATGGATTACACGCCGGGGGCGATGCTCAACGGGCAGGGCGAAGCCTACTTCGTGTCGCGCCCGGAGCCGATGAGCCAGGGCACGCGGGTGCACCAGATGGCCATGTACATCGTCTATGAAAGCCCGCTGCAGATGCTTTCCGACTCGCCGACCAAATACATCGAGAACAAGGAGTGTTTCGATTTCATCAAGGGGGTTCCGGTGGTTTGGGATCAAACGTATCCCGTGTCAGGGAAGATCGGCGAAAACATCGTCGTGGCGCGGCAAAAGGATGGCGTATGGTACCTCGGCGCAATGGGTGGCAACGAGGCCCAGGAGTTGGAGATCGACCTGTCGTTCCTCGGCCCGGGCAGCTACACGATGCGCGCCTTCAGCGACGGGATCAATGCCGATAAAAACGGCAAGGACTACAAAGTGCAGACCCAGACCGTGGACGGCGGCACCAAACTGAAGGTCCGTCTGGCCCGGGGCGGCGGTTTTGCGGCCGAGATCAGTAAGAAATAACTTTAATCGTAAAAAACCATGTTTATAGTTAACAGTTATCCGTTGGCGATCCTCTTTTGCGTCATCACCATGCTGTGCTGGGGCTCCTGGGGGAATACGCAGAAACTGGCCGGGAAAACCTGGCGGTATGAGTTCTTTTACTGGGATTACGTGATCGGCATCCTGCTGTTTTCGCTCCTCTCGGCCTTCACGCTGGGGAGTCTGGGCAGCGAAGGGCGCAGTTTTATGACCGACCTGGCGCAGGCCGAGTGGGGCAATATCGGCAGCGCGCTGTTAGGCGGGGTGGTGTTCAACGCGGCCAACATCCTGCTCTCGGCGGCTATCTCGGTGGCAGGGATGTCGGTGGCGTTTCCCGTCGGGATCGGCCTGGCGCTGGTCTTAGGGGTGTTGATCAACTACATGGGTTCCGCCAAAGGCGATCCCGTATTGTTGTTCGCGGGGGTCGCCCTGGTCATCGTGGCGATCATCGCCAACGGCATCGCCTACAAGAAAATGGCGGGCAGCACCGGATCGAAAGTATCTTCCAAGGGGATCGTTTTGTCTTTGGTCGCGGGCCTGCTGATGTCGTTCTTCTACCGCTTCGTCGCCTCGTCGATGGACCTCGATAATTTCGTGCAGCCCGCGGCGGGCAAAATGACGCCCTATACCGCCATGTTCATCTTCGCCATCGGGATATTCCTGAGCAACTTCATATTCAACACCATCGCGATGAAGAAGCCTGTTTCCGGAGAGCCGGTCTCCATATCCGGGTATTTCAAGGGGAACCTGCGCATCCACATGGTCGGGATCCTGGGCGGTTGCATCTGGGGGCTCGGCAACGCCTTCAACCTGATCGCCGCAGGAAAGGCGGGCGCCGCCATATCCTACGGGCTCGGGCAGGGGGCGACGCTGGTCGCCGCGCTGTGGGGCGTGTTCATTTGGAAAGAGTTCAAGGGGGGCGGCAAGTCCGTCGATACGTTGCTTACGCTGATGTTCGTCCTGTTCCTGGCCGGGCTGGGGCTGATCATCGCGGCAGGCAGTTAAAGTATTTGTTGCCTGTAAAGAACGTTGTCCCGGACATTATGTCCGGGACAACTTCTTTTTTGGAGGGAAGGTATAACAGATAAAACTGTCGGTCTGAACGACAAATGCCGCTATTTATCTTTGCCGCTCCTTTACAAAGCCTGCGATGAGCGGCAACAATTCCTGCGGATCGTCCGAGGCGGCGCATAGCTGTTCCAGCGGGCAGAGGCCGCTGCCGTCGCGGTTGCGGATCGCGGGGACGGTTACCCCGTAAGCCGTCCGTATGCCCGCCGCCTGCAACAAGGCCAGGGCCGGAAGGCTGACCACATCCGCGTACAACTCCCCCACCCCGCCCAGCGCCATCAGGGCGGCGGCCCCTTTGCCGACCACCTTGTCGGCCACCGAGGCTCCCTGCAAAAACGCAGGCTCGTCGCACAGCAGGGCGTACAGGTCAGCCACCCCGCGGCGGGTGAAGGTGCGCACCGGGCCGCCGTTGCGGATCACGCATGAGCAACCCGTTTCGTGCAATATTTTTATCAGTTCTTCCATTTACCGGGGCATCGACTCTCCCGAGAAAGAGACGTTGAAGTATTCGACGATGCCGACCGGTTTGCCAGCCTCGTCGACGGCCACCACGGAGTGGATCCGGTAGCGGCGCATGATGTCCTCGGCGGCCACGATGCGCTCCGAGGCGGCGATGGTCTTCGGGTTGGGGCTCATGATCTGCTCCGCCCGGATATTGAAAAACTCCTCCTTGTAGCGGGCCATCGCGCGGCGCACGTCGCCGTCGGTGATCACGCCCTGCATATCGCCCTGCTGGTCGACGATCACGGCGATGCCCACACGGGCGTCGCTGATGGCGATGATCACCTCGCCCAGGGGCATCGAGGGGGGAATGAGCGGCAGGTTATCCTTGCGCATCACGTCCCGCACGCGGGTGAGCAGCCTTCGGCCCAGGCTTCCGCCGGGATGGTAGACGGCGAAATCCTCCGCCTTGAAATTGCGCACGTTGATCAGCGCCACGGCCAGCGCGTCGCCCATCACAAGCGTCGCCGTGGTCGAGGAGGTCGGGACGAGGTTCATCGGGCACGCCTCGTAGCCGACGGCCGTATTGAGGTGGAAATGGGAGTGGCGGGCGAGCGTCGAATCGGGGTGGCCGGTCATGGAGATCAGCACGTTGCCCTGGTGCTCGATGAAGGGGATCAGCTTGAGTATCTCGTCCGTCTGGCCCGAATAGGTGATCGCCAGCACCACGTCGGACGGGGAGATCATCCCCAGGTCGCCGTGGTACGCCTCGCCCGGATGGAGGTAGAACGACGGGGTTCCCGTGCTGGCCAGCGTGGCGGCTATCTTGCGGCCGATCAGGCCCGATTTACCCATGCCGGTCACCACCACCTTGCCCGTGCAGGCCATGATCGCCTCCACGGCGCGGTCGAAATCGTCCGTGAGCTGGCTCGCCAGGTTGCTGACCGCTGCGGCCTCGTTATTAATGGTTTCTATGGCGTATCGCTTAATGTCTTTCATTTCGTAATCTTTAATTTGATCCAAAGTTACTATTTTTTTGGAATTGTGCGACCAAAGTTAAGCGGATGGTAGGGGAAGGCGTTCTTTTTTTATACATTTGTCATCTGACCGCTTTGTCATTCTGAACGAAGTGAAGAATCTCAGACAGCCGGTTTGAGATTCTTCACTTCGTTCAGAATGACAAAACAACACGAAAAAGTATAATTTCATAATCCGAAGACCTTATGATAAAAAAGACTCTCCTGGCCGTGGTGCTCGTAAGCATCATGGCGCCCGTGAACCCCGCGCAGGCTTTCTGGCCCTTCAAGAAGAAGAAAAAAGAGGCCCCGAAGACCGAAGTCAAAGCCCCCGCCGAGCCCAAGAAGGCGACGGACGACAAAGCCGTCAAAGCCTACGGCGAAGTGATCCCGAAAAACGCCAATTCGTTCTTCGGGATGATCGGGGTGCACATGGTCAAGGACAAATATTACTTCGAGGTGCCCGACTCGATCTTCGGGCGCGACATCCTGGTGGTGGGGCGCATCAGCAAGGCCCCGGCCGATCCCAATAAAGAGAAGGTGGGCTATCCGGGCGACCCGGTGAGCGAAGAGGTGATCCGCTTCGACCGCGGCCCGCGCGATAAAGTGTTCATCCGCAGCATCTCCTACCGCGAGCAGTCGAAGGACAGCCTGGGGCTGATGCAGGCCGTGCGCAACAGCAACCTGCAGCCCATCATCGCCTCGTTCGATGTGAAGGCTTATGGCAAGGACACCGTCAGCAAGACCAAAAGCGCCGTGATCGACCTGACGGATTACATCAAGAGCGACAAGGGCCTGTTCACGATGGAGGAATCGGTCAAAAAAGGAGTGGGCGTCGCGTCGCTCGTGGCCGAGTCGAGCTACATCGACACGCTGAAGGTCTTCCCGATCAACGTCGAGGTGCGCACCGTGAAGACCTACAACCGTACCTCGCCGGGGCCCAGCCCGCTGGCCATGCGGATGACGCCCTCCACGCCGCTCACCTACGAGCTCAACACCTCGCTGGTGCTGCTGCCCAAAGAGCCGATGAAGATACGTTTCTACGATCCGCGCGTAGGCTATTTCGCCATGCGCTACACCGATTTCGATTCGAATCCGCAGGGGGTCGAGACGCGCGCCAAGATCACGCGCTGGCGGCTGGAACCCAAACCCGAGGATGTCGAGAAATACATGCGCGGCGAGAAAGTATACCCCGTCAAGCCGATCGTGATCTATATCGACCCGGCCACGCCTAAAAAATGGATCCCCTACCTGAAGCAGGGGGTGAACGACTGGCAGAAGGCGTTCGAACACGCCGGATTCCTCGATGCGATCTACGCCCTGACGGCGCCCGAGGACGATCCCGCGTGGAGCATGGAGGACGCGCGCCACTCGGTGATCGTCTACAAACCCTCGGACATCGCCAACGCCAGCGGACCGCATGTGAGCGACCCCCGCAGCGGCGAGATCATCGAGACGCATATCAACTGGTACCACAACGTGATGGAACTGCTGCGCAACTGGTATATGATCCAGGCCGGGCCGATCGATCCGCGCGCACGGCAGATGACGCTGCCCGACTCGCTGATGGGCGAGCTGATCCGCTTCGTCTCCTCACATGAGGTGGGGCACACGCTCGGACTGCGCCATAACTTCGGCTCTTCGGCCACGGTGCCGGTCGAGAAACTGCGCGACAAGGCGTGGGTCGAGGCCAACGGGCACACACCCTCCATCATGGACTACGCGCGCTTCAACTATGTGGCCCAGCCCGAGGACAACATCGGGCAGAAAGGGATCTTCCCGCGCATCGGCATGTATGACAACTGGTCGATCGAATGGGGCTACCGCTGGCTGGGGCAGTTCGCCACGCCGGAGGAAGAGATCCATTTCTCGAACGAGAGCATCATCGCCAAACTGGCCGAGGACGTGCGTTACACCTTCGGGACGGAGACCGACGCCACCGACCCGCGCAACCAGAGCGAGTGCCTGGGCGACGACGCCATGCTGGCCAGCCACTACGGCATCCTCAACCTGCAACGCATCGTGCCCAACCTGATGCAATGGACGCGCGAGGCGGACAAGGATTATTCCGGGACGGCGGAGATGTACGCCCAGGTGGTCGGACAGTTCTCGCGCTACATGGGCCACGTGGTGACCAACGTCGGGGGCACTTACCGCACCCCGCGTACGGTCGAAGAGGCGGGCGACTCGCGGGAGCGGGTTCCGGCCGCGATCCAGAAACAGGCGATCGAATTCCTCAACAAAGAGTTGTTCAATACGCCTAAGTGGCTTGTAGACAAAGAGCTGATCAACAAGGCGGGCGTCGATCCCCTGTACTATATCGGTTACGTGCAGACGCGCACCCTCGATCGGATGCTCAACGGGGGAACCATCGACCGCCTCTCGCGTGCGGCGCTTTTCGACGGGCCGACGGCCTACTCGCCCGAGATGATGCTGCGCGATGTAAAAAAGGGCGTATGGGGCGAACTGACCAGCGGCGCCGCGCCGGATATCTACCGGCGCAACCTGCAAAAGAGCTACGTGAAGGCGCTCATCGGGATGCTGGATAAGAAGCCCTCGGAGCAACGCACCCCCATAGTACTGACGACGCGTTCCTCCGCGTCGGATGCCCCCGCCATCGCCCGCGCGCACCTCACGGAGCTCGACCGGCAGTTGAAATCGGCGGCGGCCTCCACTTCGGGGATCACCCGCGCGCATTACCAGAATTTGTCGGCGATGATCGCCGACGCGTTCGAGCAAAAATAATAGGGCATACTACCCTTTTGTCATTCTGAGCGCAGCGGTGCCGCCCGGCACTCGGAGAATATTTTGTCATTCAGAGCGAAGCGAAGAATCTTGGTCGGAATCGTGCTGTACACAGCCCGACCAAGATTCTTCGCTTCGCTCTGAATGACAAACACGAAAAAAAAATATGCGTAGAAAAACACTGACTCTGCTATTTCTTTTGGTTGCGGCGACGGCCCAAGCACAACTGCATGGGGCGTTCTGGGCGAACGTGAAGTTGCAACTGCCGCTCGGCAAGCGGTGGGAATTGCTGGCCACGGAAGGGGTGCGTATTTATGATGAACAGCCGGAATTGAGGCGGTTTTCTTCGGCGCTGCAGGGGACTTATTTCTTTAACAAGTACCTGCGGGCGGGGATCTCGGCAGCGTATATTCATTTCCATGAGACAGACGGGGAGTGGCGCGGCCGGTCACGTTATTTTGTTTACGGGCAGGGGAATTATACGGCAGGGCGGGTCGAGCTGGCCCTTTACGAGCGGTTCCAGACCAACTATTACACCACCGGGCGGGCGCATCGCGATTTCTGGCGTTCGCGTTTCACGGCAGGGATGCCGCTGCATGGCGGGGCACTGCGGCCCTGGGCGGGATTCGAATGGCGTTATTCGTTCAACGACGCGCGCACGGACGAATGGCGCTGGACGCTCGGCAACCGCTTCCGGTTCGATGGGCATAACGCGATCGACGTTTTCTCTCATTTTATCCTCAACGGCCCGGCCGTGGGCTGGCGCCAAAACCTCATCGGCGGAGTGGATTACGTCCATCGGTTCTGATTGCACGATGGGGTAAACGAATCGGACCAACGGGTTCCCGTCATCCCGCGGTAAGCGAAGCGGGGCGGGGTGGTGCGGATAGGGCCCAGGAAGATAACCCCCCGCGGAGGGGTACGCCGGGTGGAGGAAGACCCCGGGCGCCCAAAGCCAAA
>JAVBPS010000071.1:0-32371 GCA_031549495.1 Rikenellaceae bacterium | reverse complement strand
ATTATACTCGCGACAGCCCGATCTTGCTCAGCGACTCGTTATCTTCTTTATTTTTAATAAGTAGTCGTCCCATCGGCGATTCGCTCGCTCGGGATGACGTTTGATTATGACGTCAAGGCATATCTCGCATGGGTTTGTCAGTCGCTTTGTACGTGTTCCGGCCAAAATGTCAGTCATTTTGCGATGGCACATTAATTGATAAAAAACGGTATAAGGAAAATCATAAAAACCATATACCATGCAAAAAGGCAACATCGGGGTAACGACAGAAAACATCTTCCCCATCATCAAAAAGTTCCTCTATTCCGACCACGAAATCTTCCTACGCGAGCTGGTGTCGAATGCCGTGGACGCCACGCAGAAACTCAAAACGCTCGCCTCGATCGGCGAATTTAAAGGCGAATTAGGCGACCTGACGATCCATGTTATGCTCGACGCGGCGGCCCGTACGCTGACGATCTCGGACGCGGGGATCGGTATGACGAAAGACGAAGTTGAGAAATACATCAACCAGATCGCTTTCTCGGGTGCCGAGGAGTTCATGGAGAAATATAAGAACCAGGCGGTTATCGGCCATTTCGGCCTCGGGTTCTACTCCGCGTTCATGGTCTCGGGCAAGGTCGAGATCCGCACTACCTCGTATCGTCCCGATTCGGAAACGATGGCATGGAGTTGCGACGGCACGCCGCAGTATGAACTCGGCAAGAGCGACACCGTCCGCCCTCGTGGTACGGACATCATCCTGCACCTTTCCGAGGACAGCGCCGAATTCGCCGACGAGAACCGCCTGCGCGAAATCCTGGTGAAATATTGCCGTTTCCTGCCTGTACCCATCGCTTTCGGTAAGGTCAAAGAGTGGAAAGACGGCAAGTGGGTAGAGACCGACAAGGACGACATCATCAACGATACCAATCCGTTATGGATGCGCAAACCGGCCGATATCAAGCCCGAGGAGTACGACGAGTTCTACCATAAACTCTATCCGACGGCCGACGAACCGCTGTTCAATATCCACCTCAATATCGACTACCCGTTCAACCTGACGGGCATCCTCTATTTCCCGAAGATCCGCAACAATTTCGAGATACAAAAAAATAAAATACAATTATACAGCAATCAGGTCTTCGTCACGGACTCCGTCGAGGGGATCGTGCCCGAGTTCCTGACGCTGCTGCACGGGGTGATCGACTCGCCGGACATTCCGCTCAACGTGTCGCGCAGTTACCTGCAGAGCGATTCGAATGTGAAGAAAATATCGAGTTACATCACCCGCAAGGTCTCCGACCGTCTGGCGGAACTCTTCGCGGCCGACCGCGCCGGGTACGAGAAGAAGTGGGACGACCTGAAAGTGTTCATCCAGTACGGCATCATCACGGAGGAAAAATTCGCCGAAAAGGCCGTGGATTTCACGCTGCTGAAGAATACGGAGGGCGAATACTTCACGCTGAAAGAGTACGCCGATAAGGTTAAGGAGAACCAGACGGATAAGAATGGCTCGGTGATCTATCTCTACACGAATGACAAGGTAGGGATGCACAAATTTGTGGACGCCGCCCGCGGCCGCGGCTACGACGTGCTGGATATGGACGGCCAGTTGGACAACCATTTCGTGGGTTGGTTCGAGCACAAGAACAGCGGCACGCGCTTCGTACGCGTCGACTCGGACGTGATCGACAAACTGATCCAGAAAGAAACGCCGCAGACGATGGCCCTGAGCAGCCAGCAGCAGGAGTTGATGCGTCCGGTCTTCGAATCGCAACTGCCGACCGACGATAAGATCCAATATATGATCGAATTCGAAGCGATGGGCGCCGGGGATGATCCGGTGGTGATCACGCGCAACGAATACATGCGCCGCATGAAGGAGATGGCCGCGATGGGCGGCGGCGGGATGGGTCAGTTCTACGGCCAGATGCCCGACAACTTCACCATCGCCGTGAACGGCAACCACCCGCGGGTGATCGACATCCTGGAACAAGTCGAGAAGGAGTACGGCGATAAACTGAAGAGTCTCAACAAGAAAATCGACGCGGCGCAGTCTGCCGAGACGATGTTCGCCGAAGAGCTCAAAGGCAAAAAAGAAGACGAACTGACCGCGGAGCAGAAAACCGAACGCGACGGGCTTACAGACAAAGTGGCCGGACTGCGCGGCGAGCGTTCCGCCCGCCTGCACGAGATCGGGGCTTCGAATAGCCTGGTCAAGCAGCTGATCGACCTGGCGTTGCTCTCGAACGGCATGCTCAAGGGCGAGAACCTGACCAATTTCATTCGGCGCAGCGTCGAATTGATCGGCAAATAACATCCTGTTTCCGGTGTGTAGGGGCGTCCCTTTGTGGGCGCCCTTTTATGTTAAAAAAAATGGGCACCCCGCGAAGGGTGCCCATCCAGGCTATAAATATACCTATTTTTTACATGAGCATTTTGAGCGGGGTTTTGGCTCGGTACGGGTTTCTCTTTCGAAATCCTCTTTGTCGAATTTGGCCGAGATCAATTCAAGGGCGCGCTTCTCGTCTTTGGCCGCCACGCACAACTCTATCTGCGTGAGGCTTTGCAGGGGGAGTACGCTTTGCATCGTCTCGTGGATCAGCGAGGAGTTGATGCCGGCGGCATCGAGCAACCCTTTTACAATCGACGCCTCCACTTCGGAGTCGAATTTTCTGATGGTAACGATTTTACTTTCATCCATGGCTGTGTGGTTTTTCTTATTCAAATATAATGAATTTTTAAGCTAAAAACAAAACGGAAAATTGTAGATAGTTTATTGATAACTTACAAACTGCGTACCGTAACCCCCGCGGAATATTCGTATCTTTGTTCAAATAAAGAAAGGAGTTTTTGTCGATGTCTCAATTTGTTCATCTTCACGTACATACGCAATATTCGATCCTCGACGGCGCCTCGGCGGTGAAAGCCCTCGTCAAGCGTGCCAAAGAGTTGGAAATGCCCGCCATCGCCATTACGGATCATGGCAATATGTTTGGTGCCAAGGAATTCCATGACGCCGCGCATAAAGAAGGGGTCAAGGCGATCCTGGGTTGCGAGGTCTATGTGGTGAAGAACCGTTTCGAGAAGGATAAGGATGAGAAGGCCGGCGACCACCTGGTGCTGCTGGCCAAGAACCTTGAGGGGTATCACAATCTGGTGAAGATCGTGTCGTACTCCTGGATGGAGGGATTTTACTATAAACCGCGTATCGACAAGGAGTTGCTGCGCAAATACGGCGGCGGGCTGATCTGCTCGTCGGCCTGCCTGGGGGGTGAGTTACCGCAGGCGATCATGCGCGGCGACATGGAGGGCGCAGGCCGTATAATTGAGGAATTCAAGGAGATTTTCGGGGAGGATTACTACCTGGAAATGCAGCTGCATCCTTCGGGCGATCCCAAGAAAGACCTCGATGTGTATCAGAACCAGAAGGTTGTCAACAAGGCGATCCTGGAACTGGCCGCAAAGCACAATGTGAAGTATATCGCCTCGAACGACGTCCATTTTATACTCGCGGAGGACGCCCCGGCGCATGACCGGCTGATTTGCCTCAGTACGGGACGCGATATGGACGATCCGACGCGCATGCGCTATACTACGCAGGAGTATCTGAAAAGCTATGATCAGATGCTCGCGCTTTTCCCCGAACATCCCGAGGCGTTGGCCACGACGCTGGAGATCGCCGATAAGGTCGAGGAGTACTCGCTCAAGCGTAAACCGCTGATGCCCAATTTTCCGCTGCCCGGGGATTTCGTCGTGCCGGAAGATAAACTGAAAGAGACGTATCTGAAAAAGGTCACCAGTGAGAAACTGCGCGCCGAGATCGAAGCGGCGGCTACGCTCGACGAGGTGATCGCCGCGCACGGCAACGATGCGGATATGGTCGAGCAGAAGACCATCGCGATGCAGTTTCGTTACCTGGAATATATCTCGAATATAGGGGCCGAGCGGCGTTACGGCTCGCCGCTGCCGGATAACGTGCGCGAGCGCATGGAATATGAGTTGCGCACGATCGAGTGGATGGGTTTTCCGGGGTACTTCCTGATCGTCTGGGACTTCATCCGCGCCGCGCGTGAGATGGGTGTTTCGGTGGGGCCGGGCCGTGGGTCGGCTGCCGGCTCCGTGGTGGCCTACGCGCTGAAAATTACGAATATAGACCCGATCAAGTACGACCTGCTGTTCGAGCGTTTCCTGAATCCGGACCGTATCTCGCTGCCGGATGTGGACATCGACTTCGACGAGGACGGGCGCGACCTGGTGCTCAAATACGTGACCGAAAAATACGGCCGCAAGCGTGTGGCGCAGATCATCACCTTCGGGTCGATGGCCCCGAAGATGGCGATCCGTGACGTGGCGCGCGTGCAGAAGCTTTCGCTCAGCGAGAGTGACCGCCTTGCCAAACTGGTGCCGGAAAAGCCCGGCGTGAGTTTCGCCAAGGCGTTTAAAGAGGTGCCCGAGCTGGCCCGGGAGAAGGAGTCGAACAACCCGCTGATCCGCGAAACGCTTCTTTACGCTGAAAAACTGGAGGGCTCGATCCGCCAGACGGGCGTGCACGCCTGCGGGGTGATCATCGGGCAGGACGACCTGGAAGAGTTCGCCCCGATCGCCGTGGCGAAGGACAAGAACGCCGAGGGGGGTAAGGACAAGGAGGAAAAGTACGTCAACGTCGTGCAGTTCGAAGGCAAGCTGGTCGAGGATGTGGGTCTGATCAAGATGGACTTCCTCGGGCTGAAAACCCTCTCGATCATCAAAGACGCCGTCGAGAACATCCGCGATATCTACGGGGAGGAGATCGACATCGACGCCATCCCGCTGGACGATGCGCTGACCTATGAATTGTACAGCCGGGGCGATACCACGGGCCTGTTCCAGTTCGAGTCGCCGGGGATGAAAAAGCACCTGCGCAACCTGAAGCCCAACCGCTTCGAGGACCTGATCGCCATGAACGCCCTCTACCGTCCGGGCCCGATGGAGTACATTCCATCGTTTATCGAGCGCAAGCACGGACGCGAGAAGGTGACCTATGACGTGGCCGATATGGAAGAGAACCTGTTGGATACGTACGGGATTACGGTCTATCAGGAACAGGTGATGCTTCTGTCGCAGAAGTTGGGCGGCTTCACGGGCGGCCAGGCCGACACGCTGCGAAAGGCAATGGGTAAGAAGATCCGCTCGACGCTGGACAGCCTCAAGCCGCAGTTCATAGAGGGGGCGACCGAGCGCGGCCACGACCCGAAGACCTGCGAAAAGATATGGGGCGACTGGGAGACGTTCGCCGAGTACGCCTTCAATAAGTCGCACTCGACCTGCTACGCCTATGTTTCTTATCAGACGGCCTGGCTGAAAGCGCATTACCCGTCGGCTTACATGGCGGCCCTGCTGAGCCGCAACCTCTCGGATATCAAGAAGATCAGTTTCTTTATGGACGAGAGCCGCCGTATGGGGATCTCGGTGCTCGGGCCCGACGTGAACGAGAGTTTCCTGAAATTCGCCGCCGATACCGAGGGGAATATCCGGTTCGGGCTGGCGGCGGTGAAGGGGGTCGGCGGGGCGGCTGTGGAGTCGATCATCGCCGAACGGAAGGCCAACGGACGCTTCAAGTCGATCTATGATTTCATGGAGCGGATCAACTTGCAGGCTGCCAATAAGAAGACGCTCGAAAGCCTTGCCCTGGCGGGAGCGCTGGATTCCATCGCCGGATTTGCGCGCAGCCGTTTCTTTACCGCGGAACCGGGCCGGGAAGGGGATGGGAATTTCCTGGAGCAGCTTGTACGTTACGGCAGCCGGGTGCAGAACGAGCGCGACAACGCGCAGCAAAGCCTCTTCGGGGGCATGGGCGGCGGTGGGGAGATCCAGAAGCCGCAGCCGCCGTCGGGCGACGAATGGACGCAATTGGAGCTGCTCAACCGTGAGCGCGAGGTGATCGGCATGTACCTTTCGTCGCACCCGCTGGACGAATATTCGATCATCATCCGCAACTTCACCAGTATGCAACTCACCGAGTTGGAGAATCTGGAAGAGATCGCCGGGCGCGATTTCGCGGTGGCTGGTGTGGTGACCTCGGTGCAGAACCTGATGACCAAGACGGGCAAGCCTTTCGGCCGTTTCACGATCGAGGATTACAGCGGGTCGCACCAATTCGCGCTTTTCGATAAGGATTACGAGAATTTCCGCAAATTCATGTTCCCGGACTACTTTTTGCTGATCCGGGGTAAGATACAGGTGAAGCCTTTCCGCGATTCGAAAGAGCTGGAGGCGAAGATCACCTCGATGATGCAACTGGCCGAGGCGCGTGAAACGCTGGTCAAGGAGATGAGCCTTTCACTGAACGTCAACGACCTGACGGAAGGATTGATCGACGACCTGTCGGAAGTGATCAATGAGTCCAAAGGCAAAATCTTGCTGCGGGCCCGTGTGGTCGATCCGGAGTCGGAGGTGTCTGTGGGGCTTTTCTCGCGCACACGGCGGGTGGCGCTGAGCAAGGAGCTGATCGATTTTTTTGAGGAGAACGAGTTGCGTTATACGCTGATGTAGGGGGGTGATGGTTTTATCTGTTTGTCATTCTGAGCGAAGCGAAGAATCTCAGACAGCTATTCTGAGATTCTTCGCTGCGCTCAGAATGACAATAGTTTTCTAAAAACATTAATTAATCATATAAATCACTGGAATTATGGCTTTTAAAATTACGAACGAGAACCTCGAAGAGGTGATCGCCGGCGGCAAGCCCGTCGTGGTGGATTTCTGGGCGGAGTGGTGCGGCCCCTGTCGTACGATCGCTCCTTTTGTAGATGAACTGGCTACGGAGTACGAAGGCCGGGTGGTCGTCGGTAAATGCGATGTGGATGAGAACGATGCGGTGGCGATCAAGTACGGTATCCGCAACATCCCGACCCTGATCTTCCTTAAAGGCGGCGAGATCGTGGACCGTCAGGTGGGAGCCACGACCAAAGCGGCCTTGCAGGAGAAAATAAACAACCTGCTGTGATCCGGTCGGTCGTCTGGAACGGACTGCAGGCGGTGGAGTTCGCTGCCGGCGGGTATGAGGCGTTGCTTATCCCTTCCATGGGGGCGAACCTCGTGCGCCTGCGCCATGCCGCTACCGGTATAGAGGTTCTGCGTACGCCCACGGCGGACGATATGGAGACGTTTCTTAGCCGTCCGCAGATCTTCGGCCTGCCGTTGCTTTTTCCGCCCAACCGCATCGGGGACGGGCGATACGCCTTCGGTGGGCGGACGTACCAGTTTCCGATCACGATTCCCGCGCAGAACAACTACCACCACGGGATCATCAAGGGCCTGCCGTTCACGGTCGCTTCGTGTCATGACGGCGGGGAGTGGGTTGAGATCGACGCCGTTTACTTTTCCAACGCGGCCAACGATGCGATTTACAAGGACTTTCCCCATGCGTTCGAATGCGTGATGCACTTTACGCTTTCGGCTCAGGGACTTGAGCATGCGGTGGCTTTCCGTAACCTCAGCGATGAGGATATGCCGGTCGGGGTGGGGTACCACACGCCGCTCAATGTGCCTTTTACGGCGGAAGGGAAGGGGAGCGATTACCGGCTGCGCCTCTCGGTGGGGCAACGCTGGGAGCTTTCGTCGGATCGCACGCTGCCGACAGGGAAACTCTTGCCGCTGACCGAAGCGGAGGCTTTATTGCGCAGCGAAGGCGGGGTTTGTCCCATAGGGGAACCGGTCGAAAGCGCGTTCACGGACGAGCCGTTGATGGTCGACGGCGCTCCTTACAGCGGGGCGATCCTGACCGATACAGCCAGCGGACGCACTGTTTATTATCAGGTGGACGAGAAGATGAAGCACTGGACGCTGTGGAATAACGGCGGTAGCGTGCCCTGGGTCTGCCCCGAGCCGCAGTCGTGGGCGATCAATGCGCCGAATCTCGATTTGCCCGCAGCCGTGACCGGATTCAAGGCGATCAAGCCTTGCGAGGAGTGGAGCAGCGTGAGCAGGATCTATGTGAAATAATGCTTTGAGACTGTTTGCGCTTCTTGCGCAATCAATGTCATCCCGAGCGAGCGACGAGGGACCTTCCTAATATAAATGGAAGGTCCCTCGTCGCTTCGCTCGCTCGGATGACGCGTGCGCGTTGGCTTGAATGTAGGGGCACCCCTTGCGGGTGCCCTTGTGTGTCCTTGGAAAGGCACTCGCGAGGGGTGCCTACGGGTCGGATTATCGGTCGAGATTTCCGGCCTCCGCTAACCATATTTCCCACGATCGCTCGGCCTGGCCGACCAGCATGCGTTCCCCGTTCATCGTAGCCGCCCCGCGCTCCGCGCCCTGCGCAAGAAAGCGCGTCAAGGGCGGATTGTAGACCAGGTCATACAGGAAGTGTCCGGCGCCGATCCCGTCATAGGGTAGGGCGGGGCACCCGTCCACGGCGGGATAGGTCCCCAGCGGCGTCGTGTTGACGATCAGCGGGTGGCGGGCGATGACCTCTGTGGTCAGTTCATCATAGGCAAGCCCTTCGCCGCTCTTCCGCCGCGAAACGATCCGATAAGCCATTCCCAGCCCCCGTAGCACGTGGGCCACCGCTTTCGCCGCCCCGCCGCTGCCCAGCACGAGCGCATCGGGCCTTTGGTCGCCGATCAGCCCGAGCAACGAACGACGAAAACCGTAAACGTCCGTGTTGTATCCGGTCAACTCTCCATTCTCGATTTTAACGCAATTCACCGCGCCTACCTGGCGCGCCTCATCGTCCAGCCGGGTCAGATAGGGCATGACCGCCTCCTTGTAGGGAATGGTCACATTCAGCCCCCGCAGACCGGGATTCGCGGCCAGTAATTCCGGCAGCATCCCGATGTGGGCTATCGGCATGGCCGTATAGCTGCAATCCATGATCCCTTCCCGCGCGAATTTCTCGCGGAACCAGCGTTCCGAAAAGGAGTGTCCGAGCGGGTAGCCGATGAGTCCGTATTTTTTCATATCGCAATGGCTGTCATGCGCTTTTATCCGGAAAGACAAAGCCGGCATTCCGGCCGGCTTATATCTAATTTATTCAGTAAGTAACTTTTACAGTTTGTCGAATTCGTCAATGGTCGGGCTTACGCCTGCCCCTTCCGTTTCGAAGAAATAAGGCTTGTGCTGCTTGATGTACCCGATGGCATCCTCCAATCCTTCGGCGAATTTCGCGAAATCCTCCTTGTAAAGGTATATCTTGTGTTTGTCGAAAAAGAACGCCCCGTCTTTGCCCTGTTTCTTGCGGCTTTCGGTGATCGTTAGGTAATAATCGTCGTTACGCGTCGCCTTCACATCGAAAAAATAAGTCCTACGCCCGGCCCGCACAGGCCTGGAATAGACTTCCTCCCCCCCCTCATCCGCGTCTTTCCTGAGGTCGAAATCTGTCATAGTTTAATCGTTTGATCGTTAGGTTAGGGTGCATTGAACAAAAATAACGAAAATTTCGTATTTGCAAGCATTTGGCCGTCAGAAAATTGTCTGAATAAGTGTCAATGCTACAATATTTCACCCTTCTTCCGCCTCTCAAAGTATTGCTGCTGCGTATTTATGCCAATTTTCAAGAATCCGCAGCGCTTCCTTCACTTCCGGATTATCCGTATTGAAGACGCGATAGTATTCGGTCATCCCCCACAGTTTTTGGGCGACGAGCGCCTTGAGTTGCAATCCCAGTTTTTCGCGCGAGACGGCCAGGCCTTCCGGATCGGGCGCCACTTCGCGTTTTTCGCCCAGGGCGGCCAGCTGGTCGAATATGGCCTGGTCGACCACGTAATTCTTCAGGAAGGTATCGAAATTGGGATATGCGCTCTCAAGCCGGATGCGGTTCTGATCCATATATTCGATCACGAATTCGTTGATCACCCCGCGCCGGACGAGTTGCGCCCAGTACTTCGAATAGCCGGTCGTGTCGGCCGCGACGAACACGTCTGGGTAGATGCCCCCGCCACCGTATACGGTACGTTTTTTATTGAGGGTCACGTATTTGAGCGAGTCGGTGCCTGGGATGCTATCCAGGGCGCGCTGGTCGAAACGGTCGAGGAAGGATTCGTAATACTCCTTCGCGTGGCCCATCTGGTAGGGACGCTGGATGTCGCGGCCGGTGGGGGTGTGGTAATGGGCGACGGTGATCCGCACGGCCGAGCCGTCGATCAGCGGGAATTGCCTCTGTACAAGCCCCTTGCCGAAGCTGCGGCGGCCGACGACGAGGCCTCGGTCCCAATCCTGGATCGCGCCCGAAACGATCTCGCTGGCCGAGGCCGACGACTCGTCGATCAGCACGATCAGGCGGCCCTTCATGAAGCGTCCGTTCGTCCGCGTGGCGAAATTTTCAGGGGGTATGACGCGCCCTTCGGTGGAGACGACGACCGAATTTTTCGGCAGGAACAGCGCGCTCATATCCACCGCCTGGTTCAGCAATCCGCCGCCGTTGCCGCCCAGGTCGAGCACCAGCGATTCGATGGCGCCCAGCTTGTCGAGCGCTTCGTTCATTTCGGTTATCGTGGTCTGGGCGAAGCGGTTGACCTTGATATAGCCCACTTTAGGCGCGAGCAAGTAAGTCGCGTCGACCGAGTTGATCGGAATGTTGTCGCGCACGATGCGGAACGAGAGCAGGCCCTGCTCGCCGTGACGCACCACTTTGATCTCGACCACCGTACCTTTCGGGCCGCGCAGTTTCTTGGGTACTTCCTCGCGTTTGATGCCGATGACGGCCTGCTCGTCGATCTCCACGATGCGGTCGTTAGGCATTACGCCTACCTTCTCGGCTGGGCCGCCGGTGATCGTGTTCACGACGATCAGCGTGTCTTTCAGTACGTTGAACTCCACGCCGATGCCGCTGAAACTGCCTTCGAACGACTCGTTCACCTGTTTCATATCCTCGGCCGGGACGTAGGCGGAGTGGGGGTCCAACTGGGCCAGCACCTCGACGATGGCCGCCTCGATCAGCTGTTCGTTGTTGATCGTGTCGACGTACGAGGCGTTCAGGTAACGGTAGAACTGGTTGAATTTCTGCAGTTGCTGTGACGGGTCGTTCGCAGACGGCTTGCCGGTAAGCTGTTGTAGAATCGAGAGTTGCGCGCTGGAAGCCAGGACGGCGCAGGCGAGGGCGAGGGTGGTGAGGAATCTTTTCATTTTCGACTCGTTATTCGGCCAGGCTGGCGGCGATCTCTCCGAACGGGATGCTTCGCTGCTCGCCTGTGGCCATGTTCTTGATCGTTGCGCGGCCCTGGGCCAGCTCTTCGCCGCCGATGATCGCCACGTATGGGATGGCGCGCCGGTTGGCGTAATCCATCTGCTTTTTCATCTTGGCCGCGTCGGGGTATATCTCACAAACTGTGCCCTTTTTGCGTAACTGCGAAACCAGGCGCATCGAGGCGATCTCTTCTTCGTCGCCGAAATTGATAAAGATCAGTTGCGTGGCGAGTTGCGCGTCCGCGGGAAACAGCTCCAGGCCGCACATCACGTCGTAAATGCGGTCTGCGCCGAAAGAGATACCCACGCCCGAGGTGTCCGGCAGACCGAAAATACCCGTCAGGTCATCGTAACGGCCGCCGCCGCAGATGCTTCCGATGGCGTAATCTTTGGCTTTGACTTCAAAGATAGCGCCTGTGTAATAATTCAATCCGCGGGCGAGGGCGAGGTCTATCTCGATGTCCAGTTGAATGCCGAGCGCCTCGATGTAACCCAGCAGGGTTTCCATTTCGGCGATGCCTTTTAGGCCCGTTTCTGAGGAAAAGATAACAGCTTTTAATTTATTTAATTTTTGTTTGTTATCTCCGCTTAATTCGAGTATCGGTTTAAGTTTGCCAATGGCCTCTTGTTCGATGCCTTTTGCCGAAAGTTCTTCGCAAACCGCGTCCATGCCGATCTTGTCGAGTTTGTCGATAGCGACCGTAATGTCGATCATCTTGTCGGCATGGCCGATCGTTTCGGCAATGGCGTAGAGGATTTTACGGTTGTTAATCTTGAGCGTTACATTAATCCCCAGTTCGCTGAAAACGGCCTCGACGATCTGCACCAATTCGGCCTCGTTGACCATGCTGCGGCTGCCGATGATGTCCACGTCGCACTGGTAGAATTCGCGATAGCGGCCTTTCTGCGGCCGGTCGGCACGCCAGACGGGTTGCATCTGGTAACGGCGGAAGGGGAAAGCGATGTCGTTCTGGTGCATGACCACGTAGCGGGCGAAGGGAACGGTCAGGTCATAGCGCAATCCTTTTTCGCAAATCCGGGCGGCAAGCGTGGCGGGAGAACCTAACGCGTCAGGTGATATGCCGTCTGTGAAATCTCCGGAATTCAATATCTTAAACAGCAACTTATCCCCCTCTTCACCATACTTCCCCATCAGCGTGGATAGGTTTTCCATGGCCGGGGTTTCCAAAGGCAGAAACCCGTGTGCGCGGAAAACTTCGCGGATGGTGTCGAACATGTAGTTGCGGCGGATCATCTCCGCTGGGGAAAAGTCGCGCGTGCCTTTGGGTATGGAGGGTTTTTGTATTGCCATTTGTGAAAATAAATTATGAATTATGAATTATGGGTTATGAATTATCTGATCCTGCAAATTATTCGTCGCCCGTCTTCCGGCAGGCAATTCATAATTCATAATCCATAATTCATAATTATTCAACGAGTTTCTTGTATTTCACGCGGTGCGGCGTGGTATCCCCGAGGCGTTTTTTATGCTCCTCGTACTCGCTGTAACCGCCTTCGAAGAAAGCCACTTGCGAGTCGCCTTCGAACGAAAGGATGTGAGTCGCCACGCGATCCAGGAACCAGCGGTCGTGCGAGATCACCACGGCGCATCCGGCGAAGTTTTCGAGGCCTTCCTCTAATGCGCGTAACGTATTGACGTCGATGTCGTTGGTCGGTTCGTCCAGAAGCAATACATTACCTTCCTCCTTCAACGCCAGGGCCAAATGGAGGCGGTTGCGCTCGCCGCCCGAAAGCATGCCGCATTTCTTCTCCTGGTCGGCGCCGGTGAAGTTGAAACGGGCCACATAGGCGCGCGAATTGATGCTTCGGTTACCTAAAGTAATGATGTCGCTGTTCTGTGAAATCACTTCATAGACACTCTTTTCCGGGTCGATCGATGAGTGCTGCTGATCGACATACGCAAGTTTCACAGTTTCACCGACTTTGAAGTCCCCGGCGGTCGGTTTCTCGATTCCCATGATCATACGGAAAAGCGTCGTCTTCCCGGCGCCGTTCGGCCCGATGATCCCCACGATCCCGGCGGGCGGCAGCGTGAAATTTAATTTCTCGTAAAGCAGTCGGTCGCCGAACCCCTTGCTTACATTGCGCGCTTCGATCACTACATCGCCCAGGCGGGGCCCGTTGGGAATGAATATTTCGAGTTTTTCCTCTTTCTGTTTGCTGTCCTCGTTGAGCATGCGGTCGTAGGCGGCCAGACGCGCCTTGCTCTTGGCGTGGCGGGCCTTGGCGCCCATGCGCACCCATTCCAACTCGCGCTCCAGCGTTTTGCGGCGCTTGGATTCCTGTTTCTCCTCCATTTCCAGCCGTTTGGCCTTCTGCTCCAGCCAACCGGAGTAGTTGCCCTTCCAGGGAATCCCCTCGCCGCGGTCGAGTTCCAGAATCCACCCGGCTACGTTGTCCAGGAAATAACGGTCGTGGGTGATGGCGATCACCGTACCTTTATATTGTTGCAGGTGTTGCTCCAGCCACTCGACGCTCTCGGCGTCCAGGTGGTTGGTCGGCTCGTCCAGCAACAGCACGTCGGGCTGTTGCAGCAGCAGGCGGCAGAGGGCCACGCGGCGGCGCTCACCGCCCGAAAGATGTTTGATCGGCTCGTCCGGTTCGGGGCAGCGCAGGGCGTCCATCGCGCGTTCCAGCACGCTGTCGATCTCCCAGCCGTTCACCTGGTCGATCTGCTCGGTCAACTCACCCTGGCGCTCGATCAGCTTGGCCATCTGCTCGTCGTCCATCGGCTCCATGAACCGCTCGTTCACCTGCTCGTACTCTTTCAGCAGGGCGATCACGTCGGCTCAACCCTCCTGAACGATCTCCTTGACGGTCATCGTGTCGTCAAGTTTGGGCTCCTGTTCCAGATAGCCGACCGAATAACCGGGCGAGAAGACCACCTCGCCCTGGAAATTCTTCTCCACCCCGGCGATGATCTTCATCAGGGTCGATTTACCCGAGCCGTTTAGGCCGATGATGCCGATCTTCGCACCGTAGAAGAAGGACAGATATATGTCGCTCAATACTTTCTTTTGGTTGGTGAAGGTCTTGCTGACGCCCACCATGGAAAAAATAATCTTTTCGTCTGCCATGATATTTTTAAATGTCGCGCAAAAGTAGCAAAAATTTACCGTTTCCCCTCGACCCCGTTCAGATGGATGTCCGGCGCTCCGAACGGAATGAAAAACGTTGCCACAAAGGTACTATAAATTTACCTTATGGCGGAATAAAAACAAATGATCGCGCTTCCTTGGCAATTCCGGCAGATAATTTGTAGCTTTGTATGGAACCGGAAAATCAACCAATCCATATAAAAGTTATGAAAAA
The DNA here is from genome assembly GCA_031549495.1 of Rikenellaceae bacterium. Classification (GTDB taxonomy): domain Bacteria; phylum Bacteroidota; class Bacteroidia; order Bacteroidales; family Rikenellaceae; genus JAVBOW01. The sequence goes on along the minus strand of JAVBPS010000071.1, from coordinate 17,893 downwards.
GAGCGTAAAAGGAACCGAAACCGAAAAAAACCTTCTGAAATCATTCGCCGGGGAGTCCCAGGCGCGTAACCGTTATACCTTCTTCGCCAGCGTGGCCAAGAAAGAGGGCTTCGAGCAGATCTCGGGCGTATTCCTGGAGACCGCCGAGCAGGAAAAGGAGCACGCCAAGCGTTTCTTCAAATTCCTCGAAGGGGGCATGGTAGAGATCACGGCCAGCTATCCCGCCGGGCGCATCGGCACGACCAAAGAGAACCTCGCGGAAGCGGCCGCAGGCGAGCATGAGGAGTGGGGCGAACTTTATCCCGCTTTCGCGGAGGTAGCCGAAAAAGAGGGCTTCCCCGAGATCGCGGCCGTATGGCGCCACATCGCCGAGGTGGAGAACGAGCATGAGAAGCGTTACCGCGCTTTGCTCGCCCGCGTCGAGGCCGGCAAGGTGTTCGAGCGCGACGAGCCGATCGAGTGGCAGTGCCGCAACTGCGGTTATGTGCACACGAGCGAAGAGGCTCCCGATCTGTGCCCCTCCTGCGCGCATCCGCAGGCCTACTTTGAGCCGATGAAGAAGAATTATTGATCCGTAAGGATCGTTATGAGGGGGCGGCCGCTGATGCGGCCGCTTTTTTTTTGTCATCCCGACATGACGGACCGGATGCGGTAGACGGATTCCGTTTATTTGAAAAAAACCGCTCCGGGAAGATTGGTTTAATTGGTTATTGTTCTAAATTTGTACCGACTTTATCATCCCGATGTTACCCGAATCGAATTTAAATAACCCTGCGGACGAGGTGATCCACCGCATCAAGGGCATGCTCTCGGGCGGCGAATTGCAGCCCGGCAGCCGCTTGCCGGCCGAGCGCAAACTCTCCGAGATGTTCGGCGTGGGCCGTACCCATGTGCGCCAGGCGTTGCAGAAACTGGAATTTTACGGCATCGTGAAGACCTTCCCGCAGAGCGGTTCGGTCATCGCCACGATGAAGGTCGACTCGCTCCAGAACCTGATCGCCGACGTGCTGAAGATCGATGGATACGATTTCCGTTCGTTGGTCGAGATGCGTGTGATCCTGGAGATCAATTCGATCCGCCTTTGCGCCCTGAACCGCACGGAGGACGAACTGACCGAGATCCGGGCGGCGATGGAAGATTTCCTTGCCCATTTCAACTCGCCGCAGCGCGTGGAAAAAGATTTCATCTTCCACCGCGCCATCGCCCGGGCCAGCCAAAACAACGTGCTCTGCTCGATGCTGCTCACCATCACCCCCGATATCCTGCGCCATTACCACTATAACCGCGCGTGCGCCGAACCCGATCAGAAAGTGATCGACGAACATCAGGAGATGATCCGCTGCATCGCAGGCCGCGACCCGCAGCAGGCCGAGGAGGTGATGAAACGCCATCTGGCGGGACTGGTCGCTTTTTCGCAATCCATTTGACACGACTAACCAATTCAAATAAATGGCAATGAAAAAAATCCTGTTAATCCTTTCCGCTTTCGTGCTCTCCGCTACGGTCGGTACGGCGAAAGTGAAATTGCATGTGCTGATGAGCGACAACATGGTGTTGCAACAGCAGGCCAAGGCGAGCGTCTGGGGGTGGGCCGACGCCGGGAAAACCGTGACCGTGACCACCTCATGGGACGATAAGAGCTACACGACCAAGGCGGCCGCGGACGGTAGTTGGCTGGTCAAGGTGGCCACGCCCGAAGCCGGGGGCCCTTACACGCTGAAAATTTCGGACGGCGAACCGGTCACGCTCAGCAATGTGATGATCGGCGAGGTGTGGGTCTGCTCCGGGCAATCCAATATGGAAATGGGCGTGCAGGGCAATACGGGCCAACCCGTCGCCAACTCCCTGGAAACCATCCTGGGCGCGTCGAAATACCGGGATCGCATCCACATGTTCACCATGCCGCGCAACCCCAGCCCCGAACCGCAGGAGAATTTTAACGGCGAAGCCAAATGGAATGTGTCCGAACCGGCCGCTGTGGCCCCGGTCTCGGCGGCGGCCTATTTTTTCGCCCGCTACATCACCGACGTGCTGGGCGTTCCCGTGGGGATCATCGCGACCAGCTATGGGGGCACGCCGATCGAAGCCTGGATGGACGAGGCGGCCCTTACTTCCATTGAAGGGGTCACGATGGCGGATATGCAAAAACGTTACACGGAGCACCGCTCTCCCTGCGGACTTTATAACGGGATGATCTGGCCGCTGCGCAACTACACCGCCCGTGGTTTCTTGTGGTACCAGGGCGAGGCCAACCGCAACGCCTACCAGATCTATGCGCAGGAAATGGCCGCGATGGTTCAGTTGTGGAGGCAGGCGTGGGGCAACGACAAAATGCCGTTCTATTACGTGCAGATCGCTCCTTATTTCTATGATAAAAAAGATGACTTCACGCTCGGCTACCTGGTCGAAGCGCAATACAATGCCCTCAGCCTGATTCCCTACTCGGGGATGGCCGCCACTTCGGACATAGGCGATGAGTTCTGCATCCACCCGCCGAAGAAGGATGTGGTCGGGCAGAGGCTCGCCCTGCAGGCGCTCGTGAAGACCTATGGCGTGAAGGGGCTGTCCGTACAGGGGCCCGTCTATAAAAGCGTTGAATTCCAGGGTGGGACGGCTAAGGTGACCTTCACGGGGGCTTCCCGCGCGCTTTCGCCCCAGAATCAGCCGGTGCTCGGTTTCGAGCTCGCGGGTGCGGACCGTAAATTCTATCCGGCCGAGGCCCGGATCGTCAACGGGCAGCATGTCGTGCAGCTCACATCGAAGTCGGTGCCCAAGCCCGTGGCCGTACGCTACTGCTTCCGCAACTACATGGAGGCCAACCTGACCGACACGTTCGGCCTGGCCGCTTATCCTTTCCGTACGGATAACTGGGAAAAATAGTGTCGCTCCGTGTTTTTGTCATCCTGAACGGGAGTGAAGGATCTCAGGCAGTCTTTTTGAGATCCTTCGCTGCGTTCAGGACGACAAAAACGATAGGGGCAACAGGCAGGGTTATGATCTTTGCCTGATTTATGCGAATTAAGGGTTGGAATAAACGTTGATTTTATTTGGGCACCCACAAGGGGTGCCCCTACGGGCTCGGCCAGCCTGTTTGAGATGTCTCGACTAACGCTCGACATGACGCGAGAAGACCGTTGGTAGCCGCAGGCGGGGGGTGCGTTGGCCTGGTGCGGACGCCAAAGTGCGGTGGCCCGGCGCCATTAAGCGGGAGGCTTGGGACCCGCCAGGGTTTTCGGGGGACCAAGGACGGAAACTGGAATGGGAGGCCGGAGCGGCAGCGGAGGCGTGCGATGTGGCCTGTGCGCAATGGAACCTTCTTAGGAGAGAGCGCAGAGAACAAGCGTATTTTTGCTTGTTCTTTGCCGAACGACGACAGAAGCCAACATTTCCGGCCGACTCCCCCGAAAACCCGTAAGCGGGTAAGCCGGGAGCGCGGCGCCTTGATCTTTTTGCCTACTTTTTCCATCAAGGGAAAAAGTACGGTCGCCCGTAGGCGATACAGGCCCTGTGCCCGTCGGCCAAAAACGAACATTAATTTCAACTCTTAATTCGCCTGATTTTTACATTGAGCCAAAATGAGTGCCGGGTGGTGTCGAAGCGTCACCATTTCAGAAAAAAGCGCTAACTTTGCGCTCGGCGGCAATTTAAGGACGGTTTTTACGTTTATTCCCTGAACCGTCGTGAAGAAATTATGAAAAAAACAGCCATCGCGATCCTCCTTTTTCTGATGCCGTCCTTCGTTTGGGCGCAGAAAAGTTCGTTGCGCGTCCCGGACAACGAGGCGATCCTGAAGGAGATTTTTACCCAGGACTCCCCTTATTACTATCCCTTCCTGATGGCCCGTTACATGCAGGGCGACCGGACGCTCACGGATGCCGATTACCACTACCTTTACTACGGTTACGCCTTCCAGCCCACGTACAAGCCGCTTGAGCCGGACAACACCACGGCCGACATACTGACCATCATCGACCGCACGCCGGAACCCGATTCCGCGGGCTGCCGCCGGATCATCGCGCTGGCCGAAAAGGGTATGGCGCGCGATCCGTTCAGCCCCACCAACCTCAATATGATGGCCTACGTACAGACGATTCTGGGCGATACGGCCTCGGCGCGCACCAATGCCATCCGGGTGGAAAAGATACTCGCAACGATCAAAAATTCCGGCTACGGCGTCACGGAACGCTCGCCCTGGGGGATCCTCTCGTTCGCCCATGCCGAGGACGTGCTCGCCTCGATGGAGGTGCAGGCGGTGAACCGGCGGGTGGTCTCGCGCACGGTGGAATATGTGGATATAGGCAAGCGGGACGAGCGGGTGAAGGGTTTCTTTTTCGATTTCGGGCGCATCTACTGGAATAAGCCCGACAATCTGCCGCAGAAAGGCCCGCGCGGCTTCCAGATCAACGGGATAACTGTAAAATGACCATGATAAAACGTTTAACGCTTCTTTTTGCACTCTGCACGGCGTTCGTGCTTACCGGCTGCGAGGATTTCGACCAGTCGATGGAGGACTCGCAGTATATCAATCCGGCCCGGTCCGACGGCCAGCGAACCCTGCTGGTCTACCTGGCGATGAACAACGACCTCGGCTCGGAAGGATACGCCCTGGCCAATGTCAAGGGGCTGCTCGCCGGTGCTTCCAGTACCGCCCTGGCCAACGGGCGCATCGTGGTGTACCGCACCATTCCCGGCAAGGTGCCCGCGTTGTTGGAGATCAAGGTCGCCGGTTCGGTAAGCTATGTCGATACGCTTAAATATTATCCGGACCAGGGATCGTCCGTCTCTCCGCAGGTTCTGCGCGAGGTGATCGAGGATACGAAGAGCCTGGCTCCCGGGCGCAGCTACTCGCTCATCGTCGGGTCGCACTCCAGCGGGTGGCAGCCTCGCGGCGGGGTGACCTGGAGCATGTCGGCCGGGCTGCTGAAGGCCAAGGCGGTTTCAGACGACCGTCCCGACGGTTCGCACCTGACGCGTATCGTGATGCAGGCGGGGGCGGGCACCGGGATGGAGCTTTACGAGATGGCCGGGGCGCTGCACGACGGCGAGTTCGATTACATCCTTTTCGACGCCTGCAACATGGGGCAGGTGGAGGTGGCCTACGCCTTGCGTAACAAGGCTCGCTGGATCGTCGCTTCGCCCGCCGAGGTGCTCAAACGGGGTTTCCCGTATAAAGAAATTGTGGGCGATCTGATGGCCTCTGAGCCGCGCCTTGCGGAAGTTTGCCGGAAGTTCTATGAATCCTACATGACCGATCCGGATGCTTATATGCGTACCGCGACCATCGGCTTGTACGACTGCTCGAAGCTGGATGCGCTCGCGGCGGCCATGAAGCCGATCGTGACGACCTATCGCGCGCAGATCAACTCGATGACCTCCACGTCGTTAGTGCAGGTACAGCGGTTCGATACGAGTTCGCCGTTCCGTATGTTCGATCTGGAGGATTTCGTCCACCAGCTGATCGCTTCGCCGTCCGACCCGTTGCGGGTCGCCTTCGACCAGGCACTCTCGCAGGTGGTGTTGTATAAGGCGACCACTCCTACGATCATGTATAGTTATCAGAACGGGGTGGCGGTGAATACCTTCTGCGGGATCAGTACCTATATCCCCGCGAACGCTTTCCACTCCACGGCGAATAATTATTACTTCACAAATACCGCCTGGGGGGCGTTTGTCTATAATTAAAGAAGTGTCCGACTGATTTTGAAAACAATGCCATCCCGACGGGATGGCATTGTTAGTTTCTGTCATTCAGAGCAAAGCGAAGAATCTTGGTCGGAATTGCTGCGACACAGCCAGACCGAGATTCTTCGCTTCGCTCTGAATGACAAAAAGAACGCTTTATTCCAACGCCTGCCGAACCTCTTCTTCCGCCTTCTTGAGTTTCGCCTGGCAGAGCTTGATCAGCTGCGTGGCGCGTTTGACCTGTGCGGCGAGGGTGTCGATGTCGAAATCTTCGCTGTCGAAGCGTTTGAGGATCGCCTCGATCTCGGCGATGGCCTCTTTGTAGCCGATCTCTTTTGTCTCCATATTATTTGATTTTTTCAACGTTTGCGATGATCTCGCCTTTGGCGAGGGTGATCTGCACCTGCTCGCCGGGGGAGAGTTGCGAGGCGTTTCTGACCGCCTTCCCGCCGCTGCGCACGATGGCGAAACCGAGGGCGGTGATGCGCCCGGGATCGTGCGCGCCGATGCGGCCTGCGAAGGCTTCCAGGCGGTTGCGTTGTCCTTCGGTTGCGCGCAGAGTACGTTCCCCGAACAAGTTTTTTAAGTTTTCCAGGCGGGTCAGCCGCCGCTCCGTCAGGGCCGCGCCGCGATAGCGCAGGTCGGCGGCCATCATTCCCAGGCGGCGCTCCACCGTGCGGGCCATATCGGTCGTACAGCGGGCCAGGTCCGAGGCCCGGCGCGCCATAAGTTGCTTTTCTGTATCCAGTACGGCTGTGGCGAATTGTGTTACGCGGTCGGCGGCTGCACGGAGGTAGTCGTATTCTTCTGTCATGGCTTCCACCAGATACGTCGCTACGGCCGTAGGTGTTTTGAGCTCTACTGCGGCGACCATATCCGCCACGCTGCGATCCTTGTCATGGCCGATGCCGGTGATCACAGGCAGGGGAAACTGGGCAATGTGGGCGCACAGGCGGTAGGCGTTGAAGCACGACAGGTCGCTCTGCGATCCCCCGCCGCGGATCATGACCACGGCGTCGAAATCGTCCATCCGTTCGACGATCGCATCGAGTGCGGCGACGATCGAGCTTTCCGCGGCCTCACCCTGCATGAACGCCTCGAAAAGCGTCAGTTCGAAACGAAAATCGCTGCGCTCCAACTCGCGCATGAAATCCTGGTATCCGGCCGCCGTGCGCGACGAGACCACGGCGATGCGCTGCAAAGGCACGGGCAACGGCAGCTCGCGGTTCATCTCGAAAACGCCCTCCTGCCGCAGCCTGAGGATCGTCTGTTGGCGCTGGCGCTCTACGTCGCCGAGCGTGTAGGCGGGGTCGATGTCGCTGACCACGAGCGAGAGCCCGTACAGCTCATGGAAGCTGACCGACACGCGCAGCAGCAGTTTCATCCCCTGCGCGATGTCGCTGCCGGTCGCCGAGCGGAAATGCCCGGCGATGCTGCCCCACGCGGAGCGCCACGCCACGGCCGATGCCTGCGCCTGCGCCTGTTCGCGGCTGCCGCCTTTCTCGACCAGTTGCATGTAACAGTGGCCTGAATAGGCATTCACCTTGATCTCGCTCACCTCGCCCACGATCCAGTAGCTCAGGGGCAACGCCCCTTCCAACTCGCGTTTGATGCGGCCGAGAAGTTCGGATAGGGTAATGTGGGCGGGTGCGTTCATATGCGTACAAATGTAGGGAAATTTTACTACCTTCGGGTCATGAAAAAGACTTTGTTGTTTATTCTTGCGTTCACCGCGGCGCTCATGGCCGGGGCCCAGACGCTCACGGTGGCCACTTATAACATCCGTAACGAAAACCAGGGCGACTACCGGGCGGGCAACGGCTGGAGTGTGCGCCTGCCGCTGATCTGTGAGCAGGTGCGCATGCACGGGTTCGATGTTTTCGGCGCCCAGGAGGTGCTCGATAAACAGTTGCACGACATGCTCGCCGGATTGCCCGGCTACGGTTACACCGGGGTAGGGCGCGATGACGGGGCGACCAAAGGGGAATATTCGCCTATTTTTTACCGCGCGGATAAGTTGGATCTGCTGCGCGGCGACACGTTCTGGCTCTCGACCCTCACCGATAAACCCAACAAAGGTTGGGATGCCGCCCTGCCGCGCATCTGCTCATGGGGTGAGTTCCGCGAGCGCGAAACAGGTAAGGTATTTTTCTTTTTCAATACCCATTTCGATCATATCGGGGTGGAAGCCCGCCGCCAGAGCGCCCGCCTGATCCTGGAAAAAGTTAAAGAGATAGCCGCCGGGGCGCCCGTGATCCTGACCGGCGACTTTAACGTCGACCAGACCAGCGACAGCTACGCAGTCTTCGCCGCCTCGCCTCTGGTGAAGGATTGTTACGGGGAGGCCCCGGTGAAATTCGCGCCCGGCGGCACGTTCAACAGTTTCGACCCTTTGTCGTACACCGCCAGCCGCATCGACCATATATTTGTCTCTCCGGCGACCGCCGTCAACCGGTACGGCATTTTGACCGAGATCTATTGGACTCCGGCCGACGTGACGGTACAGGCCAGTCTGAAGGACGCTCCCGCGGAATTGAAGGCTTCCAAATACGTCGCCCGGACCCCGTCGGACCACTATCCGGTGATGGCGGTGATCGCGTTTTAGGCGTGCATCCGGTTTTTCGCTGATCCCCGGAAATTTCCGGGAAAAATCGTTATCTTTGCACCCACGAAAAAATCCTTATGGAAGAGAACAGCATACTGTCCAGGCTCGATGGCCTGAAACTCAAATACGAGGAGATCGGCCAGAAGATGACCGACCCCGAGGTGATCGCCGACATGAAGCGATTCGTGTCCTACAACAAGGAGTATAAGGAGTTGCAGCCCATCGTCGAGGCGGCCGACCGCTACCGTACCGTGGTGTCTAACCTGCGGGAGGCGCGCAACGTGATGGCCCATGAGAAGGACGACGAGATGCGCGAAATGGCCCGCGAGGAGATCGCCGACCTGGAGCCGAAGGCCGCGCAACTGGAAGAGGACATCAAACTGCTGCTCATCCCGCGCGATCCGCAGGACTCGAAGAACGCCATCCTGGAGATCCGCGGCGGCACGGGCGGCGACGAGGCGGCCATCTTCGCGGGCGATCTGCTGCGCATGTATATCAAATACATCGAAAAACGGGGCTGGCGCTACGAGATCAACTCGATGAGCGAGGGTTCGTCGGGCGGTTATAAAGAGGTGGTGCTCAAGGTGAGCGGCGAGGGCGTTTACGGCGTGCTGAAATACGAATCGGGCGTCCACCGCGTACAGCGCGTGCCGCAGACCGAGACCCAGGGGCGCGTCCATACTTCGGCCGCTTCGGTGGCCGTGTTGCCCGAGGCCGAGGAGTTCGATATCGACCTGAAAATGGAGGATATCCGTAAGGATACCTTCTGCGCGTCGGGCCCCGGCGGACAGTCGGTGAACACGACTTATTCGGCCATCCGCCTGACGCACATGCCCACGGGGATCGTGGTGCAGTGCCAGGACCAGAAATCGCAGCTCAAGAACTTCGACAAGGCCCTGGAGGAGTTGCGTACCCGCATTTTCAACCTCGAATACCAGAAATACCTCGACGAGATCGCCGGAAAACGCAAGACGATGGTCTCCACGGGCGACCGCAGCGCCAAGATCCGTACCTACAACTACCCGCAGGGCCGCGTCACCGACCACCGTATCAACCTGACGGTCTACAACCTGCCGACGGTGATGGACGGCGATATCCAGGAGTTCATCGACAAGTTGCAGATGGCCGAGAACGCCGAGCGGCTCAAGGCGAGCGAGGAGTAATTTTTACAATGTTGTCATTCAGAGCGAAGCGAAGAATCTTGGTCAAACTGTGACGAAACAATTCCGACCAAGATTCTTCGCTTCGCTCTGAATGACAAACAATAAATGAAATAGTTATGACATCTGCCCAACTTTTTGAGAATATTCTCCGCAAACGCAGTTTTCTCTGCGTAGGCCTCGATACCGATATCCGGAAGACCCCGGCCTGCCTGGCCGGTGCGGCCGATCCGCAGTTCGAATTCAATAAGGCGATCATCGACGCTACGGCGCGATATGCCGTGGCTTTCAAGCCGAACCTCGCCTTTTACGAGGAGAACGGTGTGGCTGGCTGGGAGAGTTTCGCCCGCACATGCCGCTATATTCGCGAGCATCATCCGGACATGCTGATCATCGCCGATGCCAAGCGGGGCGATATCGGCAACACGGCGGAAATGTACGCCCGGGCATTCTTCAGCGCCGGGCTGGCCGATGCGGTGACTATTTCGCCCTACATGGGCAGCGACGCGGTGAAGCCCTTTTTGAAATATGAGGGTTACTGGTCCGTGATCCTGGCGCTGACCTCCAATCCGGGGGCGGCGGATTTCGAACTGCAAACCCTTGCCGACGGCCGCAAACTCTACGAGGCGGTGCTGGAAACCACGAAAGGGTGGGGTACGGAGGAAAATACGATGTACGTGGTGGGCGCGACCCAGGCGGCGATGCTGGAAGGCATCCGGCGCATCGTGCCCGATCATTTCCTGCTCGTGCCTGGCGTGGGTGCGCAGGGCGGCAGCCTGGAAGAGGTGGCGCGCTACGGGATGAACGCGCGCTGCGGCCTGCTGGTCAACTCCTCGCGGGCGATCATCTATGCCGACGATAGCGATAATTTCGCCCGTACGGCCGGCGAAAAAGCGGCCGAGGTGCAGCGCGACATGGATGTGCTGCTCGGACGATATCTTGATCGCTGCTAATAGCCTATTTGTCATTCAGAGCGAAGCGAAGAATCTTGGTCTTACTGTTTAGGCAGTTCCGACCAAGATTCTATTTGTTAACGAACGAACAAAGATTCGTTCGTTTTCCTCCTCGTCGCTCGACATAGGCCAAACAAAAATACGTTTGGCCTCTGCACTCGCTGACTGCGTCGGTTCGCTTCGCGCTGAATGACAAAACGGGAATTATTCGTAAATCTTCACAGGAACGCTGCCCTCTAAAGCGTGTATCGCATTGGTGGCCAATGCCTCCAATTCATTCTCCCCCGGGCGCACGATGACCGGGGCGATGAACGACACCATCTTCGTGATATAATCGCACACGGGCGGGTTATGAGCGATGCCGCCCGTGATGATGATCGCATCGACCTTGCCCGCGAGTACGGCGGCCATCGAGCCGATGGCTTTACCTATATTATAGAACATGGCATCCAGCACGGTTTTCGTGCGATGGTCGGTCTGCGCCAGCGCGAAGGCCTCCTTCATGTTGTTCGTGCCCAGGTGGGCCACCAGGCCGCCGCGGCCGCAAAGCATCTTGCGGATGCGCTGCTCGTTGTAATCCGGATCATAACAGAGCGAGACGAGCCCGCCCGTGGGTAACGATCCCGAACGCTCGGGCGAGAAAGGCCCGTCGCCGTCCAAGGCGTTGTTCACATCCACGACCTGGCCCTGCCGGTGTGCGCCTACGGAGATACCACCGCCCAGGTGGGCCACGATCAGGTTCAGCTCTTCATAAGGCTTGCCGATACGCTCCGCATATTCACGCGCCACGGCCTTCTGGTTCAGCGCGTGGAAGATCGACACGCGCGCGACCTGCGGCAGGCCCGTCACGCGCGCCACATCCTGCAATTCGTCCACCACCACCGGGTCGGCGATATAGGCCGGAATGCCCGCCGGACGCGCGATGCTGTCGGCGATCAGCCCGCCCAGGTTCGATGCGTGCTCGCCGCTCACACCTTCCAACAAGTCACGGCGCAGGGCGTCGTTTACAAGATAAACCCCCGAAGGGATCGGCTTCACAAGCCCTCCGCGCCCGATCACGGCGTCCAGTCCGGCCGGGTCGATGCCTGCCTGCAACAGCGCGTCGAGCACGGCCTGCTTGCGGAAATCGAACTGGGCCATGACGGTCGGATAGCCTTTCAGGCTCTCGGCGCTGTGTGCGAGCGAGAGTTCCAAAATGGGGGTTTGATCGTTGTAAACGGCGATCTTCGTGGAGGTCGAGCCGGGATTGATGGCGAGTATTTTCATCGGTTTTGCGTGTTTTGTCATTCTGAACGCAGTGAAGAATCTTGGTCGGAATATTCTGAACACAGCCCGACCAAGATTCTTCACTGCGTTCAGAATGACAAGCAGTTGATTATTTTGCGCTCAGGCAGGCCAGGGCGATCGAATAGAGTTTCGATTCGCGCGAATCGCCGCGCGAGGTGAGCACGCAGGGCGCTTTCGTCCCGGCGACCATCGCCGCCAGTTCCCCGCCGCACAGTTTGGTCGAGGCTTTAAAAAAGACGTTCGCCGCGTCTATGTTGGGGAAGAGCAGGCAGTCGGCGTCGCCGGCTACACTGCTCCCCTGCAATTTCTTCGTCTCGGCGACCTCCTTGAACAGCGCCACGTCCAGCGCCAGCGGGCCGTCCACCAGCGCGTCGCCCAGCTGTCCCCGGTCGCCCATTTTGGCGATGATCGCCGCGTCGACGCTCGACGCCACGCCGGGCAGCATCTGCTCGCTCGGGGCGATGCAGGCCACCTTCGGCCGCTCGATGCCCAATGCGGTACGGGCGGTCTCGATCAGGTAGCGCGTCATGGCCTGTTTCTGCGCGATGTCGGGATAGGGGATCACCGCCACGTCCGACACGGTCACCAATTTGTGATAGGCGGGCATCTCGACCACCGTCACATGGCTCAGCACGCCCTTCGGGGGCAGCAGGCCGTACTCTTTCGAGAGGATGCCGCGCATGTAGCGGTCGGTGGTCACGAGGCCCTTCATCAGAATATCCGCCTCGCCCGACGAGACCATACGCACGGCGTCGGCCACGCACTGCACGTCGCTGCCGCCCTCGATGATCTGAAAGCGGCTGTCGTCGATTCCCGCTTTTTTACAGATCGCATGGATTTCGGTGGGATTGCCGATCAGGATCGCCTCCACGAGGCCTTCGCGCACGGCATTGTCCACCGCTTCCAGCGTGTGAAGGTCCTGGGCGTAAGCCACGACGAGTTTTTTGCGACCGCGTCCGCGGGCGGCGTCGACTAATTGAGCGAGTTTCGTGATCATAGTATTTTTATTATTTAATTAGTGGCATAAAGTTAAGGATAAAAAAAGGAATTTCCTGCGCAAATGCAGGAAATTCCTTTGAAAATATAACGAACCCAAATTATTCGGATCGTTTTTTCGTTAAATTGTAAGTATCTGTCGCGATAACGAGCTCTTCGTCCGTCGTCGTCACGGCCACGGTGACTTTCGAACCGGTGGCGGAGAGGATCTTGTCCGTCCCGCGCACCCCGTCATTGGCCGCTGGGTCGAATTGCAGGCCCATGAACTCCATCCCGCGGCAGACGTAGCTGCGCAGGTTGGGGTCGTTCTCGCCCACGCCGCCCGTGAAGACCAACAGGTCGAGGCCTTCCATCGCGGCGGCGTACGCGCCCACGAATTTCTTCACGCGTTCGTAGTACATCTCCAGGGCCAATTGCGCGCGCTGGTTGCCCGCCGCGGCCTGGGTGTCGATATCGCGCATGTCGGACGAGATGCCCGTCAGGCCGAGCATGCCGGACTGCTTGTTGATCAGGTCGTTGGTCTTTGCAAAGCTCAAACCCTGCTTGTCGGCGATGTAGAGCAGCGCCCCGGGGTCGATCGACCCGCAGCGCGTACCCATGATCAGCCCGTCGACGGGAGTGAAGCCCATCGAGGTGTCGTACGATTTGCCGTTCAGGATGGCGGTCACCGACGCGCCGTTGCCGATGTGGCAGGTGACGATCCGGGATTTCCCGTAGTCGATCCCGGCCATTTCGCAGGCTTTCAGCGCCACGAATTTATGGCTCGTGCCGTGGAAGCCGTACTTGCGCACGCGCAACTCCTCGTAATAGGAGTAGGGCAGGGCGTAGAGATAGCTTTTCGCCGGCATGGTCTGGTGGAACGAGGTGTCGAAAACGGCCACCTGCGGGATGTTCGGCAGGATGGTGTCGATCGACAGGATCCCCTTCAAGTTGGCCGGATTGTGCAGCGGGGCCAACTCGAAACAGCTTTCGATCTGCTGGATCACGGTGCGGTCGACCACGGCGCTGCTGCTGAAGTATTCGCCCCCGTGGGCCACGCGGTGCCCGACGGCGTTCAGTTCGGACAATGAGGAGATCACCCCCTGCTGCTCGTCCGTGAGCAGGCCGATGATCACGTTGATGCCCGACGAGTGGTCGGGGATGTTGCGTACGGCGGTGTGTTTGGGGCGCTCGGCCGGTTTGTGGGTGACCACGGCGTCCGGAAGACCGATGCGTTCCACGAGGCCTTTGGCCAGTACCGAGTGACCCTCTTTGGCCATGCTGATGACCTGGTATTTGATAGAGGAGCTGCCGCAGTTTAAAACGAGAATTACCATTATATAATTATGAATTATGAATTATGGATTATGAATTGTTTTGTCATTCTTCACTGCGTTCAGAATGACAAAAAGACATTATTTTGCGTTGGCCTGACAGGAGGTGATGGCGACCATATTGACGATGTCCTCGACCGAGCAACCGCGCGAGAGGTCGTTGATCGGGGCGGCCATGCCTTGCAGGATGGGGCCTACGGCTTGGGCGCGGCCCAGACGCTGGACCAGTTTATAGGCGATATTGCCCGACTCAAGCGTGGGGAATATCAGGACGTTGGCCTTGCCCGCCACGGGACTGCCCGGGGCTTTCGAGGCGCCGATGCCGGGGACGATCGCCGCGTCGGACTGCAATTCGCCGTCGATCACCAGGTCGGGGGCCATCTGGCGGGCCAGTGCGGTCGCTTCGACCACCTTGTCCACCATCGGGTGTTTGGCCGAGCCTTTGGTCGAGAAGCTGAGCATGGCGATGCGCGGCTCGAAACCGGCGATCGCACGGGTCGTGCGGCCGGTCATCACGGCGATCTCGGCCAGTTCGGCGGCCGTCGGGTCGGGATGCACCGCGCAGTCGGCGAACACCAGCGTGCCTTCGTGGCCGAACACCTTGTCGGGCATGATCATGATGAACACCCCCGAGACCACGCTCACGCCCGGCAGCGTTTTCACATACTGGAACGCGGGGCGCAACACGTCGCCCGTGGCATTGGCAGCCCCGGCCACCTCGCCGTCCGCGTCGCCCGCCTTGACCATCACCGAAGCGAGGTACAGCGGATCGTGCACGAGCACGGAGGCCTGCTCGAAAGTAAGCCCCTTCGCCGCACGCAGAGACAGCATCAGCTCTATGTAACGCTGTTCGTGCGGGTTATTGGCCGGGTCGATGATCTCGGCCTGCCCGAGGTTCTCCAGATAGAGCTCCGAAGCCAGATGCGCTATTTGGTCCGGGGCGCCGATCAGCACCGGGCGGGCGATCCCTTCGGCGATGATCCGGTCGGCCGCTTTCAGGATGCGCTCGTCGCCGCTTTCGGGCAGCACGATGCGACGCAGATTAGCCTTGGCCGTAGATTTTATGCCTTCTAAGAAATCCATGATTCCGTATGATTAGAATAATAGTTGCGCAAATGTACGATTTTAAACCGGCATCCGACAGGGATGTTATAAAAAAAGAGGGCTTTTTGTTGTGTTTTTTCGCATAACTGTTTGTACGTGATAAAATAAAAGGCTTATTTTTTCCGTTTTTTCATGCGCACTGCGGATTTTGTATGAAATAAAGTGCTAAATTTGCGGCGGAGAGATAGTTATCAATATTATACAACCTAAAATCATATGAAAAAAGTTATCTTATTATCGGCGATTTTCGCTGTCTCAGCGGCCCTGACCGGCTGTCTGAAACACCCGTCGGACAACCCCGACATCAGCGACCGGATCAACAGCTTTGACTTTGCGACCACAAAGGAGTACACCGTGACGGTGGACTACCGCTCCCAAAAAGACGCCCAGGGGAAGCTGAAACCCATCGGGCAGATGAGTTTTTCGATCTACGACCAGAATCCGACCAGCCAGGTGAATAAGGACGGGCTTACCCGCGCCCAGTTCAAAGGCGTGGAAGGAGAGAAATATTCTGTCGACGCCAATGGCCTGGTCATGCCTGCCCCGGCTACCTCCACGACCCTGGAGCCGATCTACCGTGCGATCACGGATGATAAGGGATACCTGCAATTCAAGGCCGTCCTGCCCCGGCATATCGAAGCCGCGGGCAAAGTGTGGATATATACCGAATACGGCAGCGACACCTATTACGTGCCCGAGATCGCCGAAGTGGAGTTGCAGGGCGACCAGATCAACCTGGTCATGAGCTCTTCTACCGCCGGGCGTAGCGTTTCCCGCGGCCTTTCGCGCGCCGCGAACAGCTCGGCGCCCGCCGGGGTGAAGATCCTGGGCGATCCGGCTGCCGGGACCTACGGCTGGGACAACGACGGGGTGCCCCTTTATAAAATGGCCGAGCAAGGCGCGGTTCCCACTTCGTTGTTCCATAACCTGATGAACCTGCTGCCCAATACCGTCCCGGCGCTGGACAAGACCGAGTTGTTCGACAAGCAGACCAATATCGAGTCGGATAACCCGTACGAGGTGAATCTCGTTTTCGTGCATGACGGCGGCGACTTCAAAAGCGCCGTGGGATATTATGTATACGACAAGGCCAATCCGCCGACGACGCTGGCCCAGCTCGAAGCCTGCCAGAAGGTTCTCGCTTTCCCGAACGCGTCGTACGCTTATAGCGGGGGGAACCTCGCGACCGGCGACCAGGTGCAGCTTATGTACTGGGATGCCGCGCTGAACGGCGGTGCGGGCGGCTGGACGAAGACCTTCCCGGCCGACAAGGGCGTGGGCTTCTTCATGTATCCCCACGCCTATGCGTCGGGGACTTCCGTGGTGAAGGATTGGATGCTCGGGACGATCTACTCTCATTACGGGGCGGCGTTCCAGCAACAGCAGCAGACCATCCTGCTGCGCGACGAAGGGTATAACAAGGACGGCGACTGGGATGTGCTGGTGCTGACTTTCGAAGACCTGCTGCGCTCCCTGCGTACCGGCTGGGAGGACAACGATTTCAACGACGTGATCTTCCTGGTGAAAGTGAAGAAAGACCCGACGGGCGATATTCCCGAAATCCCGGAAGATCCGGATCCGGATCCCAAGCCCGATCCCTGGACCAACTATGTGGTCTATAAAGGCACGCTCGCTTACGAGGACCTGTGGCCCACGCGCGGTGACTACGACATGAACGACGTGGTGATCGAATATTACAGCGTGGTGATGCTCGACGCGAACAACCATGTGGTCGGTATGGTCGACTCGCTGACCCCGCGCTGGTCGGGTGCCGAATTCCATAGCGGATTCGGGTATGAGCTCAACCTTCCTTACAGCCAATACAAGGATCGGGTGAATATCAGCCTGAAGACCAACTACAACGCGACCAGTACCGGGACCCAGGACGACGGCCGCCGCATGAATACCTATCCCACTGCGCCGCGCTTCAGCACCGATTCCAAGGGCTTCGAGTTGCGTCAGGACAACCTGGTGTTCATCGTCTTCGACGACATCAAGCCGATGGTACCCGATTACAACCAGTACCGCACCAGCGGCGCCAAGCCCAAGCCCGCCCCGCAATACTACTTCCGTATTTCGACCAGCTTCGGCGACGGGAACCCCCGCAACGATATGACCAGTCACCCCTATCTGAGCGCCGTTACGCCGCCCTATAACCCCTTCATCGTGGTGACGGACAGCAAGGACGTCAACGGTAATTCGCTGCCTTACTACCGTGCCAAGGAGATCCACCTGCCGAGCAAATCCGTGCCCAACCAGTACAAGCCCACTAAATTGGCCTTCGATACCGATATCGCACGCTGGTTCAGGGCGGCGGACGACCTCTCCTTCCCTGTTTACGGTTTCTATTTCATCTCCAACCAGAACTATCCCTGGGCGATCAATATTCCGGTCTACAACTGGAACTTCCCGCAGGAGAGCAAGAAAGTGGACAATGCCACTTACGGCTATAGCCGGTTCGCCAACTGGGCGCTTACGCTCGGGGCGCAGGACCAGGATTGGTATCTGTATCCCGGCAGCCAGATCGGGCCGTTGGGGAACTGATATTCACTATAATAAAAAGGAACGCCGCGAAAACATTTCGCGGCGTTCCTTTTTTATTGACTATCGACTATTTTTTTGTACCGTAGGGGCACCCCTCGCGGGTGCCCTTTTTGTATCGGATATGAAAGGGCACCCACGAGAGGTGCCCCTACGAACCGGAATTACAACGTCCTGCCAACGTGTACACGTCATCCCGACGGAGCGAAGCGACGAGGGATCTACCACTTATATAAGGTAGATCCCTCGTCG
>JAVBPS010000015.1:0-11145 GCA_031549495.1 Rikenellaceae bacterium | reverse complement strand
AACTGGAATGGGAGGCCGGAGCAGAGCGGAGGCGTGCGATGTGGCCTGTGCGCAATGGAATTTCCGGCCGACTTCCCAAAAAATCCGTAAGCGGGTAAGCCGGGAGCGCGGCGCGTGACCTTTTTGCTTACTTTTTGGGTCCAGCCAAAAAGTAAGTCGCCTTCAGGCGAAAAAGCGTGACAGAATAAAAAGAACGTTTATTTTAACTCTCTTTGTCATTCTGCAGCGCAGCGAAGGACCTCAAAAAGACTGTCTGAGGTCCTTCGCTGCGCTGCAGGATGACAAAGAAACGAATACGGTTATTCGGCGGCCGCGGCGGTGACGATCGAGTCGCCCTGCAGGGTGGCTTTGGCGACCATCGCGTCCACTTGCTTCTGCGCCTGGGCGATGACGGCGGCGGCAGCCTGCTTGGCGGCGATCTTGGCGAGCGGGTCTTTCGCTTTGTCGGTCAGGGCGTCAGCCTGTTTCTGGGCCGCATCCATGATCTTCGCACCGGCGTCGGTGGCGCTCTTCACCAGCTGCTCCTTGCGTGCCTGGGCGTCGGCGAGGTTCATGCCGAGCTTCTTGCCCACCTCATCGAGGGCTTGGTTCACCACGGCCTGCGTGGCTTGGGTCACCAGGTCTTTCGTGTCGAGCGACACCTGCGGCGAGGTGAACGTACCGCCGATCTTCAGGTTCACGCTCGACAGCAGGCCTTTGGTCGCGCTGGCCGCGGCGGCGGGCAACTGCACCTTACCCGTGTAGGCGATGGTCTGGTCGAGCGAGGTGCTGCCCGAGAGGTTGATCGCCATATCGCCCAACTTGATGTCGAACGGTTTGGTGTTGATCTTGCCCTCGGCGATGGTGAAGTCGATGGTCAGGTCTTTCACCTTGCGGTTGAGCATGTCGCCCATGCTCGTGAGTTGGGTGATCGTTTTGACCACGCCGATCTCCGAGAGGCTTAGGTCGGCGGTCTTTAGGCTGCCCTTACCGTTCATCGTTTGCAGCACGGGACTCATCGTCTGGTCGAGCTGGGTGGCAAGGTTCATCGAGCCCGAGAAGTTACCCTTCAAATCCTGGAAGATCGGGGCCAGTTTCTGGATCGTGACGAAGGTGCCGAACGTCTGGCTGAATTCCAGGCCGGTCATCGCCAGGTCGGCGGCGAATTCGGGCTTATCCTTGCCTTTGGCGGTGCTGTACGTACCGGACATTTTGACCGCGCCCCCGAGCGTGTTCATCGAGAGGTTTTTCAGGTTGGCCACGCCGTCCTTCACGGCGATGTTGCCCGCCAGGTTCTGGATGGTCATGTTGTCGTAGATCACCTCTTTGAGCGAGGCGTTCACCGCCAGGTCGAGGTTCTTGGGCACTTCGATCACGCTCATCGCCGTGGTGTCGGCGGTCGCGGTCTCGGCTTCGCCGCCATTGATCAGGTCGTTGGCGTTCAGATAGTTGGATCGCAGGTTCATCGTCCCGCGCAGGGTGGCGTCCTTCATCGCGTAGGCGATGTAGTTCTCCACGCGGCAGTCCAGCGTCAGGTCGTTGCGGCCGATCACGAGGCTCGTCTCGCTTAGGTCGAGGTAGCGCGGCGAGAAGGTCAGCGTGCTGGTCTTGATGTTCACGTCGGGGTTGTCGGCCGACTTGAGCACCATGTTGCTCAGCGTTACCGAGCCCTCGGCCTTGATGTTTTCGTATTGTTCTTTCTCGATATAGGACATGCGGCCGGCTACCGAGGCGTCGGCTTTGACCAGGCCGTTGAGTTCCATGCTATCCAGGGGGTAGACCTCTTTGACCAGGCCCAAGTCGATCGTACCTTGCGCCGAGGCGTCGAAGGCCAGGTCGCTGACCGGCGTGCGCACGGAGGCTTTCACGCTGAACGGGTTGCCCGCCATTTCAAAGCTGAACGGGTTCACGTCCACCAACGTCTGGTCGGCCGTCCCGCCGGGGTTCTGGATGTGGGCGGCGATGTTGATCTTATCGACGCTCTTCGGCAGGTCGGGGTAGCGGAACGTGGCGTCCGACACCTTGATATTCACGTCGAAGCCGGGCAGCGCGTCGCCGATCATCGCACCTTTGGCCCACCCTTCGAGGCTCACCTCGCCCGTGGCCTGCACGTCGGCGAAATCCTTGGCGTAGATGGCCGGGACGAGCGAGAGGATGTCTTTGAAGTTGATCTTCGGGGTGACGAATTTCAGGTCCATCTCCATGCCCTCGGGCACGATCCCCAGCCAGCCGTCCAGGCCCAATTCCAGGGCGTTCAGGCGCAGCACGTTCTTTTTGAGCGTGTAGACGTTGCCTTCCAGGTCGGCGTCCACGTCCATCCTGGCGTAGAAATCGGCGTTACGCAGGTAGGGCACACCGCCCATGCGGAAGTTGATCCCCGAGGCCTGGGCCACAAGGCCGATCAGGCTGCGCGAGGCGCTCAGGTCGCCCGAGAGCGTGGCGTCCAGGTCGGCAGCGGCGGCGTACATCTTCCCCTGGCGGTCGTCGTACGTGAGGCTCAGGTCGGTGATGGAGAGCTTTTTGAGTTTGATGCGCAGGGCCGAGGGGGCTGCCGTCGAGTCGGCCTGCTCCTCGCCGGTGGACTTCATGATGTCCCAGTTGGCTTTGCCGTCCTCCAGGACGATCGCGTTGAGCATCGTGCGGTCGATCTCCACGCGGCTGATGTCGTAGCCCGAGTCGCCGAACAACGACCAGAGGTCGAAGGCGATCGAGAGGCGGCCGGCGCGGATCAGGGTGTCGGCCTCGAAGCGGTCTTTGCCGACGACATAGAAGTCATGCAGGGAGGCCGATACGGACGGGAAGTTGCGGAACAGCGATAACGACAGTTTGCCGAAGTCGAAGCGGGCGTCGATCATCTCGTTGCCCTCTTTGACGAGGACCTCCTTGATCTTGCCTTTGAAGGCGATGGGTAGGACGATCATCAGGACGAGGATCGCGGCGATGACGATACCGAAAATTTTTAATGCTTTTTTCATAATCTTGATTATTTAATGAGCAATACATATATTCTGTTCCTCTTTTTCGCCTGAGGGCGACTTACTTTTTGGCTTGACCCAAAAAGTAAGCAAAAAGGTCACGCGCCGCGCTCCCGGCTTACCCGCTTACGGATTTTTTGGGAAGTCGGCCGGAAATTCCACTGCGCACAGGCCACATCGCACGCCTACGCTCTGCTCCGGCCGCCCGTTCCAGTTTCCGTCCTTGGTCCCCAAAAAACCTGGCGGGGCCCAAGCCTCCCGCTTATGGCGCGGGCCTGCGCGCTTTGGCCGCCGCTCTGGCCCTCGCGCCCCCGCCTTCGGCTACCTCCGGCTCTCTCGTCATGTCGAGCGTTAGTCGAGACATCTCAAACAGACATCTTAAGATATCTCGACTAACGCTCGACATGACGCGCATTGGCCGACTCCGTAGGGGCACTCGCGAGGGATGCCCGCAATCCCGTCCCGGTTAAATATCGTCGATGCGGAATTCGTAGCCCAGGCGTTTGCCGATCTCGAATTTCGAGCTTTCGAATTTTGTGTTCAGTTGGTCGAGGGTGGCGACTTTCACCAGCTCGTAGGGCGGAACCAGCGTGTCGAAGTCCAGGGCGTAGCCCACGGCGCTGTCGACGATCTGCTGCAGGGCGCCCTCGTCGATCGCGCCCTGGCCGAAACGCTCGTGGCGGATGCCGCGCTGGCGTTTGCCCTCCACGAAATACTGCATCTCGCCGTTGACGAACAGGCGGCCGATCAGGTAGCCCTCGTCGCCCGAGCGGTTGTATTTGAACGAATCGGAGAGGAAATTATAGATGTTGATCACCCCGCAGTAGGCCCGGTTGGGATCCGCCTGAATGTACCCATTCTGCCAGACGGGATGCGAGCGTTCGAACGAGAATACGTTGGTGTGCATCACGAAGACGAGCACCTCGCCCGCCACCTGCAGTTGCGCCTCGAACTTGCCGCGGTCGCGGTACTCGATGCGGATGCGTTTGTCGATCCGCTCGTCGAGGTCTTCGTCCAGCTCGGCCGAAAACTCGTGCAGGAGCTCTTTCAATTGGTTGAAAACGTGGAAGGCGTTATCGTACACCTTCTGTTGGAGGTTGGCCTTTTCGATCAGTTTCGCGGCCAGGGGACTTCGTATGCCCTCTTCGCTGTCCATGCTTTTGAATTATGAATTATGAATTATGGATTATGAATGATGGATTCAGATTATTCATTGCTACTCTTCCGGCAGGCAATTCATAATTCATAATCCATAATTCATAATTTACATTAATCGCAGTTGTTGTCCGACGACCAGCACACTATCCGGCGAACGGTGGTTCATCGCGGCCAGTGAATTCAACCGGATGCCGTAGCGTTGCGCCACGCCGTACATCGTCTCGCCCTCCTCCACCACGTGGATCAGTTTGCCGTTGTTGGCTTTTTTGGCCTTCGTTTTCAGGTAGACCATGTCGCCCGTCGAGAGTTCGGCACTCTTGTCGCGGTCGTTGAGTTTGCGCAGGCGCGAGGGGGAGATGCCGATCGCACGGCCCAGCGATTCGTAGGTGTCGTCCTTGTTGGCCAGCACGAATTCGCTGCCGTTGTTGGTGTAGAGCGAGTATCCGGCGCGCGACCGCATCGAGACCATGTAGTTGTCCACGTCGATCCGCTCGCCCGCGTCCTGCCATTCGCCCCAAGTGACGGCGCGCGTGAAGGTGTTTTTTTCCTCGGCGATCATATCGGGCGTGGCCTGCATGTCGTCCAGCAGGAACAGGCCGTTGTCCTCGATGATCTTGATCAGCTGCACGGCGTAGGTGGGGCTGGTGGCGTAACCGGCCGTTTTCAGCCCGTAGGCCCATCCCTGGTAGTCGGTGGGGCGCAGGTTGAACAGCGAGGCGTAGCGCGGCGAGGCGTGGAGGAAAACGGAGTGGTCGCGGTAGGAATCCTCGGCGGTGGAATATTTACGGAAACATTCGCCTTTCTGATCGTCGTCGTGCGAGATCGTTTCGCCTTTCCATTCCTTTTTACACTTGATACCGAAGTGGTTGTTCGCTTCGCAGGCCAGGCGGCTGTTGCCGTTGTCGGACTCCAGCAGGCCCTGGGCCATGGTGATACTGGCGGGGATGCCGTAGGTATCGCGCGCCTCTATGGCGAGTTTTTTGTATTGCTGTATGTATTCGTCGCGCGTGGTTTTCTGCTGCGCGAAGGCTTCCCCGGCAACCGCGATAAGCAGCAGTACGGGGATGAAGCGATTGATTCTCATGATCGGTGCGGGCCTTATGACCCGTCACAAAGATAAATATTTATTGGAATTCAAACAAAAAATCTTAGCTTTGCATCTATCTAATATGAAACCTATCCTTATGTTTACTCCCGAAGCCAACGATATATTCCGCCGCGCGATCGACGATTACCATCGCTTCGACGATGTGGATACCCCTATCGAAAACCCCTTCCAGCCCGGCACCCTGGCCGCGCTGCTCTACACCAAAAACTGGATCGACACCGTGCAGTGGCACTTCGAGGATTTGATCCGCGATCCGCAGATCGACCCCGTGGAGGCGTTGAAATTAAAACGGCGCATCGACGCTTCGAACCAGGAGCGTACGGATATGGTCGAGTATATCGACAGCTATTTCCTTGAAAAATACGCGGGTGTGCAGCGGCAGCCCGACGCGAAGATCAACACCGAGACCCCGGCCTGGGCCGTGGACCGCCTCTCGATCCTGGCGCTGAAAATTTACCACATGCGCGCGGAGACGCTGCGCACGGACGTCGACGACGCCCACCGCGAGGCGTGCCAGCGCAAACTGGACGTGCTGCTCACCCAGCAGGTCGACCTTTCGACCGCCATCGAGGAGTTGCTGGACGATATCGCGGCCGGACGCAAGTGGATGAAAATCTACAAGCAGATGAAAATGTACAACGATCCGGCGCTGAATCCGGTGCTGTACGAGAAAAAATAATTATGGATTATGGATTATGAATTATGAATTGCCTGCCGGAAGAAGGGTGTTTCTAATTCATAATCCATAATTCATAATTCATAATTTCTTTTTTATGGCGCATAAAGCGCAAACATACGAACACCTGCTGATCGTCCGCCTCTCCGCGATGGGCGACGTGGCGATTTGTGTGCCCGTGGTCAAGCAACTGCGCAAGGATAATCCGCGGTTGCGCATCACGATTCTCACGCGAAGCAAGTGGCAGGTTTTTTTCCGCGATATTGCCGACATCGGTTTTATCTCGCCCGAGTTCGAGGGGCGGCACAAGGGGCTGAAGGGTATCTTCCGGCTCAGCCGCGATATCGCTGCCGAGGGGGTGGACGCCGTCGCCGACCTGCATGATGTGCTGCGGACCAAGATCCTGCGCGTGTTGCTGCGCCTGAAAGGGGCGCGCGTGGCGGTGGTCGACAAGGGGCGCGCGGAGAAACGGGCGTTGACCCGCAAATTCCGTAAACTGCGCACGCAGCTCACCCCTACCGTGAGGCGGTATGGCGACGCGCTGCAATCCCTCGGGCTGCGCCTGGGCGATCCCGTACCGGCCAATCCGGCCAAACTTCCGCTTTCGAACGAATTATTGGAGCTCACAGGGCCGAAAACGGGCGTGTGGGTCGGTATATCGCCTTTTTCCCAGCACCAGGGGAAGGTCTACCCCACTATTCATACCGACTCGCTGATCGGCCTGCTGGCCGAGCGGTACAGCCGTGTGTTCGTCTTCGGCGGCGGGGAACATGAGCGGCAATTCTCGGAGTACATGGAACAGCGCTACGAAAAAGTGACCTCGGTGATCGGCCGCGTGGGGTTGGGCGAGGAGATGGACCTGGTTTCGAATCTGGACTGCATGATCTCGATGGACTCGGCGGCGATGCACCTGGCTTCGATCGTCGGTACGCCGGTGGTTTCGATCTGGGGGGCTACGCACCCTTACGCCGGGTTCTATGGCTTCGGGCAGCGTCCGGCGGATGCCGTGCAGTTGGATATGGCCTGCCGGCCCTGCTCGGTTTACGGGAATAAGCCGTGCCTGTACCGCGATTACCGCTGCCTGAACCGCATCCCGCCTACGACCGTGCTGGAACATGTCACGGCGGTGGTGGAACGCAAGAAGTGATTTTTTTGAATTAAGTGTTAAAATAAACGTTCTTTTCCATAGGGCACCCGCGAGGGGTGCCCCTACGAGTCCGGAGAACCCCACCGCAGATAGCCGAAGGCGGGGCTGGCGCCTTTAAGCGGGAGGCTTGGGCCCCGCTTGGGCTTTTGAAACGACCAAGACCGGAAACTGGAATGGGCGGCCGGAGCAGAGCGGAGGCGTGCGATGTGGCCTGTGCGCAATGGAACCTTCTTAGGAGAGAGCGCAGAGACCAAACGTATTTTTGTTTGGGCTATGCCGAACGACGACAGAAGCCAATATTTCCGGGCGACTCGTTTCAAAAGCCCTAGCGGGTAAGCCGGGAGCGCGGCGCCTTGATCTTTTTGCCTACTTTTTGGATCAAGCCAAAAAGTACGGTCGCCCTCAGGCGAAAAAGAGTGACAGAATAAAAAGGAACGTTTATTTAAATTTATCAACGATTTTACACCAGCAACTGCTGACCCGACTATACGTTAACATTTGAGACGACTGCTGATGTTGCCGTGCCTGCTCGCGCTGGGCGGGGCGGCTTTCGCACAACAGCCTACGACGGATTTCCGTGAGGATCCGCGCTTTCCCGCGTTCGTGCAGGAAGGTCCGGTCGTTTCCGATATGGAGCTTTTCAACGTTCCGTTGGAAGGGTCCTACGATCTGTTTTCGCGCCTGGCGCAATACAATTTCAGACATACCCGCTATCTGCGCCGTGGCTATGGTTACGGGACGGAAACCGTGTACGCCAACGGATTGGATCTCTCGCGGGCCGATGACGGGTGGACGGATTACACGCTGCTTTCCACGCTGCGTTACATGCCTTCGGGGTTCGCTTATACGGCCGGGCTGGGGATGGGCCAGGGGAGCGTGGGATCGCTTTGCGGGATTGGGGAGTTCTCGGTACGGCCTTCGGATGCGCCTTCGGGCGGACGGGTCGCGCTGCTGGCTTCGGATCGGGCGGCGCGGGCGGGGGTGAGGGCTTCCTATTGCGGGAGGGCCGGGAAATGGGGGTACAGTGCGCTGCTTTCGCGGCGTTGGGGGCGGGATGCGCAGGTGGACGGGGTGTTCCTGGACGAGTGGATCGCGGCGGCGGCTTTGGAGCGGCGGTTCGGGGGGTCGGGGAGTCTTACGCTGATGGTTTCCGCGGCGCCTACCGTGCGTTCCTCGCGGGGTTCGGCTACGGCGGAGGCTTTCGCGCTGGCGGGGGATAACCTTTATAATCCGGCGTGGGGATGGTATCAGGACAAGCAACGTTCTTCGCGGGTGCACGACGACCTTACGCCGCGGGCGATGCTCGTTTACCGGGGTGCGCTCGACGAACGGCATACGCTGAACGTTTCGGCGGGATATACTTTCGGACATGAGCGGTACAGTGGGCTGACGTGGTTCGATGCGCAGAATCCGCTGCCGGATTATCATCGGTATATGCCTTCCTGGACGGGGTCGGAGGCTTCGCTATGGGACGATTCGCGGCAGATCGGGTGGCAGGAGATGGCCAATCAGAATATCCTGGCCGGAGGGAAGGCGCATTATGTGGTGGATGAGGATACGCGGCAGATCAGCGACCTGCAACTGCATGCGTCTGTCGATGCGCGTCTCGGGGCGCGGCTGACGGCTTTTTACGGGGTGCGGGGACGGCTGGCCGATAACCGGTATTATGACTGCGCGGGCGATCTGTTAGGGGCTTCGTGGTTTGCGGATGTGGATCAGTTTCTGGTCAATGACGATTATACGGGGTCGCAGGCGGTCAATGACCTGCGCAATCCGGGGCGGCGTGTGGCCCAGGGGGATGAATTCGGGTATCATTACCGGATCCGGCGTTCGTCGGCGGCGGTTTTCGGGGCGCTGCGCTATGGCGACCGGCGGCTGCGGCTGACGGCGGGGTTCGAGGGCGGGAATATCGCTTTGCAGCGCGAGGGGCTCTATGAAAAAGAGCGGCAGGCCAACTCTTTCGGGCGGTCGGAAACTTTGCGGTTTTTCGATTATACGCTTAAACTTTCGGCGGGGTATTCGCTTTCGCCGCGGCATATTTTGGATTTGCAGTTGCTCTCGGGCAGCCGGGCGCCGGGGGTGGACGACGCTTTTCTTTCGCCGCGCTATTCCAACTCGGCCGCGCCCGATCTGCGGGCCACCCGGATGCTCGGGGGTGAGGTTTCTTACCGGCTTACGTTGCCTGCGCTGCGGGTCAAGTTGACAGGGTATTATACGCGGACGACGGCGCAGACGGAGGTTTTTCATTATTATGACGATATTTTCGCCACTTATGGCAACCTGGCGATGGGCGGGGTTTCCAAGACTTACTATGGGGCGGAATTGGGGGCGCAGGTCGTTTTTTCGCATCGGATTTCGCTGTTGGTGGCGGCGGCGGCGAACTCGGCGCGTTATACAAGCGATCCTTTGCTGTCGTTCTATTCAGAGGCCGACGCCTCTCAGATATTTACGGGAGTGGTGTCGCAATTGACGGATTACCGCGTCGGGGGATCGCCGCAAACGGTCGCTACGGGGGAATTGCGTTACAATGGGGTGAAGGGGTGGCAGGCCTCGGTGGCGGTGAATTATACGGCCGACGCGTATATTTATCCCGATCCTACCCGCCGTACGCGGCAGACCACCGCCTATGCCGCCTCGCCCGAGGCGTTCGACGAAATGGTCGCGCAGGAGAAATTTCCGGCGGCGGTGACGCTCTCCATGTTCGTATCGAAGACGTTCCGGCTGCGGCATGGCAGCCTGGTCGCGCTGCTTTCGGCGGATAACCTGTTGGACGAGCGGGATATTGTCTGGGGCGGGTATGAGCAGATGCGCATGCGGCGGGCGGACAAGGGGCTCGGGACGACCTATTCGGCTTACGCTTCGAAATATACCTATGCGCGGGGGCGCAGTTGGTATGCTTCCGTTATTTACCGGTTTTGATATGGACATGCAAAGAGCATACGGATCGCACCGCCGTCTCGCGCTTGTCATTCTGAGCGCAGCGAAGAATGACAAATCGGGATGGTTATCAGCGTTTATCACCTGCTTGTCATTGCTTTGCGGCTGCGGGTATGACGATTTCGATGCGGCGCGGTTGGAGGAGCGGGATGCGCCTGTGCCGAATATTACGCTCGCTTCGCTGCGGACGCATTATCATGACGCGGCTTTCGATATTACGGGCGATATGGTCGCCCAGGGGCGTGTGGTCTCGTCGGATGCGGCGGGGAATTTTTACCGGACGGTCTTTATCGAGGACGAGACGGGCGGGGCGGAGATCAAGGCGGGGCTCTATGATTTGCACAGCCGGTATCCCGTGGGGCAGCGGGTGGTGGTGCGGCTGGCGGGGCTGGCGGCGGATGTGCAGTCGGGGGTTTTGCAGATCGGTGCGCGCGCGCCTTCCTATGCGCAGTACCGGACGGATTATTTTGCGAATAGCGCCCAAGTGGAAAAGTATATGATCCGCGAGGGGATGCCTTCGCCTTCCGCGCCGCGGACGGTGGGGATCAGTTCGCTCGGCGTGGGGATGTGCGGGTGTTTGGTGAGGGTGCAGGGGGTGCGGCTTGTGGGGGCGACGCCTTCGGCCGTGGGGTTCATAAGTCCGGTTACGTGGGCCAATCTTTCGGATGATCCGCGTTATCCGCATACGGACGGCTACCGGAAATTCAAGGATGCGGCGGGGGATTCGCTGCTGGTCGCCACGCGCGGGTATGCGGTTTTTGCGGGGGCGGCGGTGCCGGAAAACGTGTGCGATCTGACGGGGGTGCTTTCTTATGGGACAGCCACGGGGTCGGCAGGGAAACCGATGTATATTTTGCGGCTGCGGTCGCTGGGGGATGTGACGCAGTAAATTTTTCGTCGCTTCGCTCTGCCGGGATGACGTTGATGGTCGTGTTCCGGACGGTTATTCATGCAAATTAAGTGTTGAAATAAACGTTCATTTTTGGCCGACGAGCACAGGCCCGGGATCGCCTACGGGCGACCGTACTTTTTCCCTTGATGGAAAAAGTAGGCAAAAAGATCAAGGCGCCGCGCTCCCGGCTTACCCGCTTACGGGTTTTCGGAGGAGTCGGCCGGAAATTCCACAAGCGCAAGGCCCCCGCGCCGCACAAGGCTCACCACACAC
>JAVBPS010000107.1:0-7282 GCA_031549495.1 Rikenellaceae bacterium | reverse complement strand
TTTGGTAGTACCTGTCGGCTTAGTAACGGTTCTTGTTGTAGCCGCCGCCGTTACCGCCACGGTTGTAACCGCCGCCTGCGGGACGGTCTTCCTTCGGGCGGGCGACGTTCACGGAGATCTGCATGCCTTCGAACTCGGTGCCGTTCAGCGCCTCGATGGCCTGCTTGCCCGCTTCTTCGTCGGGCATCTCCACGAAACCGAAACCGCGCGAGCGGCCCGTTTCACGGTCGGTGATCACGTTGGCGGAGGAAACCTCGCCGTAGCGTGCAAAAAGATCCTGCAGGCTTTCGCTGCGGGTTTTGAAATTGAGGTGGGAAACGTAAATGTTCATCCTGTTTGTTTGGTTTTTTATTGTTGAGTGTTCTTGATACTTCTATTTCACTAATGCGATCCTTACAGCATTCATGCCACGGGCGTCGCGTTCGGTTTCGAACATGACCTTATTCCCTTCGGCCAGGGAGGCCGGGGCGGAAGAGATGTGGAAGAAATATTTCTCACCCGAGTCGAGGTCCTTGATGAACCCGTACCCTTTACTGGTGTTGAAATACTCTACGCGGCCCTGGAAAATCTCGGGCCCGGTATCCTCTTTCTTGGGTACCGAGATCTCGATGTCCTCCAGCTTGATCTCCTCTTTTTTCACTCGCTCTTCGGGCGGGGTGTCGGTGATGTTGCCCATTTCATCCACATAGGCGATCATGTCGTCTAACGAGGAAGTGCCTGCGGATTGGCGTTCCTCCTTGCGTTTCTGTTTCTCGAGGCGCTTGGCCTGCTTCTTTTTTTCGTTTTCTCTTTTTCCAAAGGAGCCTGATCCTGCCATTCAATCGGTTTTAGGTTGGTGGTAAATTCGTGTTTGATCTCGTTCAGTAGTTTTCCGGTCAGTTTTTGTATATCGCGGAGCATGGGGAGTTCCTCCTGCGAGCAGAAAGTGAGCGCCGTGCCGGTGTTGCCCGCGCGGCCCGTGCGGCCGATGCGGTGGACGTAGGTCTCCGCCACGTCCGGCAGGTCGTAGTTGATCACCAGCTCCAGCTCGCGGATGTCGATGCCGCGGGCGGCGATGTCCGTGGCGACCATCACTTTTATTTTACCCTCCTTGAAGGAGGTGAGCGCGTTCTGGCGCTGGTTCTGGGATTTGTTGCCGTGGATGGCCGCGCTGCGGATCCCGGCCTTGGTCAGGATGCGGGCGATGGCGTCGGCGCCGTGCTTGGTGCGCGAGAAGATGAGCGTCGATTTGCCCGGCTGCTGTTGCAGCAGCGAGACGATCAACTTTTTCTTTTCGGGTTTCTCCACATGGTAGATGCCCTGCTCGATCACCTCCACCGCCGAAGAGACGGGGGTGACCTCGACGCGCACCGGGTCGGTGAGGATCGTTTTCGACAGCGACACGATGTCGTTC
This sequence comes from Rikenellaceae bacterium, assembly GCA_031549495.1. Taxonomy (GTDB): domain Bacteria; phylum Bacteroidota; class Bacteroidia; order Bacteroidales; family Rikenellaceae; genus JAVBOW01. Next base: position 5,889 of record JAVBPS010000107.1, on the reverse strand, counting down.
GGCATGGTGGCCGAGAAGAAAAGCGTCTGCCGTTTGGCGGGCAGGCGGGGCAGTAAGCGGCGGATGTCGGCGATGAACCCCATGTCCAGCATGCGGTCCGCCTCGTCCAGCACGAAATGGGTGATCGAATCCAGATGGATGAAACCCTGGTTCATCAAATCCTGCAGGCGTCCCGGCGTCGCCACCAGGATGTCCACCCCGCGGGCGAGTTTTTCGGTCTGCGGGCCTTGTTTCACCCCGCCGAAGATCACGCAATGTTTCAGGCCGGTGTACTTGCCGTAGTCGGTGAAGCATTCGTCGATCTGAATGGCCAGCTCGCGCGTGGGGGTCAGGACGAGGGCCCGGATGGGGCGTTTCTCCTGTCCGCGGCGGTTGCGTTGTTGGGTGTCGGGAGTGCGCTCCGTGGCGCGGTCCATGAGGTGTTGCAGGATGGGTATGGCGAATGCGGCAGTCTTGCCGGTACCGGTCTGGGCGATGCCCAGCATGTCGCGGCCCGTGAGGGCCACCGGAATGCCTTTCTGCTGTATGGGTGTCGGTTCGTCGTATCCTTTTTCGCAGACGGCCTTCAATATGGGCTCTGCAATGTTCAGTTCTTTAAATGTCATAAAAATTATACCGTCTGCTTCACGCAGATGTGTTTTAAATTAAAAAATGAGATCATTCCGAAACATTGACTGCCCGTCATTCCGAGCGTTAGTCGAGGAATCTCAAACGGGCTGTCTGAGATTCCTCGACTAACGCTCGGAATGACGGACTGGCCCAAAGAAATGATCCCGTAAAAATCCCAAAGGCTAAAAAGCAGCCTTCGAGAGGAAAAAATCGGCCTTCAGTTTTTCGATCACCTCTTTCACGCTGCTGATCTTGTCCGTGAGGTAGGCGTTGGCCCCTGCGAAGGCGTAACCCTTTTTCATGTTGCCTTTGGCGGCGTTGTAGAGGGCTTTGATGATGCAATAGGGGCTCTTGGTGTAATCGCACGTGCGGATGCAGTGGAACGGGCAGCTGCGCGGGCGCTGCTTGCCTTCCGCCACGCTGCGGATGAACTCGCCGTCGAACGCACGGCCCGGCATCCCCACCGGGCTCTGGATGATGCGCATGTCGGCCTTGTCGGCGCTGATGTAGACTTTTTTGAACTCGATCGAGGCGTCGCACTCGTCGGTCGGTACAAAAATCGAGCCCATCTGCACGGCGGTGGCCCCGAGGTCCATCAGCCGGGCGATATCCTCACCCGTGGAGATTCCCCCGGCGGCGATCACCGGGATGTTCTTCTGCGCCGCGTACCCTTGCGCAACGGCTACGATCTCCGGCACCAGGTGTTCGAGCGAGTAATGTTCGTCCTCGATCTGGTCGTTCTTGAAACCGAGGTGTCCGCCCGCCTTCGGGCCTTCGACCACGATGGCGTCGGGCAGGTAGTCGAAATTGGCCTTCCACTTATCGCACAGCAGCTTGGCCGCGCGCGACGAGGAGACGATCGGCACCAGCATCGTGCGGCTCTCTTTGTCCAGGTAGCCGGGCAGGTCCAACGGCAGGCCCGCTCCGGCGAAGATCACGTCGACCTTCTCGGCGACGGCCGTGCGCACCATGTCCGCGAAATTCGACAGGGCGACCATGATGTTCACCCCGATCACGCCGCGGGTTTTTTCGCGCGCCTTGCGGATCTCTTCTTTCAGGCCGTAAATGCACTTTTCGGCGTAAGTGCCTTTATATTCCGGGTACAAAAGGCCCAGCCCGGCGGCGGAGATAACCCCTACCCCGCCTTCGTTGGCTACGGCCGCGGCCAGCCCGTTCAACGACACGCCGACTCCCATACCACCCTGAATGATAGGGAGTTTGACTTCGTATTTACCGATAAAGAATGATTTCATGTTTTGCCTCACATTATCCGTTCAACTTCCGAAACAAGGAAAGTTAAGAGGTCTGTGTCAACGATTGGGAGAGCGGACGTCGCGCGGCCGGAAAATCGCAAAGGTGATAAAGATCAGTAGAACTCGCGTTGTTTGCGGGGGCAAAGATAGCAAATTTTTATGATTGTACCATCTTTATACCTTATAACTGATCCCGGAGCCAATTATTGTGCGGCCCGCGGGTCACAGCCTGAAATTCTGGCGGCGGAATTCCGAGGCCGAAATGCCGACTACGGAGCGGAACGTGCGCGAGAAATAGTTGGCGCTGTTGAAGCCCAGTTTGCCGGCGATCTGCGAGACGCTCATCGTGGTCTTGAGCAGGTAGACGGAGGCTTTGTTGATCTTCATGTGCAGGAAATAGTCGATCGGGGCGTAGCCCGTCTCGGCCACGAAGCGGCGGTAGAAATAGGATTCCGAGTAACCCGCATAGGAGGCTATTTCTCGCAGGGTGAGGCGCTTTTCGATGTTCTCGTTCATGAAATGGGTCACGCGGCCCACCATGCCCTCGGCGCGTTTGACCGCGGGGGCGGGCTCGCGGAACAGGTCGGTGTAGAGGAACAGGCCCAGGAAGTGGCCCAGCACCAGATTGGCGTAGCTGAGTTTTTCGATCGTGTAGCCGCCGCAAAGGATTGAATAGATATCCTCGAACATGGCGATGCGCTCCTCGATGCGCGAGTAGACCGAGGGCAGCAGCGTTTGCGGGGAGTCCATGCCGCGGGCGAAGATCGCGCCTTTCGCACCACCGAAACGGATCCAGTAGAGGCTCCACGGGTCGGCGTTGTCCGCGGCGTAGGCGAGGGGGACGCCGGCGGGAAGGACGATGTATTGGTTGTCCGCGAGCGGGAAGGTGCGCCCCGGCAGGGTGATCTCGCCGCGGCCCCAGGTGCAGTAGAGGAAAATGTAGTCGGGGCAGCCCGCCGGGTGGCTCACGCTGTGGTACATCGCCTGGGAGATGTGGCCCATCGAATGGATGTGCAGGTCGCCCGTGAGCGGGTTGTCCGCGATCCGATCGAGCATCGGCTGGGGAAGGACGACCAGGCGTTCTCCGGTGAAACCGCTTTCTATTTTCATATTATCTGTTTTTCGCCTCGGTTAAGCGGTATTTGCAATGCAGCTTGCTATGTCCCGCGAATTTGAAATTCGCGCTTGTGCATCGGCGGCATTACAAATGCCGCCGAACAAAGGCCCGGCCTGCGTCCGTCATGTCGAGCGTTAGTCGAGAAATCTCAACCTGGCTGTTTGAGATGTCTCGACTAACGCTCGACATGACAAAAAAAGCCAACCCGCATTATTCATGCAAACATAGCAATAATAATGCTTGTTTTATAGCGGAATCGTCTATTTTTTATCCAAAGCCCTTCCAATACCTTTGCGGATAGAGAAAATCACGATCCTATGAAACGAAATATGAAAGAGTGGGCGCAGTCGGTCATGGCCACCCCGAAGCGGGTCGCCATGCCCATCATGACCCACCCCGGCATCGAAATGACGGGCCACACGGTACTTGAAGCCGTCACCGACGGCCAGGTGCATTACCAGGCGATCCAGGCGCTGCACGACCGCTACCCCGCCGCCGCCTCGACCGTCATCATGGACCTCACGGTGGAGGCCGAGGCGTTCGGCTGCCAGATCCTTTTCGCAGAGGAGGACGTCCCCACGGTGGTGGGCAGGCTGGTGGGCGATGCGGCCTCGATCGAGGCGCTGCAAGTGCCCTCGCTCGACGCGGGGCGTGTGCCGCACTATTTGCTGGCCAATAAGTTGGCGGCGCAGCATATATCCGACGTGCCGGTCTTCGCCGGGTGCATCGGCACGTTTTCGCTGGCTGGGCGGCTTTACGACCTGACGGAGCTGATGATGGGGATGTACATTGACCCGGACAGCGTGCGCGCGCTGTTGGACAAATGTACGCAATTCATTACCCGTTACTGCCTGGCGCTCAAAGAGACGGGGGTGAACGGCGTGGTGATCGCCGAGCCTGCCGCGGGGCTGCTGCCCGACGGGGACTGCCGGGAATTCTCGTCCGTTTATATCCGGCGGATCGTCGAGGCGGTGCAGGACGACGATTTCATGGTGATCCTACACAACTGCGGCAACACGGGGCATTGCACCGGTGCGATGACGGCCACGGGGGCGATGGGCTACCACTTCGGCAACCGCATGGAAGATATGCGCCAACCGTTGGCCGAATGCCCTGCGGATGTGCTGGTGATGGGCAACCTCGATCCGGTGGGGATGTTCAAAATGGCGACCCCGGCCGAAATGTACGCCGCCACGGCCCGACTGCTGGCCGAGGCGGGGGGGTACCGAAATTTCGTCCTCTCGTCGGGCTGCGACACCCCTCCGGGCGTACCGGAAGCCAATATCGAGGCTTTTTATCAGGCCCTGGCGGATTACAATCTGAAACTGGCCTGAATATTGTCATAACAGGCCGTAGCCTGCATCACGAAAGTCCGGGGAGCGGGAAGCCTTCCGGACTTTTATAATAGTTTAGTTTAAAATTATTTACGGATGGGCAAGGACAACTTATGATTTTTTCAATATCTTTGCCCCTTGAATATTTTCTTTAAATTCAATATTTTATGAAAAAACTTATTATCTGCTTGTTGTCAGCATGTTGCGCGACACAGGCATTCGCACAGCAAGACCAGCTTTTTTATCTCAATCCGGAAAATGTAAGCGAGAAGGTCAAAACCTTCGTCATTGAGAACGATTCCTACACCCAGTGGGTGGACAGCGTGAAATACACGGAGAAGTCCCGGTTCATGTTCAACGGGTTCTTTGACAACTGGTTCCTTTCCGGCGGCGCGGCCGCGCAGATTTACTTCGGCGAGCAGGACTACAAAGGCGCACTCAACAAACGCATCCTGCCTCTCTATGAAGTGGGCCTGGGCAAATGGATCCACCCGGCCGTCGGCGTGAGGGCCCTGTTCCAGTGGGGCGACGCACGCGGTTTCGCGGACTATGCCGGCGCACCCTTCACCACGGAAGGCCCCGATTCGAAAGGCCTCTATACCCAGCAGTGGAGCCAGGTGATGACCCATGTCGACATCATGCTCGACCTGAATAACGCCATCGGCGGTTACAAACCTACCCGTTTCTACACCTTAGTGCCCTACGTGGGCGCGGGGGTCTACTGGGTCACCGGCCTGGGCGGCGGCACGACCGACCGCACGGCCACCTTCGTGGCCGGCCTGCAGAACCGGTTCCGCCTCTCCAACGCGTTCGACCTGTCGATCGACCTGCGGATGAATACCGTGGACGGCGATTTCGACCATGAAACCTTCGCACGGCCCAAATTCCAGGGCTTCGTATCGGCAGGAGCCAGCCTCTCGTGGAAGATCGGCCGCGCCGGGCAGCGTACCTTCATCCGGCCGGGATTCACCACCGCCTACATCACGCGCAACTATAAGCCCGAGGCCAAAGTGACCGTGGTCAAAGAGACGGTCGTGGAGGAAAAGATCGTCGAGAAGCCCTCGGCCGCATATTACGCCAACCTGAGCATGGCGATCTTCTTCGACCTGAACAAGGCCGTGGTCACCGAGCGGGGCAAGGTCAACGTAGCCTATGCCGCCGAGATGATCAACAAGAGCGAGGGCGTGCGTTTCCGCATCGTGGGAATGGCCGACAGCCATACCGGCAACGATAAGATCAACCTCGACCTGAGCCAGAGGCGCGCCGAGGCCGTGCGCCGGATGCTCGTCGAGCAATACGGCGTGTCGACCGACAAACTCGTTCCCGAGGCGCTCGGAGGGGTGGCTTACAAGAACCCGTCCTATGTGAACCGCGCGGTGCTTATTATTCCGGAAAAATAATTCCTGAAAGTAAATAGTGAAAGGCCCCGGATCGTTTTCCGGGGCCTTTTTTGTGCTATTTTTTGTCATGTCGGGGGGGGGGGGGGGGGGCGGAAAACAAACAGCCAGGCTGGGGGAGGGGACACCCAGCCACGCCGGGGCGGACTAGCAAAAAAAGGGGGGGGGGGGGGGGGGGG
>JAVBPS010000083.1:0-6725 GCA_031549495.1 Rikenellaceae bacterium | reverse complement strand
TCCTGCGCGAGCGAAGGCACGAGGGAATGTCCATTCATATAAGGACGTTCCCTCGTCGCTTCGCTCGCTCGGGATGACGCGTAGGCCTGACGGCCCTATTTTTTCTGTTCCGGGGCCTGGGTGGTTTCCAACTTGCGTTGGGCGGTTTTCACCGCGTGGATCAACGCTTCGGGGTCGTCGCAGTTGACCAGGTAGCGTTGCTCGTAGATGTCCTCGATCTCCACCAGGTTTTCCCAGGCCGAGGCGTAGACTTTCACGAATTGCCATTGGCGCCAGTCGAGGTAGTAACCGTAGTAGCCGAAAAAGCCGTAGCTGCCCAGCAGCAGCCACAGGCCCGTGCCGTGGTTGGGGACGGTGCGGATCGAGCGCAGGTCCTCCAGGCGGATCTGCGAGAGCTCGACGACGCAGTGGATTTCGAGCGCCTCGTCCGTCACGCGGATGCTGCGCGGGATCGAGAGCACGTAAAGCGCCCAGACGCAGAGCATGATGGTCACGAACCAGGCCGGGATGTAAGAGCCTTGATTGACAAACAGATAGGTGAAGAAGGCCGTGAGCAGCAAGATCAGGACGATCACCGCCCAGGTGATGCGTTTGCTGACGCGGCCGAGTTTATAGCGGAATATTTTTTCCATGGCGGGGGTCATTCGTTGAGCCAGGCGGCCGCGGCGGCCAGGTCTTCCGGGGTGGTGATCTTCAGGTTGCGGCGTTCGCCCTGGCAGACGTGGATCGTAACGCCCGCGTGTTCGACGACTGTGGCGTCGTCCGTGAAGATGAGGTCGACGGCGGCGTAGGCTTTTTTCAGCGTGTCGGCGGCGAATATCTGGGGGGTCTGCACGGCGCACAGGGCGCTGCGGTCGATGGGACGGGAGCCTTCGGGGGTGATCTCGCGCAGGGAGTCGACGAGGGGGGTGACAGGGATGGCGTTGCCGTGCTGCATAGCTTCGGCGAGGGTGCGGCGGACTAATTCGGCAGAGAACAGCGGCCTTACCCCGTCATGGACGGCGATCCAGCGGCAGCCGTCCGCGAGGTCGAGGGCGTTGCGCACGGATTCGGTACGTTCGCTGCCGCCGGGGCAGGTGAGGTGCGTGTCTTGCAGGTCCCATTCGCGGCAGAGGTCGTTCCACATACCGGTCAGGTCTGCCGGAAGTACGACGATCAGGCGGGCGAGGGGCAGTATTTCGCGGAATTTGCGTACGGTGCGCACGAGGACCGGCACGCCGGCAAGAGGCAAGAATTGCTTGGGAAGCGGGCCGCCCATGCGGCTGCCACTGCCTGCCGCGACGATCACGACGGCTACGCTTTCTCCTTGCAACGTCTTATCGTTCACTGCGGTAGGCTTTGATCACGCGGTCGAGCGTCTGCCCGACAGGGGTGTAGTGGAAACCGGGGACGAAGCGGCGGATCTTGCAGCCGTCGTAGTAGCTCTGGCGCAGGGCCGAATCGGCGGCGGGGCCCGTCAGGCGCGGCTGGCGGCGGGCGAGTTTCGCCAGCAGCCATTCGCCCGTCACGGCCGTTTTCAGCACAGCCTTCCCGGCGTTCATCCGCGGCGGGCGGCGGCCGTTGAGGGTCGCCACGCGCGAGAGCAACTCGCGGTATGAGAGGTTTTCGCCTACCAATATGAAGCGTTGTCCGGCGGCTTCGGGCGTTTGGGCCAGGTCGGCCTCGGCGCGCGCCACGTCCTTCACGTCGACGTAACCCATCACGCCCGTGGTGTAGAAGGGGATGCCGCTGGCGGCGAAGGGGATGATCAGCGTGCTGCCGCCGCCCTTCCAGTCGCCCTCGCCCAGGATGATGCCGGGGTTGACCACCACCACCTGCAAGCCCTCTTCCTCGCCGCGCCAGGCGCGGTTCTCGCTGAAAAATTTGCTGATGCCGTAGGGCGAAGTGCCGCGCAGGTTCTCCAGTTCGCAGTGCTCGTCGATGAATTTATGCCCCGGGGCGGCTTCGCCCAGGGCGGCCACGGAGCTGGTGTGCACCAGGCGGCGCACGCCGCACGCGACGGCCGCGTCGACCACATGCTCGGTCATCTCGACGTTGGTCTCGATCAGTTCCTTTGCGTCGCCGCTTTGCATGGAAACGACTGCCGCACAGTGGAATACGGTGTCCACGCCGGCGAACGCCTCGCGCAGGCCGTTGGGGTCGTTCAGGCCTGTCTCGATGGGGCGCAGGGCTTTGTCCTCGACCGAAAAACCCTCGCGGCGCAGCGTGGCGTCGAGGGCCGTGAGGCGCTCCAGGGAGCGCACGGGAAGGACGAGATCGCCGTAGCCGCGGCGCAGCAACTCGGCCACCAGGTGGCTGCCGAGCATGCCGGTCGAACCGGTGATGGCTATGCGTTTAGAGCTTGTTTGGATTTTCGCATCGAAGCGCTTATTCTTCATCGGGAGTCCATATCAGTTTTTTGCCGAAGCCTAACGTGTTGTCCGTCATTTTGATCCACTCCGGGCGGAAGGTCCACAACTCCAGGTCGTGCAGCGCCGCGTAGGGGAAGCGTTTCAGGTAGGCGGCGCGCGCCAGGGCGCGGGTTTCGCCTTCGGCCGGGAGGGCCTGTCCGCGCATCTGCAGGCCTTGTATCTTGCCGACCACCTTGGTTTCCAGAACGATCGAGGCGGCTGCCGAGGGGTTGGCCAGCGCCTGCCGCCCGTGGATCGTGGCGTGGTCGGAGGTGAAGGCGAAGAGGTTTTCGCCGGGTAGGTAGGCGTAAAAAAGGTGGCTGCAATGCACTCCTTCTTCACCCTGTGTGGCCAGCGTCATCACGTGGTGGCGCCGGATGAAATCAGTGAACGGCCGCGGTAACATCGGGTTTCGGGGCGAGGAAAGTCAGCGAATCCAACTGCGTGATGCGCAGCGAGTCGGGCAGCGTGCCCAGCACTTCGGCGATGATGCGCTCCTTGACGGCGGCGAACGCCTCGCGGTTCCCGGCCGAGATCGGCTCGGTAGGCTCCGTAGGCACTTTGAGCGGGTCGATCGGCTGGCCGTTGCGCGTGAGGCGGAAGTCGAGGTGTGGGCCGGTCGAGAGGCCCGTGCTGCCCACGTAGCCGATCAGGTCGCCCTGCGAGACGTGTGCGCCTACCCGGATGCCTTTGGCGTAGCCTTTCAGGTGGAGGTAGCCCGATTGCAGGCCGCCTGCATGCTTGATCTTCACCGTGTTGCCGCCCCCGCCGCTGTAACCGCACTGGATCACCGTCCCGTCGGCCACGGAGACCACCGGCGTGCCCGAGGGGGCGGCGTAGTCCACCGCGTGGTGGGGACGGCGTATTTTAAGGATCGGGTGCATGCGGCCGTTCGAAAAGCGCGAAGAGATGCGCGAGTATTTCAGCGGGGCTTTCAGCAGGTTCTTGCGCAGGCTGTTGCCGTTTTCGTCCCAGTAGGTGATCTTCGCGCCCTGTTTGAAGGGGATGGCGTAGTACTCTTTGCCGCTGTGTTTGAAGATCGCGCCCCAGATGCGGTCGCAGCCCACGCTCAGTGAGTCGACGAAATGCTCGTCGTAGACCACCGTGAATTCATCGCCCTTCTGCAGGCCGAAGAAGTCGATCGACCAGGCGTAGATGTCCGAAAGGTCCATCGCCAGCGCGGGCGTCATGCCTCCGTCGATCATGCAGTTCCACAGCGAGCTCTCGATACGGCCGCTGTGGCGCTGCCGTTTGGTGGTTATCTCTTTCTGGAAACGGCTGACGGCGATCGAGTCCGCACGCAGGTCGAAGACCACGTAGTCGATGCGGTTCTTCTGGTAGACCATCCATTGCAGCGCGGCGAGCGAGTCGCGCGAGTAGAACATGTGGTACTCCTGCCCGGCGCGGATCATGCGCGGGTCGAAGATCTCGGTGCCCATGCGCGAGAGGCGGTCGATGCGTTGCGGGGAGACGCCGTTGCGGCCCAGCAGCACGGAGAGGTTTTCACCATTGGCGATGTGGCCCTCCTCGACGTGGTAACAGTCGTCCTCGATGCAGCCGAAGACCAGTGTGGGCTCGGGCTGTGCTGCGGCCTGCGCCTCTTCTTCCGCTCCCGGGCCCTTGCTCAGTAACCAGATGCCTGCCGCGGCGACGACGAAAAGCGCGGCGGCGGCGATCCATATCCATTTTTTGCTCATAGTCCGGTAAAGGTACGAATTTTAAACGGCAAATGAGATAAGGTGTGTCGTTTTTCATGCGGTTTTGAGCGTTAAGCCGTTGATGATGTTAATGATATAAGTTGATCTTGTTCTGGGGGCGATCCCCGTGCGTACGTGCACGCCGGATCCGGGCAGCCGCGGCTTTCCGGAAATACCTCGGTCGGGAGAGGTGGATTGATCCAGTGGCATGTTTTTGTACGAAACGAATATTCAGGGTACGGCCGCCTAATGTACATTTGATCCAGTGGCATGTTTTCGTACGAAACGGATATTCGGGGTAGGGTCGTTTCAAGTACATTTGTGCGAGTATCAAAGCATTCTGTAAATCCGACAAACCCCAAAAATTAAATTTATGAAAACGTCTTACCATTTTTTGTTTGCCGCCATTGCCTGCGTGGCCCTGCTGTGGAGTTGCGATCCTGAAAAAGAAAATGATCCGGATCCCGATCCGGCCAATTACGTGGAGGTCGATGGCGTGAAACACACGATCCTGGCCGCCACGCAGAATTACGACGGCCCCTGGTATAACAATGAAGCGCTGACTCAGATCCAGTTCGGATTCCAGTGCGCCGACCTGGATCTGGATATATCCGTCTTTTGTTCCGCGTCTAACAAACAGGCTCCTGCGGGCAATTATGCAGCTACGATCCAGTCCGCTGCCAATAATTGCTCGATTTACCTGCGCAACAAGCAGGGAACCGGGTATTTCGATGCCAATGCCGGTTCGACCACCGTCACCGTCGCCAAATCCGGGGACACCTACACGTTCAGCCTCAGCAATTGCCCTCTCCGTTATACTGCCGATGGCGGCTCGCCCGTGACGAAGACCGTAACCCTGGTCTATTCGGGCACCCCGTACTACGGCACGGATGAGTTCTCGGGCTCGGGCAGCTTCCTCTACAACGGCACCAAAACGCTGACCGTAAACGCAAGCGAAGGGGGCATCGAGCAGTGGTATTACGGCGACGCAGTCGGAAACGGTACCTCGTACATCACGCTGGATATTTATAACGATGATTTTTATATATACCTGGGCTTTGTTTGCGCGGCAGGCAGCGACCGTATTCCGTCGGGAACCTACAATTTCAGCAGCGCGGCCAAACCGTCGGCCGGCAGTCTCGCCGAAGGGGAGTGCTCTGTGCAACTTTCAGAGGGTGTATCTGAATACGGAGATATTACCGCCGGTTCCGCAACCGTCGTACGAACCGGAAACAGCTATGCCATAACGCTCACCGGCGTGAAGTGCACCCTGCCCCAGGGCATCGGCACGAGAACCTTCTCCGGTACTTACAACGGGACGACCGGCTGGTACTACGGGGTGTCGTACTGGGATGATAAAGACTAATGCCGTAAGATAGGCATCAATAAACGAAGGGGGGATTTCCTGCATGCGGGAAATCCCCCCCTTCGTTTGTCGCATTACCGGGATACTCTTTTGCCGGGATGCGGAGCGAAGATGATGTTTTTTGTTATCTTTGGGGCATCGCAGGCCGCTGTGGCCGCTGTGCTAACCTGTTTTGATCCATGGACAAACCGTTGCTTTTTTTATCCGCACTTATTGGCTGCGCCCTCTTGGCCGGCGGGTGCACCCCCGAGGTGAAAGAGGAGATCGACCCGGATGGGCAGATGACCAATTATGTGGAGGTCGCCGGGGTGAAACATGAGATCCTGGCGGTCACGCAGGACTATTATAGCCCTCTGGGCGTGGATTTTGAAAATATTGATCTGGTGTTCAAGTGTTCGGACCTGGACCTGGCCGTCACTTTTTATTGTGAGACTACGGACGACCGTATCCCGGCGGGGGTTTACGCCGGCTCTGCCTCCTCCGGGCAGGGTAAGTGCAAAATGGCCATCAGAACGCTCACGGACGAACATCATGGCACCAACGGGTCGGTCAAGGTCGACCTCTCGGGCGGGATCTACACGGTCGGCGCCACGAATTGCACTGACAATACAGGCCGGAGCGTCAAGCTGGCCTACAAAGGGCCATCGACTTACGGCTCATTCCTTTCGGTCGGGGCGGGAAGTATCGAATATTATGAGAGGGAATATCAGGTGCAACGCGCGTTACAGAAATATTACGGCGATTATTATGACAAGGGGAATACCTGCGTCGACCTGATATTGGAAGGCGAGGGGATGCAGGTCGAACTGCGGATGTTCTGCGCGTCCTCCTACGACCGCCTTCCCGCAGGGACCTATACGTTCAACGCAACGGGCAGGACGGCCTCTACGTTCTGCTACGGCTATATCTCCGACACGCCGCGGGGAGAGGATGGAACACAGGTGGCTTCCGGAAGCGTGACGATCGTCCGAAACGGAGAGCAATATAATATCGGCGGCACACTCACGGGGCGTAACGGGGAAACGGTTTTCGTTACGTATAGCGGGACGACGGGGTGGTATTACAGCAAGTCGTTCTGGGATTCCGGTCAATAAACAAGAGCGCCTGTGAAGGCACGAGTGGTCGGAAGATTGTATTTAAAAGATAATCAACAAAATGCCGCAGCATTGCTGCGGCATTTTGTTGTCATGTCGAGCGCTAGTCGAGACATCTCAGACAGACGGTTTGAGATGTCTCGACTAACGCTCGACATGACGAAAAAGAATTCATTCT
>JAVBPS010000062.1:0-52523 GCA_031549495.1 Rikenellaceae bacterium | reverse complement strand
AGGGAACTTCCGCTTATAAAAATATAAGGAAGTTCCCTCGTCGCTTCGCTCGCTCGGGATGACGGTGATTGGGCGTTACCCGGGGCGTTATTTATTTCGTTCGCCGATCACTTTCAGCATATCGGTAACCATCGCCTGCATGTCCCACTTGGGCGCCCAGCCCCACTCTTCGCGGGCGCAGCTGTCGTCCAGCGAGTTGGGCCAGCTGCGGGCGATCTTTTCTTTCACCGGGTCGACCTTGTAGCCGAGCTTGAAATTGGGCATCTGCTTGCGGATCTCGGCCGCCAGCACCTCGGGCGAAAAACTCATCGAGGTGATGTTGAAGCTGTTGCGGTGGACGAGTTTCGCGGGGTCGGCCTCCATCAGTTGCACGCAGGCGTCCAGCGCGTCGGGCATGTAGATCATGTCCATGAAGACGTCGGCCGGGATGGGGCAGGTGAAACGGCCGCTGGCCACCGCCTCGTAGAAGATCTCCACGGCGTAGTCCGTCGTGCCGCCGCCCGGCAGGGTGACGTTCGAGATGATGCCCGGAAAGCGCACGCTGCGGGTGTCGACGCCGTACTTGGCGTGGTAGTAGTTGCTCAGCAGCTCGCCCGTCACCTTGCACACGCCGTACATCGTGGTGGGCTGCATGAGCGTGTCCTGCGGGGTGTGGTCCTTCGGCGAGTTGGGGCCGAAAGCGCCGATCGAGCTGGGGGTGAACAGCGCGCACTGGTACTGCTGCGCCACGCTCAGCGAGTTCATCAGCGCGCCCATGTTGATGTTCCAGGCCAGTTGCGGGTCCTTCTCGCCCACGGCCGAGAGCAGGGCCACCAGGTTGAAGATCGTGTCGATCTTGTACTTGTTCACGGCGTAGGCCAGCGAGTTGGAGTCCAGGGCGTTGAGGATCGTAAAGGGGCCCGTTTCGCCGAGCGCCTTGCATTCGCGCACGTCGGCCGCCACGACGTTCCCGTCGCCGTAGATGTTGCGCAGGTGGGAGGTGAGCTCGGAGCCGATCTGGCCTCCGGCGCCTACGATCAGGATACGTTTCATTTCTTATATTTATTTTTGAGTTCGCTCAATGCTTTCATGGCGATGCGCAGCATGCAGAAGACCGTGATGAAGATCATGATCAGCGAGGCCCATAGGAGCGTCGAGGGATGGCCGATCTGGTACGCCACGAAACCGAGTTCGGCGGCGATCAGGGCCGTGAGCAGCCATGCGATGGTGGTCAGGGTTTTCAACCGTTCCATATTGTCGGGTGGATTAAGGCGATAAAAGTAGTGTTTTTTTCGGGATAATTTTGCAGAATGAAAAAATGTCCCTACTTTTGTGGGCCGCGGACGGAAAAAGTTTATCCGGCAAGAGATTCCGGACAGACTTTACAGCAGGTTCTTTAACATAAGGGGGAATACCAGAGTGGCCAAATGGGGCAGACTGTAAATCTGCTGACGTACGTCTTCGGTGGTTCGAATCCATCTTCCCCCACAAAGCAACGGAAAGGAAATTCCCCGGCCTGCGAAGCAGGCGGAGATTCGACCGGGCCGCCGCCGCAAACGTATTTTTGTTTGCATAAGGCGGAGCGGACGAAGCTCCAGGGAGCGAAGCGACCCGGAATTTTCCGATACCCCCGTTCCTTTGTAAGGGTCCCCTCCTATGGAAAGGCGAGCCGTCAGGCGAGCCAATCCCCAGGCCTAACTTGCGGAAGTAGCTCAGTTGGTAGAGCATTAGCCTTCCAAGCTAAGGGTCGCGAGTTCGAACCTCGTCTTCCGCTCCACGTGGCCGGCAAAAGTGCCGGACCGGAAATAAAAAATTGCTGTTGTAGCTCAGTGGTAGAGCACTTCCTTGGTAAGGAAGAGGTCATGAGTTCAATCCTCATCAACAGCTCGAAAAAATCCCCGATCAGGGAAAACCGAAATCCGCAGGATTTCGCGTGAGAACAAAGCAAAAACCGGCTCAAGCTCGCTTGAAAGCCGGTTTTTGCTTTCTTCTGTGTAGCCCGCAGGGCGTAGTTTTCCCTGATCGGGGATTTTTTCGACGGCGCCCCCGCGGCCAGCGCAAGAGGATCATGCAATAATCCTCATCAATCAATCCGGGAGAAGCATCCCGTTTTTGGAGGCATTGCTATTGGCATATACCGGCCAGACTATTTGCGGATAACGACGAAATCCATTATATTTACACCTCATCAAAGGATGGTAAAGTAATCCGAATTACAAATTCGGGACGTTCCAAGATACTCATGATACACGTTGCCGGATTTTGTTTATAAATTAGTTATTTCTACATTTGTTAGATAACTCAAATGATGTGTCCTATGGCAAAAGCTACAACCGCAGAATTAAAAGAAATTGTAGAAATGATGTGCTCTACATTCAAGTTCGAAAGGATCGTATGGACTATCGTTTGCGTAATGAGCGCAATAGCATTTCTCGTGTTGGTGATTATTTTAATCTCCAGAAATTTCGACAATATCAACTATGTCTGGGGAACGGTGGCGTCTGCGGGCGGTACGATTTTCTCATCTGGCAGATTTCTGAAAATGTGGGATGATATAATGAAGCTTGTTACTAATAATTACAATTCCGTCAGCGATGAAAAATAAAAATACGACATCATTTCGTTTGGTAACTGTTTTGGGCATTATTGCTATTGCCGGCGCAATAGTGGCTTTGGTAACCAATAATGTAAATAACGATCAAAAGATTGTGGCGCTTAATGACATTTCCGAACAGAAAAGCATCGTCATTGAGCGCCAGATCGCCGACAGCCTATATAAGGAAAGGGCGAAAAGCGTGATTGCGGATTACAAGAAATATTCACTGGAGCGAAATCTTGATAATCTATTGTCATTACTTTCAGATCCGATGGAACGTTATTATCTGCTTTCTAATTTATCACATACCAAGATAGCAAAAAATATGGAGCAATATTGGAAGAAGAATCCGACAGAGTATACTATAACCGACATTTCGGATATTATGATAGATATTCTTCCTGACTCCTCGTTTTATGTGACATTGCCATCGTTATATGTGAAATCGAAAGCGGACACGACCAGAATTATAAGTGAATATAGACTTACCGCTGACGGCAAAATATTCTATATCCGTGATTATTTCGCAGAATAGACCACGCAGATGGGTATTCCAATTCAGATAATGGGATGATATAAAGCACGCCCGGAAGTCCTGGTAGAACAGAATCAAGGTCGACGATTTGGTGAGCCTGATATTATTATTTACATTTGCACTGTCAAAAATCGACTTGCGCCCTTGTTTCTGGTTGGTCTTTTGAGATACAATAACATATATACCAATCAGTTTCTCCTTGGTAAAGCGGGAGGCGACAACTCAAAGGCGCGAAAAAGCTCTCCGCAACCGGGGGGCTTTTTTGGTGTTTTGCAATAGTATTAGATACAATATGAGATTCGATGAATTAGGCCTCTCGGACGAGGTCATGGAAGCGATCGACACGATGAATTACAAGGAGATGACCCCTGTCCAGGAGCAGACCATCCCCGTGATCATGTCGGGCCGCGACCTGATCGGCTGCGCCCAGACCGGTACGGGCAAGACGGCCGCGTATATCCTGCCGCTGCTCGACAAACTGCAGCGCGAGGGCAATCCCAAGAACGTGGTCCGCTCGCTGATCATCGCCCCCACGCGCGAGTTGGCGCAACAGATCGACGTGCAGATCCAGGGGTTTTCCTATTTCCTGCCCGTGTCGGCGGTCATCGTGCACGGCAGCGGCGACGGGGTCGAGTGGAGCCGCCAGAAGCAGGGGATGGTGATGGGCGCGGACATCGTGATCGCCACGCCCGGGCGGTTGTTGGCGCATATCGATATTACCAGCGGGATCGACCTCTCGCACGTGGATTATTTCGTGCTGGACGAGGCCGACCGGATGCTCGACATGGGGTTTTCGGACGATATCATGAAGATCATCGGACAGTTGCCCAAGGAGCGGCAGACGCTGATGTTCTCCGCCACGCTGCCGCCCAAGATCCGCGAACTGGCCCGCAATGTGCTGCACGATCCGGCCGAGGTGAGCATCGCCGTGTCGAAGCCCAACGAGGCGATCGAGCAGTCGGCTTATGTCTGTTATGAGAATCAGAAACAGGAACTTATTCGCGAACTCTTCTCCGTGCCGCGCGAGGATAAGACGATTATTTTTGCCTCTTCGAAGCTGAAGGTGAAGGAATTGGCGTTCGCGTTGAAGCGCATGAAGCTCAATGTGGCGGCGATGCACTCGGACCTCGACCAGCCCAAGCGCGAGGAGGTGATGCGCGATTTCAAGAACGGCAAGATCGACCTGCTGGTGGCTACGGACATCGTGGCGCGCGGCATCGACATCGAGGATATCGGCACGGTGGTCAACTACGACGTGCCGCGCGACGCCGAGGATTACATCCACCGCATCGGCCGCACGGCCCGCGCCAGCGCCCAGGGGGCGGCGATCACGTTCGTGAGCGAAAAAGAGATCGGCAAATTCCGCCAGATCGAACGGTTCATTGGCCGCGAGGTGAATAAGTTACCGCTGCCTGAGCGGCTCGGAAAGGGGCCGAATTACAGCGGCGGGGGTGATGGCGAATCGTCGGAAGGGCGCCGTTCCCCGAGGGGTAAAGGCGGATCGGGTTCGCGCCATGGTCGCAGCGGATCGCGTCCGGGACGTGAAGGACGACCCCCACGCGAAAACGCCGGTGCGGCGCCTGCCGTTACGGCAACGCCGCAGGAGGGACAACCGCAACAGGAAGGCGCGACTCAAAAGCGTCGCCGCGACAACCGCCGCCGGTTCCGCGGGAAACCGAAAAGTGCGGAATAATATTAAGGATGGGGGTGCTTTCGGGCACCCTTTGTTTTTTCGTCATGTCGAGCGTTAGTCGAAACATCTCAAACCGTCTGGCTGAGATGTCTCGACTAACGCTCGACATGACGAAACGGCCGTAGCCCCAAAATCACTCTACTCCCAAAGATTTCTTGGATACCGCCAAAGTGGCAATGCTGATCCGGGCGTCGGGCGCCACGGCAAGGATCGCTTCCGCGCAGGAGATGAGCGTCGCCCCGGTCGTGAGTACGTCGTCGACCAGCAGGATGTGCTTTCCGTCCAGGCTTTCGGGATGGCGGACGGAGAAGATGCCTTCCACGTTTTCCCAACGCTCGGTGACCGATGCGTGCGTCTGGCTGGGGTTGTTGACCCGGCGGCGCAGGGTGCCGAAGTCGACCGGCTTGTGCAGGGCGCGGGCGATCCCTTCGGCCAGGTATTCCGACTGGTTATACCCGCGCGAAAGGCGGCGGCGCAGGTGCAGCGGCACGGCCATCACCACATCCACATCGTCGTAAAGTCCCCCGGCGGCCATCGCCGCGCCGTACCATTCGCCCATCTGTAACGCAAGCCGCCAGCCGCCCCGGTATTTGAAGCCGTGAATCAGGTTGCGGAAACGTCCCGACTCGGAAAAGAAGAGGAACGAACCGGCCTGCGCGACGGGCAGGTGGCCCCAGAATTTACGGGCCACGGGGTTGTCGACCTGCGTGCCGTAGCCCGTGAGCGGGATTTCCCAGCGGCAGGCGGTGCAGACCACGCCCGCCCCCTCCTCTTTCGGGCTGGAGCAGGCCGGGCAGACGTCGGGGAAGAAGAGGCGCAGCAGCGCGTCCAGGTCACTGCGGATCGACATTGCAGACAAGGATCACTTTTTTATATTCGGGATGGTTGCGGATGCGGTCGACGTGCGTGGCGAGGATCGTTTTGGCCTTCGCGAACG
Organism: Rikenellaceae bacterium; assembly: GCA_031549495.1. Lineage (GTDB taxonomy): Bacteria > Bacteroidota > Bacteroidia > Bacteroidales > Rikenellaceae > JAVBOW01. Next base: position 46,783 of record JAVBPS010000062.1, on the reverse strand, counting down.
ACTTTCCGCGCTCGATTTTCAGCAGCAGCGTGAGGATGTGCTCGCCCATGATGCGCTCCACGGCGGGGGGCTCGGGGCCGAGCAGGCGCAGCCCGAAGACAGGGCGCAACGAGGCGGCCAGGGCGTCGGCGGCGGCCGTGGCGAGTGCCTTGTCTTTGTGCCGGATCGTGAGCGATATCAGGCGGCAGTAGGGGGGGTAGAAAAAGGCCTTGCGTTCGGCGAGTTGGCTGCGGGCCATGGCGTGGTAGTCGCCGGTGACGACCTGGTGCAGCACGGGGTGGTCGGTCTGGGTGCTCTGGATCACGACCTCGCCTTGCACTTCGCGGCGTCCTGCGCGTCCCGCGGCCTGGGTGAGCATCTGGAAGGCGCGTTCCGAGGCGCGGAAATCGGGGTAGTTCAACAGGTTGTCCGCACCCACGACGCCCACCATGCGCACCCCGCCGAAATCGAAACCCGTGGTGACCATCTGCGTGCCGACCAGGATGTCGGCGTCACCGTTCTCGAAGCGCGCGATGATCTGCTGCGTTGCGCGGGGCGAGGCGGTCGTGTCGCCGTCCAGCCGGGCGATGCGCGCTTCGGGAAAGATGCGGGAGAGCTCTTCTTCCAGTTTTTCGGTGCCGTAGCCTTTCGGGATCAGCTCGCCCTGGCCGCACGAGGGGCAGAGGCGCGGGGCGGGGATGCTGTGGCCGCAGTAGTGGCAGCGCAGGCGGCCCTCGGATTTGTGGAGCGTCAGGGTGACGTTGCAGTCGGGGCAGTGGGCGACCCAGGCGCAGGCGCCGCACTCGACGTAGGGCGAAAAGCCGCGGCGGTTGCGGAAGACGATCGCCTGGGCGTTTTCTTCCAGGGTCGCGCCGAGGCGGTCTAATAACGGTTTGTCGAAATGCGAGTTACGCTCGCCCCGTTTGGCCGCGCGCAGCGAGTCGGAGAGGACGATACGCGCGTCGGGCGTGCCGCCGTAACGTTCGGTGAGGGTCACCAGGCCGTATTTGCCGGTCGTGGCGTTGTAAAAACTTTCGATCGAGGGGGTCGCGCTGCCCAGCAGGGTCGCCGCGCCGTGGAGCGAGGCGAGCAGCAGGGCGCAGTCGCGGGCGTGGATGCGGGGGGCGGGGGAGTCCTGCTTGAAACTCGGGTCGTGCTCCTCGTCCACCACGATCAGGCCCAGGTTACGCAGGGGCAGCAGCACCGCCGCGCGGGTGCCGATGATCAGGCGCGCGCCGGACGCTTCGTCGCACAGTTCCAGAAAAAGGGCCGCCCGTTGGCGCGGGGTGAATTTCGAATGGTAGGCTACCACGCGGTTGCCGAAGACTTTTTGTAACCGGGCGATCAGTTGCCACGAGATCGGGATCTCGGGCAGCAGGTAGAGCACGTTGCGGCCGGCTTTCAACTGTTCGGCGGCCAGGTGGATGAATATTTCGGTCTTGCCGCTGCCGGTCGCGCCGTGCAGCAGGACGGTCGATTTTTCAGATAATTCCGTTTTGATCGCTTCCGCGGCTTGTTGTTGGGCGGCGGTGAGTTGCGGCAGGCGCACCGGGGTGTCGGGGTCGGGGGAATCGCTCAAGACGGGAACGTCCTCGATGGAGATCAGCTCTTTGCGGGCGAGGGTCTGGAGGATGTCGGGCTCGGCGTCGAGGGCCGCGCGGGGGACGCGGGCGGTAAAAATATCGTCCGTCGCGGCGGCCAGTTCCATCATCGCCGCGTACTGCTTCGGGGCTTTGCGACGCAGTTTTTCCAGCCGCTCGTCGAGGGCTTCGGGAGAGTCGACCGAAGGGTGCAGGGAGATGTAGCGGGCGGTCGTGGGGCGGAATTCTTCGCGGGAAAATTCCTCGTGCGAAAAACCACCAGGCTTCAGGGGTGCGGGGATCGCCGCGGCCATCACCTCGCCCAGCGGGCACATGTAATATTCGGCCACCCACTGCCAGAAACGCCTCTGCTGTTCGCCTAACAGCACGCGCCCCCCGTAAAGCGCCTTCTCCACGGGACGGGTGGCGAACTGCGGCTTCTGGTCATGGACCCGCCAGACGATCCCCTGGCACAGTTTGCGCGGCCCCAGGGGGACCATCACCGCCATGCCCGCGCGCAACGGCTCCTCCCCCACGCTGTAAGTCAGCGGGCGTAGCGCGAAAGGCAGCACGATCTCGGCAAATTCCATAGTATGGACAAAGGTAAAAAATCCGTCCGGCAAGCCAACGGATGAGCGGAAAAAAACGTAGCTTTGCGGCCAAAACCGATAGGGTGTGTTAACACAAACGGCCACGCCCGCTTTCGGCCCTCTTTTCGCCTCCTGCTACGCTGCTTTTCGTTGAAATATTCCCGATATTCCTTCCGAAAAGCGGCTTGCATGAAACGAAAACAGCACCAAAATCGAACATGTCCGTTTGTGTTAACACACCCTGGTTATGACATTAAGCGGAGAATCGGTCTGGAAGACCATCCGGAGTTACGCGATCATCACCTTTGGCATCCTGCTCTACGCCTTTGCTTACTCGTCGGTGGTGATCCCGGCCGGCGTGATGACGGGCGGCATGGGCGGTATCGCGTTGTTGGTTTTCTACGCCACGGGCGGCGCCCCCGGAGGCTTCCCGGTGGAATACAGTTTTTTCATCGGCAACGCCATCCTGCTTACGATCGCCTTCTTTTTCATCGGCGGGCGGTTCGGCGCCAAGACCATTTACGCCATCTTCGTCATCTCGTTCGTGATGGGGATGATGCAGCGTTTCATTCCCCCCAACATCCTGGGGCTGGCGGACGACAAACTGCTCTCGGCCATCCTTGGCGGCGCGCTCAGCGGCCTGGGGATCAGCATGGTGCTCTCGCAGGGCGGCAGCACCGGCGGTACGGACATCATCGCCATGCTCGTCAACAAGTACCGCAATATCAGCTACGGCCGCATGATGGTCATTTGCGACTTCATCATCCTGGCCGCGTCGGTGCTCGTTTTCCGCAACATCACCTCGGCCATCTACGGATATGTGCTCGTGGCGGCCTTCGGTTATTCGGTCGACGCCCTGCTGGCGGGCAACAAGCAGTCCTCGCAGATCTTCATCGTCTCGAAAAAATACGAACAGATCGCCCAGCGCATCTCGGACGAGGTGCGGCGCGGGGTGACGCTGTTGGACGGCGAGGGGTGGTACACCCGGCAGCAGATGCGCATGGTGATGGTCGTCTGCCGCAAGAACGAGACGCAGACCCTTTTCAGGGTGATTAAAGAAGTCGATCCCGAAGCGTTCATCACCATGGCCAGCGTCATGGGGGTTTATGGCCTTGGTTTCGAGACCTTAAAGAAATAATTGCGGCTGCGCATATAGCACGCCGCTTTTCACCGATCCTCATCCTTTTTAATCCTCACGTACTAAAGTACGCTCCGGTGTAAAAAGTCTGACGATCGGCAAAAATCGACGCACTCTATGCACAGCCGTGGGAGACCGTGGTTACGCTCCTGTTGCTCGCACTCCCAACGGTAGCCGCAGGCGGGGGTGCGAGGGGTTGAGCGGCGGCCAAAGCGTGGTGGCCCGGCGCCATTAAGCGGGAGGCTTGGGACCCGCCAGGTTTTTCGGGGGACAAAGGGCGGAAACTGGAATGGGAGGCCGGAGCGGCAGCGGAGGCGTGTGATGTGGCCTGTGCGCAATGGAATTTCCGGCCGACTTCTCCGAAAATCCGTAAGCGGGTAAGCCGGGAGCGCGGCGCCTGAGTTTTTGCTTACTTTTGGGTCCAAGCCAAAAGTAAGTCGGCCTCAGCCGAAAAAGAGTGACGGAAACGCTCTCATAGTTCTCATAATTCAATGATTGTCAGCTTGAGGTCACAATTTGTGACATCAAGTTGGGGTTGCGTAAAGTCCGGAACAACAGACTTGAATCGCCCCTGCACGCATTGAAGTAAAATTATTATCTTTGCAAGATCAATCCGATTCAAATGAAACAATTCAAGCGCCACCTGGTCACCTCGGCCCTTCCGTATGCCAACGGGCCGGTACACATAGGACACCTCGCGGGGGTCTACGTCCCTTCGGACATTTACGTGCGTTACCTGCGCCTGCGCGGGGAAGACGTGATCTGGGTCTGCGGCTCGGACGAGCACGGGGTGCCCATCACCATCAAGGCGCGCGCCGAAGGGGTCACGCCCCAGCAGATCGTCGACCGCTATCACAACATGATCAAAAACGCGTTCGAGGGACTCGGAATTAAATTCGATATTTATTCCCGGACTTCTTCGCCCATGCACTATAAGACCGCCTCGGATTTCTTCCGCACGCTCTACGACAAGGGGGAATTCACCGAGCAGAGCACCATGCAGTACTACGACACGGAGGCGAATGTTTTCCTGGCCGACCGTTACATCACGGGTACCTGCCCCCACTGCCGCAACGACCGCGCGTATGGCGACCAGTGCGAGAAGTGCGGCTCGACCCTCGCGGCGACCGACCTGATCTCGCCCCGCAGCACGATCACCGGGTCGACCCCCGTGATGCGCGAGACCAAGCATTGGTACCTGCCGCTGGACAAGCATGAGCCGTTCCTGAAGAAATGGATATTGGAAGACCATAAGGAGTGGAAAGCCAACGTCTACGGGCAGTGCAAAAGCTGGCTCGACCTGGGGCTGCAACCCCGCGCCGTGAGCCGCGACCTGGATTGGGGGATTCCCGTGCCGGTCGAGGGGGCCGAGGGGAAAGTGCTCTACGTCTGGTTCGACGCGCCGATCGGGTATATCTCGGCCACGAAGGAGCTGACGCCCGACTGGGAAAAATACTGGAAGGGCGAGGATACGAAGATGGTCCACTTCATCGGCAAGGACAACATCGTTTTCCACTGCATCGTCTTCCCTGCGATGCTGTGCGCGCATGGCGATTATATCCTGCCGGAAAACGTGCCCGCCAACGAGTTCCTGAACCTGGAGGGGGACAAGATCTCCACTTCGCGCAATTGGGCCGTCTGGCTGCACGAGTACCTGGAGGATTTCCCCGGCAAGGAGGACGTGTTGCGCTACGTGCTCTGCGCCAACGCCCCCGAAACGAAGGACAACGATTTCACCTGGAAGGATTTTCAGGCACGCAATAACAACGAGTTAGTGGCGGTTCTGGGGAATTTCGTCAACCGGGCGATGGTGCTCACGCACAAGTATTACGAAGGGTATGTCCCGGCGGCGGGCGAGTTGACGGACTATGACCGCGACACGCTGGCCGAGATGCCGCTGCTCAAGAAATCGTTGGAGGAGAATATCGAAAATTACCGCTTCCGCGAGGCTTTGAAGGACGCGATGGGTTTCGCCCGCCTGGGCAATAAATACCTCGCCGACACCGAGCCGTGGAAGGTGATCAAGACGAATCCCGCGCGGGTGCAGACCATCCTGTCGGTGGCGGTGGAGATCACGGCGAACCTGGCGGTGGCCATCGAGCCGTTCATGCCGTTCACGGCGGCCAAGTTGCTCAAGATGCTCAACGTCGAAAACTTCGGCTGGGAGCGGTTGGGCACCACGGGGCTGATCGCGCCGGGGCATCTGCTGGGCGAGCCGGAGTTGCTGTTCGAAAAGATCGAGGACGCGGCCGTCGAGGCGCAACTCGCCAAACTGGAGGAGAAAAAGGCCGCCAATGCCGCGAACGCGCCCCTTGCACCTGCCGAGCCGCAGAAGCAGAGCGTGTCGTTCGACGATTTCCAGCGGATGGATATCCGCGTGTCGACCATTGTGGAGGCGGAGCGCGTGCCCAAGACCAAGAAACTGCTGCGCCTGACCGTCGACACGGGTATCGACCGCCGCCAGATCGTTTCGGGGATCGCCGAGTTCTATGAACCGGAAACGTTGGTCGGTAAGCAAGTGTTGGTGCTGGTCAACCTGGAGCCTCGCGAGTTGAAAGGCATTCTTTCACAGGGGATGATCCTGATGGGCGAGGACGGCGCGGGCAAGCTGACGCTGTTGCAACCGGTGGAGAAAACCCCCAATGGGTCGCAGGTAAAATAAATTAACGTCATCCCGATCCGACGCTCGCAGCGAGAGCAGAGACCAAATGTCTTTTTGTTTGGGCTATGCCGAGCAAGGAGGAGGAAAACGAGCGAGTCCCTTTTCGCTCGTTAACAAAAACGAATGTGAGGGAACTTCCTTATAGGTCTTTTTTGTGTCCTTTGTGTTTTTTTTGTGCCCTTTGTGGTTAAATAAAGAAGTATAAGGAAGTTCCCTCACATTCGTTCGGGATGACGTGATTAAAAACATTAAAAACAGTAAGGTTATGAAAGAGATGGATTGGAGTTCGTTGGGTTTCGGGTACATGAAGACGGATTATAACGTACGGTGCTACTACCGCGACGGGAAATGGGGTGAGTTGGAGGAGACCGCCGACGAGTATATTCCCATGCACATGGCCGCTACCTGCCTGCACTACGGCCAGGAGGCGTTCGAAGGGCTGAAAGCCTATCGCGGTAAGGACGGGCGTGTCCGCTTGTTCCGCGCCGTGGAGAACGCCAAACGGCTGATCTCGTCGGGTGACTACCTGCGCATGGCTTCGCCTTCGGTGGATTTGTTCCTGGAAGCGGTGAACAAGGTGGTCGAGGCCAACGAGCGTTTCGTGCCGCCTTACGGTACGGGCGCCTCGCTCTACATCCGTCCGCTGCTGATCGGCACGGGGGCGCAGGTGGGGGTGAAACCCGCTTCGGAATATCTCTTCCTGATGTTCGTCACCCCGGTCGGGCCTTATTATAAGGAGGGTTTCCGTCCCATCAAAGCGATCGTCGACCGCGACCACGACCGCGCGGCCCCGCTCGGTACCGGCCACATCAAGGCGGGCGGCAACTACGGCGCGAGCCTCATCTCGGGCGAATGGGCCCATTCGAAGGGTTTCCCGGCGGTGCTCTACCTGGACGCGAAAGAGAAAAAGTACATCGACGAGTGCGGCGCGGCCAACTTCTTCGCCATCCGCGACGGGGCTTACATCACCCCGGCCTCGCCTTCGGTGTTGCCCTCGATCACCAATATGTCCTTGATGCAAATCGCGCAGGACCTCGGGCTGAAACTCGAGCAGCGCCCGGTGGCGTTCAGCGAGCTGGCCTCGTTCGAAGAGGCCGGGGCTTGCGGCACGGCGGCCGTGATCTCCCCCGTGGGCGAGATCTTCGACCCGCAGAACGAGCGCAAGTACACCTTCGGCGACCCGACGCAGGCCGGGCCGTGGAGTACGAAACTCTATGACACGCTGCGCGCGATCCAACTCGGTGATGCAGAGGATACGCACGGCTGGGTGACGTTCGTATAGGGGCCGCTGCACGCATTTTGTCATTCTGAGCGAAGCGAAGAATCTTGGTCGGAATTGTTCATAATCTGAACACAGTCCGACCAAGATTCTTCGCTTCGCTCAGAATGACAAACTAAATATTCACCGAGTGCCGGGCGGCACCCGGGCGGCACCCGGGCGGCACCGTTAGTTGATTTTCGTGAACTCACTCTTCACTTCCACCGCGCTCTGCTGGTCGTACTGATAAAGGAGTGCGGACGCTCCGGCGATCTCGAAGAAACCGGCCATTTCGACCGGCGTACCTCCGATTCCGACCACGCTGATCGAGAATGCGCCGGTTTGCCTGTCCCATGCGTACGTTCCGTAATAGGGCGTCTGCACGCCTTCCCGCGTTTCATAAACCACGCAGGACAAGTCGGAATTCAACTGCACTTTCATATAGGCATAGGATCCGGCATGCAGCCACTCCGAGGTTCCGATCCGCCGGTAATAGTTCTCGCCGCCCTGCCAGGTTCCCTCGATAGGAGAAAGTTCGTCGCAGTCGTTATCGCAGGCGACAAAACCGCACGCCGCCGTCAGGCAGGCGATCGCCATAAACATTTTTTGTATAATCTTTTTCATTTGCTAATATTTTGGTGCAAAAATAATCGTTCCCAACCGGATAAACAAGTGGCTTAAATACGTATTTATACCTATTTAAAATACGAAAAATAACCACCCGTCCGTTGAGGGCGGGTAGTTATTTTTGTACTATGAAATAATGTTCGCGATGGGAAAACTATTCGATATGCTCATGGAGGACGTCCGCATGAAGGAGGGATTGACCGCCTGCATGAACTGCGGCGTCTGCACCGGGCTTTGTCCGGCGGCGGATTTTTATGATTACGATCCGCGGATGGTGGTCAACATCGTGCAGAGCCAGGATGACGAGGCGATCGAGGGATTGCTGAAAAGCAATACGATCTGGTTTTGCGGCGAGTGCATGTCCTGCCGCCCGCGCTGCCCGAGGGCCAATACGCCGGGGTATGTGATCCAGGCCCTTAGGAACGTTTCGCAGCGGCTGGGCTATTTCGCCGAGAGCGAGAAAGGGCGCCAGCAACTGGCCATCAAACGGATCATCGGCGAGCATATCCTCTCGACCGGCTATTGCATCACCCCCACGCTCGTCGCGCCCGAACTGCACCCCGAACAGGGACCCGTCTGGAAATGGATCGTCGAGAACAACGAGGAGGTGTTCGCGCAAGTCTCTGAAAACTACCGCAAACCGGGCGTCGGCGCGCTGCGCAAGATCGACCCGGCGGCCTTGGATGAGATCAAGTCGATCTTCAAAGTGACCGGCGGCCAGGATTTTTTCGACAACATCGAGGCCTGCTCCGAGCGCAAGGCCCGCGAACTGGGCTGGGAGAGGGGCGCCGACCAGGATTACATGATGGACACATACACCCGTAACCAGCAATACAATGTACAGGAATAGTTGGAGGGATTACCAGAAGGAGATCGCGGACGATAAATATTACTACGCCCGCAGTTGCATCCGCCAGAACTTTTTCCCCGGTTCCGAGGCGGCGTTCTTGGATATTATGCGCAACGACCTGGGCCGTGACGTGCGCGAGGATGCCGTGCATACGTCGTGCACCGGCATCGGCTACCACACGGACATCGTGCCGCTGGAGACGATCATGACGGTCGTGGCGCGGCAGTTTTCGCTGATGACCGAGGCGGGGTATGAGAATTTCGTCCCCTCGTGCATCACCTCGTTCGGGGTTTACTCCGAGGCGATCGAGTTGTGGCATGATTTTCCGGAGCTGGAAGAGAAGGCGCATGAGTACCTCTACAAAGCCACCGGGCGCGATTTCAAAAAACCCAAGAACCTGGCCCACACCTCGGACGTGATGTTCCATCACCGGGAGGCGGTCGCGGCCAAATCGAAATATAAACTCGTCAATGTGCACACCGGAAAGCCGTTGCGCGTGGTCGAGCATATCGGTTGCCATTACGCAAAACTCTTCCCGAAATCGGGTGTGGGCGGGGCGGAATTTCCCTATGTGCTGGCCGGGATGATCGAGTCCTGGGGCGGCGAGGTGATCGACTATCCCGAACGCAGGCATTGCTGCGGGTTCGGTTTCCGGAATTATATCGTGCAGGCCAACCGCGGCTATTCGATCGCCAATTCGCAGAAGAAATTCGAGTCGATGGCGCCTTTCAAGCCCGATTTCATCGTGTCGAACTGCCCCGGCTGCCCGATGTTTTTAGACCGTTGGCAGTACACCGTGGCGCAGATGGACGGGGTGACCTACGGGCAGGACGGGCAGGGGATTCCGGTGCTCACGTATGAGGAGATGGCCGGGCTGGTCTTAGGTTACGACCCGTGGCAACTCGGGTTGCAGATGCACCAGGTCAATGTCGAGCCCCTGCTGGATAAGATGGGCGTGAAGTACGATCCCGCGGCCAAGTACCTGGGTACGAACGGGAAATACATCGGCCAACCCGGCGAGGCCATTGTAAACTGTTGCTCCCAAACCGTCTTGTAGGGGCGACCCTTGTGGTCGCCCAAAGGAAGGGCACCCACGAGGGGTGCCCCTACGGGAGCGGACAATTGTGTTCTTTTTGTGTAAAAATCTTTTTTGTGCCCTTTGTGGTGAAAAAAACATGAAAAAAGTGATCGTCATAGGAGGCGGAGTGGCAGGGATGCAGACCGCCGTGACCCTCGCCGAACTCGGGATGCAGCCCGTGATCGTGGAGCGCGAAGAGCAGTTGGGCGGCAAGCTGCGCGACTGGCACAAGCTTTTCCCTACGTTCACCCCTGCGGGTGAAGTGCTCGCCCCGCTGCGCGAAAAAGTGGCCGGGTGCGGCGCTGAGGTGCTGACCGGCGCGTCCGTTGCGGAGATCGGTGAGCGGAGCGTGATCCTCGCCGACGGGCGCCTCGTGGAAGGCGACGCCGTGGTGGTCTGCTCGGGTTTCGACCTGTTCGACGCGCGCATCAAGGAAGAATACGGCTACGGGATTTACCCTAACGTTTATACTACCGTCGACATCGAGCGGATGATGAACCAGGGCCATGTGGCGACCGCCTCGGGCGAAGCGCCCAAAAAGATCGCCCTGCTGCACTGCGTGGGCTCGCGCGACGAGAAGGTCAACCAGCGCCACTGTTCGCGCGTCTGCTGCATCACCGCCGTCAAGCAGGCCATCGAGCTCAAGGAGATGTTCCCCACGGCCGAAATCTACTCGTTCTACATGGATATCCGCATGTTCGGCCCCGGCTACGAGGAGATGTACCGCCGCGCCCAGCAGGACTACAACATCCATTTCATCCGCGGCCGCATCTCGGAAGCCGCCCGCACCATCGACGACCGCGTGCAGATCAAAGCCGAGGACACGTTGGTCGGCCGCCCCCTGCGCATGAGCGTCGACATGCTCGTGCTGGTGGTCGGCATGACCTCCACCCGCAGCAACGAACTCTTCGCCCGGCATCCGGCGGTCGATCTTTATCCGAGCGGATTCATCCGTCCGCGGGACAATTTCGCAGGCAACGTCTGCTCTTCTGTCGACTCGATTTTTTATGCAGGAACGGCCACGGCCCCGAAAAACATCGGCGAAACGATGAACGAGGGGGTCGCCGCTGCGCATAAAGTTTACGAATACCTCTCCGCCCAATGATCAACTGGGGTTTCAGCATATCCAAACCGCGGGCGATCAACATGGACAAGAACGACATGGTGCCCTCGGAGCGGTTGTTGCAGGCGATGCCGGCCCTGGAGGCCTGTATCGCCTGCGGGGCTTGTACGGCCACCTGTACCGCGGGGAACCTGACGGATTTCAATTTCCGGCGGGTGCATACGCTCGTGCGGCGCGGGGAGTACCAGGGGGCCTGGGACGAGATGAATAAATGCATGCTTTGCGGCAAGTGCCGGCTGCTTTGCCCGCGGGGAATCAATACGCGGGAGGTGGTCATGCTCATTAAACGGGAACTGGGGGATTACTGATGGAACTTCATTTCAAACCGTTCGTCATTCCTTTCACGATAGGGGTCGCCGTGCTTTTCGCGGTGATCTTTTACAAGTATGTGCGCTGGTTCGTGCGGCTGCCGGGGCGGGATAAGACGACCGTTTACAAGGGGATTTTCAGCGTGCGGAGTTTGCAGGCGTTCTGGGAAGTGATCTGCGAGTCGCTGCTGCACCGCCGCATCTGGCGGGTCAATCCGCGGCTGGGGTATATGCACATGAGCCTGGCTTTCGGCTGGTTCCTGCTCATTTTGGTGGGGTGGATCGAGACGGCCTATTATATGGGCTCGCAACCCGTGCCGCTCCATATGCACGTCTTTTTCAAGCAGTTTTCCACGCATATGAACCATGACGGGGCGGTGCCTGCCGGGTTCGCTTTCGCGATGGATTTGCTGCTGCTGTTCGTGCTTTCGGGGGTGGCGCTGGCCTGGTACAAGCGGGTGCGTTCGCGTTCGCTGGGCATGAAGCGCACCACGAAACATACGCCGGGCGACCGGGTGGCCCTGTCGGCGCTTTGGTTCGTTTTTCCGGCGCGGCTGGTGGCCGAAAGCTCCACCAGCGGCATCCACGGCACGGGCGGATTTTTGACGGGCAGCCTGGGGCAGGCGATGCGCGCCGGGATGGGCGAGGGGACGCTGGCGGCGGTGGAGCCGTATACCTGGTGGTTCTATTCGATCGCGCTTTGCGTGTTCCTGGTGGCGATGCCGTTTTCGCGTTACATGCACATTTTCACCGAGGTGCCGCTGATTTTCCTGCGCCGCTGGGGGCTTCGCAGCCGCCCGCAGCAGAAGAGTTACGACCGCTTCCAGATCGAGGCGTGCTCGCGCTGCGGCATCTGCATCGACCCCTGCCAGTTGCAGGCGGACGGCGGGATGGGCGGCGTGCAGAGTGTCTATTTCCTGCGCGACCTGAGGCATAATAAACTGACCGATTACGTGTCGGGCAACTGCCTGATGTGCGGGCGTTGCGAGCAGGCCTGTCCGGTCGGCATCGAGCTGAATACGCTCAGGTTAAGCAGCCGCCATGCGCGGGTGAACACTCCGGCGGACGGGCGTTACGAGTACCTCGGCGGGATCGACCGCTCCTCGGGCGAGGGGCGCGTGGGTTATTTCGCGGGGTGCATGACCTTGCTCACGCCGCGCATCCTGCAGGCGATGGAGTCGATCTTCACGGCTGCCGGCGAGCCCGTGTGGTGGGCCGACCGCGAGGGGGGCGTCTGCTGCGGCCGTCCGCTCAAACTCTCGGGGGAGGTCGACGCGGCGGCGAAAATGGTCGACTATAACCGCGAACTGTTCTATAAGCATGGCATCACCACGCTGGTGACCTCGTGCCCGATCTGCCTGAAGGTGTTCCGCGAGGATTACGCGCTCGAAGGGATCGAGGTGCTGCACCATTCGCAATACATCGCCCGCCTGATGCGCGAGGGACGTATCTCGGTGGCCGACGGCGGGGAACTGTACACCTACCACGACCCGTGCGAACTGGGGCGCGGCAGCGGCATCTATGAGGAGCCGCGCGAGGTGATCGCGCAGGTGGGCGGACTGGTCGAGGTGGCGGAGAACCGCGAGAAGGCGCTGTGCTGCGGCTCTTCGATCGCCGACACGACGATCCCCGACGCGGGGCAGGACGCCATTTCCGCCGCGATGGCCGGGCGCTTCGAGGCCACGGGCGCCAATGCCGTGATCACGGCCTGCCCGCTCTGCAAAAAGGCGGTCGCACGACGGGCCACGCAGCCGGTTTATGATCTGGCCGAGGTGGTCAGCCGTTCGTTGGCCCGGGGGTAATTCATGAAACATGCAGGGCATTAGGATTTCTCGTGGAATCCGGTTATATTTGTTGTAACTACCCTTACGACTAATTGCTTACGACCATGACCCGATTCTTCCTGACGCTTCTTGCCGTCGTCTTTTCCATGGCCCTCCATGCGCAGGGGCAGGGATATCCCCAGGGCGTTTATCTGAGTTTCGAGGATATAAAAAGCAAGACACCGTCCTCTCGGGAGGTGATGCAGATCGTGGAATACGTCATCTATGATCTGAATATGAACAAGAACAGCGAATACGCGCTGGAGTCGGCCGACAAAAATAAATCCCTCCCGAAAAAGGCGATTTTCGCCTATTCAGACGGCAATGCGCTTTACCTGAGCGGACTCAAATTCCAGAATGGCGCGCGGTATTCCAAACTCGATAGCGAGGGGAACCGGTTCCTCTATTTCAAAGGAGGATTGGCGAAAGACAAGGCTGCCCGGAAAAGGCAAAAGGAGACGCATGACCTGGACAATAGTCCGACGGCTGCCTATGCGTTCGGCGCCGTGGGTGCCGTGATCGCCGCTGCGGCGGGACCCCAGGGCCAGGCGGCCGCATTGCGGGTCCTGTACGTTTACGACAAGCGGACGGATAAGGTCTGGGCGGTCGATGCCGTATCCATGCAGGAAATCCTGTCGCAACGGAAAGATATACTCGATAAATTCAATAAGGAATTCACTAAGAATAGCGAACGGACACAAAGGAAATATCTGGAAGTCCTGGATCACCTCGACAGTTATACGGAGAAATAGCAGGGCGGCCGGCATCCCGCGCCGGATGATTTCGAAAGGGAAACGCAATAAAAATTTGCAATCCCCCGTTTTTTGATTATCTTTGCACTCTCGTTAAGGGAATCTTTTTAGAAAACGACATATCGCGGGGTGGAGCAGTTGGCAGCTCGTTGGGCTCATAACCCAAAGGTCGAAGGTTCGAGTCCTTCCCCCGCTACCACGAGGACAACTTCCAAAAGTTGTCCTCTTTTTTATTTCAGGTTTCATAGTAATTTTGCATCTACACGATCACTTTATCAGAACTTTATGGCAAGTCATGCAAAAGACAAGGCTCTTTATGTAAAGCAGTATCCACATGTAAAGAGGTGGTTGAATGAATGCATTATGTGTCATACCGTAGGGCATAAGCCTGAAATGCCACGGGAGATTCCTCCTGGTGTGCTGGCTCGGCATATAAGGGAAATGTTCACTCCGCTACCTGTTGATGAATTGGGTATTTGCGAAGATTGTGCAAGACACTTTTATCAACAACAGTAATTTATTTTTCGCTATCGCCGAGGCCGAATCAATCTTGATGATTAATACTTCGCAAATTCGATGAAGTGGACAATCGCCCGGAAATCATCTATGAACTCTTTCGATAATTTCAGATGCTGTTCTACCACAGGGTTCGATTATCGAACCCTTTCTTTTTTCTTCGCGGCTTTATCGCAGCGCATACATTTCATGTCGTCGATTAAATATTTATCTGCGCCTAATTTTAACGCCTTATCCAAATCTTCACACGCACCGTCGAGTTGTTCCCGGGTCGGGAAAAGAACGCCTTTGGTTGTATATCGATTTATTTTTGCAGAGGCCCTATTCACATAGGCCTCCATGTATTTCGGGTTTAATTCAATAGCCTTGTTATAATCAGCGATAGCTCCTTCGTGATCAAAGTTGTTGCTTTTTACCGTACCCCGGAAAAAGTAGACATAGGCATCCGTCTGCTTTATTTTAATGGCCTGATCGTATTTTTCGATCGCCGCCGTGTTTTCAAACTTGCGGGATAATGCCGTCCCCTCATTCACCAGACGCATAAAATTATCGGAATAATCCGCCGCAAGGTCGTCGACGTACCAATAGTGCTTTAATATGCTACCATCTTTGGCATATTCGAAATAATCGCCTTGTTGCACGCCGTTTTCAAAGGTCCATTCCACATGTTTCCCGCCCGTTTCATAATATAATATTGCCTTGCCCTCGTTGCGGCCGTTCACGACCGTGGCTTCCTGCTTAAGGGCGCCGCTCTGGTAATACTCTTTGGAGAGGCCGTGCATGACCCCGTCTTTATAGTATCGTTCAATTTCCTTGTTGCCGTCATCAAAATACGCGATGCGTAACCCGTTGATAACGCCATTCAGAAACGTGCCGGTTCCGACGACCATACCCTTCTTATTGGTTTCGATAAAATCTCCACTGTAAGCGAAGGCTTCTCCTTTTTTATGCCACCGGCCCTTGATGTTGACCATTTCTTGCATATTGATCTGCGCAGATGCGTAAGAGCATATCAACACAAGGATGAATGAGATCACACTTCTTTTCATGTCACATTGCTTTTAATCCTAGGGACAAATGTTGTTTCATGCCATTTGGGTATTTTATGGCTCTCTGGAGGGCGGGTTATTTTTTTAATTCGTCATAAAACTAAATATTTTTTTTGGAATCCCCAATAAATCCGTTCGATAGCCTCCAATGGCGTTCTGCCGCAGGGTTCGGCTTACCGAACCGTGTTTTATTTTCTGAAAAAATTATATTAATTTCGAATAAAACCACATTGTCCCACCCAAAAACGACTAAAGCCATGAAGACATTCGCCCTATTTTCCCTGCTCTCTCTGGTCTCTTTTTCTGTGTGTGCGGAAAAACCCGTAGGCTCATATTATAATCAATATTTTGACGTGACTTATAAGATTGAGGCCTCTGAAATCGAAAACGATAAATTTACCGTTTACATTCAAGTAGGCGCTAAAAGTAAAAACAGGCGGGCGATGCTTGCTGTCGATAGCGATAAATTGGATGCTTTCAAAGCCGGGTTATGGGCGACAAAAGAGAAATTTACCGAATGGTCGGCGATAGCGAAAACGAATAATGTGACCGAGTTGAACAAAGAGATGGATATCACCCTGCCTGACCTGACGGCATGCTGGCTCGGTTCGAAATGGTTCTTCGCATTCAACCAAAGGTTGAAACCCAAGTTCTTGATTTTAGACGACGGAAGACACGTGGTGACATTTGTGAAAAAAGTGGCCTCATCGTCAAACGAATACATCGATGAAACCATTTACTGGGTTTTCTCTTCTCCCGAAGAGATCGACGAATTATCGGCTCAACTCGATATTGACAAAATAAAAGCTCAATTATTGGAGTCGAGCAAGAAGAGCGATTTATTTGATTGATATAGACGTGATTATCCGGACGGATCGATGATCCGTGATCGCGCGCAACAAAAAGGGCCGAAATCCATGATTTTGGCCCTTTTTGTTTTTCACGGCATAAACCTTAACTTCGCCGGCGATTCGACCCAAACGGCTATATGTCAAATAATATGATAAGGAGGATATTTATATTTTGCTGCTTCGCCCTGTTCTGCATACCGGCCGCCGGTGCCGTCGACAGTTTGAACGTAATGGATTACACTCCGTTTTTCGCCAACATAGAGAACGATAACGGATATTTCATCGCAAGGCGGTTTACGGAGGCGGGGAAGGGCCGGACCTGTTATCTGGCGATCAACACCGACGACCTTTCGACGAAGGTCTTAAACGCGGACAGCGTCGGGGTCAAAAATATCGGAATGCCGCAGATCGACACGCTTTCCCGTTATGCCCGGCTGATCAAAGAGGCTAAAATACACAACGACCGCTGGCGGGGACTCGCCCGGTCCGACACCGACCGCAACGTCCTTTCCATCGACCTTTGTCCGTCCAGCCGGCCTATGGACGCCTCGTTTTTCGATTTCCTGCAGGGCAATGCGATATCGCCCGTGTATGTCTGCGTATCCGGCGGATGGATCGGCAAGCATCTGCCGGAGCTTGAATATATCAAGGCGTTGAAGGGGGTCGATTTCGTTTGGGTGAATCACAGTTACACCCATTTTTACCGAAGGAATCTTCCGGATGAAAATAATTTCATGCTGAACGCCGCGACGGTCGTAGCGGATGAGGTTTTGCTCAATGAGATCGAGATGCTGAAGAACGGGCTCTATCCTTCGGCGTTTTTCCGGCTGCCCGGGCTGGTCGCGAATGAGGGGTTGTATGATAAGATCATCGGCATGGGACTAATCCCGCTGGGAAGCAACGCCTGGTTGGCCCATGACGAAAAACCCGCCCCGGGAAGCATCATCCTGACCCATGGCAATGGGAATGAGAAAGAGGGGTTGGAGTTGTTCGTGCGTTATTATGGGGAGATGGGGTTGAAATTCGACTATATAAAATAGGGCAATTTTGAACTCTTTTATCCGCTGATCACAGGTATCGTCTTATCGCTTCTCCAGCTCCACCATGTTATACAGATAACCGGCGTTTTCAATGGGGGTATTGCACCTGTATTCCTTCGCTCTGCTGATTTTCTGCATGGGGCGCTCAAAAAACATTTTGTCCTTTCCTGCGATCCTGACTTTTAGGCGGACGTCACCGCCTTCTTCGTATAAATAGAAATAATAATTATGCTGACGATTGCAGTTTGTGATGAAGTGCCTGAAACTTAGGTAATAACGATTGTCGTACGTGACGAGGAAGTCATTTTCGCCATGGTCTGTCTCCGGGCGCTTGATTGCGCGGCCCCGGTCGTACAATAATACGCTCTTTGCGGTGAATAGTTCTGAATCGTCTTTACGGTTTATCGTAAAGGACCCGAACTCGACCTTGATTTTCGAACGATCCAGCGCAGGACTGGCAGCAACTTTGACGGAGGTTGCATTCCATATCCTAAAGATATTCTTATTGATGTAGTTCAGCGACAACACGCTAAAAACCAGCACAAGAAACAGGAAAAATAACCTGAATGCATTTTTTTTCATTCCTGTGATTTTTTGAATTTTCATCGGCGATTGTCGATAATCTTCCCGATTCTACCGGGCCAGTTTCAGGATCCGCACCGCGCCGCGGATGACGATCAAGAAGACCGCGATGCCGATCACCAGGTCGGGGATGTTGCTGCCCAGCTGCCAGACCAGTACCCCGGCCAGGATGACGCCCAGGTTGATGATCACGTCGTTGGCGGAGAAGATCACGCTCGCCCGGATGTGGGCCTCGCGGCTGCGGGTGCGTTGGAGCAGCCACAGGCAAATGGCGTTTGCCACAAGGGCGAGTAGCGAGATGCCGATCATCAGCCGGAAATCGGGCATCAGTTCCACCCCGATGAAACGCCTTATCACCTCACTCAACCCCATCACGGCCAGCGCGATCTGGATCACGCCGCTGTACAGGGCCACTTTCTTCTTCCGGCTCACGGCCGCACCCACCGCCATCAGGCTCATCCCGTAGACCAGCGCGTCGGCCAACATGTCGAGGCTGTCCGCCACCAGGCCCATCGAGCGGGAGAGCAGACCCGTCAGGATCTCGATCACGAAGAATCCGGCGTTGATGGCCAGCACCGTCCAGAGCACTTTGCGCTGCATGGAGGCGTCTTCCGGCGCATCCTGCCCGTCCGTCCCGGCGGTGGAGAGCAGCTTCGCGCCGAGGTTCAGTTCGTGCAGGCCGCTTTCGATCCGCGCCGCCTCTCCGCTGTGGACGACCCGCAGCGTTCGGGCCTGAAGGTCGAAGGTCAGCGTGTGGATGCCTTCCAGGGGTTCCAGCTTCATGCGGACCAGGGCCTCCTCGCAGGGGCAGTCCATTTTGGAGATGTGGAATAGGGTGGTGTGCATATATTTTCTTCCGGCTATTGGGCAAAGTTAGTCAAATCCTGATTTGTTCCTTTTTATCTTGTACAAGATCTTTATATTTGTTAGCCGTTCAGACGGTACGGGGGCAAACTAAAATATCATCGATGAAACCCTCGAAAAACAGATGAAAATGGAAGGCAAGGGGCAATTGAAAGCGTATATAGAGAAATCTTTCAAGCCCCGCTAACTTCTGGCCGGGGGGAGGATAGGCCCGGCGGTTTCCGCCTGTCCATGCCCCGGAACGGGTTTTTGTTGTTTTTTCACGAGTTTTTTTGTAAGTTTGTGGTATAACCAAATCCCCCCAATTATGAAAAAAACGAATCTCATCGCCATTCTTTCCGCAGGAATCGCCGTGTTGGCCGTTTCCTGCAGCGCGCCCCAACCGCAGACCGTGGAAGGTACGGTTGCCGACGCCACCATGAACAACGTGATGATCGTCACCGCCGCGCGCGACACGATCAACGTCTCCACGATGGATGCCGACCCGGCCTACGTGCAGCCCGTGCTGGTGGGCGAGAAGGTCACCGTGACCTACGCCGTCGAGAAGATCGAGGGCGGACAGATCCTCAAAGCCACCGAACTGGTGGTGACCAAACACATCCCCGCCTACTACATCGAAGGTTCCTGGGTGGAGCCCAACCCCATCAATAACGCGGAAACCCAGGGCTTCACGCTCAACGCGGACCGTACCGCCGCGTCCATCAATATGGCCACGCTGGTCTACAAAACATGGCAGCTCGACGGCGAACAGCTGATCCTGGGCAACGAAAGCATCGGCAACAAGAAGACGATTCCGGGCGCCGACACCGTCCATATCATGCGCGTCGACGCCGACTCGCTCATCATGCAGCGCAAGGACGGCACGCTTTGGAAAATGGGTAGGGTGAAGTAATTTTTGCGCGTTTTGTCATTCAGAGCGAAGCGAAGAATCTTGGTCGGGCTGTGTTCTGATTCTGAACAATTCCGACCAAGATTCTTCACTTCGTTCAGAATGACAAAGATAATGTTCAGCCCCGGGAAATGCTTATTAAGCATTTCCCGGGGCTGAACATTATAGTATTTCTCGAAAGACCGGCTACCGGACTAACTTATTGGTCGCCGTATCGGGAAAAACAACCGTCGGGGTGAAGGTCTTCGCCTCTTCGAAATCCATGCTCGCGTAGGAGACGATCAGCACCACGTCGCCCACCGCGACCAGCCTTGCGGCGGCGCCGTTCAGGCAGATCTGGCCGCTGCCGCGCTCGCCTTTGATCGCGTAGGTTTCCAGGCGTTCGCCGTTATTGATGTTGAGCACCTGCACCTTCTCGCCGACGATCAGGTTGGCCGCTTCCATCAGCTCTTCGTCGATGGCGATGCTGCCCACGTAATTGAGGTTCGCCTCGGTGACCGTGACGCGGTGGATCTTCGATTTGAGGACTTCTATGTTCATAGCGCGATGTTGTCGATGAGCCTTACCGCTCCCGCCTGCACCGCTACGCAGCCGCGGACCTCGCCGTTCCATGAGGCGAGGCGCTGCAGGGTGAGGGGGTCGACGATATTCATATATATAACGTCCAGCAAGGGATTTTTATTGATCTGGCCGGTGATCCGTTGTTCCATTTCGGCCGGGGATGCCGAGCGGTCGCCTGCGGCCGCTTTTAAGGCGGCGTAGATCGCGGGGGCCGCCTGGCGGTGTGCGGCGTCCAGCAGGGCGTTGCGCGAGCTCAGGGCCAGGCCGTCCGCGTCCCGCACGATCGGGCACTCGACGATTTCGATCGGGTAGTGCAGCTGCCGCACCAACTCTTTGATCACGGCGATCTGCTGGAAATCCTTCTCGCCGAAAAATGCCTTCTGCGGGCGCACGATGTCGAAAAGACGGCTCACCACCTGGGCCACGCCGTTGAAATGGCCGGGGCGGGTGGCTCCTTCCATGACCTTGTCGATGGGTCCGAAATCGAACGTGCGGGTGTCGGGCTCGGGGTAGACCTCTTCAGGCGCGGGGGCGAAGACGGCGTCGGCGCCGGCCGCTTCCAGCTTGGCGAGGTCCGCTTCCAACGTGCGCGGGTAGTTGCGCAGATCGTTCGGGTCGTTGAACTGGGGGGGGTTGACGAAGATGCTCGCCGCGGTCAGTGCGCACTGCGCCCGGGAGGCCGCCACCAGCGAGAGGTGGCCTTCGTGCAGGGCGCCCATGGTAGGCACGAACCCTACGTCCTGAACCGTATCGAGATAGGCGCGCAATGCCGCGCAGGTCGTGAAAACCTTCATCTTCAAAAAGTGATTGACGCCGCAAAGGTATAGCAAAGATTTGAACTAACCCAATTTTATCGGGGTCAATTCTGGGACGGCTGCGCATATAGCACGCCATATTTCACTTATCCCCTTTACCTCAAATCCTCACATACTTAAGTATGCTGCGGTTTGATGCTCAGACGATAAGCGAAATCTGACGCGCTCTATGCACAGCGAAAGTCCGGACGGTGATCTCGCTAATACACGGGTTCGCTTCTCTTGCCTGTCTGAAAGATCCAATCGATTGTTTTTGAATCGTAAAAACATTTA
Source organism: Rikenellaceae bacterium (assembly GCA_031549495.1). GTDB lineage: Bacteria > Bacteroidota > Bacteroidia > Bacteroidales > Rikenellaceae > JAVBOW01. Next base: position 25,575 of record JAVBPS010000062.1, on the reverse strand, counting down.
ATTCGATGTGTCAGGCAGATTTTAAAAGGGGGCGGGAGAAGAATCGACGGTAAAAATGATTACCTTGCCATAATTTACGACCTTAAACATTCCGGTGGCGCCATGAAGAAACCGTTGTACCGTTTCGTTATCGTTCTTGCGGCGATGCTCGTCGCATTCCATCCCGGCGCTTCGGCGCAGGGGAATAAATCGGGCGCCCGCCCCGGGATGTATAAATCTCCCGATCCTTTCGCGAAGCCCAAGCCGGGTTCCCTGGAAAACAAGCAGCAGCAACAATACCAGCAGAACAAGGCCCGGCAGCAGGAACAGCAGCAGGCCGCCCAGAAGAAGGCCGCCGCCCCCGTGGTGCCGAAGATCTCGGCCGCGGACACCATGAACACCTTCTACGGCAAGGTCATGGGCCGTTTTCTGGACTATTACTCGCGCGGGCTGAACGAGAAACTCTACCTGCAACTCGACAAGCCCTATTACAGCGCGGGCGACAGCCTCTGGTTCAAGGGTTACCTGGTCAACGCGGTCACCCATGTGCCGCAGATGCCCAGCCATTTCATCTATGTGGAACTGCTCGACCGCCGCGACTCGCTCATCACGCGCGTGAAGGTCAAGGCGGATGAGAACGGATTCAACAACGCCCTGCGCCTGGAGGCCCACCTGCCGGGCGGCGATTACCTGCTGCGCGCCTACTCGCTCTGGATGCTCAACGAGAGCAGCGACTACCATTACACCCGCGTGGTGCGCATCGTCAACCCGATCGACGACCGCCTGACCACCCACGTCACCTACGAAAAACAGGCCGACGGGCAGATCGCCGCGAAGGTCGTCGTGCGAGGCTCGAACATGCAACTGCTCTCCGACGCCCGCGTCTCGGCCGTCGTCAACACCGGGGGCAAGGCTAAGGCCCTGCGCCTGAAGACCGACCCCGCCGGCCATGTCGACATCCCCTTCACTCCCGGCCCGGGCGGCAATACGATCGACCTGACGCTGGAGGACGAAGGGAAGACCCGTAATACTGTACTTCACCTTCCGGATTTCACCACCGACTACGACGTGCAGTTCTTCCCCGAGGGAGGGCCGCTGCTGGCGGGTGTGCTGCAGCGCGTGGCCTTTAAGGCGGTCGGCGTGAATGGCCTCTCGGCCGAAGTCACGGGCGATATCTGCGACGAACAGGGCAACGTCCTCTCCGAGCTTTCGGAGACCTACAACGGGATGGGTTATTTCAGCCTGATGGCCGAGCCGGGCAAGAAATATTACGCCCGCACACGCAGCAAGGAAGGCGCCCTCGAGAAACGCTTCGAACTGCCCGCCACCATTGAGCGCGGCTACGCCGTCAAGACCATCGTGCAGCGCCAGCGCCTGATCTGCGAGGTGTTGCGCACCCCCGGCATGCCCGCCGACAGCCTGGGCATCCTGATGCATTCCCACGGCCGTATCCTGCTGGCCGAAGACTACAACGCCAACCAGCCCAAAGCTGTGGCGATGAACATGCTCCCCCCCGGGATCGTCCACATCACCCTGCTGCATAAAAGCACCGGGGAGGCCATCTCCGAGCGACTCGCCTTCGTCCCCGACCTCAATCCCGTCCAAGCCACGATCACCGCCGGCCAGCCTTCCTACGGCCCCCGCAAAAAGGTCGAGATGACCCTGCGCGTCGCCGACCGCGACGGCTACGCCCTCGAAGGAGGCACCTACGCCGTCTCGGTCACCGACCGCAACAGCATCGTCTGGGATTCCCTGGCGGGCGACATCAACTCCTACATGCTGCTCACGTCCGATCTGCGCGGGTACATCGAGCAGCCCGGGGCCTACTTCCACGGCGATCCGGCCGAGTGCGCCGCCCGCCTCGACATCCTGATGATGACCCAGGGATGGCGCCGCTTCGACATCTCCGACGTGCTCGCCGGCCGTCTGGCCACCTACAACATCGGCCACGAGGATTCGCAGCGCATAAAAGGCCTGGTCAAGGGCTTCTGGGGCAACGCCGCCAAAAGCCCCACCCTCGTGCTCTTCTCGCCCGAGACCCGCTTCATCGATATGTTCACCCTCGACGCCAGCAATAAATTCACCCTCTCCGGTCTCGACTTCCCCGACAGCACCACCTTCATCCTCCAGGCCATAAGCCGCGGAGGAAGCCCCCGAACCACCACCCTGGTCGTCGAACCCGAGAAATTCGCCCCCCGCGACGGCTATATCCCCCCCTTGCGCGGAGGAAAACTCGACACTCCCCTGCCCGACGCCTTCTTCAGCCAGGCCCGCGAACGCTACTACTACGAAGGAGGAATGCGCGTGGTCGACCTCGACGCCATAGTCGTCAACGCCGCCGCAAAACCCAAAGAAACATCCACCCTCTACAACGCGACCCCCTCGCACACCATAGACAGCAAACGCCTCGAAAGTTTCCAAAGCGCCTCCATATACACCGTCCTTTCCATGTTCCCCGGCGTGCGCGTATCCGGCACCGAAATCTCCATCCGCGGCAGCTACGACCCCCCCATGATCTACATCGACAACATGCAGGTCGAACCCGAAGAACTCGAATACATGCAGGTCAACGAAATTCAGAACATAGACCTCGTATCCGGCCCCGAAGCCGCCATATTCGGCCTCGGAGCCTCCGGAGGTGTCATCCTGATCACCCTCAAAACAGGCGTCGACATCAGCATGTCCAAACCCCCCCTCCCCTCCCTGGTGCACGTCAAAAACCTCGGATACCGCCCCGCCGCCCACTTCTACCAACCCCGGTACGACGTCCAGGAAATCCTGAAACGCCCCACCCCCGACATGCGAACCACAATCCTCTGGAACCCCCAAATAACCACCGACGCCAACGGCCAAGCCCAAATAACATTCTACACCGCCGACACCCCCGCCACCTACGACGTAATCCTCGAAGGCATAACCCCTAACGGCGAAATATGCCGCACCACCACAACCGTGGAACGGAAATAGCTGTAGTCGCGCCTTTTGAAAAAGGCGCCCCAAAACTTTTGTGGATACTTCGTATCCAATGATTGAGTTTGCTCGGGAGATTTAAAAGAAGTCTTTAGATAGAAAGATCCCCGGTGGATAGCTTGCGAAGTGTGGCAAGCGTCTCACCGGGGATCTTTCTAGCTAAAGACTTCTACTAATTCCGGAATAACTAAATATCAGAAAACGAAGTTTTCAACAAAGTTTTTGGTGCCGCTTTTTCCAAAAAGCGGCGATACAACTGCGTCATTCCGAGCAAACAGTGCGTCGGACTGGCGCACCCCCTTTTCCCCAAAGGGGGCAGGGGGGAATATGCCAGCGCAGCGGAACGAAAGGAATAACGAAGTTCGGTCAAGCCCACAACAGTCGGACAAACGATATTCCAAATGTAATAAGCAAATAAGAATTCGTCGAACTTCCGTTAGTCCCGCAGTTTGGCGGTGAGGAATTCGCGGTTCAGGCGGGCGATGTGGGTTATGGAGATGGCTTTGGGGCATTCGGCTTCGCAGGCTCCGGTGTTGGTGCAGTTGCCGAAGCCGAGTTCGTCCATTTTGGCTACCATTGCCTTGGCTCTTCTTGCGGCTTCGATCTTTCCCTGGGGGAGCAGGGCGAGGGAGGAGACGCGGGCGCTTACGAAGAGCATGGCGCTGCCGTTTTTGCAGGTGGCTACGCAGGCTCCGCAGCCTATGCAGGCGGCGGCGTCCATGCTTTCGTCGGCTTTGGGCTTGGCGATGGGGATGGCGTTGGCGTCGGGGACGCCTCCGGTGTTTACGGAGATGAAGCCGCCGGCCTGGAGGATCTTGTCGAAGGCTCCGCGGTCTACGGCGAGGTCTTTGATGACGGGGAAGGCGGCGGAGCGCCAGGGTTCGATGGTGATGGTGTCGCCGTCACGGAAGCGGCGCATGTGGAGCTGGCAGGTGGTTATTTCCTCGTCGGGGCCGTGGGCGTGGCCGTTGATGTGCAGCGAGCACATGCCGCAGATGCCTTCGCGGCAGTCGTGGTCGAAGACGACGGGCTCTTTGCCCTGGTGGATGAGTTGGTTATTGAGGATATCCAGCATTTCGAGGAACGAACTGTCGGCGGAGATGTCCTTGATCTCGTAGGTTTCGAAACTCCCTTTGGCTTTGGGGTCGCGCTGGCGCCATATTTTTAACTTGAGATTCATGGTCTTTCGGGTTTTGTCGGGTTACTCTTTATAGTTGCGCTGCGCCAGGTGGACGGTCTCGAATTTGAGCTCTTCCTTGTGCAGTTCGGGCTCTTTGTCGGCTCCGGTGTATTCCCAGAGGGCGGCGTAGAGGTAGTGCTCGTCGTCGCGCAGGGCTTCGCCGTCGGGGGTCTGGTACTCCTCGCGGAAGTGGCCGCCGCACGATTCGTTGCGGTTCAGGCCGTCGCGGGCCATCAGCTCACCGATCTCCAGGAAGTCCGCCAGGCGGAGGGCTTTTTCGAGCTCCTGGTTGAATTCGCTGTTGTCCCCGGCTACCTTCACGTCGGCCCAGAACTCCTTGCGCAGCTTGCCGATCTCGGCGATGGCGTTGGTCAGGCTCTCCTTGGTGCGGGCCATGCCGACGTTCTCCCACATGATGTGGCCGAGTTTTTTGTGCAACTCGTCGACGGTCTGCTTGCCGTTGATGCTCAGGAGTTTTTCGATCTTGTCGACCACTTCGCGCTCGGTGCTCTCGAATGCGGGGGTGGCGGTGTCGACCTTCTTGTCCTGGATGTGCTTGGAGAGGTAGTCGCCGATCGTGTAGGGGAGCACGAAGTAACCGTCGGCCAGGCCCTGCATGAGGGCGGAGGCGCCGAGGCGGTTGGCCCCGTGGTCGGAGAAGTTGGCCTCGCCGATGGCGTAGAGGCCCTCGACGGTGGTCATCAGGTTATAGTCGACCCAGATGCCGCCCATCGTGTAGTGCACGGCGGGGTAGATCATCATCGGCTCGTCGTAGGGGTTCACGTCGACGATCTTTTCGTACATCTGGAACAGGTTGCCGTAGCGCTCTTCGATCACCTTCTTGCCCAGGCGGGCGATGGCGGTCGAGAAGTCGAGGAATACGGCGAGGCCCGTTTCGTTCACGCCGAAACCGGCGTCGCAACGCTCCTTGGCGGCACGCGAAGCCACGTCGCGCGGCACGAGGTTACCGAAGGCCGGGTAGCGGCGCTCCAGGTAGTAGTCGCGGTCCTCTTCGGCGATCTGCGAGGGACGCAGTTCCTTGCGGCGGATCCGCTCGACATCCTCTTTTTTCTTGGGAACCCAGATGCGGCCGTCGTTGCGCAGCGACTCGGACATCAGCGTGAGCTTCGACTGCTGGTCGCCGTGGACGGGGATGCAGGTGGGGTGAATCTGCGTGAAACAGGGGTTGCCGAACAACGCGCCCTTCTTGTAGCTCTGCCAGGCGGCCGAGCCGTTGGAGTTCATGGCGTTGGTCGACAGGAAGAAGACGTTGCCGTAGCCGCCGGTGGCGATCACCACGGCGTGCGCGCCGTGGCGGTCGATCTGGCCGGTCACCAGGTTGCGGGTGATGATGCCCTTCGCGCGACCGTCTTCGACGACCAGGTCGAGCATTTCATGGCGCGGGAAACTCTTCACGCTCCCGGCGGCGATCTGGCGGTTCAGCGCGGCGTAGGCGCCGAGCAAGAGCTGCTGGCCGGTCTGGCCGCGGGCGTAGAACGTACGCGACACCTGCGCGCCGCCGAAGGAGCGGTTGTCGAGCAGGCCGCCGTACTCGCGGGCGAAAGGCACGCCCTGCGCCACGCACTGGTCGATGATCAGGTTCGACACCTCGGCCAGGCGGTGCACGTTGGCCTCGCGGGCGCGGTAGTCGCCGCCCTTGATCGTGTCGTAGAAGAGGCGGTATACGGAGTCGTTATCGTTCTGATAGTTCTTCGCGGCGTTGATCCCTCCCTGCGCGGCTATGGAGTGCGCCCTGCGGGGGGAATCGGAAATGCAAAAAATCTTCACGTTGTAGCCCAGTTCGCCCAGCGAGGCGGCTGCGGATGCGCCGCCCAGGCCGGTACCGACGACGATGATGTCGAGTTTGCGTTTGTTGGCGGGGCTGACGACCTTGATGTCGGCTTTATGCTTGCTCCACTTCTCGGCCAGCGGGCCGGCGGGGCATTTCGAATCTATCTTGATTTTGCTCATGGCTTTGATCTATTTTCTGTTTACATGCAGGATCCGGCCCAGCAAACACCGATGCTGCGCAGGTAGAATACGATGACTACCGCGGCGAAGCCCAGGCAGATCAGCGTGGCCAGGATGTTGGAGACGCATTTCAGGCGGGGATACCAGGTCTTGTTGGCCCAGCCGACGGTCTGCATCATGCTCCACACGCCGTGGGTGAGGTGCAGCCAGATCGCCACGAACCACGCCAGGTAGATCACGCAGTACACCGGGCTCGAAAAGAGCGCGGCGATGCGGCCCGCGCCGTCGTGCGGCCCGATGGCGTCGTGGTTGCCGGTCAGTTCCGCGAGCTGCATGTTCCACCAGAAATTGTAGAGGTGCAACACCATCCCCAGGATGATCACCGCGCCCAGGATGTACATGTTGCGCGAGGCCCAGTCGACCCCTTTCGGCGAGGCCGAAACAGCGTAGCGCTGCTTGCCACGGGCCGAGAGGTTCAGCAGCGTCAGGTACGAGGCGTAGATGAAGTGCAGTGCCACGCCGGCCGCGATGAGCAGCGTACCCGCGATCGCGTACCAGTTCGCGCCGAGGAATTCGCAGATCGCATTATAAGCCGAAGCGGAGAAAATGGCTGCGATGTTCATCGACACGTGAAAGAGCAGGAACAGCAGGAGGAACGCCCCCGTGATGCTCATGATCAGTTTCTTCCCGATGGAAGAGGTGAACAGGTTTCCCATATTTTTGATTATTTTTGTGTTGTTGCGTTTTTAGTCCCGCAAAGGTATCCCATTGTTTGTAAAATAACAACACTTAGGGGAAATATTTATGAATTCCACAAATAAGAAAGAGTTACGCCGTTTGGTGCGCGCCCGGGAAGCGGGTGTGGATAGGGTGCGGTGCGGCGAATGGTCGCGGCGGGTGGAGGCGATCGTCGAGGGGCTCGAAGTGTTCCGCGAGGCCCGCACGGTGGCGTTGTACAGTGCGCTGCCGGGGGAGGTTTCGATGGCCGGGGTGATGGAGCGGTGGCACCGGGAGAAAAGGATCCTGCTGCCTGTGGTGCGGGGGGAAGAGATGGATTTTGTGCGGTATGAGTGGCCCGGGGCGTTGCGGCAGGGGGCTTTCGGGATCTGGGAACCGGCCGGAGGGGAGGTCGTTCCGGCGGCGGATATAGACCTGATCGTCGTGCCCGGCGTGGCGTTCAGCGCCTGCGGCGAGAGGCTCGGGCGGGGGCGCGGGTTTTATGACCGGTTCCTGGCCGGTACGCGCGCGTATAAAATAGGGGTGTGCTTCGACCACCAGGTCGTGGAAGGGATCGCCTGCGATCCGCACGATGTGAATATGGATATGATCATTACACCGTCCGGAGTGAAATTTTCCTAAATAACGTGAGTTCGGCGAAATGATCACCCCTTCCGTCAGCTGTATACGTGCAAACCTTGGAGAGCGCACCCGGCCCGAAGCCAGCGATGGGCAGAAATTAGCCGAAGGCGTAAAGATTTCGGCCCTTCGCCTGGGGTGGCTTCGGGCCGACGGCCTTGCGAGCAAGGCCGAATTTGCTATTAAGATTGTATTGCCATTCGTTGAACTCACGTTAAATAAACGTCATCCCTCACATGCGTTTTTGTTAACGAGCGAAAAGGGACTCGCTCGTTTTCCTCCTCCTTACTCGGCAGAGACCAAACAAAAAGACGTTTGGTCTCTGCTCTCGCTGCGAGCGTCGGATCGGGATGACGTTGTTTTGGGCACCCACAAGGGGTGCCCCTACGGATTCGGCCTTTTCGTCATGTCGAGCGTTAGTCGAGACATCTCAAACTAACCGTTCACAGTCTGTTTGAGATGTCTCGACTAACGCTCGACATGACGGAGAGAAAGCTGATTCAAACGCTAAGATACTCCGCCGCCGCCCGGCGCGGGTCGTCCGCCGAGCAGATTCCCGATACCACACAGATCCAATCCGCCCCTGCCGCCGCGATCTGAGGCGTGTTGGCCGGGGTGATTCCTCCGATCGCTGCGATGGGGTGGCGCGAAACGGTTTTCGCGTGGCGGATGCCGTCGATTCCCCATTCGGTGATCGTGTCGGTCTTGGTGGGGGTGGAAAAGATGGGACTTAATGCGATATAATCGACGTCGAGTCCTTCGGATTCGGCCAATTGCGCCTCCGTTTCAATGGAAAGCCCGACGATCGCCCCCGCGGGCAGCAATCTGCGCGCATCGGCGACGGACATATCGCTCTGGCCGAGATGCACCCCGTCCGCCCCGGCGGCCAGCGCCACATCGACCCGGTCGTTGATCAGCAGCGGCACGTTATAGGACGCGAGCAGCCGTTTCATTTCGCGGGCCAACGCAATGAATTCGCGCGTTGAACACTCTTTTTCACGCAGTTGCACCATCGAAACGCCGCCCAGCACGGCCTGCTCCACGGTATGGAAAAGATCCTTTCCCCGGAGCAACCCCCGGTCGGTCACCAGGTAGAGCTTCATGCTTTACTGACGCTCAGGCGAAGCGTCTCTTTGAACTGCCGCTCGGTGAGCGTGTGCATCACGTCGTAGAGGTAGAGTTGCAGCGTGCCGGGGCCGGTCGATTCCGCGGCTGCGATCTCGCCGCAGACGGCTAAGAAAGCGGCGGCCGAAGTGGCGGCCAGCAGGCGGTCGGGCTCCACGGCGGCGAAGGCGCCTAACAGGGACGAGGCGGTGCAGCCCAGCCCCGTGACCAGCGGCATGAGGTGGCTCCCGTTCTCGACGCGGGCCAGTTTCACCCCGTCGGTGATGTAGTCCGTCTCGCCGCTGATGCTGACGACGGTCTGTTTCTCTCGGGCCAGTTTCACGCCCATTTCCACGCTGTCGTGCGACGAGACGGTCGAGTCGACCCCTTTGCTCTGGACCGTCAGGCCCGCCACAGTCATGATCTCGCCGGGGTTGCCGCGGATGAACGAGGGGGTGGCGACGGCCAGCAACTCGTCGATCACGCGGTTGCGGTAGGTCGTCGCGCCCGCGCCCACGGGGTCCAGCACCGAGGGTTTGCCCAGCTCGTCCGCCTTGCGCAGGGCGAGCTTCATCGAGGCGACGAAATCGCGGTCCAGCGTACCGATGTTAATGACGGTGGCCCCGCACAGGGCGACCATCTCCTCGATCTCGTCGTCCGCGTGGGACATGATGGGCGACGCGCCCGCGGCCAGCAGGGCGTTGGCTGTATTGTTCATGACAACAAAGTTGGTGATGTTGAGCACCAAAGGCGATTTCGCACGCACCGCGCAGATCGCGTTCCAGATTTTTTCGCTTGTCATTTGATGTACTGTTTCAATTTTTCACTGAAAAGGATTTCGATATGTTTACCCTTTACATAGATCGTGCCTTCGGCGGATAATTCGCCCAGGGCGCGCGCCAGGGCGGGGCGGGTCACGCCGAAAAGGGCGGCCATATCCTGCTGGGTGAGGGGGTTGCGCAGCGAGTTGCTGCCCTCTTTGGCCGCGCGGTCGAGCAGGTAGCGGGCGATCTTGCCCTTGATCGTTTTGCAGGCCAGGTAGAGGGTGCTTTCCGATACGAAACGGCCGCCCGAGGAGAGGATTTCCAGGAAGTTGCGCAGGATGCGGGGGTTGCTGCCCAGGATTTCCAGGAAGGCCTCGCGGGGGATGAAGATCACCGTGGCCGGGGTGCGGGCGGTGAGCGTGGCGGGCAGCTGCGGGTTTTCGGCGAACAGGCAGCCGGGGGCCACGAGCACGGGGGCGAGCAGCGTCTCGGCGGCGAGTTTGTATTCGCGCCGGTCGGCGGTCTCGGCCGTGAGCTGTCCTTCGGAGAGGATCATCAGCGATCCGCAGCGCGAGCCCTGCGTGGCGACCACGTCGCCGCGGGCGAATGCCTTTTGGGCGCCGTAACGCTCGCACAACTCGTTGATCGAGAGAGCGTCGACGTCGCGGAATAGTTTGCAGTCCGTCAGTTTTTCGACCATGGCATTATTGTATTTTTGTCATTCTGAACGCAGTGAAGAATCTTGGTCGGCAGAGTTTATGGAACACAGCCCGACCAAGATTCTTCACTGCGTTCAGAATGACAAGAGCGGACGAAGAGAGGAACACAACGCAGGCGCGTTTGTCCTCCTGCTTTCAAGCGTGCCGTAGGGGCACCCCTTGTGGGTGCCCTTTTTTCGGGCGACCACAAGGGTCGCCCCTACGATCCGGAATCAATATATATCCGTGTGCCGGGCGGCACCTACTGGCCGTGGCATTGCTTGTATTTCTTGCCTGATCCACAGGGGCAAGGATCGTTTCTACCGACTTTCTTCTCGACGTGCACCGGGGCGGGTTTGCCGCGGTCGCCGGCGCCGGCGTTCATCGCCGCTTCCATGCGCGAGGCCTGCAGGCGGTTCATGTCGACGCGGGCGCGCTCCTGGGCGCGTTGCTGTTGGGCGCGCTCCTGTTGCATGCGTTCCTCGGAGTTATCGCGCATCGGAATGTAACCCTTGTCGAGGATGGCGAGCACCTCGCGGTTGATCCGATCGACCATCTTGGTGAACAGCTCGTACGACTCGAACTTGTAGATCAGCAGCGGGTCTTTCTGCTCGTAGGTGGCGTTCTGCACGCTCTGGCGCAGCTCGTCCATCTCGCGCAGGTGCTCCCGCCACGCGTCGTCGATCGTGGTGAGCATCACCACTTTGGTGAACGACTTGTAGATCTCGGCGCAACCGCCGTCGTAAGCCTTCTGCAGGTTGACCGGGATGTTGAACCCTTTCAGGCCGTCAGTCAGCGGGACGTAGATATTGTCGTACTGGCCGCCCTGCTTTTCGTAGACGCCCTTGATGACGGGCGTGGCGGTGGTGGCCACGGCCACGGCGCGGCGGTCGTAGGTGTCGTGCATATCCTTGGCCACGCGGTCGATCAGCTCGTCCTTCGAGATTTTCTGGAATTCGTCCTCTTCGATCGTGGGCTGCACGGCCACCTGGCGGATCATTTCGAACTTGAACTCGTCGTACTCCGCCTCGCGATACCCTTCCACGAAGGCTTCGGCGAAGTCCATCATCATGTTGTTCAGGTCCAGGTCGATCCCCTCGCCCGAGAGGGCGTGGCGGCGGCGGGTGTAGATCGCCTCGCGCTGCTTGTTCATCACGTCGTCGTAGTCCAGCAGGCGCTTACGGATGCCGAAGTTGTTCTCCTCGACCTTCTTCTGGGCGCGCTCGATGGCTTTGGTCATCATGCCCGCCTGGATCACTTCGCCCTCCTTCAGGCCGAGGCGGTCCATCATGCCGGCGATGCGCTCCGTGCCGAACAGGCGCATCAGTTCGTCCTCCAGCGATACGAAGAACTGCGACGAACCGGGGTCGCCCTGGCGTCCGGCGCGGCCGCGCAACTGGCGGTCGACGCGGCGGGACTCATGGCGCTCGGTGCCGATGATCGCCAAACCGCCTGCCGTTTTTACCTCCTGCGAAAGTTTGATGTCGGTACCGCGGCCGGCCATGTTGGTGGCGATGGTCACCTGGCTCGTGCGGCCGGCTTCGGCCACGACCTGTGCCTCCTGCTGGTGGTGCTTGGCGTTCAGCACGTTATGCTTGATGCCGCGCAATTTGAGCATGCGGCTCAGCAGTTCGGAGATCTCCACCGAGGTGGTACCCACGAGTACCGGACGTCCGGCGTCGACCAGCTTACTGATCTCGTCGATCACGGCGTTGTATTTCTCGCGCTTGGTCTTGTAGATCAAATCCTGGCGGTCGTCGCGGATGATGGGGCGGTTGGTCGGGATGACGATCACGTCCAGTTTGTAGATGCTCCAGAACTCGCTCGCCTCCGTCTCGGCGGTACCGGTCATACCCCCAAGTTTGTGGTACATACGGAAGTAGTTCTGCAGCGTGACGGTGGCGAAGGTTTGCGTGGCGGCCTCGACCTGCACGCGCTCCTTGGCCTCGATCGCCTGGTGCAGCCCGTCCGAGTAGCGACGCCCTTCGAGGATACGGCCGGTCTGCTCGTCGACGATCTTCACCTTGTTGTCCATCACCACGTACTCCACGTCCTTTTCGAACATCGCGTAGGCTTTCAGCAGTTGGTTCACGGTGTGCACGCGCTCGGAGATGACCGAGTAGCTGTTGATCGCCTCGTCGCGCTTCATCAGTTTTTCCTCGGGGGTGAAGCCGCTCTTTTCCAGCTCGGCCATGATGTTGCCCATGTCCGGCAGTACGAAGAACCCTTCCTCGCCGAACGATTTGCTGAGCCATTCGTGGCCCTTATCCTGCAGCTCGACCGAGTTGAGTTTCTCGTCGATCACGAAATAGAGGTCGTCCACGATCTCGGGCATGCGGCGGTTGTTGTCCTGCATGTAGACGTTTTCGGTCTTCTGCATGAGCGCCTTGACGCCCTGCTCGGAGAGGTATTTGATGAGCGGCTTATACTTGGGAAGGCCCTTGTGGGCGCGGTACAAAAGGATGCCGCCTTCTTCGGTTTTCCCCTCGGTGATCATGCGGCGGGCATCGGCCAGCAGTTGCGTGACGAGCGTGCGCTGCTGGTTGAAAAGCTGCTCGATCTGCGGGCGGTACTGTTCGAACATCTGGTCGTCGCCTTTGGGGACGGGACCCGAGATGATCAGCGGGGTACGGGCGTCGTCGATCAGCACCGAGTCGACCTCGTCCACGATAGCGAAGTGGTGCTTGCGCTGCACCAGGTCCTCGGGGGCGATCGACATGTTGTCGCGCAGGTAGTCGAAGCCGTATTCGTTATTGGTACCGAACGTGATGTCGGCGTTGTAGGCCTTGCGGCGGGCGTCCGAATTGGGCTGGTGCTTGTCGATGCAATCCACCGACAGGCCGTGGAATTCGTACATCGGGCCCATCCACTCGCTGTCGCGCCGGGCGAGGTATTCGTTGACCGTCACCATGTGCACTCCCTTGCCGGCCAGCGCGTTCAGGAACACGGGTAGCGTGGCGACGAGCGTCTTGCCCTCGCCGGTGGCCATCTCCGAGATGTTTCCCTTGTGCAGCACCACCCCGCCGAAAAGCTGGCAGTCGTAGTGGATCATGTCCCAGGTGATCAGGTTGCCCCCGGCCATCCAGTTATTCTTGTAAACGGCCTTATCGCCCTCGATCGTCACGAAATCCTTCGTGGCGGCCAGGTCGCGGTCGAAATCGGTGGCGGTGACCACGATCGTCTCGTTCTGGGTGAAGCGGCGGGCGGTGTCCTTCATGATGGAGAACGCCTCGGGCAGGATCTCGTCGAGTTTCTCCTCGATGCGCTCGTCGATGCGCTTGACCAGGTCCTCGATCTCCTTGCTGATCTGCTCTTTCTTTTCGAGCGAGAAGTCGGCGCGTTCCAGGTCGGCTTTCAGTTCCACGATCCGCTCCTCGTCGGGGCGGATGTAGTCGGCGATCTCGGCACGTAGGGCGGCGCTGCGGGCGCGCAGGGCGTCGTTGTCCAGCGCTTCTACCGCGGGGTAAGCCGCCTTGATGCGGTTTACGTAAGGCTCGATCATCTTGCGGTCCTTGTCCGCTTTCGAGCCGAAGAAAAATTTAATTACACTTGATGCTATGTCCATTTCAGATCTGTTTTACAAGTTTACGGCCTATCAGGCAGGCCGGGCATTTTGCTTTCAGGCAATATTCGTTGTTCAGTTCGATGACCGCCTGCGAATCGGCGGCGGAAGGAAGTTCCACATGGGCGGCCTTCCATTGTTTGGTGATCTTGTTATTTTCCGGGCCGACCTTGCAGAGCAAATCGTATGCCGCTTCGGCCAGCGCCGCGTCGCCCGTCACGGAGGCGTAAGCCACCATCAGCGGGGCGACCAGGTTGATCGCCAGCACATCCATCTTGTCGCGGCCGATCGTACAGGCCGACCAGTTCTGGCGCGACGACGAAAAGACGTGGGCCCAGTAATCGGGGATCTCCGCCCGGAAGAGCGCGTAAACATCCTGCGGCGAGCGGCACGAGCGGACGGAATCGAAGATGAATTCGCGCGTGGCCAGAAAACCGCCGGTCTGCACCAGCCTGAGCACCGGGGAGACGTACCCTCCCGCCTCTTCCGTCCGCCACACGGACGGGTCGACGGGTTGGATGCCCCATTTATGGCAAAGATAGTCGAAATCTTTTTTCAGCCGTACGATATAGGCGTCGTCCTCGCGCGATTGCAGCAGTCCGGCCCCGCCCAGCAGCATCGCCTCGACTGCCTGTCGCGAATCCCTTTCGTGGGCGAGGGCCTTGTAGGGCACCGCGCGGGCCGTTTTCAGGTAGGCGTTCTTCAGCGCCGGGCCGCCCACGTAGGCGAACAGGCCCATATAGAGCGGATAGTTCCAGTCGCGTTGACCCTCTTCCCACAGGGCGAGCATGTCGGCCGCTTTGCGCGCCATGCGCTCGTCCACCAGGCGGGTGAAGAAGTGGAGCCGTTTGGTCGCGTCCATCCGGGAGATGAAGCCCCCGCATTCGGCGCATCCGGAGCGCATCCGGGCGTAAAGCCGTTGGAAACGCTCGGGCGCGGCGGCGGGAAGTTGCAGGATTTCGGCATCGGGCGAAACGATCGCGGTAGCAGCCCGGTCGGCCACCACCCGCAGGATCGCCCCGGGCTGGGTTTCACGTACGTTGGAGGTAAAGAGGACCGATCCCCGGTAAACCGCCGTGTCCACATGCACCTCGGCGCCGGTGAAATTCCCTGTCGCGCTATCCCACTCGCCCGGCCTTACGACCCGCATACCCGGCGCCAGCGGCAGCAGCCCCTCTTGCCAGAGCAGGCGCGCCAGACCGGGTATGTCGTGGGGAGCCATCATAACAATCCCAGTTCGAGCATAGCCTCCTCGGAGATCATTGAACGGTCCCAGGGGGGATCGAACGTCAGCACCACATCCACGCGCGTCACCCCCTCCACCTTGGCCACGTCGTCGTTGACCTGCTGCACGAGCATGTCGGCCATCGGGCAATTGGGGGCGGTGAGGGTCATGCGGATGGTCACCACGCCGTCCTGTTGCACGTCCACCTCGTAGATCAGCCCCAGGTCGTAGATGTTGACCGGGATCTCGGGGTCGTAGACGTTCTTGAGCACGGCGACGATGTCGCTTTCGATGCGCAATATCTCTTCGGGGGTCATTTCTCTGCGGGTTTATTCAGGTACGCCATCGCGAACAGTTTCATCTGCCGGATCATCTGCACCAGGCCGTTGGCCCGGGTGGGCGAGAGGTTTTCCTTCAGGCCGATCCGGTCGATGAAATAAAGATCGGTATCCAGTACCTCCTGCGGCGTGCGGCCGTCCAGTACGCGGATCAGCAGGGCGATGATGCCCTTGGTGATGATCGCGTCCGAGTCGGCCGAGAAGTACATCTTCCCGTCGCGCAACTCGGCGTCCACCCAAACGCGCGACTGGCAGCCGCGGATCAGGTATTGCTCTGTGCGGTGCCCCTCGTTGATCTGAGGGAGCCCCTCGCTGAGCGAAATGAGGTAATCGTATTTGTCGAGCCATTCGGGGAAGGCGGAAAACTCCTCGATGATGGCCTCTTGACGGGGATCGGGCATTTGAATTATGAATTATGGATTATGAATTATGAATTAAGAGATTATGAGGGGATTGCAGTCAATTCATAATCCATAATTCATAATTCATAATTAAATCAGTATTCCATGTGTTCCGTGAGGGCCGGTATCTCGCCTCCGGTGGCGGCCACCGGGCGGTCTATCTGCATCAGGCGTGCCAAAGTGGGCGCCAGTTGCGACGGGTCGGCGGGCGCCCGGATGCGGCGTTGCGAGAAGCCGTTGCCGATCACCATCAGGGGCACGTGCGTGTCGTAATCGTACATCGAGCCGGAGAGCGAGCGGGTGTTGGCCTGCTCCTCGATCCAGCCGGGCATCAGGTCGATGATCACGTCGCCCGAACGGCGCTGGTAGAAACTGTTCTGCATCAGGCGGCCGTGCCCCGCGGCGAACGAATTGCTGCTCAGCGAGGTGGCGGTCATGGCGTGCGACACGCCGCGGAACTGCAGCGCGTAGGCCGCCACGCGGTTCTGCACCTCCTGCAGGTTCAGCCCGTTGCGGTAGATCTGCTCGCGGTTCAGGTACAACTGCCGGTCGTAGTAGTCCAGCACCCAGTCGCCCGAGCCGTACTGCGTGTTCATGAAGGCGTTGATGACCACGCGGAACTGCGGGATGTTGAAGCGGTCGGACGGTTTGTCCGTGCGGTCGTACGAGTCGCTCGAACCGTGGTCCGAGGTGAGCACGATCAGGGTCTTTTCAGCCCCTAACTGCGAGTGGATGAAGTCGATCAGATCGCCCAGCTCTTCGTCCAGGCGGTAGAACATATCCTCGACCTCCATCGACTCGGGGCCGAAGATCTCGCCCACCAGGCGCGGGGTGTCGTAGCAGATGTTCAGCAGGTCGGTGTGCTCGTCCTGCCCCAGGTCGAGGTTGACGATCGCCTTGCGGACGAACTCCGTCATCAGCGTGTTGCCCGGGGGGGTATGGTAGATGCGCGGGTAGTCGCGCGAAAAGGTCTCCTTGCGGAAGATCGCCGCGATGCCCTTCGATTTTTTCTGGCGGCCGTCGGCGGCCACGTCGATCAGCGAATGGCGCGAGTTGACGTATTGTTCACGCGGCTTGCTCAGCTCCCACTTCGCGTCCATGAAGGCTGCGGCGGGGCTGGCGGCGTTGTACGTCTCGACCCACTCCGGAAGGCGCGCCATGTAGTGGCTCGAGGAAACCCACCGGCCCCGGCTCTGGTCGCACCAGAAGACCTCTTTCGTGAAGCCGCCCAGCACCACGGCCGACGAGGGGCTTTGCGCGATGGTCACGGCATGGCTCTTCGGCGAGTCGTCCAGCAGGCGGTCGCCCAGCGTGGGCACGACCAGGTTGACGGGCGAATAGCACCCGACACCGGCGTTGCAGTCCAGCCCGTACGCCTGCGCATCGTCCGCGAGCGTGACCTTCTCGCCCATCAGGAAGTCGACCCAGGCCGGGCCGACCACACCGTGCGTCGAGGGCATCGAACCGGTCGTCAGCGTGGCCAGGGAGGTCTCCGTCCCGGTGAGCATGTAGTCATAGCGGCAATCGGTAAACGATATGCCGCTGTTTATGAAGCGTTTGAATCCTTTTTCGGAGAAGTTGCCGCCGAATTTTTCCAGGTAGTCGTAGCGCATCTGGCTGACCACGATCTGCACCACCAGGCGCGGTTTTTCGCTCTGGGCGCAGAGCGTGACGGAGTGCAGGGAAAATATCGAAAACAGGAAGAGGTAGCCGGATCTCATTTGCGGTGAAGTTCAATCCGACAAAAGTAATAAATATTGGGGAATTATTACAAAGAAGGGGGAAATCCGTTGTGATAGTTGTGAGAATAGAGTCGCGCTTTTCTTCCCTTCATGTCGAGCGTCCTGTAGGGGCACCCCTTGCGGGTGCCCGATCCCTTTCCATTGGGCACCCACAAGGGGTGCCCCTACTTTTTACGGTATTTGCGTAGCAGATGCGCGCGTCGCAGCAGGAAGGCGTACCAAATCCACAAAGGAAGGGTCAGCAGCACGAAAAAAGGGAGGGTGAAAGAGGAGAAAAGCCACACGCCGAGATTAGCCGTCACCAGGGCCAGCGTGAGGCCCAGGGCGAAGAGGGCGGCCCCCGTTTTATAGCCCGTTTTCAGCTTCTTGCCGCATTTGCCGCAGGGGAAGACCACCTCCACCCCGAAGACCCACGGCCAGGGGAAGCGGGTTTGCGAGCCGCAACAGGGGCAGTTGAATGTGCGGGAAAAGAGGCTCATGGCGTTTCGAAAAATGCGATCTCGGCCGCCAGGTCGATTTCGGGATGGGCCTGTCGCAGGGCGCGGGCGCGCGCGGCCATCGTTTCCCGGAACCGGGCGAAGGCCTCGGTGCCGGGATGCAGCGGGCGGTGGGCGGCGGCCTGGGCGATCTGCCCGGCCTGGCGCATCAGCTCGCGCACGGGGGCGTCGACGGCCGATTCGCAGAAACGGTCCCAGACGTAATCCGCGGCCACCTCGGAGGGGTGCAGCATGTCGGCCGCGTAAAAACGGTAGTCGCGCAACTCGTCTGTGAGGATTTCGTAAGCGGGGAAATATTCGGTGCGGGGGAGGGACTCCGTCAGGCGGTGGCACGCCTCGATGAGGATCGCCTTGCTGCGGGCGTTTTCCGCCAGGCCGTCCTTGATGTGTCGTACAGGGCTTACGGTCAGTAGGATGTCTTTGTCTTGAAGATGACGGGAAATCGTTTCCGAGAGGGTCGCGACGACCTCTTCGACGCTCATCCGGCGGCGGGTGAAATGCGCGGCGGGTTGTTTATGGCAGTTGGCGACCACCGCCCCATCCCGTTCGTAAATCCAGGCCGTGCCGAGGGTCAGCACCACGTAACCGGCCCGGCGCAACGCCTCGCTCCCCGCAGCCGCCTGGCGGTTCATTTCCGCAAGCGCGGTATCGGGGTCGGGCGCGGAAAAACGGCCGTGGTGGGCGTAAGAGAACCAGAGGTTCCCGTCCGTATGCAGGTCGTCTGAAGTGAAGCGTCTCCCCTCTGCGAGATATTCCACCGCCCGGGCGACGCTCGCCGGATTATAAAGCACCCCGAAAGGATTCGCGACCACCGGCAACTTCACGCCGAGCATCCGCGCCGCAATATTCTCCGCGAAGCAGGACCCGAGCAAAAGCCCCCGGCGCGAGTAATCGATCCTCGTGCGCAGCGGCGGAATATGTACGGGTGTGCGGAATTCCATGGTATTAAGTGCTGATTGGTTTCTGCTTGTCATTCAGAGCGAAGCGAAGAATCTTGGTCTGAATGGTTCTGCCCACAGCCCGACCAAGATTCTTCGCTTCGCTCTGAATGACAAACGGGAATGGCTGTCTGTGCAAGGGGTGCGTTGGCCTGGCGCACCCCCCTTTGAAAAAGGGGGGGGGACCGACGCTCGCAGCGGGAACAGAGGCCAAACGTCTTTTTGTTTGGACTATGTCCCGCAAGGAGGAGGAAAACGGGCGGTCTTTTTCGCCCGTTAATGTGCCAGCGCAGCGGATCAAAAGGAACAAGTGATGAAACGCGTTAACGCGTTTCATCACTGCGTTTGCTTGATCGTCAACGGCCGTTCGAGGGCCCAGAGGGCCACATACCGGTAAAAATCGCTATCATGCTTATAGCCGAACGTCTCTTTCTCGGAGGCGAAGGTCATGCGGTAGTTGATCTGTCCGTGGCTGTCGGGGGTCATCAGGGCCAGGTAGTCGGCGTCGTCCTGCACGGTATCCTTGATGCGCCACGGGTCGGCGTAGATGGCCAGGCCGACGGTCTGGGGGCCGAATTTGATGGTGTCGTTGACCGGGTAGTCGGTGCCCCAGGTGGCCATGAAGCCTTTGGCGGCGTCAAGGCGCTGGGTGTGCCGGGCGATCTTCATCACCCCGGTGCAGAACTGCAGGCCCTGGCCGCCGGTGATCGTGTTGCAGACCTCGGCGTCGCGGTGGCCGGCGTAGAGGATGTAGCGCGAGGTCATGTCGATCAGCCGACCCTGGTATTCCCAACCCTCGACCCGCATGTCGACCACCGTGCGCACCGGGCCGTTAGCCACGATGCGGGCCGTACGACGGGCCATGGGGGTGATGTGGGTCGCCTGTTTTTTGACGGGATCCCAGCCTTTGAGCGTCCCCACGCCCACGGAGTTGAAGACGCGGATCACGTCGTCGCCCGCCCCGGCGGCCAGCTGCGCGTCGGTCGGGTACCACATCGTGGAGGCCAATTCGAGGCCTTTGTTGGTTTTGCCGTAGAGGTCTACGGTCTGTTTTTTATCGAAATAGATGCGGTAGGCGACCAGCTCCGACTCGAAGGCGGGGCCGTGGTGGTGCAACTTGTTGTACATGTTGTCGGCCACGGCGCTCACCTCTTTGCGCGCCTCGAGGGTTTTGTCGTCCTTGATCAGGTACATCTGGGCGTGGACGCGGGCCGGGTAACGCTCTTTCACAGGCGCGATGTTGGTGAAGAGCACCCAGACGTTTTTGGTCTGGCCCGCGTCGAGGTTGATCACGAACGACAGTTCGTCGAATTTGCCGTCGCCCGTCAAGTCGTCCATCTGCGAGGGGATCTCGGTGTTGCCCTGGTAGACGGTCGCCGAGCGCACCCAGGCTTCGGTCTCGGGAATGGTGATGACCACCGGGGCGTCCGTGCGCGCTATTTTGGCGTTGTTGGTGATCTTGTAGCTGTGGATCAAATCGCGCGCGGCGCAGAGCTGGACGGCGACCAGGCCGGCGAGAAGAAGCGTAAAACTCTTACCCTTCATATAAATAGAGTTTGATTGGTGACACAAATATAAATATTCCCCGGAAAAACCGCAACCCCGCGCTATTCGGTATAGAGCGCTTTCATTCGCGCGAGGTCTACCTCCAGCATGTCGGTCAGGTATCGCTCCACCCCGCCGTAATGGCGGTCGATCTCGTCAAGGGCCGCCTCGATGTATTCGCGGCGGACGATCAACACCGGGGCGATTTCGGGATATTCGGCTATGACGGGGGCGTATTTCTCTTTGAGGGTCTCGGCGGAGAGCATGTAGTCTTCGATGGCCGTTTCCCGGTCTACTCCCAGGCTGAGCAGGAATAGGAGAGCCGCGTACCCGGTGCGGTCTTTGCCCGCCGTGCAGTGCAGCAGCAGGGGGGCGTTGCCCTCCTCTTGCAACAGGCGGAAAAATTCTTTGTACACGCCCTGCCAGTCGCGCACGAAACTGCGGTTGGCGTCGATCAGGACCAACGGGGCGTTTTCTGTCGTCACGCTGTCGAAATTGACCAGGCTGCCGGTTTCGATCGGCAGCGCGCAGCGGTATTGGACCGAAGTGGGAAGGCGGTCGGGGGCCGCGGCCACCTCTACGGAATCGCGGAAGTCGATGACCGTGCGCAGGGGGATCCGCGCCAGGTAGTCCAGGTCGGCGGCCGTGAGCGCGTTCAGGGCGTCGGCACGCAGCACGGTGCGCCATTTCACGTGTTTGCCGTCCGCCGCGGCGTACCCGCCCAGGTCGCGGACGTTGGCCGCCCCTTCCATCGGCAGCAGGCGTTGCGGCTGCGTCTGCACACAAGCCGTCGTGGCTGCCGTGACCGACAGGATGGCCACCCATTGCAGGGCGTTTTTCCCGAAAAGTGTTCCCATGATTGACTATGATTTTGGGCGCAAGATACCGAAAAAAGCCGCACCTGCAAAGGTGCGGCCCTCCGGCCTGGATTTACCACTTGCCTGCGCGTCCGCCTGGCCCGGGCGGAAACGGGAAATTTCAGCGCCCTTTGACGATCCGTTGCAGGCGGTCCACGCCTTCGCTGACCCGGGCGGGTTGCAGCGCGCCGTCGTCTTCGCTCAGGCGGACGATCAGGCCGTTCGAATCCAGGATGTAAACGTTGCGGCTGTTCCAGTTCGTGAAATCGTATTCTTCGGGATCGATGGCGCGGCGGATGGCGTCGGAGAGGCTGCGGGAGAGTTTTTGGAGGGATTTCATGATATTTTGAATTTTTGTTTTCTACTTATGCTGACGTCCGGGGGTGAAAAATATTTTAACCGGGGGTGATTTTTTTCGTATCTTTGAATGATTAAACCGCTCTGCCGATGCTCATTTTCGCCAATTGCAAGATCAACCTGGGGTTGGACGTGGTGGCCCGCCGCCCGGACGGCTACCACGAGCTGTGCACGGTGATGCTTCCCGTGCCGGGGCTTTGCGACGCGGTGGAACTGGTGGCGGCCGGGCAGGATGCGCTGACGGTCTACGGGCCGCCGGTCGATTGCCCGCCCGAGCGGAACCTTTGCATGAAAGCGCTCCGGCTGATGCAGGAGCGCCACGGGGCGGGACATGCGCATATCCATTTGCAGAAGGCCGTCCCCTCGGGGGCCGGGCTGGGCGGCGGGTCGTCGGATGCGGCGGCCGTCGTGGTTGCGTGCAACACGCTTTTCGAGCTTGGGCTGAGCGCGGGGCAGATGGAAGAGGCGGCCGCGGCGCTCGGCAGCGACGTGCCGTTCTTCATTCGCAATCAACCGGCATTGGCTACCGGACGCGGCGAGATCCTGCGTCCTGCCGATGCGGCGATCCTGGAGAAACTCGCCGGAAAATACCTGCTGATCGTCAAGCCGGATGTGGCGGTGAGCACCGCCGAGGCCTATGCGGGGATCACACCCGTCGTGCCTGCCGTGGCGCTGGAAGAGCGGCTGGGGCACTGCGTCGAGGCGTGGCGCTGGTCGGTGGGCAACGCTTTCGAGCGCCATATCTTCGCTTCGCATCCCTCGCTGGCCATGCTCAAGGAGATGCTTTACGCGCTGGGGGCGCAGTACGCCTCGATGTCCGGCTCAGGCTCGGCGCTCTACGGTATTTTCGATCGTTGTCCCGCAACGGACGCCCTGCCGCAAGACCTTTTCATTCACGGGGAAATCGTCCGAACCCCTTAAGTTTTTGTCATTCAGAGCGAAGCGAACCGACGCAGTCAGCGAGCGCAGACCACCGCAAAAAACGGGGCCGGATCTCACGATCGGGCCCCGCAGAAGTATATTTGGTCTGTAATATCCGGGGGGAGAGAGCTTGTGCACCCGGATGGTTTGCCGGTCATCGCGGGGGGCTGTTATAGGCCCTTCGCGAATGGCGGCGGATCAAAGGTACGAAAATTTCATCGTTTTGGTGTAAAATATTGTATTTTCGGCACGAATTGACTGCGTCGGGCCGGCGGGCAGGGTCAACCCCTTAACCCGCCACGACGCCGGCCCGGCCGCAGACGTTAATTTTTCAGGGAAACGGAGGGCGCTATTCCCACCAGAGCGTGGGGTAGGTGGGCGTGCCGCCGTTCCAGGAGCCGAGGGATTTCCAGTATTTGCCGCTGCCCGAGCCGTCGCCCACGCCCCATTCGGCGCTCTGGCCGGCGGCGGTGCCGGTGGCGGGCCAGGCGGCGGAGGCGAATTCTTTCGTGTCGGTGTAGGTGCTGCCTCCGTAGACGATTGCGCCGACGCCGACGGTCGCCGTGCCCTGTTTGTAATAGCAGGCGGTCACGGACGAATAGACGTTGGTCCCGGCGACCCCCCCGGGCGTGCCGGATGAAGCGTTGACCGTCGCCGTGTTGTAGCAGGCGATGACGCTGGCACTGTTGGAGTTTACCGGGCCGCAGACGCCGCCCGATTCGTTGCCCAGGCTGAGCGTCCCCGTGTTATAGCAGGCGATCACCGAGGGGCCTCTTTCAAGCAAGCCGCACACGCCGCCCGAGCCGGTGTCGCCGGTGACGGCGCCAGTGTTCTTGCAGGCGGTAATCCGGCTGTCCGCGTTGTATAAGGTGCCGCAGATGCCGCCCGTCCATGCATCGCCGGTGACGGCGCCGGTGTTCAGGCATCCGGTTATGGTACCTGCGGTAGTGGCGCTTCCCACCTGTCCGCAGATCCCGCCGACCTCATATCCGGTGCCGGTGACCGCCGCGGAGTTGGTGCAGCGCGTGAACGTGGATAAGAATGCATATCCGCAGATCCCGCCGGCATAGCTGTAATTCCTGCTGTCTTTCGTGGCGGTGACATTTCCCGAATTGCTGCAATTGCTCACGGTCGCGCCGCCGATTACCCTGCCGGCCAGACCGCCCACGTTGCTTCTTGCGGTCACGGCCGCCGCGTTGGTGCAGCCTTGCAGGCTCGCCGACGAACCGGACAGGAATCCGCAGATGGAACCCACAAAATCATTTCCGGAAACCGACCCGGATGCGATACGCAGATCCTTGATCGTCCCCGTGGCATAGCGCAGCAGCCCGGCGTAATCCAGCGTCTGGTCGGATACTTTCAGGTTGGAGATCGTGTGGTTGCCGCCGTCGAAATTCGCCATGAAATATCTGGGATTCGAGTATGGGCTTTTCCCTACGGGGACCCATTCCTTATTGTTCAGGTCGATGTCGGCCGTGAGCACGAACGAATAGCCTTCGAACAGCAGGCCGTCCTCGCCCTGGGACTGCTCGGATATCCAGGCCAGCTCGGGGGCCGAGGTGATGTGTACCGTACCGGGGGTGGTGGTGTAGTCCGCGGGTTGGGCGGTCGAGGTGCCGTCCCAGATGAGCACGGGGGGATCGGGTTGGGGGTCGGGGGTGCTCTCTTTTTTGCAGCCTGCCAAAAGGAGGGCGGCCAGGGCGGATACGAGGAGGAGTTTCGAGGTTTTCATGATTTTTTGGTTATTCAATTGAGTCCTGGTTTGTCATTCTAAATGCCAGTGAAGAATCTCGAAATGGCTGTTTGAGATTCTTCACTGGCATTTAGAATGACAAAACAGTAAAAAGGGGACAGAAATAATATGCGTTGTCCGGATGGCCGCGCCGGGCGGCTACGGTTTCTGGGTTACATAGATCCCGCTGCCGTAAGTGCTGTGATCGCCGGTCAGCTCGCTGATCCTTTCGCCGTTCTTCCATACCACTGCGGGCCAGTTCTCCTCCGCCGTGCTGTATCCGGCGGTGTAGACGTCCTGTCCGAAGATAAAAATGGCCCGGCAATCGCCGCCGTTGCCCGCCTGCGGGGTCGTGGCGGTTACCGACAGGTCGGATGCGTTGAGTTTCCAGACCTGGCCCGTACCTGTGCTGAAAGAGCCAATGCTCCCTGCCACATAGACCGACGATCCGGAGAGGGCCAGCGCAAAGGCGTAGCAGGAATTGGGATCGGTGGCGACCGCCTTGTTGCTTTTGACTGTCAGGTCGCTGCCGATTTTCCATACCCGGGCCGTGTTTGACCAGGAGGGGGAGGTTACGTATTCATATCCAGCCACGAAGATATCCGGGCCGGAAGCCTCCATGGCATAGACACTCCCGCTGTCATCCGATAAGGTAGCCGGAGTGACATTTTCTCCGCTTATTTTCCAGACGGTGGGCTTGCCTGGGGATGCGGTTCTTCCGCCCACGTAGATATCGGAGCCGGAAAGGCACATCGTATTGGGATAGTTGCCATAGCCGAGGTCGTGGGGGTCGGAGAAGGTCAGGGTGGCTTTGTCGATCTTCCAGACATAACCGTGGCCCCAGCTTTGTCCGAGGACGTAGATATCCGAACCGGAGAGACACATTTTGTAGGCTGCGTCACCGGTGTTGACCGTTCTCACGAGGGCCTTGGCCGTGCCGTTCTTCCACAGGCACAGGGAAGAAGTGCCGTCGATTTTGGAGCGGCCGCAGACGAATACGTCGGTGCCGTCGACCAGCACGTCGCAGGCCTCTGAAGATTCGGTTTGCCCGGCCAGGGTTTGTCGCTCCCCATTCTTCCATAGGCAGGCATAGTTCGGGTTTCCATTGGAGGTGTAGCCGGCCATATAAATATCCACTTCCACCGGGGTGGGGTCGGGATCGGGGGTGGGGGTTTTCTCTTTGTCGCAGGCGGCAAACAGGACGGTGCAAAGCGCGAGGGAGGAAACGAGGCGGAAAAAACTGGTTTTTGTTTTCATGATTTGGGGTTTTAGAGGTTTCGAAAGCAAAAGTAGCCGCCAGGGTAAGAAAGGGTGTCCCATTCCGGGAATTTGTTGCACCACAACAGGAACTTGTTGATAATCAATGGTTAATTTCAGGAAAAAACGCAGTAGAAAGCATGTAATAACGTCATCCCGGGCGAGCGAAGCGACGAGGGAA
>JAVBPS010000086.1:0-28238 GCA_031549495.1 Rikenellaceae bacterium | reverse complement strand
TTTTTAGATCAGTCTGAAAAACAGGTTGGTGCTCCAAGAAATGTTAAAATAAAGTTCTTTTTTGGCCGACGGACACAGGGCCGGGATCGCCTACGGGCGACCGTACTTTTTTGCTTTGTTACTCCCTTCGGTCGTGATTTTCCGTCGTCGTTCGGCATAATCCAAACAAAAAGACGTTTGGCTTCTGCGCTCTCTCCTAGGAAAATTGACCAAAAAAGTAGGCAAAAAAGTCAAGGCACCGCGCTCCCGGCTTACCCGCTTACGGGTTTTCAGGGCAGTCGGCCGGAAATATCGGCTTCTGTCGTCGTTCGGCAAAGAACAAGCAAAAATACGCTTGTTCTCTGCGCTCTCTCCTAAGAAGGTTCCACGAGCGCAGGGCCAACCGCGCCGCACAGGCCCTCTGCTCACGCTTCGCTGCCACGGTTCCAGTTTCCGTCCTTTGTCCCCCGAAAACCCTGGCGGGGCCCACCCGACGAACGCAGCGAGAGCAGAAGGCAAGCGTCTTTTTGCTTGGCTTATGCCGAGCAAGGAGGAGGAAGCCGA
Organism: Rikenellaceae bacterium; assembly: GCA_031549495.1. GTDB lineage: Bacteria > Bacteroidota > Bacteroidia > Bacteroidales > Rikenellaceae > JAVBOW01. The sequence continues at coordinate 27,695 of JAVBPS010000086.1, read as the reverse complement.
ACGTCTCTTTGTTCGGCAACAAAAAGCCTTCCGCTTCATGGCGCCAGGCCACCGCGCATTGGCCGCCGCTCGGCCCTCCGCTCCCCCGCCTTCGGCTACCGCAGTGCTTGTCACTGCTGAGCGAAGCGAAGAATCTTGGTCGGGATGTGTTCAGCAAACTCTTCCGACCAAGATTCTTCGCTTCGCTCGGCAGTGACAAATATAGTTGTTGATGAATCTGCCCTTTTTTATTTGAAATCGACCCGCAGGCGCCGGTTTTTGCCGCCGGTGCGGAGTTCGACTTCGAGTTTGTCGGCAGAGAACGCGCCTTTGAAACGCGCGGTGATTTTTTCCTCATCCTGCCCGGCGGGTCGTATGACGGTGATAAAGCGCACGGGAGCGGCTGCGGGCTTGGCGGTCGCGAACCGGATCCAGGGACGCTCGTTGCGTTCGCGGTAGGCGCGCGACACCCAGCCCTGCAGGGTGTCCATTTGCAGGCGGGAGTCGGAAAAGACCTGCAGGCTGATGTTGTTGCCGTCGGGGAAGGCCGTGCGCACCAAGTTCGCCTCCCGGTCGGTTACGGGGTCGCATTCGAGCAGGTGGTAGTTGAGTTCGACCTGGCCCGCGGCCTGGCCGTACGCCTCGTCGACGATCACAAAGAACTGCCTGTCCACGAAAAAGAGGGTGCGGCGGTGGGTGAGCCCCTCGTAACCGGGGGTGGCCACCGAGAGGATGTCGGTCGGGGCGGCGGAGCCTTTACCGCGCTCCTCCCCGGCGCTCCAGTAGAGGCGTTCGCTCTGCGACTGCTCCAGGTTGCGCCCGTCGAGGGTGAGCGTATTGTGGACCTGGGTCTGGCGGAACCAATTGCGCAGATCCATGATCTGCTGATCCCCGCCGTAGATGTAGCTGCCCGAATCGGGGAAGAAATTGCGTCCCTTGCGCCACAATTCGAACGTGCCGTTGTCGGGCTGGGCGTGCCACTCCCCCTTGGGGCCGGCCTTGAGCACCATGACGGTCGCATCGGGGCCCCAGCCGTCACGCATCGTGTAGAACCCGGAGGTTTTGAACGCCCGCGAGAGTTGCTGCTCCGGCGCCGGGCCCTGCATGCCGCCCGCCAGCCACGCGATCATCTTGTCATCGGGGAAAACCTTCGACCAGGCGGGGTAGAAGGGTAAGGTATAGGCTTTGTCGTGGAGTTTCGCGTCGCTGAACATGGGGTTGGTGTAGTCGGGGAAGCAAATGTTGTAGTACAGCACGATCATGCTCTCCACGCAGGCCAGATAGCTTGCGGGAAACTCGTCCCGGTAACAGTTCGCGTCCATCATGCGCAGGGCGTTGAAGAAGATGTTGATCGCCGCCATGTGGTAGTGCGGGTCGAGTTCGTACTGCATACCGTCGTCATAGACCTGCCTCTGGATCTCGGCGTTCAGGATGCCGACCCCTTCGGCGCGCCAAAGGGGCGCGTCCTTGTATTCCGGGAAGAAGACCCCCGCGTAGGTGAGCCTCTGGGCTTCGAAAAGCAGGTGGTTGCCGGCCGCGGAGAAGTGGCGGGTGATGTACTCCGCCTGGCGGTGGTAGTGCACCAGGAACCGCGTCAGAAACTCCGGTGTCATACTTTCGGAGGTGACCAGCAGGGCGAACTGGCGGATCTGGTGCTCCAAACGGTCGCTCACCTCCAGCGGCCGCCAGGCGAAAAGGGAGTTCTGCGCAAGGGCCTGTTCGCGGCTCTGCTCCCGGCGGTAGTCGAGCTCGCCGCTGCTCGCCTCGGCGCGGTCGAGGTCGAACTCGATCAGGGGGTTCTTTTCGATCCAGTCGATGTATTGGCGCATCCATTCGGCGGCGTACTTCTCATCGCCGCTCACCCGGTAGGCTTTGCCCATGGGCACCCACCATTTGGTGCGGTGGAGCTGCCAGCGCAGTTCGTTGTCTTTCACCGGCCAGTACATCCAGTCGATGTCCTCGCCGTAGAAAAAGGAGGGCTGGTAGCCGTAGTGGACGAAAAAGACGTGTTTCATCCCGTCGTCCGCCCACTTCTGCTCCTCTTCGGTGATGGTGACGTTGCGCGGGTCGAGATCCGGATGGGTGACGAAGTTCCGGCCTTTATAGTAATCGAGCAGGGCCCGGGCGGCGGCCAGGGTGTCGCGTTGCGCCCACAGGCGCGCGGTCTGCTCCAGGCCGGGGCGGCCCAGGTCGAGCAGCGAAAAAGCCTTCGGGTCGACGCCGGCCGCGGCGCTGAGGGTCGATACGGCGCAAAGGGCGCAAAGGAGGTGTAATCCGAATCTCATGGGTCAGTGGTTTTATATCTGCAAAAATACCCCGCGCAAACCGGAATGCATTTCGGTTTTGTCCACTTTTTGGTCAATTTTGTGGAGTTAAGACAATATTTGTATTTCATTCGACAAATTTGACAAGCGATCCTACGTAAGTTGTACAATCCTGCGACAAAACAGGGCGGATGAGGAACGGGGAATGATTATATTTGTAATATGATAGTCTCGGCGCCCTTTGCCGTATCGGCTTGCGGGGAGGGCGGCGAAAACGACCCGGACGAAAAATAAACCAAAAACATAGTACGTATGGATAGGAGAGATTTTATCAAACGATCCGGCTGGGCCGTGGTGGGCCTGGCCGCGTCGGGCACGCTTTTGAGTTGCGTGGGCGGCCGCGGGGAGAAAGCGGCGTGGAGCGGAGGCAAACCGCGCCGTGTGGCCCCGTTGAAGGACGCGAATCATTTTCTGGGCGACCTGCACAACCATTGCAACGTGACCTACGGGCATGGCGACCTGAAAGACGCTTTGGACGCCGCCCGCGAGCAGCTGGACTTCGTGGCCGTCACCCCCCACGCCATGTGGCCCGATATTCCGGGCCGGGACGACGCGCGCCTGGCGTGGGTGATCGACTACCATACGGGCGCGTTCGAGCGCCTCAGGCAGGGCGGCTGGGAGAAATATGTGGCCATGATGCAGCAGTACAACGACCCCGGGCAGATGCTCACCTTCCTGGCTTACGAATGCCACAGCATGGCGCACGGCGACCATGTGGCCCTGATGTACGACCTGGACGCCCCGCTGGTGGAGTGCGGCTCGATCCCCGACCTGAAGGAGCGTCTGAAAGGCCGTAAAGCCTTCGTCACCCCCCACCACATGGGATACCAGACCGGTTACAGGGGTTACAACTGGGCGGAGTTCCGGCAGGGCGATCAAACCCCCTTCGTCGAAATGTTCTCGCGCCACGGCCTGGCCGAAAGCGATATGGGCGACTACAACTACCTGCACGATATGGGCCCGAGGATCTACGACGGGACGGTGCAATACGGCCTGGAAAAGGGCTACAAGTTCGGGCTGATGGGCTCCACCGACCAGCACGCCGGCTATCCGGGCAGCTACGGCGACGGGCGTATCGTGCTGCTGGCCCCCTCCCTGGAGCGGGATGAGCTGTGGGGTGCCATGCAAAACCGCCGGATGTACTGCGTGACGGGCGATAAGATCGACATCGATTTTCGGATCAACGGCGCCCTGATGGGCGACACGGTCAAAGGCAACAAACGCGAGATCTACCTGTATGTCGAGGGACAGAATTACATCGACTATGTGGATATCCTCAAAAACGACCGGTGCATAGCCCGTCTGAACGCCCCATACGAAACGCAAATCCCCGACGGGCAGACCATGCGGGCCAAACTGAAGGTCAACCTGGGCTGGAACCGCGAGGAAGAGTACGTCAAGTGGCTGGGCTCGCTCTCCATTACCGAAGGCGAGATCAACGATCACCAGACCTGCTTCCGGGGCGCAGCCTTCACCTCGCCCCAGCCGGGCGAGCATGAGTTCAAAACCCGCGTCAACAAAGTGCTGGGCAAGAGTTCCAGCAAAGTGGACCTGGAATTGTACTCCTCCAAAAACCCCAACGTGCTGACCCCGGCCATGCAGGGCATGATCCTGGACGTGACCATGCCCAAAAGCGGAAAGCTGGTCGCCGATTTCAACGGGCAGCAGTTTTCCTACACGCTGGACGAGTTGCTGCACGGCTCCAAAGCCCACTTCATGCGCGGCTGGCTCTCCGAGGCCATTCAGTTCGAACGGGCCGCCCCCGTTTCGGCTTTCAGCGTGGAGCACACCTTTACGGACGACCAGCCCCAGCGCGATACCGACTATTACCGCGTGCGCGTCCGGCAACGGGACGGGCAGTGGGCGTGGAGCACTCCGATCTGGGTGGAACGGGTATGATCATGGAAAAATAGCCGCAGGGATCGACCTGGGCGGTACGTTCGTCATGGGGCGGGGCTGATCCTTTAACGGGAATAATGCGAATTAAGGGTTGGAAATAAACGTTCCTTTTCATAGGGCACCCGTAAAGGGTGCCCCTACGGGCTCGGCCGTTCTGTTTGAGATGTCTCGACTTGCCGCTCGACATGACGCGCACAAAGCGGTGGTAGCCGAAGGCGGGGGCGGGGTGGCCCGGAGCGGACGCCAAAGCGCGGTGGCCCGGCGCCATTAAGCGGGAGGCTTGGGCCCCGCCAGGGTTTTCGGGGAACAAAGGCCGGAAACTGGAACTGTGGCAGCGAAGCGTGAGCAAAGGGCCTGTGCGGCGCGGTGGCCCTGCGCTCGTGGAATTTCCGGCCGACTTCCACGAAAATCCGTAAGCGGGTAAGCCGGGAGCGCGGCGCCTTGACTTTTTTGCCTACTTTTTTGGTCAATTTTCCTAGGAGAGAGCGCAGAAGCCAAACGTCTTTTTGTTTGGATTATGCCGAACGACGACGGAAAATCACAACCGAAGGGAGTAACAAAGCAAAAAAGTACGGTCGCCCGTAGGCGATACCGGCCCTGTGCTCGTCGGCCAAAAAAGAACGTTTATTTCCAACTACTGCTGATGCGTTAATTTTCGAAAACTTATTGCAACATATTTATTATGAGACAAATACAGCGGTTTCTTTATTTTTTGATTTGAAATCGCATACTCCGTAATTACATGATTCCGGGAGAACGAAGTGGCTCTACAGGCATGCGTAGGTCATATGTCGATGTGTTTTCGTTGTGGAAAAAATATTAACGCATCAGTAGTAATTTCCAACCCTTAATTCGCATGAATATTTTTTGTCAAGAAATGAACCGGCCCAAAGTTCAAACTTTGGGCCGGTTCATTTTTCGGATGTCCGCCGGACTTACCGCAGGAATTTATACTCTCCCGCCGGCCCTTCGAAGTGCAAAACGCCGTTCGGCCCCACGCAGACCGCGGGCTTGAACACCTTGCCGTCCTTTAATACCTGCCAGTTGCCGGGCAGCAGGTCGGTCAGGATGAACTTCGACTGCGCGGCGGCTTTGAGCGTGAAGGGATGGGGCGCAAAGCCCCCGCCGCGGGCAAAGGTGACGATGCAACCGGCGATGGCAACTCCCGCAACGCCTCCGTGGTCGATCAGCACGGGCTTGTGCAGCGAGGTGCAGGTGTTGTCGGCTATCTGCATCACGTTCAGGAACACGTCTTCGGCGGCCGCCTTGCGGGGCGAGAGTTGGATGCGCCACTCCCCCACCTCGCTGGCCGCGTCGTCCCCCTTGGGGATATTGGGGTAGTTGGCGCCGAACACCCAGCACTCCCGGCCCGGGCCACCGACCTTTTCGATCACGCTGTTGGCGGCTTCGGGAAGCAGGGTCACGTTATAGAGCATGCCTGAATCGCCGTTTTTCGTCCGTTTGATGGTCGTCGCGTTACCGCTGACCCCGGGCTCCTCGATGGAGTGGAGCAGCCAGTATTTTTGGAAGGCGGGGTTTGACGAGACCACCTTGTCGAATACGATAAGCGCCGCGGGTACCCGCTCGTCCTTCAGGTTGAGGAAGACGAACGAGCGCTTCGCCTCCTTTACTTTAGCGGTATAGGCTTCGGTAATATCGCCTTTCAGGTAGGAGTACAAAGGCGCATCCTGATCGGGGCCGAACTGGCTGGCGAGGATGGTTCCCGTTTTGAAATTTTTGGTCAACAGATCGTCCAGGGTTTCCAGCACGCCCCATTTCTCCCCGGGCATACGCTGTCCCCCATCGTTGGCCGCGAATTCAGTCTTGTCGGCGCCGCCGTAATTCCAGCACTCGAATACCTCGTCGGGATCCATCACCAGCAGCGAGTTGTGGGAGATCGTGCGTTTGAAGTAGTTCTTGTTGTGGGGGCTGTTGTAACCGCCTGAGGTGCCCTGGTAGGCTCCCGCGTCGATCGCCAACGGGCCTTTGTAGTAGATCTGAAACGCGCCTGCGTCGAGGTGCTGGTGGTTCATGAAGTGGTACTCGTTGATCTTCATCTCGGCGATCACGCTGCCCTCACCCCAGCCCGTGCGGGCGATCATCCATCCGAAAGGCGCCGGAGAATATCGTGTCAGGGGCAGGTCCTGGGGGCTGCGCACGCCGAGTTTGGTGTCGCGCCAGAGTAGTTCGAAGATTTTGCAGTGCGCCTCCACCCGGGGATCGCGCTTGTATTCGGCGTTGAGGTATTCGTCCTTGTAGTAGCTGGCGGCCAGCATGGCGGGCAACGAATAGGCCTTGCGTTTGTAACCGGGATTCTCGTCGCCCGCGGGAAGCACCGCACCGTCCGGACGGCGGCGGTAGATCACGTCGTAGAGCACAAACTGCTGGGAAGGGTCGTAGATATTCGGGAATCCCATCCTATCGAAGATCCACAGCGGGAACAGGTCGTTGGTGAAGCGCACGTTGAAATAGGAGGTGCCCTGGATGTAGTTATGGCCCGGATAGAAGAAGTTGCGCGCGGGCAGGTGCTCGCCGAAGAAGCGACCGGCCGCGTGTCGGTACATGTCGGGGTACTCGTCATAGATCGCGATCCCGGCCGAGAGCATGTCGCGCATGATCATCCACTCGGACGGGTGGCCCACCACCGAGCCTCCCCTGTGGGGCGGGTAGCCGCATTCGAGGTTTTCGGCCAACCGGATGAACGATTTCACGAACCGGGCCTTCTCCTGCGGCGTAAGCAGGTCGTAACACCAGTCGTAGACGATCGCTCCGCACACCATCATCAGGCCCCATCCGCGCGTCACGTCGCCGCCGTCGGGCAGGTCGACCGTTTCGAGCGTGTCGACCATCACTTCGATCGCCCTGCGGCCCGACTTTTTATTGCCGGTCACCAGGTAGTCCAGCGCATCCATCTCGGCCGCCACCGTGGCTCCCCGCTGGTTGAAGTAGAACCGGAAATCCCTCTTTTCGGGGATCTCGTCCGGCCGGGGTTCAGCCTTCATCTTGTCCAACTCCCGGAGCACGCCCTGGAGCTGGGGATCTTTCATCCGGGCCTTGAGGTCGGGAATATCTTTGGCCCTTAAATAGAGGCGGGGATGCTCTCCCGGGGGGACGGGAATGGAGGTCCCTTCGAATTCCTGCCATTCTCCGGCGGCGGTCGCCGGCAGATTCAGGCAGCAAAGGCATACCAGGGCGGCGCACAAGCATTTCAGCGATGCAACAGATGATTTCTTCATATCGGGTTTACAGTGTAGTGTCCGGGGTTTTTAATGAATCCTTCACAAAAGCAAAGGTACTCCATCTCCCGGCTCCCGATGCTCAATTATGGTGAAAAGAGATTCGTATTCGCCCTTTTGGTATCAATTATGTCCGCGGGACTTCAATTTTGTCCAATAGCGCCGCGATTACACTATGGCTAATAATGCGGGTTAAGAGTAGAAAATAAACGTTCTTTTTTGGCCGACGAGCACAGGGCCGGGATCGCCTACGGGCGACCGTACTTTTTTGCTTGACCAAAAAAGTAGGCAAAAAAGTCAAGGCGCCGCGCTCCCGGCTTACCCGCTTACGGGTTTTCGGGGCAGTCGGCCGGAAATTCCACGAGCGCAGGGCCACCGCGCCGCACAGGCCCTTTGCTCACGCTTCGCTGCCACAGTTCCAGTTTCCGGCCTTTGTTCCCCGAAAACCCTGGCGGGGCCCAAGCCTCCCGCTTTATGGCGCCGGGCCAACGCGCTTTGGCCGCCGCTCAGCCCACCACGCCCCCGCCTGCGGCTACCATCGTCATTCGCTCGTCATGTCGAGCGTTAGTCGAGACATCAAAACAGAACGGCCGAGCTCGTAGGGGCACCCCTCGCGGGTGCCCAAACAAAACCAACGTTTATTTCCAACCCTTAATTCGCATTAATACTCGAATATGTGCTTCCCCTATTGCGTGGCAATAACCAATTCCCGGCCTTTCATCAACTCATCGTGGGTTATGAAGTACCCGTCGACCTTTTTCTTGTCATAGGTAATCTTCTCAATCTTACGACCTTTCCCTTTTTTGGCAATCGTGAAGTTCCTGCCGTTCAGGTTAAAGGAAACTTTGTCGAACAGGGGCACCGAGATCAGGTATTCCGGGTCGGCAGGGGAATAGGTGTACAGGCCGATGGCGTTGAATACATACCACGATGACATTTCGCCCGTATCATCCATCCCTGCGAAAGCCAGTTTTTCGGCGCCCATGCCGTAGTAGTGCCCCATGATGCTGTCCAGCACGCACTGCGCTTTCTCCTGTTTATCTATGAAATAATAGGTGTAGGGGATGCTGTGCCCCGGCTGGTTGCCGTGGCAATAGTTGCCGATGAATCCGGTCATATTGTCCAATTCATATCCGCGCCAGGGCTCACAGAAGAGGGAATCGAGTTTTTCTTCGACGGCCCCGCGGCCGGGATACAAGGCGATCATTCCGTCCGGATCGTGCGGAGCGAAGAAGAGGGAGTTCCAGGCATTGGCCTCGCGATACATATATTGATAGTAGGGATAGTAAGGATCGAAATCTTCGATCCAACGGCCATCTTCAATTTTGCCCCGCCAGAAACCGGTACCGGGATCGAAGAGGTTTTTGTAATTTCCGGCACGGGCCATCAACGCCCCATAGCTGGCCGTGTCGCCAAGTTCTTTGGCTACCAACGCGGTGGCGTAATCATCGTAGGCATACTCGACGGTCTTGGTCACGGCGCCCTTGTACTCGTCCCAGAAGGGTACGTTGACGGTGTCTTTCTCCGCGATCCAGCCCCGTTCGAGGTATTCGTCCAGATAGCGTCTCCCGCCCGGGCCGGGCACGGTCGCGTTCTTCAGGATCAGCTGATAGGCGCGCTCCAGATCGAAACCGGTCAATCCGCGCAGCCAACTCCCCGAGATGAACGTAGAGGCATGGTCCCCATGAAAGAACGTGGGCATATAGCCGTCCTGTTTCTCCCCGTTATCGGTGATGGATTTAATGATGTCGACGGTTACATCGGGGGAGAGCATACCCAACAGGACGAGTTTGTTGCGGTAGTCGTCCCAGAAAGAGGGGTTGGTATAGTAGCGGAAACCGTTGTTCACCACCTCTCCCCTGACATCGGTATAGTCTCCGTTCACATCGCTGCGCAGCGCCGGCCATTTGAAGGCATGGTACAGGCAGGAGTAGAACAACCTTTTTTCGCGTTCCGTCCCGCCCGATACCCGGATCTTCGAGAGCAGTTTCTCCCAGGCCTCATCCGCTTCACGGGCGACCTGTGCAAAATCCTTGTCTATCATCTCCCGCTCCAGGTTCATCTTCGCGTTCTCGACGCTGACGAACGAAAAACCGATCTTCAATTCCAAAGGAGCCTCCGCTTTACTGTTCGCGAAATGAACGACGGCCACTTCGTGCCTGTCGTCCTTCACCATCTCCACGTCGGAGAGCTGAAAATTAGCCAGGGCATAGAAGTATATCTTGCCGTCGGCGGACTGGTATCCGGTGAAGATATTCTCGCCCGCCTTTTCGATCTTCCATTCCCGCACGTGGTTGTTGGAGCGGCCGATGTCCACCAGCAGGGCCTTCTCGTCATCCGGCCGGAAGGTGTATTTATGGTAGCCGCAACGCAACGTGGAAGTAAGTTCCGCATTCACCTGGTATCTCTCCAGAAACACCTGGTAGTATCCCGGACGGGCCGACTCGTCGCGGTGGCTGAAACCTGAACAAAAGTCGCTCGGGGAGACTTCCCCGACGACCGGCAGCATCGGGACGTGCAACAGGTTCCAATGGCCTTTATTGGTGTGCGAAAAACCGTAAATGAGACTATCCTCGTACTGATATCCGGCGCCGCTGCGATATTGGGTCACGGGACTGAGCTGCACCATCGAATTGGGCAGGGTCGCCCCCGGATACGTTTCACCGCCCCAGGTCCTCGCCTCCTTTTTACGTACATAGCCCAGATCTTGAGGCTCCCACAACGTGGCGGTGCCGAGAAACGGGTTTACATAGCCCGTAAGGCTTTCCCCGCTCCCGCCGCAGCTTGCGAGCCATAGCAGAAGGCATAGGGAAACCGGAGTTCTTATTTTCATTTCAGCGTGTGTTTTATAGCATTCATAAAATTCGAGGTCGTTTATGGTAAAAGTACGCGCAAGCCGTCAGATAGCCGGTAACGTTTCCCGACAAAGTTGTCCTGTTTCGCGACCCGCGGCTCATGGCCGTCCCTCGCGGCCCGGGGCGATCCTCTCGCGGTACTCTTTGGGGGTGCACCCGAAGCGTGCCGCGAAAGCCTTGAAAAACGGCCCGCGATTGGCGAATCCCGATTTGTAAATGATCTCGTCGGTGGTGAAGGTGCTGTTTTTCAGCAGGTCTTCCGCCACATGCAGGCGGCACTCGTGGATCATCTCCAGCGGGCTTTCGGCCTCCATGCTCTGCAGTTTGCGGTAGAGTTGGCGTACCCCCATGTTCATCCTGTCGGCGATGAATTTCGCGGAGAGGTCCTTGCTGGTCAGGTTGCCGTTGATGATCTCGATGACCTGCTGGATGAACCGGCGGTGCTCTTTGTGCGTGAAGCGGCCTTTGGCGAACTCGTAGGCGCTGATGGGCGAGGAGAAATAGTCGCGCAGGTGCTGCTTGCGCGTGATCAGGTGGCGCACGAACGTTCGGAGGTAGTCGGCGTTGAAGGGTTTGGTGATGTACATTTCGGCCCCCACCTCGAGCCCCTCGATCTGCTGGGCCATCTGCTGGTTGGCCGACACGAGGATCAGCGGCACATGCGCGGTCTCGGGGTTGGATTTGACCAGCCGGACGATTTCCAGGCCGTCGCGCCCGGGCATCATCACGTCGCTGATGATCACGTCGGGGACGGTCTCCTGCAGGATACCCTCCAGGCCGGTGGGATCGGCGGTGGTGATCACGTTGTACTCGGCCGAAAAGATATCGCACATGAACCAGAGCATGTCCGTCTCGTCGTCGATGACCAGGATCGTGGGCTTGGTCTTGTCCTGGATCAGGTTGGAGGGCATGGCGCTGACCCCTGCCACGGGCTGTTCGGGCCTGAGCAGCGGCGCGGGCACCTCTTGCGCGGCCTCGTCGGGCGAAAGCTCGCAGGGGGGCAGCGTTAACAGGAAGTCGGTGCTTTTGTGGCGGACGCTCTTCACCTTGATGCGCCCGCCGAGCAGTTCGGCCATGTTGTAGGATATGGCCAGGCCGAGGCCGTTGCGGATGGTGGCCTTGTCGACGCTGCTCTCCTCCAGGTCGCGGATGACCGTGTAGCGGTCGAAAATGCGCTCGATGTCCTCGTCCTTGATCCCCTTGCCCGTGTTGGAGACCCCGACCGAAAGTTTTCCGTCGCCGATCCGTGCGCTCACCGTCACCTCGCCCCCTGCGTTGACGTACTTGAACGCGTTCGAGAGCAGGTTCGTTACGATGGTGGTGAGGAATCCGGGATCGGTATTCCAGACCAGGCCCGGGTCGATGTCGGTCCGGTAGGCGACGTTTTTGGATTCGGCCATGACCCTGAAATTCTGGGCGATATCCGATACGGCCTGGGAAATGTCGACCTGCCTGACGGCGGGCGCCTTGTTGCCGGTTTCGATGCGGCGGAATTCGATCAGGTCCTGGATCAGGTCGTTCAGCCGGTTGGTGTTGCGGTGGATGACCGACGCGTACTCGCGGATCAGCGGGTCGGCCTTCTCGTGGCGCAATATCCGCTCGCACGGCCCGAAGATGAGCGTGAGGGGGGTGCAGAATTCGTGGGCGATATTGGTAAAAAAGCGCAGCTTGGCCTCGTAGACCTCTTTCTGGTGCTCGTCTTCGAGTTTGTCGAGCACGGCCCGGTGCCTCTTGTCGGCGCGCTTCGAGAGCAGGTAGATGCCCAGCAGCAGGGCCACCAGGAGCAGGACGGCATAGATCGTCCTGGCCGTGGCGGAGAGGTGCCAGGGCGGGGTGATCCTCACCGGGATGGTGACCACGCCGCTTTCGATGCCCAGTTCGCGGTTGCGGTACATGACCTGCAGGTCGTAGTCGCCGGGGGTAAGGTTGGCGAAGGAGAGCGTGCCCGAGTTGCCGTTGTCGACCCAGTTGTCGCTGTGCCCGTCGATCTTGTACAGGAATGTGTAGTTGTGGCCGTGCAGGTAGTCGATGGCCGAGAACGAGAGCGAAAAGTAGTTTTCCGAGTGGTCCAGCACCAGCCGCCGCACCGCCCCCTGGTCGTGCAGGTAATCGTTCAGGTTGCGTTCCTGGCCGAAGACCGTGAGCCGCGAGGGGATGATCCCGGGGATGAAGGCGCTGCGGTCGTAGCCGGTCCCGGTGACAGAGACGAAGCCGTTGATGCCCCCGAAGAATATCGTGCCCGCCCGCGGGTCGGCGTAGTAGGCCCCGTCGCTGAACTCGATGATGTCCAGGCCGTGCGACCGGTTGATGGAGAGCAGGGTACGGTCGCCGGGCGCGAATTTCACCAACCCGTTGTTGGTGCTCAGCCACAGGTTGCCCGAGGCGTCGTTCAGGATCCCGTGTATGCAACTGTTGGGCAGGCCCGAGCGGTTGTCGAATACCTCGCGGGTTCCGTCCTCGGAATATCTTACCAGGCCCGCACCGGTCCCGAACCACATCTGCGAGTCGCTGCCCCTGGCCATGCAGTAAATGTCGTTCAGGATGCGCGTGCCGGGGTAGTCGTCGAACTTTACGGAGACGACCTGCCCGGCGTTGGCCTGCTCGTCGAGGCAGGCCCCGGACGAGGGCGTCTTGCGGATGTCGATCCGGAAGGCCCCGTAACCGCGATTGCCGAACCAGACGAGCGAATCGTTTTGGGGATAGAGCGCGAAAAAGTAGTTCGCCTCCATGCCCCCGGTGTGGACCAGCCTCTGCTTGTGCGCGATCTCGGGGACGCCTCCGCTCCAACGGAGCGAGACCTTATATATACCGTCGCCCACGGTGGCCACCCACAGGGTCTGCTCGTCCGCCTGGTGAATGCCGTGGACATAGCGCAGGCCGTCGCGGCCGGAAGGTTCCCTGAGTTTGGCGATCCGCCCGGTCGCGGGCGAGTAGTAGTCTATGCCCTCGTCGTTGCCGATCCACATGATCCCGCGGGCGCTCCGTTCCAGTTTGAAGACCGAATTGTTGGAAAGGCCGCTGTTGGCGGTATTGAAATAATCGACCTTGGCCTGGTCGATCCCGCGCTCGGCGTTAAAATCGCGTATCCTCACGATCCCGTCCCCTTTGGTGGCCAGCCACAGCGCGCCATCCGGATCGGTGAGGATCGAGCGCACGGGTTTGCTGATCCGTTTGGTGAAACTGTCGAAGGTGTATGAGCGGATCGAGAACGAATCGTCGTAATAGACATAAACCCCCTGCCCGTCGGTGCCGACCCAGAGGGTTTGCTGCCGCTTGTCCTTCAGCAGGGTGAACACCCCGGCGTTAATGCCGATCGTCTCCACCGCGTAGCGGCTTACCTGCTCCGGCCGCTCCCGCAGCGAGATGAGCCCGTCGGTATAGAACCCGATGTAATAGTCGCCGTTGAGCTTGACCATACTCGAAATATCGCTGCGGTTGCGGGCCGTGGCGGAAAGGTCAGTCACGTAGATCTTTTTGCGCCCGGCGCAATCGTATTCGTAGACCACGTACGACGAATCCATATAATAGAGCGCGCCCTCGTCGTAGCTGCAGAACCTGAGCGGAGCGTCGTGCAGGACGAACCGGTCCGACTCCTGCAAGGTCATCCCCCCACCCTGCCCCGGGCCTGCGACATAGGTGCAGCAGCTGCCGTCGCGGCCGAAAATCCATATTTTCCCGTCCGGCCCCTCGGCGTAGTCCAGGATATTCTCCGCCGGGAAGGGGTAGTCGAACGGCTGGCCGACCATCCGGCCGTCGCAATAGGAGACGACCTGCAATTTTTCGGTGATGAAGAACAACTCCGCCAGGGGGCACTCGCGCAGCAGGTATTTGCGCGTGTAGCCGTTGAAGTTGCTCATCGTCATCGTCCGGGGATCGTAACGGTCCAGGCCGTAATTGGTCATGAACCAGATCGCCCCGCCGGCGCTCCGGTGGATGCGGTCGATCACGCTGCCCGAGAGCGCGTTCCCCGGGCCGAACAACCCGCGGTTGTCCATATTCGTGCCGTCGTACAGATTCACGCCATCGACCGTGCCCAGCCACATGTAACCCTCGCCGTCCTGGGCTATGGACAGGATGGCGCTGTTGGAAAGTCCGTCCCTTTTGGATATCTGTTTGAGGTTGTAGCCTTCGCTCGTCAGCGGTCCGATCGCCAGGATGGCCGCGACAAACAGAGTGATGGATCGACTTGCGGGTCTCATGGTCTTTGTTTGAGTCTATGTGCAAAGGTATTAATTTCTCCTGCCTAAAAACCATTTTTTACACGACGCCCTCGCCAAGGCAGTATAAATTTGCGACAGACTAGTGTTTTTATGTGACAATGGGCCGCTTTTCCCTGACGGGAGTTTTTTTTATTTCAGGGCGTTCCTAATTTCGTAGACACAACCAAAAACTTCGCCCATGATACAACAAGGACCGACATTGAAGAAATCAACCGCACATTAACCTAAACCTAACAAAATCTATGGTTCAAAATTACTCTGTCAAATTCGTCTGCCTATTGACCGCACTGCTGCTGACCGCGGCGCTCTTTGCGGGTAATGCAGCCGGACAACAAGCCCCTTCGCCCATAAGGGTCCAGGGGAAGGTCAGCGACGCCAGCGGCAATCCGTTGTCCGGCGTTGCCATCGTGGCCGTCGGCCTGAATACCGGGGCCACCTCCGGGAATGCCGGGGAATATTCGATCGCGTGCCCTTCGGACGCGGTGCTCGAATTCTCGTATCTGGGATACAAAAAGGAGATCGTCCCCGTGAGCGGGCGCACGCTCATCAACGTCTCCCTGGAAGAGGAGCGGCTGCAGATCGACGAGGTGATCGTGGTCGGTTACGGGACCACCACGCGCCGCCGCGCGACCGGCGCGGTCGACCAGATCAAGGCCGACGCGATCATGGACCGCTCGACGGCCAACCTGACCCAGGCGCTCCAGGGTACCTCGCCCAGCCTCACCATCCAGCAGCGCAGTTTCAACCCCAATGACCAGCAGTTGAACATCAACATCCGCGGCATCGGGACGATGAACGACAACAGCCCGCTGATCGTGATCGACGGCCTGGTGTCGGACGGCGCCAGCCTGAACAAGCTCAATCCCGCGGACATCGAGAGCATATCGGTGCTCAAGGATGCCGGTACGGCGGCGATCTACGGTTCGCGTTCGGCCAACGGGGTGCTTCTGGTGACCACCAAGAAAGGCAAACGCAACCAGGCGCCCGTCGTCCAGCTCAACGCGATGATCGGTATGCAGACCCCCAAGATGCCCTACACGCCTGTCAGGGGATACCAGAACGCCACGCTCAACAACCTGGCGAAGATCGGCGCGGGCCAGCAGCCGGGCTTTACGGCCGAACAGATCCGCGACCTGCAGGCGAACGGTGACAGCGAGTTTTTCATGAACACGATCCTGCGGGACGCCCTGCAGCAATCCTATAACGCGAGCATATCCGGCGGCGGCGAAAAGAGCACCTACATGATCTCGGCCGGCTACAACGACCAGGAAAGCAACTATGTGGGACAGGACTGGGGCGTGAAGCGCTATAACTTCCGCACCAACGTGACCACCGAGTACAAGAACGTCACGGTCACCGGCCTGCTCTCCTACACGCGCAACGACAATACGAAAGTCGCCAGCGCGAACATCAACAACAACGCTTCGCGTATCCCCGTCTACTACTATTACAAAATGAAGGACCCCGCCACGGGGCACTACCTGGTCAACGACATCCTGACCGACCACAGCCCCCTGGGCCTGTTGGAAAAAGGCGGCAAGGAGCAATCCAACAACGACTATATCAACGCCAACCTGCAACTGGATTACAAGATCGCCAAAGGCCTGAAATTGCGCGGGGTGCTGGGCGCCGACATATTCGCCGACCACCGTTTCATCCGCCGCGAGTCGGTCGATTTCTACAGCTACCTGGATCCGTCCAAATACGTCAGCACGGCCAACGTCGACGGCGACGCGGAGGACTACAACCGCCAGGCGTGGCTGATCAACTCGCAGGTGATGCTCGATTACGACCGCACGTTCTGCCAGAAACACCACGTGTCGGCGCTTGTGGGCGCGTCCAACGAATCGTTCACCTCGACCGACAACCAGATCCGGCTGAAGAGCACCGACCCCACGCTCGGCATAAAAGGCGACGGCACGATCGCCGACATTTCCGGATCATGGAATACTCCCCAAAGCACGACCAAACGGAGCATCACCTCGGTTTTCGGCCGCGTGGGATACGACTACGACGCGAAATATTTCCTGGACGCCACGTTCCGCTACGACGGCTCCTCGAAATTCGACAAGGATTACCGCTGGGGCTTCTTCCCCTCGGTCAGCGCGGGCTGGAACATTACCGGCGAGAAATGGATGCAGGGCGTCTCCAATACGCTCAGCAACCTCAAACTGCGCGCCTCCTGGGGGACGCTCGGTAACCAGAGCGTGGGCGACTACCAGTATTTCACCACCTTCGACGTGTACGCCGACACGTACGGCTTCAACAACGTTTCGGTGGGCGGCGCCGGCTTCCAGATCGGCACCCATAACCTGCGGTGGGAGGTATCCAAAACGTGGAACGTCGGGGTGGACGCCGCTCTGTTCCGTAACAGCCTGAACTTCCATTTCGACTACTTCCGCAAGAATACCACCGACATCCTGGTCAAACCCCAGACCCCGCTCACGTTCGGGACCGAACTGCAAAATTATAACGCCGGCGAGATGCTCACCCAGGGCTGGGAGCTGGCCGTCTCCTACAACCTGCGCCACGGCGATTTCAGCCATATGTTCAACCTGAGCTTCGGCGACTCGTGGAACGAGGTGACCCACTACGAGGGCTTCGAGGACATCGTGAAGATCGAGCAGTACTGGCGGATCATGCGCGAGGGGCTGCCCTTCAACTCGTACTACGGCTACAAGACCGCCGGTATCTTCCAGAGCTACGACCAGATCGCCTCCGCCGCCCTGCCTACGAATATGACCGTGCAGCCGGGCGACCTGCAATTCGTGGACCGCAACGGCGACGGGACGATCGACGAGAACGACCGTTTCTACCTGGGCAACGCCTTCCCGCGCTATACCGTGGGCTTCACGTACGACTTCCGGTGGAAGAACCTCGACTTCTCGCTCTTCCTGCAGGGCGTCCTGAAGCGCGACATGATGCTGC
The DNA here is from genome assembly GCA_031549495.1 of Rikenellaceae bacterium. GTDB lineage: Bacteria > Bacteroidota > Bacteroidia > Bacteroidales > Rikenellaceae > JAVBOW01. The sequence continues at coordinate 10,254 of JAVBPS010000086.1, read as the reverse complement.
GCGGCGAGTTGGTCGAACCGTTCCACTCAAGCTACGGCTACACCATGTACGAGCACCAGCTCGACTACTGGACCCCGACCAACCCCGGCGCCCGCTATCCGCGCCTGGCCCTTTCGGGCAAATCCCAGGAAAACAACTGGGGCATGGGCTCGGACGTCTACCTCTACGACGCGAGCTACCTGCGCGTGAAGAACATCAGCATCGGCTACACGCTGCCCCAAAAGTGGACATCCAAGATCGGGATGAAAAAACTCAGGGCTTACGTCAACGCCCAGAACCTATTCACATTCAGCAAACTGAGCTTCATCGACCCCGAATCGTCGGAATACGGCAACAACATGAATTCCGGCGGGGCTAACAGCGGACGCGTCTACCCGAGCCTGCGCTACTACGGAATGGGATTCGATATCACCTTTTAATCGAAAAACGAAACCGATATGAGTAAGAATATTATATACTGCCTGGGAGCCATCCTGCTCGGAGGGCTGTTTTCGGGCTGCAATAAAATGGACCAGGAGCCGACCAACAAATTCACCGAGAAGGTTTTCTGGAGCTCCCCCGACCGCGCCCGCCTGGTGCTGAACATGGCCTACAACCAGATGTACGGCCACGACAAGGTGTGGCAGGACGAGTGCCTGACCGACAATATGATCGATTTCCGCGGCACGAGCGACATGAAGACCATCCGCCAGGGATTGGCCAACAGTTCGAACAACCTGTTCCGCAGCGAATGGAAATGGATCTTCCAAGGCATCAAAACGACCAACGTCTTTATGGACATGGTCGACCTTGTGCCCGATTTCGACCCCCGGGAGAAGGCCCGCATGAAGGCAGAGATCCGTTACATCAGGGCATTCCTCTATTTCCGGATGACATTGCTGTGGGGCGACATTCCTTTCTTTCTGAGCGACATCACGCTCGAACAGTCGCGCGAGATGACCCGGACCCCGCAGTCCGTCGTGCTCAGCCAGTTGCATTCCGAACTGGAAGCGGTGATCCCGCAGCTGCCCCGCCGGGAGAACCTTGCCGCCGCCGACCTGGGCCGCATAACCAACGCGGCGGCCATGGTGCTCAACGCCCGCATCTACCTGTTCGAAGGCAATATGGGCCAGGTGAAGACGATCTGCCAACAACTGATGGAGAACCCCTCCGTTTACGGCGCTTACACGCTCTTCACGAACAACGCCCAGCAGTACGGCCAGAACTATTCCGCCTACGAGAACCTCTTCATTTCCAAGTATGAGTACAACGAAGAGGTGATCCTCGACTATGCGGCCGTTCCGGTCAGCAAAGAGTGGGGCATGGGCCAGTTGGCGCCCCAGAGCGCTATCGGGAGCCAGGTCTGCGTCAAGGCGCCCACCCAGTCGCTGGTCGACGCCTACCTGAAAAGCAATGGGGCGATCTGGACCTCGTCCGACGCCGCCTACACGGGCCGCGATCCGCGCATGGGTGCGACGATCGTCTACAACGGCGCCACGTGGAAGGACGTGAACACCGCCGGGGCGGGCACCACCACCACGATCAACTCCAAGGACGGCAACGACCGCTGGACCAACGACAACTGTTCGGCCACGGGGTATTACACCCGCAAATATTTCGACCCCGCGCACCGCACGGACCTGCGCATGAGCAACAACATCATCGTTATGCGCTGGGCCGAAGTGCTGCTCATGTACGCCGAGGCGTGCCAGTCGCTGGGTTCTTTCACCGCGACCGAATGGAACCAGACCATCAAGCCGATCCGGACGCGCGCAGGTTTTTCGGGCGCCCCCCTCGAATTCAGCTTCAGTCACGGCGAGACGATGGACAAGGTCATCGCGCGCGAAAGGCGCGTGGAGCTCGCCCTGGAAGGCCTGCGCTACTTCGACCTGTTCCGGATGGACGAACAGCAACGCAGCGACCTGCTGAACGGCAGCGTCCTGGGCGCCAAGTTCGCCAACAACTCGACCACCAACATCGTCGTCTCGTCGTACAGCTACTCCACGCGTGACAAGTACTGGTCGTTGCCGCAGTCCGAAATGGAGCTCTCTCCCGGCCTGAGGCCCAATAACACCGGTTATTAATCAACCCCACAAGCATTTACCTATATGAGAAAGATATTGTTTATCACCGCATTGGTCGGCCTGCTGGGGGTAGTAACCTCCTGCACGCAGGACATGGACTACAAGGACGTGCAGGTAGGGGGCGTGGGTGCGCTTTACCTGCCCGCGGCAGGAGCCTACACCGAGCTGTCGAGCCTCTCGGGCCAGACGGTCACCTTCTCCTGGGAAGGGGTCGCCACCGAGGACGGCCTTCCCGCCTTTTACGAGGTCGTGTTCATGTCCTCGCCCACGGGGCCCATACAATACCGCATCGACGCAGGCGCCAACACCTCGATCGGCATAACCCACAAGCAGATCAACATCGCCGCCGGCAAAACCGGCATCGCCTCGGGCGCGCAGGGCTCCATGTACTGGAGCGTGGTGGCCAACCGCGGCCTGACCCAGACGCTCGCCACGGCTGCCGCCAGCCAATACGCCGTAACGAGGCTTTCCGGATTCGACGTCATTCCCGCCACCCTCTACATCACGGGCTCGGCCTCGGAAGGCGGCGCGGATATCGCCAACGCCCTCAAATGCCGGATCAGCCAGGTTTCGGAAGACACCTACGAGGTTATCGGAAGGCTGGCCGCCGGCGAGCTGCGGTTCGTGGAATCCACGGCGCAGGGAGCCCGTTCGTTCGCCCTCTCCGCCGGCGTGATCCAGGAGACCGCGACCCCCGCGTCGAACTCCGAAACCGGCATTTTCCGCATCCGGCTCGACTTCTCGACCCGCGGTTACACCCTTGAGAAGATCTCCAAGGTCGAGTATAACTTCGCGCCCCGCACGGCGGACAACACCACCATGGTCTACCAGGGCAAAGGCGTCTGGAAACTGAGCGGCTACAGCGTGCTCTTCAGGGACGAGTCCTGGGGCGCGGACAACCGTTACAGCTTCCTGGCCCACTTCGCCGACGGGTCGGTCGAAATCTGGGGCTCGGTCAACCGCGACAACAGCGGCCAGGGCTCGGCGACCGGCGAGGGCGACTACAACAACGTCCACTTCACCCCCAGGGGCAACTGGTCGGCATACGACTACACGTATAAAATGAACAGCGCCTTCGACAAGACGACAGTGGATATGACGCTCTACATGTCGGGCGAAGGGGCCAGCTACACGCACACCATCACGGCAGCGAACTGATAAAACGGATGTTTATGAAAACAAGAATATTGAAATTAGCCCTCCTGGCTCTCCTGCCGGCCCTGTGGTTCGGTTGCAAAGACAGCCAGGAGTTCGAAGCAGGCAGCCCGGCCCCCGTAACCGAATTCCTCTCCCCGGGCAACAACTCCGTCCTCCCGCTGGTGGAGGCCTCTTCGGCGGTGATGGAATTTTCATGGAAAGGCATCGCCAACGGCCAGGTACCCGTCTACAGCGTGGTATTTTACGCCTCGCAGACCGGCGCGGAGATATACCGCGTACAGTCCGACAAATCGGGCCTCAACACGATGGCATACATCCCGCATTCCACGATGAACACGGTGGCCGCCCTGGCCGGCGTATCCTCGCAGCAGCAGGGCGAGCTGTGGTGGAGCGTGGCAACGGCGGTCGGCACCAGCGAGGTGCTCGCCAATCATCCCCGGTGGAAAGTATCCGTCAAGCGACTTCGGGGAGTGACCGCGCCGGCGAGCCTCTACCTGACGGGCAGCGCGACGGAAGCGGGGACGGATATGACCGCCGCCCTTCCCCTGCGCCGCAATAGCAACGGGACTTTCGAGATCTACACCCAGCTCAAAGGCGGCACTACCGACACCTACCTGCTCATCGACAACCCGACCGACGGCGCGGCCAAGACCCTGTACGGCCTGGATAACGGCGCACTCACCCAGGGCGATTTCCCCATCGCGTTACGGAGCGGCGAGGCCAACACCGGCAACGGCGCCTACCGCATCACGGTCGATTTCGCCAAAGGCACCCTGAAAAAAGAGTTGCTGACCGACCTCAAATACCACTTCCCGAGCAACGACCCCCAGACCCAGACGATGACCTACATCGGCGGCGGGGTGTGGAAGATCACGGCAAAAAACATGAATTTCACCCCGTCATGGGGCGGCTCTGACAACCGCTACAAGTTCCGGGTGACGGTCGACGGCGTCGAAAAGACCTGGGGCCGCGACCTTGACAACCGCGACAACGGTACCGTGCCGACGACGCTGGACGGGGAATATTTCCGGATTTACGAAACGGCCCGCACATCCGATAACTGGGACTATTCTTACCGCGCCATAGGGGCGTTGAACGGCATTACGACCGACATCTACGTGGATATGTCCGTCGCGGCCGAATACTACCACCACCGCTTCGATCCGGGCAATATCACGCCCTATCCGGTGGCTTCGCTCGACGTTCCGGCCGCCAATGCCGCCGTGACCCTCTCGAAGGTCGCCGGATCGGCCACGACCTTCAGTTGGACGCCTGCCGCTGCCTCGGGAACAGGCCCGACACCCTCGTACAAGGTCGTTTTCTACCGCGACGCCCAGGGCGCCACCGAGATCGCCCGCAAGGACGCCGCATCGGGCGGAACGGCCACCAACGCGTCCGTCACGCACTCCGACCTGGAAACCATCGCCGCAACGGCAGGTATAGCATCCGAAGGCACGGGGAATATCTACTGGAGCGTGATCACCAACGTGTTCGGCGCCGAGGCCAAGCCCGCTTTCGCCCCGCGCGCCCTGAGCATCACCCGTCTGCCGGGTATGCCCGCCGCGGTCTACATCACCGGCAGCGCGTCGGAGTACGGCGCGACCATCGGCAGCGCGGGCCAACTCAAGAGCCTGGGCGGCGGCAAGTTCGAGATCTATACCAAACTCGCCACCGGGACCTACTATTTCACGGATAAGAACACGGCGGGCGGGCGTATGTTCGTCGTCTCGGGCACGGCCATTTCCGAAAGTTCGACCCCGACCAGCTACACCACCAAGGCCGACGATGGCGAGAACGACAAGAACGTCTACCGCATCACCCTGGATTTCTCGAGCAACACGGCCAAGTACGAGGAGATCAACCGGGTGCTCTACCACTTCGCGCCGCGCACCACCGACAACCGCAAGGTGCCGTACCTGGGTAAGGGCGTGTGGAAGATGACCAATTACCCCGTCAACTTCAACAACGGCGACCAGCGTTACCGCTTCAGTACCCGGGTGGACGGACAGAACGGGCGCAACAACTTCGGATCGGAGATCTGGGGCACCTTGTCCCAGGGTGGCTACGAGGACCGCGCGCCCAATACCGCCACGGTCGAGGAAGGGTACTTCTATATCTACATCACCGCCTATACGGGCGATTGGTGGTGGGATTACAAGTACAAATTCCACAGCACGCTGAACGGGAAAACCATCGATATTTCCGTGATCATGTCGCCCGACGGGACTTACCGCCATTTGATTGAGAATATAAGGTAAACAGATGACAAGTATGAAAAACCTGCTTATAATATCGGCCGCGCTGATCTTCTTCACCGCGTGCGGCAAGGTGGACGACCAATACTACGGCCAGTCCGCCAAGAACGACTATTCGGACCAGGCTTCGCAGTATGACTGGCGCGAGGTGGGCGACGTGACCACCAATAACTTCATCGACCGTTACTTCCGCCAGTCGGGCAGCTACTGGTATTTCCGCACCAAGAACGACGGGATCGACAACGGGGGCCAGTACTGGCCCGGCGCGCACGCCATGGACCTGGTGGTGGACGCCTACATCCGCAGCAAGGACGATCCGGCCAGGGCCGACGAGGCAGCCCGCTACCTGGGCATGTTCCCCACCTGGTTCAACGGCCAACGCCAGGCGAACTGGGCGGGAACGAGCAGCTGGAAGAATCCCTACATCGACGACATGGAGTGGAACGTGATCACCATGCTCAACCTCTACGAAAACCACCCGACTCCCCAGGCGACGTGGCTCTCCACGGCCAAACAGGTCTACGACGACTGGATCTGGTCGGTATGGGACACGTTTGCCGACGTGGACGGCGGGGGATTGCTGTGGAGCCATGACGCGACGGTAAGCAAGAACGCCTGCTCGAACGGCCCCGGCAGCATCATCGCCTGCAAACTGAGTAAACTGCTCACCGATCAGGCCGACAAGGAGAAGTACCTGGCCCAGGCCCAAAAGATATACAACTGGCAGAAGAGCGTGCTCTACAATCCGGCCACGGGCGCCGTCTACGATAACATTACCGCGGGAAAGATCTCCACCGTTTCGCTGACCTACAACCAGGGCACATTCCTGGGCACGGCCCACATGCTCTACCAGCTGACGGGTGAAAAGTCCTACCTGTACGACGCGGCCAAGATCGCCGACTTCACCATCACCTCGCTGATCGACACGAAGAACAACGTGCTGCGCAACGAAGGGACGGGCGACGGCGGAATGTTCAAGGGCATATTCATCCGCTACTTCGTCCTGCTGATCAACGAACCGGCCCTGGACGCGAAAGCCAGGGAGAGGTTTACCCGCTTTTTGAAGCACCAGGCCGTCGTGCTGTGGACCAAAGGGGTGGACAAGAAGACCGAAGAGCTGCTTTTCAGTCCCGACTGGACCACTCCCGCCTATGTTTCGCAAGAGATGGGCGCGCAAGCCTCGGGGTGTATCGTGATGGAGGCCATGAACCTTTTGAAAAAGTAAATGGGCCGTATCCTGTTTACCGTTACCGGGTGTTTGTTTCTGCTGGCCGGCTGCCATGATAAAGCCGGCCGGCAGAACCGGCACCTGGACAGGGCCAGACAGACGATGGACTCGCTGTATGCGCACTACTCGGCACCGGGGAGCGCGCTGCTCAGGGAGACCTTCCCTTTCGACGAGAGTTACCTGGCCGGATACCTCGCCTCCGAGGAGCAGGCCTCGGTCCCTAACCAATATGCCTTTTTGTGGCCCTATTCGGGCACCTTCTCGGCCGCGGGGGCCATCCTGGAATCGGATCCGGCGTACGGCCCGCTTATCGGCCAAAGGGTGCTGCCCGGGCTGGAAGAGTATATGGACTCCCTGCGCCGCCCGGCGGCCTACGCCTCCTATATCAACAGCGCCCCGCCGAGCGACCGCTTCTATGACGACAACGTCTGGATCGGGATCGACTTTACGGACGTTTACGCCATGACGGGTGAAAAACATTACCTCGACAACGCGGAAATGGTCTGGAAGTTCATCGAGAGCGGCACGGACACCCTGCTGGGCGGGGGGATCTACTGGTGCGAGCAGAAAAAGCGGAGCAAGAACACCTGCTCGAACGCTCCGGGTGCCGTCTACGCCCTCAAATTGCACAAGGCGACCGGCCGGGAGAGCTACCTGCAACAGGGCAAGGCACTCTACGAGTGGACGCGCAGTCATCTGCTCGACACGCTGGACGGCCTCTATTTCGACAACATCGGCCTGTCGGGCCGTGTGGACAAGGCCAAATACGCCTACAACAGCGGCCAGATGATCCAGGCCGCCGCGCTGCTTTACGGCATCACCGGGGAGCAGCGTTATCTGGACGAGGCGCAGGCCACCGCCAGAGGGTGCTACGGCCACTTCTTCCATGAATTCACCTCCCCCGGCGGCGAGTCGTTCAGGCTGCTGAACAAAGGCAATATCTGGTTCACGGCGGTCATGTTCCGGGGTTTCGTCGAGCTTTACCATGCCGACCGCAACACCGAATATGTGGATGCCTTCCGCAAAAACCTCGATTACGCATGGCAGCACGCACGCGACGGGCAGGGATTGTTCTGCGAAGAGTGGGACAAGCCCGGCGACGTACCGGGCAGATGGCTTCTCACCCAGGCGGCTATGGCGGAAATGTATGCCCGCATGGCTGCCTTGGATGCAAAAACAAGCAATAAATAATGATGAAAACACCTCTCAGTAAAATTTTGTCAAAAACCGCAATGGCTGCGGCGATCGTTTGTGCCGCCGGGCTCTCCATACAGGCTGCGCCCCCCGCGGAGCCGAAGGCGGCGGAAAGTCCGGCCACCCGGGTCGAATCCCTGCAGGTATTTAAGGGCGACGTCATCAGGGCCGATTACACGGTAAGCCGGCGTCCCGATATCGACCGACGGCTGTTCGTCTCCAAGGCGGTCGAAAAACAGATCGTGCGCGTGTCGAAGCTGCTGTCCAACGCCAAGCTGCGCTGGATGTTCTCCAACTGCTTCCCCAACACGCTGGACACCACCGTGCGCCACCGCAAAAGCGACGGCCGCGACGATACGGTGGTCTACACGGGCGACATCCACGCCATGTGGCTGCGCGATTCGGGCGCCCAGGTGTGGCCTTACGTGCAGTTCGCCAACAGCGATCCGCAGCTGAAGGCCATGCTGGCGGGGGTGATCCGCCGCCAGTTCATATGCATCGGCATCGACCCCTACGCCAACGCCTTCCTGGACCCTTACGACCCCGATCCGGACCATACCTGGATGAGCGACAAGACCGACATGAAACCCGAACTGCATGAACGCAAATGGGAGATCGACTCGCTGTGCTACCCCATCCGCCTGGCCTACGAATATTGGAAGGTCACGGGTGACAGTTCGGTATTCGGCCCGGAGTGGCTGCAGGCGATCACACTCGTGCTGCAGACCTTCCGCGAACAGCAGAAAAAAGAGGGTCACGGGCCCTATACGTTCATGCGCATGACCGAGCGCCAGCTCGACACGATGTGCAACGACGGGATGGGCAATCCGGTCAACCCGGTGGGGCTGATCAGCTCGGCCTTCCGCCCCTCGGACGACGCGACGACGTTCCAGTTCCTCGTGCCGTCCAACTTTTTCGCGGTCAGCTCGCTGCGCAAGGCGGCCGAGATACTCGAAAAGGTCAACGGCCGTAAGGAGCAGGCGCAACAGTGCCTCGACCTGGCCTCGGAGGTCGAAACGGCGCTGTGGGAGTACGCCGTGGTCGAGCATCCGAAGTACGGGAAAATATTCGCGTTCGAAGTGGACGGCTTCGGCAACCGCTTTCTGATGGACGACGCCAATGTGCCGAGCCTTCTGGCTATGCCGTACCTGGGCAGCGTCGACGTCGCCGATCCGGTCTACCAGAATACCCGCCGCTTCGTGTGGAGCACCGACAATCCCTATTTCTTCCGCGGCAGCGCCGGCGAGGGGATCGGCGGCCCGCATATCGGCTACGACATGATATGGCCCATGAGCATCATGATGAAGGCCTTTACCAGCCAAAACGACGAGGAGATCAAGTGGTGCATCGAGACGCTGATCCGCACCGATGCCGAAACCGGTTTCATGCACGAATCCTTCAACAAGGACAACTCCACGCTTTTCACGCGCGAGTGGTTCGCCTGGCAGAATACGCTGTTCGGCGAATTGATCATCAAACTCGTCGGCGAAGGCAAGACCGGACTGCTGAACTCGATCAACTGATCCGGCCTTATGGCGCGCCCGGATGTGCTAAAAACCGGGGCAGATATTTCTATCCGCATTGGCCGCATGCCTGCGCGTCGCCGCCGTGCAGGCGCAGAAACATTTGGCGCTTCGTTCGCCTGACGGCAAACTTTTGTCGGCGGCAGAGGTCTCGGACCGCATCCGTTACGCGGTTTCCCTGGATGGTGCGCCCTGGCGGCCGGACCGCCTCAATCGAATAGCGGCCCCGATTCCCATTGGCGACGGCGGGCATCCTCTCGGATGCCCGCCGTTCGATTGCGTAATATAAAGAGTAACATTGGATCAATGTAAAAATAGGTGGAGCGAATAGACGGAGTAAACTGCAATAGCGATATTTGGATGCAGTCCCCACCTGACCCAGCGATTCAAGCCGTTCAATACAATGCCCGAAACATTCGGCTACGGTGCAGTTAATGCGCTTACTTTTCGGCTCAAACAGGGCTTCCAACGTAGGCTCGATTTCCAACGCTTCAAGGCGTTTGATTTTCTTTTCATACTCGGCTACCTGTGCCTCGATTTTGTACCGGATTACCTGCCAATCCGGGCATTCTTCTGATACGGTTTTCTTCGCGCTTTCCCAATGATTTACATTGACGGGGATGCCCAAACTGACGTATTTGCTCCGTCCGTTATGGACAAACCGCAGGAACAGGGGGGCATGTTGTTTTTGTAATAGTGCTGGTGCGTTAACTTTTTCCTTATCGCTGTAATTGACTGAAACACATTTTAATACAAACGTTCTTTGACTTTTTGATTTGAAATGAGAAATACCTTTGCATTCTTCAAAATGCTGGGGTATGAATTCTGGAAAA
>JAVBPS010000035.1:0-35477 GCA_031549495.1 Rikenellaceae bacterium | reverse complement strand
GCTCATTTGCATGGCTGGGCGACTTTCGAAGGCTGGCGAAAGATTACGAGAAAACCATTGAGTCTTCCGAAACGATGATTTATCTCGCTTTTATCGCACTGATGGTTAAACTTTTATAACACTAATTTTTAGACAGACTCTGAATGTCAACCAGGCATGAATGGCAACACAGCATGAATGCCAACCTTTCATGAATGGCTGGCATGAATGGTTAGTGTGATTGGGCTGATTAGCTTGGTTAGTCTGGTGATAGTGATTAGCCTGATGTGAGTGGTTGGTCTGGTTTGAATGGCTGGTATGAAGAGATTATATATGTTGACCGAGGCGGATTGCGCCCTCCCTCTAATATTATTGCCGAAAAGAGCATAGAAAACTCTTCTGCCGCGACAACCCCTGCCGTTATATCGAAACATTACGCTATTTCATTGACTTGTCAGGGTTGTGTCGTTCATTTGCCGCATAACCGGTTTCCGGCAAACAAGCAGGCATTAATTATGAAAAGAGCGAACCGAATCAGGGATACGTGAAACGTAGCGCCGACCCGCGACCCGAATACCCAACTTTAAAAATCAGCGTATGTCCAAAGTTCACAGGATTAGAGATCAGTGAACGGCATGTTCCCGTTCTTCAACCACCAACCGATTAACCAACTTAAAAAACGCATTCTATGGAAATGATATGTATAGAGCGCCCTGCCTGGGAGTTGCTCGTGCAGCGCATGGGCCTGCTGGCCTCGGAAGTGGAAACTATGCAGAAACGTTATGGCCCCGGTCCCCGGGCCGGTTGACTCGACTCTGCCGACGTGTGCAGGATGCTCAATCTCTCGAAACGGGCATTGCAGACCTACCGGGCCAACGGCAAGATCCCCTTCTCGATGCTCGGGGGCAAAGTATATTTCAGATCGGAAGACATCGACGTCATGCTCAAAGCGGGGTTTCAGCACCGAAACAACAACCAATGCAGATAGCCTATTATGGAAAATGTGATAAGAAAAGACACCGAAGAGTTCAAGCAACTGCTGGGCCGCATCGAAAACGCCCGCGCTGGAGTGCGCACCGTAACCGAGAACCACCGCCCGATCCTGGACGGCGAATATTATCTCTCAGCCTACGAAGTGATGGAATACCTGCATGTTTCGCCCCGCACCCTGCAAACCCTGCGCGACACCCGCACCATCGCCTTCACTACCGTTATGGGCAAAATTCTCTATCCCGAAAGGGAACTCAACCGCGTCCTTACTGAAAACTACCGGCCACCGCAAAAGGAATGAAGGCCTTAATCGGCCAGGGCACTAAAAAGGGAACCAACCGCGATGCGGTTGGTTCCCTTCGTTTTGACCCTATTGGTACGGTTGTTATGCTGAAAACGCCTTGCCGATTTTAGCCATTTCGCGGCCGATGGCAGCTTCGGAGAGTTTGGCGTAGCGGCGGGTCATGTTCGTGTTGGTGTGGCCGAGGACTTTTGCGATCACGTCGATCGGCATACCCAGTTCCATCGCAAGACAGGCGAACGTGTGGCGGGCGCAATGGGTCGTGAGGTTCTTATCTATGTTACAGATTGTTGCGATTTCTTTCAGGTACGCATTCATTTTTTGGTTGCTCGGCACGGGGAGCAGTTTCCCTTTTTCTCGGCAGGCGGAATCATCTGCGTATTTCTCCAACAGCGTGGCCGGATAGGGCAACAGAGGAATGCTACTCATAACCGAGGTCTTTTCGCGCGGCTTGTGTATCCACATCGCCCCGTGTTCGTCACGCGAGATATGCTCGGCCCGCAGGTGGTCGGCATCGGTGAACGCCAGGCCCGTGAAGCAGCAAAACGCGAACACGTCCCGCACCGCTTCCAGACGGCGATTGGGCATGGGCTTGGCGACCAGAATGTCAATCTCTGGTTTGGTCAGGTGGTCTTTGGCGCGGTTGTGCTGCTCTTTGAGTTTGTAGTTCTGAAACGGATTCTTTTCGATCCACTCGTTGCGTAGGCAATAGAAGATAAAATTTTTCAGACAGCACAGCAGATTGATAGCCCCATTGTGCTTGCAGTTCTTGCGGGTCTGTAAAAACGTGTTGAACCCGTCGATGTACTCGTAACCAACGGCCGAAAGCTGGATGTCCTCTTTCTGGTACGCCTCCAACGTATATTCCCGCAAGTAGCGCAGGATGCGGTGATACTTGTTGGCCGTCAAGCGGGTGATGCGCGTGCCGACCTCGGCCTCACGCTTGGCGCAATACTTGTCCAACTCGGCAAGGAACATCATCGACGAGTTCTTCGGCCGGGACAGCCGATCCTTGATTTGGATGGCATTACCTTCGAGTCCCTCGCCGATCAGCGCACGGCGCACCTCGATCACCTGCGCCCGGAAATTATCGAGGCTGGCGTTGATCTGGGCAGTGAGTCGATCGTTGCCCGTGGCCCGTTCTTTGGCCTGATTCCAGCGCAAAGGGTTGGCGTGGCATTGAATGTAGACCTCGCTTTGCAGGCCGCTGGTGGAAATGCGGGCGAGAATGGGCGCGAGGCCGTTTTTACCTGTCCGAGCTTTGCGGAGCAGGAACAGGATGCGGAAGGTTTGTCGTTCCATAACTTTAACCGTTTTAAGGGGTTACAAAATTAGTCTGGAATACCTTTCGCTCCGCTATGCAAACAACTGCAAATCAGTGCTTAAAAACCCTTATTCGTGGTACAATTTCGCGGTCAAAACTTTGTACCACGATTTGCACACGGTTCCCTTGCCGGGCGCTGCTTCGGGCTTCTATCCGCACACAGTGCCAAAACAATATAACTAACTGATAATTTGAGTGATCTGCGGTGAATTGCCGCACCCTGCCAAAAGAAAAAGGCCTCTAAAAAGAGGCCCGGAGAGCGGAAAACGAGACTCGAACTCGCGACCCCAACCTTGGCAAGGTGTTTTTGCGATCAGTAAATACGTATGTATCCTGTTGCTGGTGTTGTACATGCGCTACACACAGCAGGTGGGATGGTTTATTTTACACAACATTTACTCAACAAAACATTTTTCCATGAAAACCATTCTCGCGGATTATATTTTTATTTTTTCATTTACGTAGATCGGTAGCTTGGCTTCAGTCAACCGGCTCACTGCCCCGTTGCTTCTGTAACAGGAGATGAAAGTTTAATCATCTGCGCGATGAATGCAATCACCCTTTCGCCTTATTGCGGTACTTAATCGGCGAACTCCCCATCTGGCGGGTGAACATTTTGGTGAAATGATAGGGGTCGGCAAACCCGACCTTGTGGCAGACCTGGTTAATTTTCATATCTGTGAAATCGAGCAGGCGGCAGGCGGCCTGGACCTTGAGTTGCAGCATATAGCTCTTGGGAGAATAGCCGGTACGCGAGCGGAAAAGATTGGAAAAATAAGAGGACGAATAGCCCAGGTAGGCGCACAGCTCCTCGACAGGCAGATTTTTCTCGATGTGCTCCTTCATATAGGCGATCGCACGCTCCACCACGTCCTTGCTGTGTTCCTGCCGGCCGGCCGACTCGCGGAATTTACCGATGTATTTGACCGATCCGAGGAAATGGTAGAGACACGAACAGGCATAATGGATATTCTCGCGGCTGTACCCATTTTCGAGCACCCGGAAAATATCCTCGAAAAGGGAGAGGCGGTCCATGATGCGCGATTCATCGTTGGGCGGGATCGATGTGGGCTCATCGTGGCCCTCGGCGTAAAAAGGCGCCATCTCGCCGTTGAAGTGCAGCCAATAGATCGTCCATGGATCGTGCGGATCGGCCCCGTAGGCGTGCGGAATCCCGCGCGGCAGGATAAAGAGCTGGTTGGCGGCAATGTTGTGCGTGCGTCCCCCCACCTCGAACCATCCCCGCCCGTCGACGCAATAGATCAGGACGTACTGTCCGGACGCCTCCCGGCGCGCGCGGTAGTGGTGCCGGGCGTGGGGATAATAACCGATGTCGGTGATGTAGAGTTTCGACGCGAACGGATCTTCGTCAATCCCGGCAATCACCGAGGCGGGCAGGACAATGGCCCTGCTGCCACGAAAACCGTCTTTGATCTTTGCCATACTATCCGGTTATGGTCCTGGCGAATGTAGTAAAAAAAACAACAACACAGACAGAAAAATACATTGTGTTTTCATATTATAATGATTCAACGCATTATAGAAGTAATTAAATATTTTGATAAACAGTCGATTTTTCCATTATAAAAATGGAAAAATCTATTTTAAAGGTTGACAATCCTCCATAAATTTGCAATATAACAATTCAACCTTACCCGGCAATGGATAAAATCAACCACCGCTACCTGATCCTGATCTCCCTCGTTTCGGCCATGGGGGGATTGCTCTTCGGTTACGACTGGGTCGTGATCGGCGGGGCCAAACCGTTCTACGAGCCTTTCTTCGGCATCTCCCACAACCCCGTGATGCAGGGCTGGGCCATGAGTAGCGCATTGATCGGTTGCCTGGTCGGAGCGCTGCTGGCCGGATTGTTCTCGGACCGGTATGGGCGCAAAAAAATGCTTATCGGGGCCGCTTTCCTGTTCATCGTGGCGGCGGTCGGCACGGGGGCCACCAGCAACTTCGCCATGTTCGTCGCCTACCGGATCGTAGGCGGTTTCGGGATTGGGATCGCGTCGAACCTTTCGCCGATGTATATCGCCGAGGTGTCGCCCTCGTCGATGCGCGGGCGGTTCGTATCGATCAACCAGCTCACCATAGTTATAGGTATTCTGGCCGCCCAGATATGCAACTGGCTGATCGCGGAACCGGTGGCGCAGGACGCCACCATCGAGGGTATCCGCGAGTCGTGGAACGGGCAGATGGGATGGCGCTGGATGTTCTGGGCAGGCAACGTCCCGGCGGTACTGTTCTTTATTTTCTCGTTCCTGATCCCGGAAAGCCCCCGTTGGCTGGCCGTCAAAGGCATGGAAAGCCGCGCGACGAACGTGTTGCGCCGCATCGGCGGGGATGAATACGCGCGGACGGAATATGCCCAGATGCAAGCCGCTTCGGCCGACGATAACGCCGACGGCGTGCGCCCGCTGCGCAAACTGCTGCACCCTTCCATGCGCAAGGTGCTTATTATAGGTGTCGTGCTGGCCGTGTTCCAGCAATGGTGCGGCATCAACGTGATCTTCAACTACGCCCAGGAAATCTTCGCGGCGGCGGGTTACGGGGTCTCCGACATCCTGATGAACATCGTGGTGACGGGCGTAACGAACCTCGTGTTCACCTTCGTGGCGATCTTCACGGTCGACCGCATCGGGCGCAGGCCGCTGCTGCTGATCGGCGCCGGGGGGCTGACGCTGATCTACCTGCTCATGGGAGCGGCCTATTTCTTCCACCTGAGCGGCATCGCGCTGCTGATTATCGTGGTAGCGGCCATCGCCTGCTACGCCATGTCGCTGGCGCCGGTCATGTGGGTGGTCGTATCCGAAATATTCCCCAACGCGGTGCGCGGTGCAGCGATGGCGATCGCCACGTTCGCGCTCTGGTCGGCCTGCTTCATCCTGACCTATACGTT
Organism: Rikenellaceae bacterium; assembly: GCA_031549495.1. Lineage (GTDB taxonomy): Bacteria > Bacteroidota > Bacteroidia > Bacteroidales > Rikenellaceae > JAVBOW01. Next base: position 29,978 of record JAVBPS010000035.1, on the reverse strand, counting down.
CCCGCTGCTGAACAAGGCGCTGGGCGCTGCCGGGACGTTCTGGACCTACGGGGCGATCTGCCTGGCCGGGCTGATATTCATCTGGCTCCGCGTGCCCGAGACCAAGAACAAGAGCCTCGAAGAGATCGAAAAAGAACTTGTAAAATAGCACCCCCATGAAAGTCAAAGTCTGGCGGGAGGATATCGTCATCCCCACATACGAAATCGGGCCGGCGGAAAAGAACCCGATGTTCCTCGAAAAGCGCGTCTACCAGGGCAGCAGCGGGGTCGTCTATCCCTACCCGGTGATCGAAAAGATTTCCGACGCGCCAATCGACAAGACCTACAACGCCCTGTGGCTCGAGAACGAGTACATCAAGGTGATGATCCTGCCCGAGTTGGGCGGGCGCATCCAGATGGCCTGGGACAAGATCAAACAGCGCCACTTCGTCTATTACAACCACGTGATCAAGCCCGCGCTGGTCGGACTTGCAGGCCCGTGGATCTCGGGCGGCATCGAGTTCAACTGGCCCCAGCACCACCGGCCGAGCACCTACACGCCGGTCGATTACACGATCGAGGAGTTGGCGGACGGCGGGGCGACCGTGTGGGTGAGCGAGCGCGAGCGGATGTTCCACCAGCGCGGTGCGGCGGGCTTCACGTTGCGCCCCGGCCGGGCGGTGATCGAGATCCGCGGCAAAGTCTACAATCCGACTCCCGTCCCGCAGACTTTCCTGTGGTGGGCCAACCCCGCCGTGGCGGTCAACGACGAGTACCAGAGCGTTTTCCCGCCCGACGTGAACGCCGTCTTCGACCACGGCAAGCGCGACGTGTCGGCTTTCCCCATCGCCACGGGGACCTATTACAAGATGGATTATTCGGCCGGGGTGGACATCTCGCGTTACAAGAATATCCCTGTACCGACCTCGTATATGGCCATTAAATCGGGCTACAACTTCGTGGGCGGCTACGAGAACGACACCCGTGCCGGATTGCTGCACGTGGCCAACCACCACGTTTCACCGGGCAAGAAGCAATGGACGTGGGGCAACGGCGATTTCGGGGTGGCGTGGGACCGCAACCTGACCGACGCCGATGGTCCCTACATCGAGTTGATGACGGGCATCTACACCGACAACCAGCCCGATTTCAGCTGGCTGCAACCCTACGAGGAGAAGACCTTTACCCAGTATTTCATGCCCTACCGCGAACTGGGGGTGGTCAAGAACGCCTCGGCCGACCTGTTGCTGAATGTCGAGCGGGATGGCGGGCAACTCGTGGTGAAGGTGTTCGCCACACGGGCCATGGATCATGTGCGCGTATCGTTGCGTGGGGCCGGTAAAGAGTTGTTGGCCGAGACCATCGCCGTTTCGCCGGAAAAGGTCTGGGAAAAGCGCGTAGACGCCCCCGGGGCGAAATTTTCGCAGCTTGCGCTGGAACTTTCCGATGCCGCCACGGGCAAATGCCTGTTAGCATGGCAGGGCGTGGAAGAGCAGATCAAAGAACTCCCCGACCCAGCGAAAGCGGCAAAAGAGCCTTGCGAAATCCAGACCTGCGAGGAACTGTTCCTCACGGGGCAACACCTCGAGCAATACCGCCACGCGACCTACGACCCGACGGCCTACTACCGCGAGGCGCTGAAACGCGATCCGTCGGACATCCGCTGCAACAACGCCCTCGGGCTGTGGCTGATACGCCACGGCAAGTTCGAAGAGGCTGAAAGTTACCTGCGTCGTGCGGTGGAGCGGCAACTCGAACGCAACCCCAACCCCTATGACGGCGAGCCGCTTTACAACCTGGGCCTGGCGCTCGTTTTCCAGGGCAAAGCCGACGAGGCTTACGACAATTTCTATAAGGCGTGTTGGAACGGGGCGTGGCAGGACGCGGGATATTTCGCGCTGGCCCGGATCTCGTGCATGCGCGGCGAACACGCCGAGGCGCTCACGGAGATCGACCGCTCCCTCAAACGCAACTGGGATAACATGGTGGGCCGCCACCTGAAAACGGCGATCCTGCGCCGCCTCGGGCGCAAAGAGGACGCGATCCGCTTTGCAGGCGAATCGTTGGAAGTGGATCGATTCAACTTCGGCTGCCTGTACGAATTATTCCTGCTCACGGGCGAAGACCATTACTCGCAGATCATGCGCGGCGAATGCCATAACTACGAGGAGGTCGCGCTGGACTACATCGCTGCGGGCCTTTACGATGAGGCGGTATCGCTGCTCGAAGCGGCCGTGAAAGTGTGTGCGGCCACCTCCCCGATGACGTATTACTACATGGGGTATGCGCTCACAATGTCCGGACAAGCAGAAAAGGCACGCGAGGTTTTCGGCAAAGCCGCGGCCCACTCCCCCGAATACTGCTTCCCCAACCGCCTGAAAGCGATCCTGGCGTTGCACGCCGCCATTGCGGCCAACCCGCAGGACGCCAAGGCATATTACTATCTGGGCAACCTGTGGTACGATAAGCGCCAGCACGCCGACGCCATCGCCTGCTGGGAACGCTCGGTGGCCCTCGACGGCAACTTCCCCACTGCCCGCCGCAACCTCGCCCTGGGTTACTACAACAAACTGGGGCGAGTGCAGGAGGCGGTCGACCACCTCGAAAAGGCCTTCGCGCTCGACACCGCGGACACGCGCCTGCTGATGGAGTTGGACCAACTCTACAAGCGTCTGGGACGTCCACACGCCGAACGCATGGCACTGCTGGACAAGTACCGTCCGCAGGTCGACCTGCGCGACGACCTCTATCTGGAATACGTCACCCTGCTCAACCAGGTGGGGCGCTGGGAAGAGGCTAAAGAGATGATCGACAGCCGCAAATTCCACCCGTGGGAAGGGGGTGAGGGCAAAGGACCCGCACAGTACCAGACCTCGCGCGTGGAAATGGCGAAAAAGCATCTTCTCAAAGGCCAGGCCTCCCAGGCCGCTACGCTGCTGACGGAATGTTTCGAGTATCCCCATAACCTGGGCGAAGGGAAACTGCGCGGCGCCCAGGAAAACGATTTTAATTATTGGCTCGGATGCGCCGAATCAGATAGCGAAAAGGCGCAACACTACTTCTCATTGGCCTCGGACGGGATCAGCGAACCCTCGGACAGCCTCTACTACAACGACCAGAAACCCGACAAGATCTTCTACCAGGGGCTTGCGCTGCTCAAACTCGGACGCGACGCCGAGGCCCGCAGCCGCTTCAACCGGCTGGTTTCCTATGGCGAGAAGCACATCTTCGACAAAGTGAAACTCGACTATTTCGCCGTTTCGCTGCCCGACCTGCTGATCTGGGAGGACGACCTTGGGCGGCGCAACCGCATCCACTGCAACTACATGATGGGCCTGGGGCACGCCGGGCTGGGCGATAAAGAAAAGGCCGCGAAATACCTCGCCGAGGTGCTCGCCGCCGATCCCAACCACCAGGGGGCGCAGTGCCATCTGGCCATGCTTGCAGAGGGGTTGATGGAGCTTTAGAAGCTGGGCCAAACTTAAACAGGATAATGTTGAAGGCCGCCCGAACGATCAGACGGCCTTCAATTTGACGTGTAAATCAGTCTTTTACTGCTTCCAGACCACCACTATCCGATTTGGATTATTAAATAAATAAGGTTTATTTTGTATGACAAATACTACTAATCGCCGTTAGCGACAAACCTATCCAATCATAACGAAGAACATTTACAAAATCTTGAGTCTTACATTTAAACAACCAATTCCATAACCGGATGAAAAAACGATTCCCATTTTTTGCATTCCTCAGCCTGATCGTGTTTGGCGTGACGACACTGGCTTCATGCAAAAAGCATGACGACGGCAACGACAAAGAACCGCAGGTTATCGTCGCGAACGGCCAATTAGGCCTTTCAGACGGCATACGTATAGCCGGCTTCGGTACTGCAACGATCGACTGGGGTGACGGTTCCGAACTGCAAACGATCACCCTTGCCGTCATGCCCGCACAAAGGTCGGAAATGTGGGGTCCCGAATATAGCGTGTATCACGCCTACCCCGATCTGAGGGAATCTTACAAAGCTACCATCACAGGCAACGTTACAAGCCTGGTTTGCAGTAATTCCCGCCTTACGTCTCTCAGCATCAATATGCCTGTATTGACATTGCTTGACTGTACCTGGAACGGCCTGACGGAACTGGACATGAGTAAATGTACTGCACTGAAACAACTTGAATGCGCCGATAACTATTTGACCTCGTTGAACGTGAGTCAATGCCCTGCTCTGACTGTTCTGAGTTGCAGTGACAATTTCATATCCACGCTGAACATTAGCAATTGTACCGCACTGACCTATCTTTATTGCCACAACAACCACTCAATAAACGCACTTGACGTGAGCAAATGCTCCGAAATCAAGAGGCTTGGCTGCAGCAACAATAAAATAACCTCACTGAATCTGGCCAGATGCACCGGGCTGGAGTTCCTGAACTGCGAGTCCAACGATCTATCCTCGCTGAACCTGAACAAATGCCCGGCCTTGAAAATGCTGTATTGCGGCAACAACAGCCTGACCGCGCTGGACGTAAGTAATTGTGTTGTCCTGCAAAGCCTGCATTGCGAACGAAACAGCCTGACCGCATTGGATCTGGGCCGTTGTACTTCCCTGCTATGGCTGTACTGTAGTAGCAATAACCTAACCTCGCTGACGCTCGGCACAAATACAGCACTGGAATACGTGGTTTGCTACAACAACCTCCTGAACAGAGCCTCATTGATAACGTTGCTCACCAGTCTGCCTTCACGCAATGCCCAAAGCTTCGGCACGGTGATTTGCTACATCGGGAGTCCAGGTTCAGCAGGCCTCGGCGACGACGAGATAGCTATCGCCACCACTAAAAACTGGGTGGTAGACGCCTGACAACAGCAACGCCGTTGCGCCGGGCAGCCAAAATAAAGAGCGCCGAAGAGTTTCAACTCTTCGGCGCTCTTAAAACATACGCCCCGGCGGTTACTGCTTCCAGACCACGACTCCCGCAACGGGTGTTTCGGGCGTGCCTATCAAAACTTTCGCATTTGCCGGCACCGGGAACCGGAACGGTTGTGAGGTGTAGTTCAGGCCGTACCAGAAGCCATCACGCCATTCGAGGACGATTCCCGCGGGCAGGTCGTAGACCTCGCCCACGCCGGCGTACACCCGCTTCAGTACGGCTTTTTCGAGTTCGGCGTCATCGCTGTCCACCCCGATATAGGTAACGCTTCCCTTACCGATCCGCTTATGAAGCACCGCGGCCCGGCCGGCGTAGAACTGGTCGCTGTACACGGCCCAGACATCGGAGGTTCCGTCCGGGGTGACAACGTCCGCCCAGTTGTTCCAGCGGTAGGTGTCGGCGCCCGCCTTGACCGACGCCCAGGCGTCGGGCGGCATGTGGTCGAAGAACAGCTCGCGCGCGCCGATCAGCCCGTATATCGGCTGGGAAAGTTTGCTCTCCCACAGATGCGCATAACGGTTTTTCTGGCCCGTGCGGCAGGTCAGCACCAGGTGGCCTCCCTGCTGCACGTACTGCGTCCAGCGTTCGATCAGTTTCTCGTCCAGAAGCTCGTAAGCGGGGGCGACCAGGACCGGCCACCGGGTGAAATCCGCGTTTTCGCCGATCACATCGACCGGGGCGGCGAACGATTTGAGGATGTTGTAATACTTGTCGTAGTGCGCGACCGTGTTCCACTGGTCGGTCTGCGGCTGGAAATCCATCTCCCAGCGGTTGTCGGGATTCACGAGGACGGCCGTCCGGATCTTTTCGAGCCTTTCGGGCCTTTTGGCGGCGGGATCGTAATTCTTGCGCAGCAGGGCGAGTTCGCGGTTGAATTGCACGATCTCTTCCCCCGTGCTGCTCACGGTAATCCCGTCGGTCTGCATCGTTCCGTAATGGTACTGCTCGCTTCCCTTCAGGGGCTGGCGGAAACGGTAGTGGCAGATCAGTTTGTTCCCTCCGGACAGGATATGGTAATACCACAGGCGTACCGCGCCCGGATAGGTCTGCGGGTTATAGAGGCCCCAGTTGACCTGGCCCGGCTGGATCTCCATCACGCCGGTCACGCCTTTCATGTTGCGGTACAGGTCGTTGCTCCAACCGATCAGTTCGGGGTTGGAGATCCGGAATCCCTGCTCACCGTGGCCCATGTATTGGCCGTGCACCAGGTAGCGCGTGTAGGTCGGAAAATCGAACCGGTCCATGCGCGCCGGATCGACCGCCGCGTGGGCGGGCATGGCGTTGGTGGTCACCCATTTGTCCGGGGATATGAGGCTGTGCAGGATATCCGCCTGAAAATTGATGAACGAGGCCGCCATGTCGGCGGTGTAGCGTTTGAAATCGAGCATCGCGTGGGGGTTGGCCTTACCGGCGAGCCGCAGCGGGTTGGGGATGACGATCTGGTCGAAATCGTTGTACGTTTCGCTCCAGAAAGCGGCACCCCAGGCATCGTTCAACTTGCTGATCGTGCCGTATTTCGCGCGCAGCCATTCGATGAATTTCGCGCGGTTGTTGTCGCTGTATTCGTAGCTGTATTTATAGTGAGACGGTTCGTTGTCGATCTGCCAGCCGATCACCGCGGGGTGCTTTCCGTAGCGTTGGGCCAGGACGGTGACGATCTTCCTCACGTAAGAACGGTAGGTGTCGGAGGCCCATGAGGCGGGCTGCCTCGCCCCGTGTTGCAGGCTCTGGCCGCCGTCGGTCACGCACATAATATCGGGATGCTTCTGGCTGAGCCATGCGGGTGGGGCGGGCGTGGGGGTGCACAACACAACCTCCAGGCCGTATTTCTGCGACAAGCGCACCGCTTCGTCGAGCCATGTGAAATCGTACTCGCCCTCACGCGGCTCCATCGCCGCCCAGGCGAACTCCCCGAAATGGATGAACCCGAAGCCCAGTTCGGCCACCTTCTTGATATCCCTCTCCCACTGCTCGCGGGGCCAATGCTCCGGATAATAGTAGGTGCCGGAGAGGGTCAGGTCCTTGTTGTCGAAGAAACGCCCCGGATCTGCGGCCATGCAGGCGTTCGAGGCAAAAAACACCAGGGCCGACGCAATGAATAAAACTCTTCTTATCATACCATACAGGATTTGAACAAATATACGAAAATAAAGAAGTCCGCACCTTACGGTGCGGGCTTCTTTAACGAATGCGGTTCTACGGCGTTACGGGCGGAACGTAGAGTTGGTAAAGCGCTTGGGCTTCAGTGGCCGTGAGGGCGCGGTTCCAGTGGATATAATCGCTCACGTTGCCGATCAGCCACTGTTGGTACTTATCCAGGGCAAACGGCGCGGTAGCGGTCAGCACGTGGGACGCTCCGATCGTGTAAGGCATGGTCAGGATGTCCTTGGCTACCGCATTGTCCACTTTGACCACCTCTGCACCGTCGAGGTAGATGTAGGTGATCTCACGATTGGCGGAGGTACGTTCGCGAACGGCGATAAAGTGGTGCCATCGGCCGTCGGTCATGCGGGTTTTGTAGTCGGTCCAGTTGCCGGAAAGTCCCTGGATGGCCAGCGCGAGGCGTACATAGTACGAGGCGTTGGTGTCGTAGCGGAACCAGATCTGGGACTGGTTTGAGGTCGCCGTGCCGGTGATCCCGATCCCCATGTGGAACATGTGCATGATCGCCGCCGTGTTGGCCGTCTTCGACCAGAGCGATATCGTGAATGAGCCGGAAGAGCAACCGCTGAATACGGACGAGGCGCTGGAAGGAATGCTCAGGAAGCCGCCGACCGGGTTGGCCGCAGAAGCGTTGCCGTCGGTAGTGATGAAGCGGGCGCTGGAGCCTCCCGTCTGCCAGGAGTCCTTCTCGTAGATGATCGTGCCGCCTCCCTGGGTAACGATCTCAGGGGTAATGTTATTGGTACTGATATCCCTCGCATTGCTGTACAGCGGCAGGTAAAGCAGGATGCCGGTCGCCGGGGTGACGATCACGAACCCTTCCTTGGTCGCAGTGCTGTTGCGGTTGGGATTGCTGGCCTTCAGGGTGACCTTATAGCGGCCTGCCGCGGCGTAGGTGATGCCGGTGGGATTCTGAACGGTCGACGAGGCAGGAGTTCCGCCTTCGAAAGTCCACTCCCACGACTGAGCGTTACCCAGCGAAGCGTCGGCGAACGATACTCCCGGGCCGCCGGCGTAAGTCCTCGGGCAGACGGACGTGAAGTCGGCCGACACGTCGTTCGGGTCGATGACCTTGAAGAAACTGGCAACCGTTTTGGTCGAAGCGGTCGCATTGGGGTTGCTGACCGTCAGGGTCACGGAATACACACCTGCTGCGAATTTCAGGCGGGGATTCTGCACGGCGCTCGTCACGGGCGTGCCGCTCTCGGGAGTGAACGTCCACTGCCAGCTGTTGGGCACGCCGGCCGACATGTCGGTGAACTGGATGAAATCATCCTCGTAGGCTGTGGGCGGAGTGGTTTCCGAAACGATGTCGTGTTTGAAATCGGCGACCACGGTGCCCGGGTAAGCCACCGTAATGAAACTCGTCTTTTCAAGGACCACATCCTGTTCGCCGCGGCCGATGGTCAGTTTAACCTTGAAGGTACCGGGGGCGTTATAGACAACGTCCGGCGAAGAGAGTTGCGAAGTGGCGGGAGTACCGCCCTCGAATTCCCAGTCCCAGCGAACAGGATCGCCGGTCGATTCATCGAAATAGGTCACTTTTTCACCCGCAACGGTGGATTGTGTACTGGACGTGAAGACGGCCTGCAAAGGAGCGGTGGTTTCATCGTCCTTGCACGAGATCAAAGCCATTAATGTCCCGACCGTGCAAATGAACCATAACTTTTTCATATTCTTTCGTTGTTTCGATTATTATTGGTTAATGTCCCCGATGTCGAGGGTGCGGTAATAGATCCCGCAACTGTAATTGAATCCCGTTTCGTAAACGATGGCGATCTTGCCGTTCGAGAATTTGGCGATATCCGTGTAGGAGCAATATCCCACCGCATCCCCCGCAACGTGGTTGGCGTAGGTGAACTGGAAGAATTTGGCCCAGGTCGCCCCGTCGTCGTTGCTCAGGCGTATCTTGCCGTGGCGGCGGCTGACCGTAGTGGTATAACCGGGGTTGGTGAACAACAGACGCCCCTTGCCGCCGGTGCCGTTCGAATCATAGTAGAAGATCGACGCCTGGCAGACGGGCTCCGTAAGCGTGTAATCTTTCGTCACCGCGCCCCAGGTCGCTCCGCCGTCCGAACTGATGGAGACGTTGCGGTGTTCGCTGGCGCTGCCGCTGTTGTAGCTGCGCATATTGAGCATCAGTTTTCCGTCCGAAAGCTCGACCACGCTCGCTTCGTTGGTCGCCATGGAAGGGACGCTTCCCCCGACTTGCCACGTGATCCCGTTGTCGTCCGAGTAGATGACGTGCGACGAGTTCTGCGTCTCGTTACCCCGCAGGTTATGGTTGCAGGCGACGACGAGCCTGCCCGGATAGGCCGAATTGCGTTGCATCACGATGCCGTGAACAGGTCCCGTGGCATACCAGCGCCACTCGCTGCGCACCACCGACGAGGTGATGTTCGACGGTGTGGACCACGTCGCCCCTTCGTCATCGGAATAGGCCGTGTAAACGCTTATATCGCCCGTATGTCCGGGGTTGTAGCACCAGACCAGGACCACCCGGCCGTACTGCCCTACATTGGGCAGGTAAATGGGGCACGGGTTGCGGCTGCGGTTTCCGGCGGAAACAGGCTCCCCGAAGATGCCGTCGGTATCATGGACGGTGATCAGCGGCAGCCATGTTTTGCCGCCGTCCATCGAACGCTTGAGCACGATGTTGATGTTGCCCGCGTCGTCATAGTTATTCACGCGCCCTTCGGCGAAGACCAGCACCACATCGCGTTTGGTGATCACCATCGTGGGAATGCGGTAGAAGGCGATCTGATCGGTGTTGGGCTTGTATGCCTGCGAGACAAAACTCGTCAGGCTCGCGAAAGGTCCCTGCGGCTCGTCCACCGGATCGACCGGGGGGTCGACCGGGGGGACGACCGGTTTGGTCGGATCCGGGACAACCGACTTACCCTCATCGCCGCCGCACGCGGCAAGCGACAGCAGGGCTACAATAATTGGAATCCAGATTTTCAGTTTCATACTTAATTATATCCGGGCGTTTGTTCCAGGAGCGGATTGAGGGACATCATCTCGACCGTGATCGGCAGATAGAGCGGGGTGGTCTTTCCGACCAGTTGGGGCACCTTCTGGTAAATGTCGATCACTCCCAGGTTGTGGGCGCGCAACAGGTCGGGCCAGCGCTTGAGTTCGAAGCAGAGTTCGCGGAAGCGCTCGTCGAGGATCTCGGTCTGTACCGAAGCCTGATCCGTGGCGCCGCTGTAAGCCGCCAGGCCGGCACGGTCGCGGACGCGGTTGAGGGTCGTGATGGCATTGGCCACGTTGGCACCGCCCAGGTTGGCCTGCATCTCGGCCTTGAGCAGCAGCATGTCCGCCAGGCGGTACACGATGATGTCGTCGTCGTAAACGCGCTGCTGGTCGATGATCGTGCCTTTGTATTTGTTCTGCGAGGTGACGGCGATCGTCGTACGGGCGGCGTCGCTGTAACCGTAAACCACGCTGGCCGCGAAGCGCACATCACCCGCGTATTTTTTCAGTGCGTTCTGCACTTCAACCGAAGGCGCATATTCGTCGCGCGCGCTCAGGTTGGTGCCGTGAGGGATCTCGTCCTTATTGATCACCGTCGGGATCACCTGCGCGTCGGGGGTCACCAGCCGGATGTACATGGCCGTGTACTCGAGGTTCTTCAGGTAGAGCGAAAAGATGATCTCGTTGTTCTTCTTGTTGTTCGAGGCGAAGATCTTCTGGTAGTCGTCTTTCGGCAGCAGGGTGGCGATGGAAGCCTTGTCTACCTGGTCTACCGCCGCGATGCCGTCGGTCAGGTCCTGCGCCGTACCGCCCAGCACGCTGTATTTCCAGGCCAGCGCATCGGCTTTCAGGCAGTAGGCCGCCGCTTTCGATGCGCGGTTGCGGTTGGAGATGGACTCGGAAGGGAAGAGCGAAAGCGCCGTGTTGATATCGTTCAGGATCACGTCGGTCATCACGTCGGTCGCTGCAATGCGCGGTCCCAGCGGATCCTTGTCGGTTTCCGACGGATTCACCACCACGGGTACGTCGCCCCAGGTCTGGATCAGGATCAGGTAAGCGCGCGCACGCATCCAATAGGCCTGCGCCAGCAGATCGTTCTTTTCCGTGTCGGAGCGGAACGCGATCGGGGGCGTGTACTTGATCAGCAGGTTGGCATGGTGGATCAGCGAATAGAGCGACCGCCACGAGAAGCCGTCCGAAGGCGAGATCACGTTGGGCCAGATCGAGGTCGAGGCGATGTTCGTCAAACCGGGTTTGAAGGAGTCGCTGCGCTCTTCGCCGTAGCGCACGGAGTTGGTCAGCGAACGGTAGCTGTTGTAAACGCCGTTCATGTAGCCTTTTACGTCGCTCTCCGTTTCCCAGTAGTTGCCCGCGGAGATGCTGGATACGGTATCGACATCCAGCAGGTCGTCGCATGCGGTCAGGCCGACTGCGGCCACAAAAAGCAGTGATATAATTCTGGTTTTCATTGTTTTCGTCGTTTGTGTTATTACATGGTAAGCTTGATCGAGAACATAAAGGTACGCGGACGGGGGTAGTTGCCCCGGTCGGGTCCGTACTGCTCGGGCATCAGGCCGTCGTAAGCGGTCCAGTAGCCGAGGTTGTAAACTCCCGCCATCAGGTCTACGGCGCTGATCTTCGCGTGGCGGAGCCATGAGGCGCGCAGCGTATAGTTCAGCGTGACCTCGCGGAAAGCCAGGTAGTCCCCTTTGCTCACATAGGCCGAGTTGGTCATGCGGTCCAGACCGACGTTCAGCCCCGAGTAGGGCACCGGACGGCCGTGGTTACGCTTGTTCTGCCAGTCGGAATCGGTGTACAGGCGCGGCAGGCGGGCGATGTCGCCCTGCTTTTGCCACATCGTGCCGTCCACCACGTCGGTCGTCATGGCGAAGTTCTCACGGGCGTGGGCGTTGGCCTGCGCCTTGAAGTCGTTGCTGATCATGTGGCCCATGGCGTAGTCCATCGCCACGCGCAGCGAGAGGTTCTTGTAGCGGAAGGTGTTGGTAAAGGCGCCGATCTTGTCGGGGGTGATGTAACCGAACTTGACGATGTCGTACTCGTCGATGTAGCCGTCGCCGTTCGAATCGTGCCAGATCGCGTCGCCGCCGCTCTTCTGCTGGGTGTAATTCGCCGGGGTCTGCCACCAGGAACCGGTCATGCGGTCGAAAGGCGCGTTGGCCGCGTCGGCGTCGGTGGCGTAGACGCCATCCATCTGGTAACCGTAGATCGCGTAGGGACGTTCGCCCTCGGCCAGGCCGCCCACCTCGATGTACTGTCCGCTCTTCTCGTCATACACGGTTGCCCCGCCGATACGGTTTTTGTCACGGCCGTTATAGGGCAGTTTGCCGATGCGGGTATCCACGAAGGAGAAGGTGAATGCGCTCTCCCAGGAGAAATTCCGGTTACGGAGCACCGTGGCGTTGATCCCCAGCTCGATCCCCTTATTGACCAGTTCGCCGTAGTTGTACTTGATCGAGGCGAAACCGGTTTCATGCGCGAGGTCTTTGCTGATGATACGGTTCTGAGTCGTTTTATGGTAAAGGTCCAGGACCAGGTTGACGCGGTTGTCCAGCAGCCCGATCTCGACGCCGGCGTCGAACGCCCGGGTCTGCTCCCAGGTCAGGCCGAGGTTGCCCATCGTGGTGTTCAGGATACCCGCCTGGCCTTCATAGTCGTATCCGGCTTTGTACACGCCGTAGACGTCGTTGTAATTGAGGTTGGTCTCGCTGCCGTTCAAGCCCCAGCTCGCGCGGAGTTTGAAGTTGCTGACGACTTTCGAAAGGGGCTGCCAGAACTTTTCGCGGTGCATGTTCCAACCGGCCGAAACGCCCGGATAGAGACGCCACCGTTCGTCGGGCGAAAGGTGCGACGAGCCGTCGTAGCGCAAACTGGCTGAAAACAGGTACTTGCGTTCGAAGTCATACGTCACGCGGCCGAACAGGCTGGCCGTTTTGCGGGGGATGGTAAAGCCCGCATTATTCGCATCGAATGCGAAATTCTCGGGGGCGGTGCCGCCGATCGTCTCGATGTAGTCCGACGAACCGCCGTTGCCCGTCACGTGCAGGTCATATCCGGTCAGGTCGAGGTAGCTGACCCCGACGAGGGCGTCCAGATTGTGTTTCCGGCAGAACGTGTTGGTGTAATTGAGCACCGTTTCGAATTGGTACTGACGGTCGTAATCGTGGTTCGCGGTGACGGGGCGGTTGGTCGTGATCTCGTTCTGGCGCTCGAAAATATGGTCCAGCCCCTCGTCGTGGGAGTAGGAGAAGGTCGGGCGGAGGTTAAGACCCTTGGCGAGCCTCCAGTCGAATCCCAGGTTGATATTCGTGCGGCCCACTTCGTTGTAGCGGGTCTGGTAGTAGACCTGGTGGGTGCGCGAACGGAAAGAAGAGCTCATTTCGCCCGGGGCGGGCAGGCCGTCCTCATAATAAAGGCGCATCGTGCGCGGCATGAGCAGGCCGCGGGCCAGCACCTGCTCCACGTTGTGCACGCCGGTGTTCTTACGCAGGGCGTAGTCGAAGCTGGCGTTGGCGGTGATGGCGTCGGTCACCTTGTAGGAAGCGTTGACCGATGCGTTCCAGCGTTTGTAGCTCGTGCCCAGCACGATACCGTCCTGGTCCAGGTAGCCGATGCTCATGTAGACCGTCCCTTTCTCGTTGCCGCCGGAGAAGGTGGCGTTGTAGTTGTGGTTGATGGCCGTCTGGAACATCTCGTCCTGGTAATCGGTATCCTTGAAGATGAGCCGTTTGCCGGGGGTCGCCGGGTCCATCATCGTTTCCCAGCCCTGGTTGTAAAGCAGGTCCTCGACGTACGCCTGTCCGTAATCGGCAATGTATTTATCGAGGAAGGCCGTCGTGACGAGCGAGTTGCGGGGATTGCCCGTACCCATGCTGTAGCTGCCGTTCAGGAAGTTGTTCTTGCGGGCGGCGTCGTACACGAACATGTTGCCCAGTGCGTTACGCTCGGCCCAGAGGGCATCGCGCGCCGATGCCAGGGATTGGCGTTTGGCCTGCGTCTCGACAGAGAGGTTGTAGGTAAAACTGGCGCTCGAATAGCCCGCCTTCCCTTTTTTCGTGGAGATCATCACGATCCCGTTACCGGCGCGCGTACCGTAGATGGCGGTCGAGGCGGCGTCCTTGAGGATCTCGATCGACTCGATGTCATTGGAGTTGATGTCGGACATGTTGCGCCGGATCACCCCATCGACGATGTAAAGCGGTGCGCTCGTCGGCGCAGCGGTGTTATTGCTCGCGACATTCGTCCCCCCGCGGATGGTGATCGACGGCGTAGTGCCCGGCTGGCCGGAGTTCAGCCGAATGTCGACGCCGGGGACTTTCCCCTGGATATTGACCAGCGGGCTGCCCGTGGGCAGCACGGCCATATCCTCCGATTTGATCTTGCTCACGGAGGTGGTCAGCGTGGAGCGCGACTGCGTACCGTAGCCGATCACCACCACTTCGCCGACCTCGGCGACGGCGCCGGAAAGCACCACGTCGACGACCTTGCGGCCGGCCACGGGAACTTCTTTGGTTTCCATTCCCAAAAACGAGAACACCAGGGTCGCGGCGGGATCCGCCGAGATGGTATAACGCCCGTCGCGGTTTGTAACGCCGCCCGTCGTTTCGTTCTTCACGATCACCGAAGCGCCCGACACGGGAGCGCCGTCGCCATCGGTAACCTTCCCGGAGATCTCGATCCGGCCTCCCTGCGCCGAAACCGGTAAGGTGCCGAGGCAGAGGCATGCGAACAGGATCATGGTAAGCGACCTGACCGCACTTTTCAATTTCGTTGACATTGACATAGGTTTTAGTTTTGGTTGGTGTTTGTAATATTATTTTCTCTTCAGTATCTCATCGAGCGGGATCTGGATGAACGCCAGGTGGCTCTGCGAGGTCTCGTAGAAGATGCCTACCGTATCCTCGTCCACCGAGGCGATCGACGAGTAACCCGCGCTGCGGCACTCGTCGTAGAGGATCCAATACTCTTCAAGCCAGGTCATTCCATCGTCGAAAGACACTTTGAGCGTCATTTTATCGCGGCGGTCGTAGTTGGAGGGATTGGAGAAGAGCAGGATGCTCTTGCGCTCGCCGTTCTCGGTGTAGTCATGGCGATGGATCGAGGCCATGCAGGTGGGCTCGACCAATGCGCTGTACGAGGTGGGGTGCTCCGTCCAGGTTTGGCCGAGGTCATTCGTCACGCATATCCGGCGGCCGTTGGGCTCTTGGACACCCCGGTTGCGGTTATCGCGCATATTGAGCATCACACTGCCGTCGGAAAGTTCCACGGCGTTGCACTCGGTGGTATTGAAGAACGCCGGGTTGGAGGTGTGCCAGGTCTGGCCGTGGTCTTTGCTCCAGGTGATATTCGAGAAGGATTCGCCGGTCTGGTCGCGGCCCTGGCTCGGGAAGACGAGCGTGCCGTCGGCCAGCGTGATCCCGTGGCCCGAGGTGGCGGCGAGCAGCCACCACTCGGGGCGTTTCAGCTCCCGGGTCAGGTTGCGCGGTTCGCTCCACGACAGGCCGTCGTCGGTGCTCGAGGTGAGCAGCAGTTGCGAGCTTTGTTTGACGTCGAAGCCCGGCTGCGATCCGCGGTCACGCCACTGGTGGTTCCAGACGGTGCTCGTGTCGGTCAGGTTTTCGATCCATCGGCCTTTCGCGTCCAGCACGCCGTACATCCAGGTGGCGGTCACGAAGATCTCGCCCGTGTTTCGGTCGACGAGCACGCCCGGGTCGCTGATCCCGTTGAACTTTTGGGGCAGGCCTCCCCACTCGCCCATGTCGAGCACGATCTGCATCGGGCCCCAGGTGCGGCCGCCGTCCATGCTGCGGTGCATGCAGATGTCGATGTCGCCCTGCAGGTCGCGGGCCATCTCGCGGCGCGCGTCGAAGATCGCCAGCAATGTGCCGTCGTTGGTGGTGGCCAGGGAAGGGATGCGCGAGGTGTGGACGCCGTCCTGCATCCCCTGGCGTACGGCCACGCCCACGCGCAGGGGCAACGCTTTGCCGGACGGGACTTCAACCCGCCCGCGGGAGGTCTCCACCGAGAGGCAATTCACGGCCACGCGGTGCGACAGATCGACCGTATCGCGGAGCGAAACGCCGACCCAGATCTCCATCGTGTCTTTCGTCACCTCTATGGGACCGCTGAGGGTTACCTTGCGGGCCGCCGCGACGGGCTCGCAGAGGGGTTTGTCCGTGGCGATGCGGGTGTTCTCCTTTTGCGGAAGCCAGAGACCCACCGTTTTAATATCACTCAGGTCGGTCGTGCCGTCGAGGCTCACGACAACGCGGTCGATAAAATAAGGGAGCGTGTCCGACCTGACAAAAGAGAGCCTGATCGCCGCGCTGACATCTTTCTTCGCCAGCACGGGAATGACCGGCCGCTCGACCGTCAGCTTCACCGCAGGAGTGTACTCCGTACAGGAAAGCAGGGCGAAAGCGATGACCGGAAGGAAGAAGAGGAATTTTTTCATAGTTATCAGGGGTTGATGAACTCGGGTATGATATGGTGTCCCGCCTTGCGCACACGGGCGACCTGGTCGGTGGGGATCGAGCGGTAGGGCCAGCGGAGCGACGCGCCGACATCGGCCCAGCCTCCGACGAGCGCCATAAAACGGTCGCAGGCGTGGTTCGGGTAGCGCCCTTCGCTGATGAAGGGATGGATCAGTTCGCCCATGAAACGGTTGATGCGCCCCTCGAGTTCCAGGGCGGCTTCCATATCGGTCAGCATCAGCTCGTACCAGCGCTGGGCGGCGGCGGGATTCAGGCAGGCCACATTGGAGTAGGCTCCGTGCGCCCCGAGCGAAAGGCCGGTGGCAAGGTGATGGCCGGGGATGAAGACCGCGATCCCGCTGACCTCGGCCGCGACCTCGGCGTACCATGCCTTGTCGCGATTCCGGTCGAAAACCTTTACGCCGATCAGGGAGGGGACTTCGCGCTTGATGGCCATCCAATCGGCAGGCGCAAGGCGGACCTTGGCGTGGGGCGGGTTGTAGAGCACCAGCGGGATATCGCCGGCCTGTGCGGCCATTCCGCAGCAGAATTCCACCGCTTCGGGCAACGTGACCGGGAACCAGTCGGGCAGGATCACCTGCACGGCTCCGGGACGCAGATGGCGTACCAGAACGAGCCGCTCCAGAGACAATTGGGCGCTCATGTGACTCACACCGATCTGGTAGGGCATGCCCGCGTTCTCACACTTGCTGCTGAGCAGTTCGCTCACCCGCACGAACTCCTGGCTGGACTGGGCGTAAAATTCGCCTGCCGTACCGTTGGAATATATGCCGTTGGAACCCGCCGCGATGAGCACGTCGATCTCATCGGCCAGGCGCGCGTAATCCAATGCCCCGTCGCGATCCGTGGCCAGCAATAAAGTGGCCCAATTTCCTCGTAATATCCTATCTGTTAGCGTCTTCATTGGTATGATTTGTAAGACAAATAAGAAGGCAATAACCCGCAAGTGCGAAAACCCCGTTTTAGTCTTTCATGTCAATGTGTTTGGGTCGCAGGAAAGCGACCTGCACGACCACCATGGCCAGGACGATCACGGCCATCATGGCAAAGTCGTGCCCCAGGTTTCCTTCGTCGGTCGATTTGCCCAGCAACGCCGTGATGGCGGCTCCGGCAAACACGCCGCACATATTCATGATCCCGTAGGCGGTCGCCCGCTGGCGCGAGGGAACGAATTGGCACAGGATCGGCATGTTGTTGGCGTCGAACATCCCGAAACCGATCCCGAACAGCGCCGCGCCGAGGATCGCCATGGTCAGCGTCGTGCCGAAACCAATCAGCAGTAGTGAAGGAATGATCAGCAGCAACCCAATGGCTCCGGTGTAGACCCGGCCCCGGACGTTGCGCATCACCCAGCGGTCCGAGAGGAAGCCCCCGAAAAGGACGCCGATCAGCGACGAAATGGCAATGGAGATCGTTGCGATCGGTCCTGCGATGGTCATGTCGATGTGGAGGCTTTCGGAAAAGAGGGTCGGCAGCCAGTTCTTGGTCGCCCATCCGGGGATGCCGGGAATGCAGAAGTAGAACAGGATGATCCAGAAAGAGATGTTGGTAAAGAGCATGGCCAGGCTTTTGCCCACGGGCAGCGAACTTTTCCCGGAGCGGTCCTGCAAGGGGGTGCGCTTCACGTCCCTGAGCGCGAGAGCCAGCACGAGGCTGTATACCACCCCGACCAGGCCGAAGAGCTGGAACGTGGAGTGCCATGACAGCGCCGCGGCGATCGTCGCCCCGAAACCTCCGATAGCCTGTCCGGCATAGAGGCCGGTCATGTGTATGCCGACAGCCAGGGAACGGGTCTTGTCCTGGTGGTAATCCGCGATCATCGAGAGCGCGGTGGGCAGGTACAACGCCTCGCTCACCCCCATGATCCCGCGCAGCACGTACAGTTGTTCGAAGTTGGTGGCAAAACTCATCAGGCCGGTAACCGTGGACCAGACCATCAGGCTCCCCACGATCAGCCACTTGCGGTTCAGCCGGTCGGCGATGATCCCGGATATGGGGCTCATGAAGCCGTAGATCCAGAGGAAAACGGCCATCAACCGCCCGAAATTGGCCGCAGATTCCAGCTCCGCGATGTCGACCATCATCGGCACACGCATCGTGGAGAGCATCTGGCGGTCCATGTAATTGAAGAATGCGACCACCCAAAGGAGCCCTACCACCACCCAGGGATATAGGTTCCGGCGTTCTGCTGCGACCATCGTTCCGCTTACTTTTGTGGATTATTTTATTTCGGGAAACCCGATCGTTTTAAGGTCTTCCCCCAGCGCGGCGTACTCGTCCCCGCTGAAAGGGGTGATCGGCAGACGGCAATCGCCGCAATCCACGCCGGCGTGCTTCATGACGGCCTTACCGCCGCGCACCCCGCCGCCGTAGCGGATGATCACCTCGACCATGCGGACGGATTTCAACTGAAGCTCGCGCGCCTTTTTGATATCGCCCGCGGCCATCGCGTCGAAAATGCCCTGGTAGATATGCGGGATATAGTTATAAGTGCTCCCCACCCCGCCGACGGCGCCCAGCGCGAGGCCGGCGATTAGCACCTCGTCGTAGCCGTGCAGCACTTCGAACCTGCCGTTGTCCAGCGCGATACAGGCGCCCATCTCCATCAGGTCGTTATGGGTGAATTTCGTTCCGGCCAGGTTCGGCATCTTTTTACGCCCTTCGACCAGGAAACGCCCGACCGGCAGGTTCACGCCCGTCATGGAGGGCATGTTGTAGTAATAGAAAGGCAGCTCGGGGGCGGCGGCGGCCATCGGCGCGAAGAAATCGACCAGGTCGGCCACCGTCGAGGGCTTGAAGAACGAGGGGGCGATCGACGCCAGCGCGTAAGCGCCCGCGGCAGCGGCATGGGCGGAAAGTTCCACGGAATCCTTCTGGCAATTCGACCCCACGTGGGCGATCACTTTAAAACGGCCGGCGGCCGCTTTGACCCACTCTTCGAGGATCGCCTTGCGCTCGGCGACCGTCAGCGAGGAGAACTCGCCGGTCGTTCCGCAGACGAACACGCCTGAGATCTGTTTCCGGGCTATCCAATCGGCGTATTTCCCGATCACCGGAAAATTAACCTCGCCTTTCGCGTCGAACGGCGTGAACGAGGCGGCGACCATGCCTTTCAATCTTTCAAATTTCTTCATTATTATTTTGTATGGTTGATTTCTCCTTGGGTAATATGGGGGGTACGCACTCCGGGGCGTACCTCTCCGCTGGTGATGTAAAAGCCGTGGGCCGTGCGCACCGTGTTCGTGGTCAGGGGCAATTCGACCGGCGCGGTGGTCAGGCTGTCGAGCGAACCGGTCGATGTATTGAAAATATGAACTTTGCGCGTGAATCCGGGATGATCCGGGCCGCCGGGGGGCAGATCCTCGGCGACTCCGCCCAGGAAAAGGATATACTCCTCGCCTTCCGTCGTGTTCGCGGAGGCCATAAAGGGGAAACTCCCTTCAAGTTTCGTCCAGGCGTTGGCCGCCGGGTCGTAGCAGTAACCGTCGCTGTGCGCTGTGGTTTCGAGTCCGGGGCCGTAGCTGCGTCCGCCGAAGAGCCATATTTTTCCCGCCTGCGCCGTGCAGACCGCGTAGCCGCGCGTGGGGCCGGGCCAGGAGGGCAGCGCCACCCATGCGGGCGTTTCGGAGCGCGTGTCGAGCATAAAGAAATGGTCCGTGGAGCTCTGCTCGTCCATCCGCTCCTGTCCTCCGGCGACATAGATGCGACCGTCGAGGATCGTTCCTGCTGCATTGCCCAGCGGTACGGGCAGCGACGGCCAAGGTTTTTTGACCAGCGAATCCCCCTCGGCGCAGATAAGCATGACCCGGTCGAAACATTGGATGGCATTATTACCCCCTATGCATAAAACGCCTTCCGGCAGTTGTACCGAAATGCCGTAGCCGCAGGGCTCGTCGAGGAAATCTTCATATATTTTCCATGTTTCGCCCTGCAAGTCATAGACATAGAGCGTGCGCCACCAGGTCTTCGCGCCCCCTTCCCACGGATAGCCCGCGGAGAAATTGGCTCCCCCCGCGACGATCAGTTTTCCGGATACGAATCCTGAGAAAACGCCCGCCACACCGGGGTTTTCAGTTTTGCCATCCAGCGAAGGTAATACCAGGTCATTGTTCCAGACAATGCCGATCCCGGCGGGAACTTCCCTGCATCCCCCGAGCAAGAGCGTCATAATGGCGGTAACAGTTATAAGAACAGGTTTCATCGTAAGCATCAAAGGTTAGCGGGCGGGCGCAAATCAGACGTTATTGGCCATGAAGATGCGGTAAACCTCGAAATGGTCGGTGATTGCGTGCAGGTAACCGTCCATATCGCCCTTTTTAATATAGGCCAGCAGGTCGGCGTGCGTCACCAATTCCCGCTGTTTGCTGATCTCGATGTTGATCGACTTCAGTTCCCTGCGGAAAAGCTCCTTAACAAAGGTCAGCACGGGATGGATGATCTCCTGGAACTGGGCGATCGTCTGGTTGCCCGTGACCTTATATAATTTGGCATGGAACTCGAACTCGCTGACCAGCGAATACTCATTGTTCTCGGAGGCGATGCCCAACTGGACGATCTCTTCCAACTCGGCGATGTCCTCAGAGGTAATATTACGGAAGATATCGGCCGTAATGCCTACCTCGAGCGCGATGCGGAATCCGAGGATATCCAGTAACGCCGCCTCGCTTAGGATCCTCGGGTCGATCACCTTGCGCATTCCGCCCAGGATCTGGGGCTCGGTCAGCACCATCCCCTTGCGCGGGCGGCTCGAGATCAACCCCATCATCCGCAGGCGGCTCAGCGCCTCCCGGATCACACTGCGGGCCACGCCGAATTCGGTGGCGAGACTCATTTCATTGGGAATCGGATCGCCGCATTTCAGATCCTTTTCCTTGAAATACGAAAGCAGGCTGTCCTCGACCTGGTCGACCAGCGTTTTCGATTGTAGATTCAGGGCTACTTGCACCATACTGTTATTTTTTGCAGTCTTATCTGAAATATCAGACAATTCAAACCACCTGCAAGATAAGGACAAAACCTCTAAGTCCTGTAAATTAGGTAAAAATTAAAACCTGTGCGGGTTATCGCGATACGCGTTCTGAACGGGAAATACCCGTCTCGGACGGCATCCGGGCCGCGGCAGATACGTTCACTGCCGACGGCAAGAGGGGCGCCCATATGGATGCCGGATCGCATCCATACGATCGCGGGAGATCTATTTCACATATTGACGGATCGCCGCGACCCACGCGAGGTATCCGTCTACATTAAGGTGCAGTCCGTCGTAGCTGTAACCGGCGATGAGCCTGCCGTCGGCGTCAGCCAGCACTGGATGCAGGTCGATATAGGTGATGCCTTTCTCGGCGCATATGGCACGCAGCTCTTTGTTGGCTTCCAGGACGATGGCGTTCTTGCCCGCGGCCGAGGGACGCATCACGTCGTTTTGGGGCAATATGCTCTGGACGTATATCTTCGTTTTGGGCGAACCCTGCTGCCACATCTCCAACAAACGCTTGATATCGGCAGTGGTATCTTTCGCCGAACGGCCGCCGCTGTTGATGTCGTTGATCCCGATCATCAGGAACAGTTTGCGGGGATGCGCGGCGATCAGGTAGTCCACACGGTCAAAGATCCATTCGACGCGGTCTCCTCCGATCCCCCGGTTCTTGATGTGCCCGTCGTTGAAAAATTCCGCCCAGTTGCCGCCTTCGGTAATGCTGTTTCCTAAAAAGATGATGTCTTTCGAAGTTACGCGCAGTTTGCTCATCGTTTGACGTTTGAGGTACTGTCCTTCCGGATAGGGATAATTCTGCGCCACCGCGGCCACGACCAAAAGTACGGCGATGGAGAAGGAGAGGAATTTCTTCATGGGGTTCTTAGTTTAAGTTGTTATGGTCAGTTTTTAATATACCCAGATGCATTTACACACACTGATGATTGTCGCCAGGCCCAACAGCTTCAATGCACAGAAGTCGGATCCCCTGTTTTCGACCATAGCCTCGGATCCACAGGTATTTCCGCATCATTAAACAGTCTTATCTGATATGTCTGACAAATAAAATCATTGGCAAGGTAAAAATAAAATTTATAGATCCAAAATAATTACGCAAAAAACTGAAGAAAAATATGCGTAGTTACTGATTTAGAGCACATAAGCGGAGTTCCTTACATAGAGTGCAAGTATCCTCAGATAAAACACGGTAAAAATCCCGCGTCGAAAACCAAACTAAATTACTGATGCGCTAAAGTGCATAGTTTATTTGAACGAATGAAATTCGTTAGACGCGGATCGCAAACGGCATGATTTGTTTTGCGCAACATTTACTCCCAATTTTGCACGTATGCTTTCAAAATTGGGGTGGCGGTTACGTCCGGCTCACTTTTTAAGGAATTCTATCCCCTCCCCCTCGAATATTTTTGCACGCGTATGTGTTTGGTTTGGTGTTCGTTAAAAGCGATCATTTTGTTGTGATCGATTCACCTTTCAGATTGTCATTTTGGGGCCTTTTTCTGCCCTGAAAAGGGGTGCAAGTAATGCTATATACATTGCAGCCCTCGGGGGGCGGCAAGGTGTTTCCTTACGAATTTTCAATAAAGTTTTCGTGCTGGCGAACTAAAAAAGGATTGCAACTATTTGCAACCCTTCTTTCAAGATCAAGCCAGCAGTGCTATTCCTTTATTCGACTTTTCAGGTCCATGCCACCATGCAAGATTCTCACGACCTCTATTTCGGTATCGGATATGATGCGGTAAAAGATGATGTGTTTTTCTGCTCTGAACCCGTAAATACCTTCATCTATCTGGTCATACTTTTTCCCTAACATCAACGGGTTATTGGCTATTGCTTCGCAAAAGCCAATGAGCATTTGATAATAGTGGTCAGCCTGCCACTCCGACCAGGTATCAAAAGTGTAATCCCAGATTTCGGACAGATCCTCGACGGCTTTATTCGTAAACCTGAACTTAGCCATGCAAACGCTCTTTTTTCAAAAGCTCCAAATGGTGAGAGGGGTCGAAATCGGTCGCAGTCCCGCTTTCCAGGCCCGCTTTGATCGCGCTCTTTAACGCGGCAACTTGATTTTCCTCCTCCTCCAGAAGTCTCAAACCCGCACGTATGACCTCGCTTGCGTTCTTAAAGCGTCCCTGCGAAACTTTACTTTCGACAAATCGGTCAAAATAATTTCCGAGTGATACTGATGTATTCTTATTCATAACATCTATTTTTTGCAAAGTTACCAAATTTTGGTAACTTTGCAAATACTCTGCAATTTTTCACTGAAAATTTAACCTTTCTGCCTCGGCAAGCCTTAATGCTTTCCATGAACGGCGAAAAACCGTATTATCTTTTTTAGAAAAGAGAATTTTCCAATCTCTCTCTCTAAGGGCGTCGGTTCACCCGCGCCCCCTATAGAGAGATATTCTCTTCTATTTTCTTTTATTTTATTCTCTTTTTTTTTCTTTTATGCGACACTTGACCGATCGGTAACCGATCTATTTTCCGATCTCGGCCGGCCGGCCATTACCCCACCGTTTCGCATTCCCCTTCAGGGCGCCTTCGGATTGCCGTTTACGCTTTTCATCCATCGGCAGCATGCGGTTTCTAAGGCTTGGAGAGAAAAACATAGTGTCGCCCTCAATTACAAACAGTCCATAATTATATACCACGGCTTTAACCTTCTCGAAGGTCGTGTTTTGGCGCCGTGCCAGCACAGGTAGCAAGACCACCGGGTAGGTGTATCCGGGCTGGTCACGCAAGGTTTCCACCAGAACCCAATAAATTCCGTAGGCTTCCAATCCTAACTCCTCAACCATCAACATACATTTCGGGTCATCCTTTGCGTTGGAATCATGCGGGAACCAACGGGCCTCTTTTTTCTTCATTTCGAGTGTTTTTATAAAGTATTTACGATTACGCCTTCGCCAACAAGTCCAACACCCTGCGCTGCACGTTATCAATTTGCGACCAATCGCGTTTCAGGTACTTGTCTGTCACTTTGAAACCGGGGATCGAGTGATTGAGGCAAGCGGCCACTTCCTCGACAGAGGCTCCGCAATCGTTCCGGGCAATCGTCGCAAACGAGTGCCGGGCGGCGTACAATGTGATATGCTTCTCTTTGATATTATCGCTTTGGGTGATTATCTGCAACCCCTTATTTACAGCGCGGGTGAAATTATAGACCGATGCGTATAACGTATGGAAATTGAATACTCGCTGCCCGGTGGGGTCGGCGTACGCCTCCAGCAGCGCGTCCACCTCCGGCACCAATAACACGGAGATTTCGGCGTTATCGTCCCGTTTGTCGCGGGTTTTTGAGCGATTGTAATTCAGGCGTTTTGTGATAACCTTTTTGCCGCCGACCTTTGTTTCATTCTTTTCTATTTTGGCGCAATCGCACAGGTCGACCAGATTCATTCCCATAAGATAGAACGAAAGCATAAACACGTCACGGGCAAGCGTAGCGCGTATATCGCCGCGTTTCCCTGCCGGGATATAGTCGCGGATCGCCCGGATCGTATCGACGGGCAAGGCGCGCTTTTCCGGGGTCGCTTCGGCGGGAATCTTATACTTATTGAACGGGTAATGCGAAATAACGATCTCGCCCCTGTCCTCGTCGTTAAATTCGTCCCGTGCCTTGTTGAACATTGCCCTAATCGCGCGCATATAGAGTGCGACCCCGGTTGTCGTAACGGTTTTCAGGTTCTTGGGGTCGGCGTTCTTCTTATTCGCCGCACTCGGTTTAGATAACAACCATTCTTCGAACTGACGGAGCCACCGGGACGTAATATCGGCGATATTCAATGTATCGCTACCCGTAAATTTTTGAATCGTGCGCAGAGTAAGCAGGTATTTTTGCCCTTGCCCCACCTGTCCGTCCGCGATCATCTTTTCGGCCAATTTCTCGCCGTATTCGATGAAGTCTATATAATCCTTGCAGACACCCGCCCGGATTTCTAAAAACTTTTCCAAATGGTCGGCAAGTTCACGGGCCGAATAATTGTCGATCTTCCGGCCCATTTGCTCAACGTACTTTTGCAGCGCGTTTACTTCAGCCTCCACCTCTGTCCGGGCCGTGCAGGGTTTGATCGTATGTTTTTCCTTTGTAATTTTGTCCGCAGGAAGCCGGAATTTTGTCGGCAAAAACGCCGTTTCCCGATTGTGGGTTACTCGGATTCTGACCGGGAATAGTTTATCCGTTTTGGATTGGTAGTGCATAACTACCGCTTTGAATGTTGCCATACCTCACAAATCTTACACAACATTTACACAACATTTTTTACAAATATAAGCAAAAAATCCTGTTTTGATTTGCGGGGCGTAATGCGAATTTTCAAAGAGCGGCAATAGAAAAATCAGCGCTATACGTATATAATAGGCTGATTTTGAAATAAAAAAGCCACCCGATAAGGTGGCTTTTTTGTGGAGCGGAAAACGAGACTCGAACTCGCGACCCCAACCTTGGCAAGGTTGTGCTCTACCAACTGAGCTATTTCCGCAATCATGTTCAGAACTGAGGTGCAAATTTAGGAGATAAATTTGATTCTGCAAACTTTTCCGGGAAAAAATAATTGTTTTTTGACGGTTCTTCCAGTCTCTCGCGATCACGGGCCATCCAGGCGGCGATGATATGGAATGCTCTGGCGGTTGGTCGGGGCTTTTATTGCGATTTCGGTCGATTTTGATTAATATTGCAGGTTCTTTTTCCATATTTGTCACGCATGCAAACAAAACTTACATATCATCATGAAGAAACTCATTCCTGTAATTTTAACCGGGATCGTTATGGCTGGCTGCAACGGTAATAAAGAGGCGGTGAACGTCCCCTGCGAAAAATACACCCTGCCCAACGGGCTGCAGGTCGTGCTGCAGAAGGACTTGTCAGATCCCGTGGTGGCCGTGGCGATCCAGTATCATGTCGGATCGGCGCGCGAAAAAGAGGGCAAGACCGGATTCGCGCACTTCTTCGAGCACATGCTCTTCCAACGCTCGGAAAATCTGCCGCGCAACGCGTTCTTCCAGAAAATCAGTGAGCTGGGCGGCGAATTCAATGGCGGCACCGACAGCGACGGGACCGTCTATTTCGAAAAAGTGCCGCGCGACGCCCTCGAAAAAGTGCTTTGGATGGAGTCCGACCGGATGGGTTATTTCATCAATACGGTGACCCAGGGCGGCCTGGAGCGCGAGATCGACGTGGTGTCGAACGAGAAGCGGCAGAGCTATGACACACGCCCCTACGGGCAGTTGCTGCCGATCTTTTCGCGTTACGCGTTCCCCGAGGGGCACCCTTACAGCTGGACGACCATCGGCGAATTGGACGACCTGCGCGCGGCGACCGTGGGGGATGTGAAGGAGTTCTACCATGAATATTACAACCCGAACAACGCCACGCTGGTGATCTCAGGCGATTTCGATACGGATGAGGCTAAAGCGCTGGTCGAAAAATATTTCGGCGAGATTGCCGCGGGGCCCGAGGTGAAACAGATGCCTGCCATGCCCTCGCCGCTGGCTGCGGATGTGAAGGTGGTGCATGAGGATGCTTTCGCCTCGATGCCGCTGCTGGCGATCGCCTACCCGACCGTGCCGAAGTACCATCCGGATTCGTATGCCGTGCAGATGCTTT
This sequence comes from Rikenellaceae bacterium, assembly GCA_031549495.1. Classification (GTDB taxonomy): domain Bacteria; phylum Bacteroidota; class Bacteroidia; order Bacteroidales; family Rikenellaceae; genus JAVBOW01. The sequence continues at coordinate 2,816 of JAVBPS010000035.1, read as the reverse complement.
CGCAGGTGTTGGCCGACGGGAAGAATTCGCCGCTCTACAAGGTGGTGGTCGACGGGAAAAAACTTTCGCCCGAGATCCAGATGTGGCCCTATGAGCGCGAACTGGCCGGGAATATGCTGATCATTTCGCCCGCTTTCGAGGGGACGAACCTCAACGACCTTTATGCCGCTATCGAAGAGGCGTTCGACCTGTTCGAGAAGGAAGGGTTTGACGCGAAGCTACTGGAAGGGTACAAGGCCGTTTCCGAGGTGCAGTTCTATAATTCGATGGGTGGGGTGATGGACCGTGCGCTGCAAATAGCCCGTGAGAATGCTTTCGGGGGCGATCCGTTGCGTGGGTTCAAAGAGATGGAACTTTACAACCGCGTCACCAAGCAGGATGTGATCGACGCCTATAATAAGTATGTCAAGGGGCAGCATGCGGTGCTGATGAGTTTCGTGCCGCAGGGGGCGGGGAATCTCGCGCTGACGGGTTCCGGGACGGCCGTGGTGAGCGTCGAGAAGATCTCCGACCAGGCGATGAAGAGCCAGGAGGGGGCCCTCGTGGACGATGATTACGAGCACTCTGCGTCGGCGATAGACCGCAGCGTGGAGCCTGCCCTGCTGGCCAATACGCCGAAGCTCAACGTACCGCATGTCTGGAAAGAGCAGGCGGACGGGCTACGGATCTGGGGGGCGACCAATGACGAGATGCCGGTGGTGCGTTTCTCGATCATCCTGCGCGGCGGGCAGCTCTATGACGATCCGGCCAAGGCCGGGGTGGCTTCGCTCTATGCGGAGACCTTGCTGGCGGGGACCGAGGATAAGACGCCCGGGGAGTTGGAGGATGCCTTCAAGCGCCTGGGTGCGACCGTGCATTGCGGGGCGAGCACGGAGGATATCGAGATCTCGGGTAGTGTATTGAAGCGTAACCTGGAGGCCACGATGGCCCTGTTGACGGAGGTGCTCACGCGGCCGCGTTTCGATGAAAATGAGTTCGGCAACCAGCAGCAGAGCGCCCTGGCGTCGATCGCCATGCAGGCGGACGATGCGGGTTCGATCGCAGGGACGGCCATCCGGCGCGTGCTCTATGGCAACAGCATACTGGCCAACCAGGTGGTGGGCAGGGCGGAAAGTGTGGCCGCCATCACGTTGGATGACCTGAAGGCGTATCATGCCGCTTACGTGTCGCCCGCCGTGGCCGACATTCACTTTGCGGGCAGCATCGACGATGCCGGTGCACGCCAGGCCACGCGGGCCATGCGTGCCGTCTGGAAGTCCGTCGAGGTGGCCGCACCGGCCGTCCGGGGCGAAACTGACCCGTCCGTTGCAGGTAAGGTCTATTTCGTCGACCAGCCCGGTTCGCAGCAGTCGGTCATCATGGCCTGCAGCCCGGCCATGCCGCGCGCGGACAAGGATTTCTATCCCGCCTATCTGGCCAACTACCGCCTCGGCGACGGCAGCCAGGGGATCCTGTTCAATGAACTGCGCCTCAAGCGCGGGTACACGTACGGGGCCTATTCCCGCTTCGCTTGTGGGAATTGCAAGAGCACCTGGACGTTCTCTTCCAAAGTACAGGGGATCAAGACGCGCGAATCGCTCGAGGTGGCGCGCGATATTCTGGCCGGGTATGCGGCCGGGTTCTCGGACGAGGATATGGAATTGACCCGCGCTTCGGTCGGGAAGGCTAATTTCGGGGCTTATGAGACCACCGAGGCGTTGGTGGATATGCTGACCGATATTTCGCTCTATGGGCTGCCGGATGATTATGTGACGCAGCGCGAGGCGGTGCTCAATGGCATTACCACGCAGCAGGTGCGCGACATTGCGGCGCGGTATATCGACCCGGCCCGTATGACCTGGGTCGTGGTGGGGGATGCGGCTACGCAGCTTGACAATGTGAAAAAGGCGGGGCTCGGGACGCCTGTGCTGCTCGATAAGCAGGGGAATCCCGTAAAATAAAACGATTCCTCCGGGATCGTAGGGGCACCCTTGCGGGTGCCCTTTTTGTCTCTTATTGCAGGGATTTGTCATTCAGAGCGAAGCGAAGAATCTTGGTCGGGCTGTGTTCAGCACAATTCCGACCAAGATTCTTCGCTTCGCTCTGAATGACAAAGAAGGAGGGCACCCGCAAGGGGTGCCCCTACGGAGCGGACTTTACGGCTATTCCGCCTGGTAGGCGGCGACGATCTCCACGACGTACATGCGGTGGAAATCTTTCTTCGGGTAGATCTTTGCGGGGATCGTTTGGTCGACGAAGGCCTCGGGGTTCAGGTTTTCCGCGTAAAGTTTGCGGCATTCCAGCACCAGGCGCGCCTCGCCGAAGGCCACGCAGCCGCCGGGGGTAGTTACCGGCGTCAGGCCCGCCGCGGCTACTTTGTCGCCGTCGCGGCCCGAGCGGCTACCGCAGATCTGCAGCGCCTTTTCGTATTTGGCGTGGTCGAAGAACGAGAGGGTCATCATCTCTTCGCGCTCGGTGAACTGCCACGTGTGGCGCTGCGGGCGGATGAAGACGAAGGCTACGGGTTTGGCCCACAGCTCCCCTGCCCCGCCCCAGCTGGCGGTCATGGTGTTGTAGTCCGTGGGGGTTCCGGCGGTGACGAGCATCCATTCGTCGCCGATCATTTTGATGAAATTGCCGTCGATTTGCTTGGGATCGATCTTAACCATATGATTGCTGAGTTTTTTAGTGGCGGGAGTGAGGGCCGCGGCGGGCTGGGCGGCGGCCAGAGCCAGGCAGGTGGTGATTATTGTGAAGGTTTTCATTGTTTGAAGGTTTAAAATTAACCACAAAGGACACAAAGAAAAGATTACACAAAGAACACAAAAATGAATATA
>JAVBPS010000049.1:0-6460 GCA_031549495.1 Rikenellaceae bacterium | reverse complement strand
AGAATCTTGGTCGGAATGGTTTGCAGCACACAGCCAGACCAAGATTCTTCACTTCGCTGCCGAATGACAAGCCCGGGCGAGAAAACACAGCCAGAATGTGTGTCGAATTTACACCAACCTGTTTTTCGGGCTGATCCGAAGAAAGTCGTAAGCCGTAATAAATAACGAAGGCCCGGGATCTTGATCCCGGGCCTTCGTTATTCGCAATAGCGCTGTGCAATTTTAGGACTGTGTAGAGCAAAGGGTGCGTTGGCCTGGCGCCCCCCCCCTTTTTTTTTACCCAAGGGGGGCCGGGGGGCAAATGTGAAAACAGTGAAGGAACCAAAAGCAGGGCCCGGATGAAATTATGTTCATGGCTGTGTAGTGCAAAGGGCGCGTTGGCCTGGCGCACCCCCCTTTCCCAAAGGGGGGCAGGGGGGAATATGTCAACACAGTGAAGGAACCACGAGCAGGGCCCGGGATCAAAGATCCCGGGCCCTGCTCGTGGTTCCACCGCGACTCGAACGCGAATTTGAAGTTTAGGAAACTTCCGTTCTATCCCTTGAACTATGGAACCGGAATATTATCCTTGCGGTGCGCGGCTTTATCTATTTGGAAAAATCGCCTCCGTCGTAGGCCCATTTGAGGTAGATGGCGCCCCAGGTGTAGCCGCCTCCGAATGCCGCGAGGATCAGGTTGTCGCCTTTTTTGAGACGGCTTTCGTAATCCCACAGGCAGATGGGCAGCGTCCCGGCCGTGGTGTTGCCGTACTTCTGGATATTGACCATGCATTTCTCGGCGGGCAAACCTATGCGGTGCGCCGTGGCGTCGATGATGCGTATGTTGGCCTGGTGGGGCACCAGGTAGGTGACGTCGTCCGTGGTCAGTTTGTTGCGCTGCATCAGTTCGGCCGCCGTGTCGCCCATGTTGGAAACTGCGGCCTTGAATACGGCCTGGCCGTCCTGGTGGATGTGGTGCCATTTATTGCGCACGGTCTCCTCGGTGGCGGGGTAGGCCGAGCCGCCCGCTTTCATATAAAGGTGCACCGCGCCGCTGCCGTCCGAGTGGAGGATGGCGTCCTGCATGCCTAAGCCTTCGGTGTTGGGTTCGAGCAGCACCGCGCCCGCGCCGTCCCCGAAGATGGGGCAGGTATTGCGGTCTTCGTAGTCGACGATCGACGACATCTTGTCCGCACCCACGACGACCACCTTCTTGTACGTACCGTTCTCGATGAACTGCGTGGCGGTCCAGAGCGCGAACAGGAAGCCGCTGCACGCCGCCGAAACGTCGTAGGCGAAAGCGTTCTTCAGCCCTGATTTATAGGCGATCAGGTTGCCCGTGGAAGGGAAAAACATATCGGGCGTCACCGTTGCGCAGATCAGCAGGTCTACGTCCATCGGATCGGTACCCGTTTTTTCCAGCAGATCCGTCACGGCCCGCTCGCCCATGTACGACGTCCCGAGCCCTTCACCCTTGAGGATGTGGCGGGTCTTGATGCCGATGCGCGACATGATCCACTCGTCGGAGGTGTCGACCATGCGGCTCAGTTCGTAGTTGTCGAGGATGTAATCGGGCAGGTAGGCCCCTACGCCGGTGATGGCGGCGGTGATTTTCGTCATATCACAAATGTTTCTCGGAGGCTTCGGACCGGATCTGCCTTGATCGTTTTTTCGGTCTGAAGAATCATGTTTTTGATAGCCAGCGGACTTGAGCAGCCGTGGCCGATCACCACGTTGCCGTTGATGCCCAGCACGGGCGTCCCGCCGATATTCTCGTAATTCATGCGGTCGATGAAGGGATTGCACACCCCCTGGCCGACCGCCGTTTCGTAAAACCCTTCGGCCAGTTTGAGGATCGTGTTACCCACGAAACCGTCGCAGACGATCACGTCCGCCACATGGCCCGAAAAGATATGCTTGGCCTCGATGTTGCCCACGAAATTGATCGTCGAACCGAGTTCCTCGATCAGCTCGTAAGCCGCTTTGGTGGCCATGTTGCCTTTCTCCTTCTCTTCGCCGATGTTGAGCAGCGCCACGCGCGGATTTTTGATCCGCAGCACGGTGCTCGCGAAGACGCTGCCGATCAGCGCGTACTGGCAGAGCACGTCCGGCTTGCAGTCCACATTCAGCCCCACGTCCAGGAGCAGGGCCGACCCGTCGTCCGTCGTCGGAACGATGGACGAAATAGCCGGGCGGATGACCCCGTCGATCTGCTTGACGGTGTACATGCAGCCGACCATCATGGCGCCGGTGCTGCCTGCGCTGGCGAAACCGTCGATGGCCCCCTCCTTGAGGTGGGTGAAGCCGACGGTGATGCTGGAATCCGGTTTTTTGACGAATGCCTGCGAGGGGTGGTCGTTCATGCCGATCACCTCGGTGCAGTGCACGATGTCGAACACGGGCGAAGAGATGTTTTCCTCTGCCAACACCTGTTCTATCTGCGCTTTATCTCCAAATAAGACTATCTTGCTGTCGTCGCCTATTTCCGAAGCGGCCATGATGGCGCCCTTCACAACAGCCGACGGGGCGTAATCACCGCCCATAGCATCTATTCCTATTCTGAACATATACGTGCGATCCAGTTTAACCTAACTTGCGTGGTGGTACACGAGCGCCCGGGAAGGTTTCCGGGAAATTACTGTACGTTCTTCTCGACTGCCATTTTACCGCGGTAGAAGCCGCACTCGGGGCATACGCGGTGGTAAAGCACGGTCGAGCCGCAGTTCGAGCATACGGCGATGGTCGGGGCTACGGCCTTATAGTGGGTCCTTCTTTTGTCCCGGCGGGTCGATGAAACTTTGTGCTTAGGATGTGCCATGTTGCTTTAACGTTATTTTTAGATGTGTTATTATTTTTTGTCTTTCAACTTTTCCAATTCCCTTTGCAGCGGGCTTTCTTTCTGTTCGAGCGCGTCGAACTCCTGCTCGGAGACGATCTGGAACCGGGCCAGCATATCCGGATCGCACAACGAAACCCCGTTGGCATCCACCCCATGCACCCTTTGCAGGGGCAGGGCGATGCAGACGCTCTCGTAAACGTACTGCGTCAGGTCCACGCCCTCTTCCCGCGAGGAGACCCAGAGCGTCTCGCCGTCGTACTCCCCGGCCTGCGCGTCGTCCTGGTGCACTTCGAGCGAGCCTTCGTAGTTGACCGGGATAGTCAAAGGCTCCAGGCAGCGGTCGCAAAGCACCTCTGCCCGGGCTTCTATCCGGACCTGCAGCTTCATCGACGAAGCGCCCTTATGGGCTGCCACGATGACCTTCGCGGTACCGCTTCCGACCGGCGAATTTTCGAATTTCTCGAAAAATCCTTTCCCTACTTCGAACTCAAAATCGTGGTCTCCAACGCTTAAGTTCTTGTACGGAATGACCGGTGCGTTCAAAATTTCCATTTCTTCTCTCGAAAACAGAACGCAAAGATAGATATTTATTACTGTAATTGCAAAGTTTTGTGTATTTTTATCCGCTGAAGGCGACCCAATATGATTGGCCTTCATGGCGTAACTCTCGTGACGATGACTACCATATATGAGCTGGAAGTCGTGGGCGGCGGCCCATGGCAACGTTTCAATATTTACGTTTCGCTCGCCGGCTATACGGCCGCGGGGGAGCGCACCGCGTACGGTAGCGGTACTTTCCTTTCGGGACAAACGCCCGCCAAGCAGAAAATCGTGGCCTCGTGCGGCCCCTGCGTACGGGCGGAAGGCTTCCTGAGCATGGTCGCCATGCAACTGCCCGCCTCGAAGAAAGTGACCGATTCGCCCCCGTTCCAGATCACGCTGATCGGCCGTGCGGACGGCAAGGAGTTATTCCGTAAGGATTATGAGGTAAACCCGTGGGGCGGCCTCTCCGTCGCGGGTTTGCCGCTGGGAAAATGATTTTTTACAATAGAATGCCTTTGCGATGTTTGTCATTCTGAACGCAGTGAAGAATCTTGGTCGGACTGTGTGCAGGACGATTCCGACCAAGATTCTTCACTGCGTTCAGAATGACAAGTACGGTAGGGTAGCGAAATAATATGGCCGGTAACACCGGCATTCAGAAGAATATGATCGTCTATAAATTCGGCGGCGCGTCCGTCAATTCCCCCGAAGGGGTGCGCAACCTCTGCGCGATCGTGCGCGAGTGCAAGGAAAAAAGCCTGCTGGTGATCGTCTCCGCTATGGGCAAGACCACCAACGCCCTGGAAAACGTGCTGGAACGCGTAGCCGCAGGCGACCGCGCGGGCGCTTTGGAGCGTCTGGCCGCGATCGAAGCCTGGCACGCCTCGATCACCGGCCCGCTGTTCGGCGCGAACGGCACCTCGGCGGCCGTGGCCCGGATCTGGGAGGAGGCGCGCGCCGTGGTGACCGCCTACTCGGCCCTGCAACACCCCGTGGGCGGCGAACTTTACGACATCATGTACGACGACCTGGTCAGCTTCGGCGAGCTGGCCTCGACGACGATCGTTTCCGCCTACCTCGCCTCGGCCGGCGTGCCCAACCGCTGGATCGACATGCGCCGCTGCCTGGTCACCGACGCCCGCCACCGCGCGGCCGACGTGCTGATGGACGAGTCGGCCCCCCTGCTGCGCGCCGCCACGGAAGGCCCCGGCGTTTTCGTCAGCCAGGGCTTCATCGGCGCCACGCGACAGGGCCAGACGACCACCCTGGGCCGCGAGGGCTCGGACTACTCGGCCGCCGTGGCCGCCAACCTGCTGGACGCCGAAAGCGTGACGATATGGAAGGACGTCCCGGGCATCCTGAACGCCGACCCGCGCCTTTTTCCGGACACGCTGCTCATCCCCACGCTGACCTACCTCGACGCCGTGGAATTGGCCTACAGCGGCGCCCAGGTGATCCACCCCAAGACGATCAAGCCGCTGCAAAACAAACAAATCCCCCTCTACGTCCGCCCTTTCATGGACCACACCGCTCCCGGCAGCGTGATCCGGGGCGAAATGACCGGCCGCATCGAAGTCCCCATTCTGATCCTGAAAGCCAACCAGGTGCTTGTTTCGATCCGCCCGAAAGACTTCTCCTTCGTGCTGGAAGAGCGCCTGATGGAGATCCTCTCGGCGTTCGACCGCAACGGCATCAAGCTCAACCTGATCCAGACCTCGGCCGTGAACCTGAGCCTCTGCGTCGACGCGGGGCGCGACCTGCCCGGGGTGATCGCCGAACTCTCGCACGACTACCGCGTGGTCTACAACGACGGACTGGAACTGCTCACCGTCCGCGGTTACACCCCCGAGCTCTACGCCCGCCATGCCGAAGCCGACGGAGTGTTGCTCAGCCAGCGCACCCGCCGCATCGTGCGCATCGTCCGTCCGGCGGATAAAACCCGGACGGGAAATTGAAATTTCCATTTTGGTCGAATTTTTGTTTACAATCCACCCAATATCAACCTTTAACCAATTTAAAAGATTATGAAAAAGTATTTAGCGGAAATGATCGGGACCATGGTCCTGGTGCTCCTGGGCTGCGGCAGCGCGATCTTCCTGGGACACCCCAACGCCGGTGTGGCCGGCATCCTGTGCGTCGCATTCGGATTCGGCCTTTCGGTAGTCGCTATGGCCTACGCCATCGGCGGCATCTCGGGTTGCCACATCAACCCCGCCATCACCTTCGGCGTATGGCTCTCGGGCCGCATGAACGGTAAGGACGCCGGGATGTACATGCTCTTCCAGGTGATCGGCGCGATCATCGGCTCGGCGATCCTCTACGCGCTTATCCAGGGCTTCCCGACCGCAGGGACGACGACCGGCGCGAACGACTGGGGCCCGGAGACTTCCATGGCTACGGCATTCATCGCCGAGTTCGTCTTCACGATGATCTTCGTGCTGGTCGTGCTGGGCTCCACGAGCGATCGTTCGCCCGCGGGTTTCGCCGGTCTGGCGATCGGCCTGTCGCTGGTGCTGATCCACATCGTCTGCATTCCCATCACCGGCACCTCGGTCAACCCCGCCCGCAGCATCGGCCCGGCCCTCTTCGCATGCGGCACCACGGCCCTGCCTCACCTGTGGCTCTTCATCGTAGCCCCGCTGCTCGGCGGTGCCGCCGCCGCAGGCCTGTGGAAGTGCCTTGCCAAACCCGAGCAGGCATAGGGGACGGCTGCACGCATAGCGGGCCACCTTTTGCACATCCTTTTCCTTTTTAATCCTCACGGGCGTCAAGCCCGCTCCGGTATAAACAGAAAAACGATGCACAACCGACGCAGTCAGCGAGCGCAGAGGCCAAGCGTCTTTTTGCTTGGACTATGCCGAGCGACAAGGAGGAAAACGAACGAGTCTTTGTTCGTTACAATCTGACCCACTCTGCGCACAGCGAAAGTTCGGACGGTCTGCGCGACTGGTCCGCGTGCGCTCCCGGCGCTCTTCGGACAGCATGTAGGGGCACCCCTTGTGGGTGCCCCTGTTTTTTGTCATGTCGACGGGGCCCCGGAGGACGTGAGGTGAGCTGGTACACCGGCCGGGGCAACGGCTCGCACACAACCTCCCTCTGA
>JAVBPS010000058.1:0-14145 GCA_031549495.1 Rikenellaceae bacterium | reverse complement strand
ACAACCCCCCCCCCCCATTGCTCACCATCCACCCGCCCCCCCCAAACCCCCACCCCCACGAAAGGTGATTCTGCGCTATGCAGGCCCCTTTTTCCACCCCGGGCTTGTAATTTTCTTCCGATTTGATGTAAAAATTGGTGTTAGGCCTTATATTTGTATGCTCGTTAAGAGTAAATTACGGCCCTAATATTATATTTGTATAATATTACCGGATATCGCAAGAAGCATCTATCTATAAACGCAAATCAATAATCCCACTTATGAAAAAACTCGTCTTTACTATCCTGTCGCTGGCTTTTGCCACGGGCCTCGCAGCCCAGACCGGCCAGGAGGAACTCTCCGTGCGCTACAACCAATACGGTGTGGCGGTGGATCGCAACCCGCTGAGCGCCGAGGAGCGCGGGGGTATCCTCGTGTTCGAGGACGCCAAGCAGACCTACAAATTCTGGCTCGACCTGCGCGTGCAGTTGGACGGAGCGTACTTTTTCGGACAGAATCCCGATTACGATCCGATCGGCAACGGCATCAAGACCCGCCGCATCCGCATGGCCTTCAAGGCGCAGGTCACCCCCGATTGGTACGCCGAGATCGACACCGACTTCGCCAGCGGCGCGTTCGAACTCAAGGACGCCATCATCCGTTACGACGGGCTGTGCAACGCCTCGTTCTCGCTGGGTAACATGAAGGAGGACTTCTCGATGTCCGAGGTGACCACCTCGCGCTACCTGTCGTTCATGGAGCGCCCGGCCGTGGTTGCGGCCTTCGCGCCCAGCCGCCACATCGGGATCGATGTGAACTACCAGAAGAACTGGTTTTACATGAGCGGCGGCGTCTTCTTCCAGACGGTGGACGCCCTGATCACCGCCGAGAACGTGGAGGCGAACAACAAGGACGAAGGCCGCACGAGCGGTCCGGACTACCTGACCCGCATGGTCTTCAATCCTTTCTGGCGCCACCACCGTACGGATTATTACGGCCTGCACATCGGCGGCGGCGCGGTTTACCGCCTGCCCAAGACCGACGGCGCGATCCTGGATTACAAGACCACGCGCTACAACGCCCGCAACACTACCAACATCAACCGTAAAAAATACACCGACACCGACGTACTGCAGGATTTCCAGCACGAATTCCTCTTCAACGGCGAGGCCGCCTTCTGGTACAAAGGCCTGCGCATGCAGGGCGAGTATATCTCCTCGAACGTATGGGCCAACAAGAACGTCTACCGCTTCGGCGGCTGGTACGGCGAGATCGGCCATACGCTTTTCGGCGGCAAGCAGCGCTACGACGATAGCGGCGCCAAATTCACCCAGCCCACCCGAGGCCGCCACTGGGGCGACATCGAGCTGATGGCCCGTTACGACTACATCAACCTGACGGACAAGAACGTATACGGCGGCTCGGCCGAGCACTACACCTTCGGGGTGAACTACTACATCAACAATAACGTGAAACTGGTGCTCAACTACATGTTCGTCAACAACGACCGTTACGCCAACGGCCGCGGCAAGCTGATGGTCGGCCACGACGCCACGGGTAAACCCACCTCGAACTACCGCACGATCACCGAAACCGGCGGTAAGGCGGGTGTGGACTATAATATGCTCGGTTGCCGCATCGAGCTCGATTTCTAAGCATAAAATAAAACAATATATCCTATGAAAAAGATCATTTTCGCAACGCTGGCCCTGGCCTTCGCCCTGACCTCATGCGTGAAGGACGAGGTTTACGTGGCCCCGCCCACCCCCGAGGTGAACGATTCGCCGCTCAAAGGGAAACTCGTGCTCAACGAGATCAACGGCACGCCTGCCGCTGCGGACAAATACGTCGAATTCTTCAACCTGACGGGTGCCGATATCGACCTGGGCGGTTGCAAATTGTATTACGGCAATGCGGCCGACCCCGCTCCGTCCCTCACCTGGACGGGCGCGCCGGGCACCACGCTCGCCGCGGGCGGCTACCTGGTGCTCACGGGCGCCAACAGCACCCCGTCGGGCGATATGAGCCGCGGGTTGTCGTCGACCCAGGCGATCGTCGTCGATTTCCGTGACGCGAGCGACCTGCGCATCGACCTCTTCCAGAAGCCGGTCTCCGCAGGCAACCAGACCTTCGCCCGCATCCCCAACGGCACGGGCGGCTGGTACTACGACGCCCCCGCCGGGACGAAAGGCGCCAGCAACGGCACCACCACCACCGGCAAGACCCCGATCGTAGCCGTTCCCGAGATCGACGATATGGACCGTGAGCCGGCCCAGCCCACTCCTGATGATGATGTGGTTATTTCTGCGATGGTGACGGCGAGCGACGACGCCCCGCTCGCCACGGTGGTGCTCACCTGGACGCTGAACACCGTAGCCCAGACCCCCATCACGATGACCGCATCGGGCGACACCTACTCCGCCACCATTCTGAAACAGGCCGACGGCGCCGTGGTGGCCTACACGATCACCGCCACCGACACCCAAGGGGGTGTTGCGACCGCCTCGGACAGCTACACAGTGACCGCCCCCGCTCCGCCGACCGCTTTCGACGGGTTGGTGCTCAACGAGATCAATCCGCTGGACACCTACAAGTCGATCGAGCTTTACAACGCCGGTTCGTCGCCCATCAACCTGAACGGGGTGAGGATATTCAAGAACTACGACTCCCCCGCCTCGGGTACCGCCTGGTGGGCCTGCGACGTGAGCACCATGCTTCCCGCGGGCGGTTTCCTGACCATCGGCCAGAAAGACCAGACCGGAAGCAAGGACAACAGCACCAACGTGGACCTTACCACGGGTAACAGCGGCATCTCCGACAAACAGAACCTGCGCATGAGGCTCTACGTGCCCGACGCGGCTAACGCGGGACAATACCTGTTGATCGACGAATTCGTGCGCGGCGTCTCTTATACGTCCGACGCGGGCGCCACCACGGGCCTCGGGATCGCCATTCCGACTTCCAGCACCACCAAATCCTACCAGCGTTGCCCCGACGGCAGCATCCATTGGAGGCTGGCCGACCCGACCCCGAAGACGAACAACAAACCGCTCGCGGACGCCAGCGTGGCCCGGATCCCCGAATTCAAACCTTTCGCCCGCGGCTTCACCGGCCTGGTGATCAATGAGGTGAATACGATGACCGGCTACAAGTGCTTCGAATTCTACAATTCGAGCGACGCCGCCATGACCATCACGGGGGCCAAGATCGTCAAAGACGAATCCACAGGGGCTCTCTATTGGGCCAACCCCAACCCCATCAACCTGCCCGCAGGCGGATTCTATACCGTCGGACGCAACACGACCGACACGGATGACGCCAATGCAGACGAAAAGACCGCCACAGGCGGGATCTCCGGCGGCAGCGCGCTCAAACTGGATCTCTACGTGCCTGACGCCATGAACACCGGCCAGTTCATCCTGATCGACGCTTACCAGCGCAGCGGGGCGATCTCGACCAACAACAGCAACCCGTGCGGCCGTTACAAAGACGGTACCGACGCCTGGGTGATCTGTACGCCCAGCGCCACCAAGTCGATGGCCAATATCCCCACCGACGCCACCACGCCGGTGCCGATGGACACCAACGTGCCGTTCCTGCCGTAATAATTTTTCCGGGGAGGGGACAGCTCTCCCCGGAATTTCCACCGAACCTTAACCTATATCATATTATGAGCAAAGAAAAAATGGAGATCGGAGCGATCTCCAAACCCCGCTTCGAATTCCGCACCTTCGGCCAGTGCTTCTGCGCCGCCCACAAACGGATGGCCCGCCTCTCCGTACCCGTTCCCGAGAAAGTTTGGGAGCGTTTCTCGGACGAGATCTACATCGTCTCCCGCGCGAACGACATCAACAACACCAAGATCCGCGACGGCAAGATGGACATCAAAACCTTCGTGCAGTCGGTCGACGGCCTGGAGCAGTGGAACCCGCTGATGAAGGGCGAATTCCCGATCAGCAAAGAGGTGCTCGAAAAAGAGGTCTTCCCCGCCTTCATGGTCGAGATGCCCGCCCTGAAAAAAGACACCTATACCTACGACGAATTCATCGCCATGATCGAGGCGCACCCCGACCTGGCCGCCGTGCGCGTGCATAAGCAGCGCTGGGGCTACATGGTCAACGACACGATCTGCGAGGCGGGCAACGTGCTGATCAACGGCGCGAAGATCTTCACGATCAACTCCGAGTCCACCGAACTGGAAGACATCAAGAAAACGATCGCCGACGTAGGCCTGGAGGGCGTCGAGAACATCAACTACCTGCAAGCCATCAAACGCGTGATCGGCATGACCAAAAAACCGCTGGCCAACGAAGCGTGCCAGTGCGGTAAATCGTGCGGTTGTTCTGTAAAATAAATTTCACCACAAAGGCCACAAAAAAGATTTTAACACAAAAAAGACACTATTGAGTTTTTCCGAAGTCTAATTTTTGTGTTCCTTTTGTGTTAAAATCTTTTTTGTGTCCCTTGTGGTTAAAAAAAGAAAAAATGGGAAAAGAAATCGAAAGGAAATTCTTGGTCAAAACCGAAGATTTCAAAAAAGAAGCCGCCAAAAGCACCCGCATCACCCAGGGCTACCTGAGCTCCGTCCCCGAGCGCACGGTGCGCGTCCGCGTGAAAGGCGATAAAGGCTACATCACCGTCAAAGGCATCGGCAACGACTCCGGCGCCAGCCGCTACGAATGGGAAAAAGAGGTCCCCGTAACGGAGATCACCGAGCTGCTGAAGATCTGCGAGCCGGGCGTGATCGACAAGACCCGCTATAACGTCCCCGTGGGCGGCCACACCTTCGAGGTGGACGAGTTCTACGGCGAAAACCAGGGTCTGACGGTAGCCGAAGTCGAATTGCAGGACGAGAACGAGGCCTTCGCCAAACCGGCCTGGCTGGGCGAGGAGGTGACCGGCGACGTGAAGTACTACAACTCGATGCTGATGAAAAACCCCTACACCAAGTGGGGTAAATAAACCGACCGTAGGGGCACCCCTCGCGGGTGCCCTTATATGTCTCCTTTTAACCGAAATCATGTTTTTTTGTATCGTTTTGTCATTCTGAACGCAGTGAAGAATCTTGGTCGGACTGCGCCGAAACAATTTAGGCCAAGATTCTTCAATTCGTTCAGAATGACAAAATAAAAACATTTTTAAATAGGGGAGTGCCCCGCCAATGAACCGCATCCTTTTATTATTACTGACCGCCGCCCTGCCGGCCTGCATCGCCAAGGGCACCTATGTCCCCGGCGAAGAGGAAATCATCCCCCCGCCCGAGGGAATGACCTTGTTGCAGGCCAAGGTGAACGGCCTGTCGGGGCTCTGTTACAACAAGGACAAAACGGGTTTCTACGCCGTGAGCGACAAAGACGGCGTCTACACGATCGACCTGGCAGGCACGACCGCCACGCGGGTCGTAAAGAGCAGCAAAGACCTCGAAGCCGTCACCATAGACTTTTCCACGGGCAAAGTTTACGTGGCCGAGGAGCGTGAGCGCAAGATATACCTCGTCTCGGGCAACTCGTTGCAGGAATTCATGACCGTCACGATGCCCTATGTGAATGCCAACGACGGCCTGGAATCCCTGGCCTGCGACCAGCGGGGCAACCTGTGGATCGGCAACCAGCAGAATCCCAAAGAAGCGGTCCAATACGCGATCGCCACCCAATCGGAAATCGTACGTTACACCTCGGAATATTTCACCTATTACAAACACCTGTCGGATTTCAGCTACGACACCCGCGACAATTCGATGTGGATCGTGGACAGCAACGTCCAGCGGGTCTACCATTGCCGCATGACCGGCCAGAATCCTTTCTGGCCTTACGAATACCAGTCCGTAGCCTTCATGGGCGCGGATGCCAAACCCGAAGCCCTGCTGGTGGACAGCGCCCTGGGCTACATGTGGGTGGGCGACGACGTCTCCGGCAAGATCTACAAAGTACCCATCGCAACCACGCCGATACCGTAAGCAATATGCCTGGATGCTTAACCCGAATACTTTTCCGCTTCGTCATGTCGAGCGCAAGCCGAGACATCTCAAACCGTCCGTCTGAGATCTCTCGACTTGCGCCCGACATGACGAAACAAACGATAATCAGGTCATAATCAAAAATACCGACACCGCATGCAAAGCGAACAAAAGGGCTTCAATCCGCTCGATATGAACAACTACAAGATCGAGAAACTGCCCAAAATGGAGAAAACGGGCTTCGAGAGATGGATGGCCCTCGTGGGCGGCCCGCTCGCGCTGGTCGTGTTCATCGTGCTCTATTGCTTCAGCGATATCGCCTTCCTGAACTCGATCTCCGCCGAGGGGCTCACGAAGGCCGCCGCGACGCGCCTCAGCGAGCTGGGGGCCGAAGGGTTCTCGCGTGCGAACTACGCCATGCTGGCCATCTTCGCCGCCTCGATCGTGCTCTGGATCACGGAGGCCGTGCCGAATTACCTCACCTCGCTGATGGTGATCCTGGCGATCGTGCTGACCGGCGTGACGACCCAGAAAGAGGCTTTCGCCCAGCTGGGGCACCCGGTGATGTGGCTCAATATCCTCTCGTTCGTGCTCGCTTCGATGCTGGTCAAGACGCAGGTGGCCAAACGTTTCGCACTTTGGTTCGTGCTGAAATTCGGGAAGAGCGCCACGGGGGTCTTTTTCAGTTTTATCGTCATCAATATCGTGCTGTCGGCCTTCATCTCGGCCACGACCGCCAAGGCGGCCATCCTGCTGCCGATCTTCATGGTGATCGCGGCGATCTACGGCGCCACGGGCGGCAGCCACCGCAATAACTTCGGCCGCAACCTGGTGCTGCAGAACCTCTTCCAGATCAACATCGGCGCGAGCGGCTTTCTGACCGGCTCGGGGGCCAACCTGTTGGCCGCCTCGCTGATCGCCGGGGCGATGGGATGGACCGGATTCAGCTATACCTCCTGGTTTGCCGCTGCCTTCCCGCTCTGCCTGCTCATCATCCTTTTAGGCTGGTTCGTCGGCACGAAAATAATCTTCCCGATCCCCCCCGAGGAGCGTAAACCGCAGATCGAAGGGGGCATGGAACACCTGAAAAACGAACTGGAAGCGATGGGCAAGGCGCGTCCCGACGAATACCGCGCCGTAGCGATCTTCCTGGGCGTGCTCTTCATGTGGGCGACCGACTGGTGGCACCACATCGACCCCACGGTCGTGGCTTTCATGGGCGCCGTGGTCGCCCTGATGCCCGGGATCGGGATCGTGAAATGGAACGACGTGGACATTCCGTGGCACCTGATGCTCTTCTCGGCCGGCGCTTACACACTCGGCGCGGGCCTCGACGCGACCAACCTGCCCGCCACGATGGTCAACGCCGCATTCGACCACCTGGGCATCGGCCAGCAGACGCCGTTCTGGGCGCTCTACCTGCTGCTGACGTTCGTGATGCTGTTCAGCGCCCTGCTGTTCCAGTCGAAGACCATGCGCGCGCTGATCTTCATCCCGATCGCCATCGGCGTGGCACAGAAATTCGGCTACCCGCTGCTGAGCCTCTCTTTCCCGCTGGCGCTGCTGATCGAGCATGTCTACGTGCTGCCCTTCAACAGCAAGCCCGCCGCGCTGCTCTACACGACCAACCAGTACAGTTGGAGCGACACCTTCAAATTCGGGATCACGATGATGACCCTCAGCTGGATCCTGATCATCATCTGGGGCGAAACGGTATTGCGCTGGCTGGGATATACGAACGGACTGTTTTTTTGAATTATGAATTATGAATTATGGATTATGAATTATCTTTGTAAAGATTTCTTAGTCCTCATTCATAATCCATAATTCATAATTCATAATTATTTATGATTGAGATCCAAGCAAAAATACACGACAAATTCTCCGTCGAGTTCAAAGTAGGCTTCGTCACCCGGCGCAAGCTGAAACTGAACAATTTCGTGATGAATACCTGGATATTCGTCCCGAATAGCCTGGACATCAATCCGATGACCTACACGAAGAGCCAGTTCTACCGCGACGTGAAGTCGAACGTGCGCCTGATCACGCCCGTCTTCCTGCTTCGCGATATCGTGACCGGCAACGCCACCCCGCTGCACCATATCGAGGGGGCGTTCAACCGCCTGGCGAGCAGCCCCACGCGCACGGCGATGGCCGAATACGAGTACCACATCAAGATGTTCACGGCCATCTTCAAGAGCGCCATGCGCGACGAGATCCTGCACATCACCGGCACCACGCGCGAAGACGACATCCAATACCTCTGCGGCCAGCTGATCGAGAATGTGAGCAACATCACCACCCGCTACCGCGAACTGCGCCATATCATTAATGTACCCACCGTCACTGCCGATGTGCAGAATTATTTCCAGTTCGGCGACGAGTTCCTAAGCAATATCCTCGAACTGCACCTGTTCAAACTGACGCGCTGGCTGCAGCAGGAGCCCTCCTCGCGCGAGGCGATCATCGCCCGCCTGGCGGAGGTAATCCGGCACGAGATCGACTACAAACGCCACATGGGTTACGTGGTGGTGGAGAAAGAGAGCCCCACCTCCAACCGCGACATCGTCTTCCGCCAAGGCGTGCTCAAGAAATACGTCGAGAGCGACCTGTTCCTCAATGCCCGCCGCAAGAAAGACGGCGTGTTGGTCGAACAACTCTATTATAGCCTGGCGGCCGGGATCTCGATGATTTTCGCTACGGTCGTCGCTTTCGCGTCCCAGGCGAAATACGGTGCCGTAACGACTCAGTTGTTCGTGGCCCTGGTGGTGAGCTACATGCTCAAGGATCGCATCAAAGAACTGACGCGCTACTACTTCGCCCACCGCCTGAAAGAGAAATACTTCGACAATAAGACCACCGTCAGCATCCAGGAGAACGAAGTGGGCTGGATCAAGGAGGGCTTCGACTTCATCACGGACGAGAAAACCCCGCGCGAGGTGATGGATATCCGCAGCCGCTCGTCGCTGCTGGAAGCCGAAAACCGCGTGAGCGACGAGAAGATCATCCTCTACCGCAAAGTGGTGCAGTTGGACCGCGAGAAATTGGAAGAGGGCAACCAGTATACCATCTCCGGCATCAACGACATCATGCGCCTGCACCTGACCAGCTTTACGCAGAAGATGGACAACCCCGAGATCCCGCTCTACATGCTCGACGAGCAGGGCAAAGTGGTGATCATCGAGGGCCAGAAGGTCTACTACATCAACATGGTGATGCAGTTCCAGTTCGAGGACCAGATCAATTACAAGCGCTACCGCCTGGTCGTCTCGCGCGACGGCATCCGCCAGATCGAGGAGTTGAAGTAGGGCATAAGCCACCGTTTTTTAGACTGACCCGTCATTCCGGGCGAAGTCGAGGAATCTCAGACCATCTGTTTGAGATTCCTCGACTTCGCTCGGAATGACGGAAATTCGTATGGAATTTTAAATGTCCGGCCGCAAACGGCAAGGAATTTGCAGAGGTATTAAGATTGCGAAACCTACTAAAATCTTAATATCATGGCTAAGAACGACAAAGTAATCGAAATGCTGAACAAAGCGGTCGCAATGGAAATGACCGCCACGAATCAGTACATGTATTTCCATTTCCGCTGCAGCGACTACGGCTACGAGCCCCTCGCGAAACTCTTCAAACGCATCGCCATTGCCGAAATGCGCCACATCGAGCGTATCTCGGAGCGTATTTTCTTCCTGGGCGGAGATGTGAAGCTGATCTTTGACGAGCCGATCCTGCAGATCGCCGATGTGGATAAGATGCTGGCCAAAGGCTCGCAACTGGAAAAAGATACCGTAGCCGCCTACAATAAATTTGCCCAGGCCTGCGCCGCGGAACTCGACATGGCCTCCAAGCGCCTGTTCGAAGAGCTGTTGGGCGAAGAAGAGGCCCACGAGGACCAATTCGACACCGAAGGCGACAACCTGGACCGTTTCGGCAAGGAGTTCCTGGCCCTGCAATCCATCGAGCACAGCAAGATGGTCGCCAAGGAAGATACTTCCGTGGGTTAATCAGCCTTACTGTACACAACCACAAACGCCATCCCGGTCGGGATGGCGTTGCTTTTTTAGGACGTCTTTTCCTGTTTGTCATTCTGAACGAAGTGAAAAGTCTTGGTCGGGCTGTGGGCAGAACGATTCCGACTAAGATTCTTCACTTCGTTCAGAAGGACAAAACGGACAAGGCTATTTCAAATAATTTCACCCGAAAATTTGTAAATCAAAAAATAAACGCTACATTTGTATTGAATTTAAATTTGTAATGAATACAAATTAAGTAATGAAAGCAAACGCACGTGAATACCTCGAGTCCTACGGCATCCGTCCCTCGCTCCAGCGCCTGGCGGTGATGGAGTACCTGATGGCCCACCGGACGCACCCCACGGCGGATGCGATCTTCGCCGCCCTGGCCCCGTCGATCCCCACGCTTTCCAGGACCACCGTCTACAACACGCTCGGCATGCTCAGCGAAAAAGGTGCGATCCTCGCCCTGGACATCGACCCGAAGCAGGCGCATTACGACGGCGATAATTCGGCCCACGCCCATTTCCTCTGCACGGAGTGCGGCCGGATAGAGGATATTTTCTTCGATGCCGCCGCGTTGCAGCTTTTCGAAAAGGCCCGCGCCCCGCAAGGCGCCCGGGTCACGCAGATGCAACTGACCTACAAAGGCGTCTGCCCTGCGTGTGCGACCCGTATCACGACATAATTCTCATAATCAATAACTACTCAAAAACCCATTTTATCATGAAAAAATTCCGTTGTACAGTTTGTGGCCACGTCCACACGGGCGATACCGCCCCCGAATCCTGCCCCCTTTGCAAAGCCCCGGCATCGAAATTCGAAGAGGTCGTTGAAAGCGCAGCCGGCCTCACGTGGGCCGACGAGCATAAGATCGGCGTAGCGCAGGGCTGCGACCCCGAAGTGCTGCAAGGCCTGAAAAACCACTTCCAGGGCGAGTGCATGGAGGTGGGCATGTACCTGGCCATGAGCCGCCAGGCCGACCGCGAGGGCTATCCCGAGGTGGCCGAGGCCTACAAGCGCATCGCCTGGGAAGAGGCCGAGCACGCCTCGAAATTCGCCGAACTGTTAGGCGAAGTGGTCTGGGACACGAAGAAGAACCTGTACGAGCGCATGATGGCCGAAAGCGGAGCCTGCGAAGACAAAAAACGCATCGCCACCCTCGCCAAACAGCTCAACTATGACGCCATCCACGACACCGTCCACGAAATGTGCAAAGACGAAGCCCGCCACGGGCAGGTGTTCGCCGGCCTTTACAAACGTTTCTTCTCGTAATCTGCAATAAGGTTGCGGGTAGGGGCACCCCTCGCGGGTGCCCTGTTTTTTTGCCCTTACCGGAATAGAAAAAGGGCACCCGTGAAGAGTGCCCCTGCTATCGAGACCAACGTGTGCGCGTCATCCCTGTCTTTCCCGTCATGTCGAGCGCAAGCCGAGACATCTCAAAGAGGCTGTCTGAGATGTCTCGACTTGCGCTCGACATGACAAAAGAATTTCTTTCAAAAGCTACCCGCGCACCTGCCCGTCCCCGGTGATCAGGTACTTATAACTCGTCAATTCCGGCAATCCCATCGGCCCGCGCGCATGCAGTTTCTGCGTGCTGATCCCGATCTCGGCCCCCATCCCGAACTGCGCCCCGTCGGTGAAAGCGGTCGAAACATTGGCATAGACGCAAGCCGCATCGACCTGCTTCAGGAAAAGGTCGCGCGCCTGTTCGTCCTCCGTAACGATCGCTTCGCTATGGCGCGAGGAGTGCAGCGCGATATGCCCCATCGCGTCATGGATCCCCGCCATGGTCGCCACGGACATCTTGTAATCCATGAATTCCACGCCGAAATCCCCCTCCGAGGCATGCCGCAACAAATGCTCCGGGTAAGCCCCCGCGAGGGCCGCGAAAGCCTGCGGATCGGCATAGATAATGACGTGCTTCGCCGCCAGCCCCTCGCAGATAAAAGGCAGATCCGCGAGTCGCTCCTGATGCACCAACAGGCAGTCGAGCGCATTGCAAACGCTCACCCGCCGCGTCTTGGCATTCAGCACGATCGCCGCCCCCTTATTCCGGTCGCCCGTGGCATCGAAATAGGTATGGCAAACCCCGGCCCCCGTTTCGATCACCGGGATCATCGAATTCTCACGCACATAACGGATCAGCCCGGCGCTCCCGCGCGGAATGATCAAATCGACGTACCCCTCGGCCGCCAGCAACTGCGCCGTCCACTCGCGCTCCGCCGGCAGCAGCGTCACCGCATAGGGCGTGATCCCCTCCTCTTCGAGAATGGTGCGGATCAGCGCGACGATCGCCTCATTGGAATGGCGCGCATCCGTCCCGCCCTTCAGAACGCAAGCATTCTGTGTCTTGAAACAGAGCGAAAATACATCGAAACTGACATTGGGCCGCGCCTCATAGATCACCCCGATCACCCCGAACGGCACCCGCACCTTGCGGATCTTCATGCCGTTGGGCCGCACCGTACGGCTCAACTCCTCCCCCACGGGCGAGGCCAGCGAGGCCACATTGCGCATATCCGCAGCGATTCCCGCCAGCCGCTCCGCCGTGAGCAGCAACCGGTCATAAAGCGGATCCCCCGGCTCCATCCGATCGAGGTCGAGCCGGTTGGCCGCCAGAATGGTATCCGCATGAAACGGAATGGCATCCGCCAGCCGGATAAGCACCTTATCGATCTGCTCCACCGAGAGCAGGTTCATCTCACGCC
Source organism: Rikenellaceae bacterium (assembly GCA_031549495.1). Taxonomy (GTDB): domain Bacteria; phylum Bacteroidota; class Bacteroidia; order Bacteroidales; family Rikenellaceae; genus JAVBOW01. The sequence goes on along the minus strand of JAVBPS010000058.1, from coordinate 1,483 downwards.
CCGCATCGCGCGCAAGGGAAAAAACGGTCGGCCTGTTCATGGTATAGTATAATAAGCATAGAAATTTATTGTCTGATTCTCGCCCCCCTAATCCCCGTAACCGAGAGGAGCGTCCTCCGCGGAAACCTTCGGTTTCCGCAAAGTCCCCCTTCTCAAAGGGGGATTTAGGGGGATTGTATGTATAAAGATATTTACGATTACCTTATCCTTACATGACGATTGTCATGTAAGGATAAGGTAATCGTAATGTATCAAAGCCCGTGCCCCCTTCTCGCCTACTACCTGGCGAGCGCGGTCGCTGTCGGCGGCCACGCGGCCCAGGCCGACCTGCTCGCCCGAGGGGGAGACGATGCGCACGATGTCGTCCTTCTCGAACTCGCCCTCCACGCGCGTCACGCCCACGGGCAGCAGGCTGACCGCCCCGCCCTTCAGCAGCGCGTCCAGCGCGCCCTGGTTGACATGCAGCGCCCCTTTGGCAAACCCGTCCGAATGCGCGATCCACTTTTTAAGGCTCGACACCCCGCGCAATTCGGGCACAAAACGCGTGCAGACCACCTCGCCCGTCCCCTGCACCAGCGCGGTGAGGATCCCGTCGCGGCGACCGTTGGCGATCACGACTTCCACCCCCTCGTCCGCCACACGCGCGGCGATACGGCTTTTGGTCAGCATCCCCCCGCGCCCGAATTCCGACCGCGAGGCCTGGATATAATGCGACAAATTACGCTTCCCGGGCGCGATTTCAGGGATCACCGCAGTCCCCTCGGCCGCCGGATCGCCGTCATAAATCCCGTCCACATTACTGAGAATAATGAGCGCATCGGCCTTCATCATCGTCGAAACCAGCCCCGAAAGCTCGTCGTTATCGGTAAACATCAACTCCGTAACGGAGATCGTATCGTTCTCATTGACAATCGGGATCACCCCACGATAAAGCATGGTTTCCATGCAGTTGCGCTGGTTGAGGTAGTGCCCGCGCGTGGAGAGGCTCTCCTTGGTGGTGAGCACCTGCCCGCAGAGGATATCGCGCTCCTCGAACAGGTCGTAATAGCGGTTGATCAGCTTCCCCTGGCCCACGGCCGAGAAAAGCTGCCGCGCCGACACGGCATCCAGTTTCGTGCCGTTGGCGCGCCCCGGCCCATGTTTTCGCTCATAACGGGCCATCTCGCTGCGCCCCGAGGCCACGGCCCCCGATGAGACGAGGACCACCTCGATCCCCGCACGATGCAGGGCCGTCACCTGATCCACCAGGGCGGACATCCGAGTGGTGTCGAGCGTCGAGTCGGGACGGGTAAGTACGTTGCTGCCGATCTTGACTACGATGCGGCGGTATCTTTGATCCACAGGATTAATTATGAATTATGAATTATGAATTATGAATGAACGTCGATTTCTTTTCCGTCATGTCGAGCGGGCAGACCAAACCACACACACAGTATCTCTGAGATGTATCGGCGTTGCGCGCGACAAGACAGAAAAGAATATA
>JAVBPS010000096.1:0-8832 GCA_031549495.1 Rikenellaceae bacterium | reverse complement strand
ATTATCAATCGGCGTGCGTGTAAGCGGTTTTTCGGGTAAAAAATTTCACCACAAAGGGCACAAAAAAGATTTTTTACACAAAGGACACAAGGGGATTCGGACGGATTGATTAACTTTGCGATCAATCCTCTGACAGCTTTTTGTCATTCTGAGCGAAGCGAAGAATCTCAAACCGGCTGTCTGAGATTCTTCGCTTCGCTCAGAATGACAAAAACAATAAAACCGACTTCAATATGAAAACGACTCCTTTTACCCAGTACCATATCGCCAACGGCGCCCGCATGGCGGAATTCGCAGGCTACAACATGCCCATCGAGTTTTCGGGCATCAACGACGAGCACGCCACGGTGCGCGAAAAAGCCGGGGTGTTCGACGTGAGCCACATGGGCGAGATCTGGATCAAGGGCCCGCGCGCCCTCGACCTGATCCAGCGCGTGACGACCAACGACGCCTCGACCCTTTTCGACGGGAAAATCCAGTACACGGCCATGCCTAACGGGCGCGGCGGCATTGTGGACGACATCCTGGTCTACCGCATCGACGAGCTCACTTACCTGTTGGTGGTCAACGCCTCGAACGTCGAGAAGGATTACAAGCATATCTGCGAGCAGGGCAAAGCCTTCGGCATGACGCCCGGCAAGGAGATTTACAACGCCTCGGACGAGATCGCGCAATTGGCTGTGCAGGGGCCGCTGGCGATGAAGATCGTACAGAAATTCTGCCCGGACATGGAGGTCGAAAACCTGCCCTATTACACATTTGTAAAGACAACCGTGGCCGGGATTCCCAACGCGATCCTCTCGATCACGGGGTATACTGGATCGGGCGGCTGCGAGATCTATGTGGCCAACGAAGACGCCGAGAAACTCTGGAAAGCGCTTTGGGAAGCAGGCGAGGAGTATGGACTGAAAAACATCGGCCTGGGTGCTCGCGACACGCTTCGCCTGGAGATGGGCTTCTGTCTGTACGGCAACGATATAGATGACACTACCTCACCTACGGAAGCAGGTCTGGGCTGGATCACGAAATTCGCTGAAGGAAAGGATTTCATCGACCGTCCGCTGTTCGAAAAACAGAAAGCCGAAGGCGTAACGCGCAAGCTCATCGCCTTCCGCCTGACCGAGCGCGGCATCCCGCGCCACGGCTACAAGATCGCCGCCCCGGACGGGAAAATCATCGGCGAGGTGACCTCGGGCACCATGTCCCCCACCCTGAAGGAGGGGATCGGCATGGGGTACGTCGAAACGGCTTACGCCGCCCCCGGCACCCCGATCGCCATCGTCGTGCGCGACAAGCCCGTGGCGGCCGAGGTGGTCAAGGCGCCGTTCGTCAAAAAATAACGGATCTTTCACCGCGCTTGTCATTCTGAACGCAGTGGTGCCGCCCGGCACCCGGAGAATAATTTGTCATTCTGAACGCAGTGTAGAATCTTGGTCGGAATTGTTCTGTACATAGCCCGACCAAGATTCTTCACTGCGTTCAGAATGACAAATGCGGCTATAACAACAAATAAGATGACCCGGCGAAATAAAGGAGAGAAGATGCGTCATCGGGTACTGATCACGGGTGCTGCCGGGAATCTCGGCGGACTATTGGCTGCACACCTTAAAGACCGTGAACCGGAACTACACTTAATGACGCATAACACACATGTATCCAGCCAATTAATAGATCTATCTAAAGTACATGTTTTCAAGGCAGATCTTGCCCGTCCCGAAACGTTGGACGCCCCTCTGGAGGGGGTCGACACGGTGGTCCATTTCGCGGGGGTGCTCTTCAAGGCCGGGCCCGAAAAGTTCCTGCCCGTCACGAATACCGTTTACTTCGACAACCTGCTCGATGCGGCTATCCGGCACAAGGTCAAACGCATCATCCTGATCAGTTTTCCGCATGTGGAGGGCGAGACCTCGCCCGCGCATCCCGCTACGGGACGGCTGGACGGCACACCCGTTTCAGTCCATGCCCGCACGCGGCTGGAGGAGGAGCGCAACCTTTTCGCCCGGTGCGAGGGGACAGGGATCGAGGCCGTGTCGCTGCGCGTGGGAATGGTCTACGGGCGCGGTATCCTGATGATCGACGCGGCGCAATGGTTCGCCCGGCACTGGTTGCTGGGGGTCTGGCGGCGGCCGACAATGATCCACCTCATTTCGAAAGCGGATTTCCTGGCGGCTACCGCGGCGGCCATCGAAAACCCCCAAGTGCGGGGAATTTACCACATCGGCGACGAAGGCGTACAGTCATTGCAGGAATTCCTGGACGAGATAACCGTTTATAAAGGCAACCGAAAACCGTGGCGCATGCCCGGGGGGATGATCATGACGACGGCTCGGGGCTTTGAACTCTTTTCCAGAATATTTGGGGTGCGCAGCCCGCTGACCCGCGACTTCGTGCGCATCGGCATGGCGTCCTACTACGGCGACACCTCGCGCATGCGCGCCGAGTTACTCCCGGAATTGAAATACCGCACGTTCCGGGAGGGAATGGAAACTTTTTAAGGTCCCGAAACACCATATTTTCAAGCCGAAGATTGCAATTCCGGAAAAAATGCATATATTTGCGCCCTCTACACCGTTAAATGAATTAAAATGAAAATCTGCGAAATCACCGGTAAAGTCGCTCAGGTGGGCCACAACGTCTCCCACTCGAACATCAAGACGAAACGGAAATTCGATCCCAACCTGCGGACGAAGCGTTTCTGGCTTGAGGAGGAAGGCCGTTGGGTCACGTTGAAAGTGTCCGCCGCCGGACTCAAAACCATCAACAAAAAGGGTCTCTCCGCCGCCCTCAAAAGCGCCGTAGCTCCCCGTAAAGTTTACTAACTGTTTAACCAATGGCAAAAAAAGGCAACCGCGTTCAGGTCATCCTCGAATGCACCGAACACAAAGAGAGTGGTATGCCGGGTACGTCCCGCTACATCACCACAAAGAACAAAAAGAACACGCCCGATCGCATGGAACGCCGCAAGTACAATCCGATCCTCAAAAGGGTAACTGTTCACCGTGAAATCAAATAACAGATCTGAACCATGGCAAAGAAAGTAGTTGCGACCCTGAAAAAAGAAGGCTCGGGTAAAAGTTTCACCAAGTGCATTAAGATGGTCAAAAGCGACAAAACCGGTGCTTATACCTTTAAGACTGGCGTAGTAGCGAATGAGCAGGTAAAAGAATTTTTCGAGAAGAAATAATTTTTCGCTCCATCTTAGTACAAAAAGCTTCCGTTTGGAGGCTTTTTGTGTTTACGGGGGTCTTAGAGGTTGCTTTGAATTTCCTTTCCTTCGCGCTTTTCGTCCCTCTTCGGCATTTTTTTTAGGCCGATTATCGTCACATATTCCCGATATGCTCCTCTAATCGGCGAAAAAAACTGCTCGAAGAGGAACAAAAATCGCTTCGATTGGAAAATCAAAACAACCTCTTAGTATATTTGTACGAAATTTATAAAACACTGACATAATGAGGATCATCGACCTGGATTCGTGGCACCGCAAAGAGCATTTTTATTATTTTCTGGATATGGATGACCCCTATACCGGAGTGGTCGTGAATGTGGATTGCACGCGGGCCAAACAACGGGCCAAGGAGTTGGGAACCTCGTTCTGGCTGTACTATATGCACAAGTCGTTGACGGCTGCGATCCGGACGGAGCCACTGCGCTACCGGATCGATGAACAGAAACGGGTCGTCTGCCTGGATACCCTTTACGCGGGGACGACCATCGACAATCCGGCCGGGAGCTATTCCATCGCCGTGCTGCCCTATCACGAGGATTACGATACCTTTGTTCGAGAGTCGACGGCCAAAATGGCGCGCATCCGGGCCGTGCCGGGCATTAATTTCACCGAAGAGGCCAAAAGCGCAGAAAACATACTCTACTCCACGGTACCCCAACTGTCGTTCACCATGCTCAAGCATGCCACTTACCACAACTCGGGCGAGTCCCGGCCGAAGATCACGTTCGGCGGGTGTTTCGAACAGAACGGGCGGTGGCTCATGCCGGTGTCGGTCGAGGTGCACCATGCGCTGATGGACGGCGGGGATATCGCCGAGCATATCGCACTGTTCCAGCAACTGCTCGACGAATAACGCAATGAAGCCTTCCTCCGCGGGAGGCTTTTGTATTTGACGGGCGGTTTTCGTATTTTTGCACTCGCAGCCCGGGAAAGGGCGGCGAAAGAGAGATCATTATGGGATTATTCAGTTTTTTCAAGCAGGATAAAAAGGCTCCGCAAAAGCAGGAGCAGACGGTGGCGCAACCGGAACCGGTGGAAATTTCGGTAGCGGAGGAAAGTGCGAATATCGAGGTGGCCGATGAGGTTGCGGCGGAAGTCGCTCCGGAAATCGTTTCGGAGCCGGAACCTGCCCCGGTAGCATCAGCGGCCGAAACCGCCAAAGAGGAAAAAGACCTGGAGGCGGGGTTGGAAAAGACACGTACGGGTATATTTTCGAAGCTGGCGCGCGCCGTGGCCGGCCGTTCGCGTGTGGACGAGTCGGTGCTGGACGACCTGGAGGAGGTGCTCATCACCTCGGACGTGGGGGTGGAGACGACCGTGAAGATCATCCGGCGGCTGGAGGAGCGCGTGGCGCGCGACAAGTACATGAACGCCGCCGAGCTGAACTCGATCCTGCGCGAGGAGGTGACGGAGCTGCTTGAGCGGAACGACATAGATGCGAAATACGACACGGCGGCGCGCGAGGGCGTGCCTATGGTGGTGATGGTCGTGGGGGTGAACGGCGTGGGCAAGACGACCACGATCGGCAAACTGGCGGCGCAGTTGCGTAAGCTGGGTAAGAAAGTTTATATCGGTGCGGCGGACACGTTCCGCGCGGCGGCGATCGACCAGTTGGAGGTGTGGGCCGAGCGGGCCGGGGCGACGATCGTGAGGCAGCAGATGGGTTCCGATCCGGCGTCGGTGGCCTTCGACACGCTGAAATCAGCCGTGGCGAACGGGGCGGACGTGGTGTTGATCGACACCGCCGGGCGCCTGCACAACAAGGTCGGGCTGATGAACGAGCTGACCAAAATACGCAACGTGATGGCTAAGGTGATTCCCGACGCGCCGCACGAGGTGATGCTTGTGCTGGACGGTAGCACGGGACAGAACGCCTTCGAGCAGGCGAAGCAATTCACGCAGGCCACTCAGGTCACCTCGCTGGCGATCACCAAGCTGGACGGCACGGCCAAAGGCGGCGTGGTGATCGGCATTTCGGACCAGTTTCAGATCCCGGTGCGCTACATCGGCGTCGGCGAGGGGATCGACCAGTTGCAGATCTTTGACCGCAAGCGGTTTGTTGACACGTTATTCTCTGATAAATAAAGCAAATGAATCAAGAACTGCTCACCCGCGGGATCATCTGCAATACCGCAGGACTTCTGCTCAACCTGGCGAATACGTTGTTGGGGTGTACCGATATCCCGGAGTGGATTCATTATTCGTTGCTCGGCCCTACGCTGATCCTCATTGGATTGGGCGTTTATTACATGGTCAGGGCCAAGATTAAAGGCGCAAGTAATTAATGACTAAAGAAAAAATCAATATTATCACACTCGGCTGCGCCAAGAACACGGTCGATTCAGAGCACCTGGCGGCACAATTGGAAGCATCGGGGCTGGCTGTGGAACATGACGGTAACGGAAGGACGGTGGTCATTAATACCTGCGGTTTCATCGGTGACGCGAAAGAAGAATCGATCAACACGATCCTCGGCTTCGCGCAGGAGAAGAGCGAGGGGCGCGTTGACCGTCTTTTCGTTTTCGGCTGCCTGAGCCAGCGTTACCCGGAAGAATTGCGGGCGGAGATCCCGGAGGTCGACGCGTTTTTCGGCGTGGACGATCTGCCTCAATTGGTCGGGGTGCTTGGAGGACGATATAGAAAAAAGGTGGAAACCGCGCGCACGCTCACTACCCCGCCCCACTACGCATACCTGAAAATTTCCGAGGGGTGCAACCGGGCCTGCAGCTATTGCATCATCCCCGCCATCCGGGGCGCGCACCGCTCGGTGCCGATGGAAGAGTTGGTCGCGGAAGCGGAGTTGCTTGCTGCAAAAGGGGTTAAGGAGCTGATGGTCATCGCGCAGGACACTACTTGCTACGGGCTCGACCTTTACGGCGAGCGGCGGCTCGGGGAATTATTGCGCGGACTTTGCCGCGTGGAGGGGATCGAGTGGGTGCGGCTGCATTACGCCTATCCGGCGCAGTTCCCGGCGGATGTGATCGAGGCGATGCGCGAGGAGCCGAAAATCTGCAAATACATCGACATTCCGTTACAACACATAGCTGACGATCAACTGAAAGCCATGCGTCGCGGGGCGAGCCGGGCGCAGACCGAGGAGTTGATCGGACGGCTACGGGAACAAGTGCCGGGGATCGCGATCCGCACCACCATGCTGGTCGGTTTCCCGGGCGAAACGAAGCAGGATTTCGAGCAGTTGCTCGATTTCGTGCGGCGCATGCGCTTCGAGCGGCTGGGGGTCTTCCCGTACAGCGAGGAGGAGGGTACGCACAGCGCCTTGACCATGCCCGACGATGTGCCGCAGGGCGAAAAGGAGCGGCGGGCGGCGAAGCTGATGGATGTACAGAGCGAGATCTCGCTGGACAACAACCTGGCGCGCGTGGGACGCGTGGAGCGGGTGATCATCGACCGGCGCGAGGGGGATTATTTCGTCGGGCGCACGCAGCATGACTCGCCCGAGGTGGATCAGGAAGTGTTGATCCCGGCTGAAGGAAAACGGCTGCGGGCGGGTGGTTTTTATAATGTACGGATCGTAAAGGCGGAGGAATTCGATCTTTACGGGGAAGTCGTGAAGAAATAATCGGCCGGCACCTGATCGAAATTCTAAAGGCACTCAGGTGCCTTTTTTAGTTTTGGATCGCGCGTTCCAGGAATCCCCGGAAATCATCTACCGTAAAAAACAGTTGATAGGGATTTTCCCGCCGGAGCGCATCTGCATCCGTATCCGGAGCCCATGCCGCCCCGACGGCTTTTACACCCGCCAACCGGGCATTGGCGATGTCGCTCGCCGCATCGCCCACATAAAGGCACTCGTCTGCCGCGAGCCCGAAATGCCGCATCACGCGCGTGATCGCCTCGACCTTGATGACTTTCGTCGGATGGCCGGTCTCCACCAGGTCGAACAATTCCGCCGTCCCGAAAAGTTCCATCGAAATTCCGAAATTCCCGGCCCCTTTCCCCGTCACGACCGCCACGATGATCCCTTTCGAGCGCAGCCATTCGATCAGCTTTTTCATGCCGGGGAACGGTGCGGCGCAGTAGGCCTTATGCAGCTCCTTGTAGTGTTGAAACTGGGCCTCCAATGCCTCCGGAACGCGGTTTTCGGGGCATAATGCCCGGATGCTACCCTCCTCGCTGGGGCCGAATGTGGCCCGTATATCGTCGTCGGGGAGCGCTTTCCCGAGGATCGGTTCAGCGGTCCGGCGTATCGATTCGACGCTCAGCGGCAGCGTGTCCGCGATCGTTCCGTCGAAGTCGAGGATAATGGCTTTCAGCATGATGGTTGTTATTCTTGACGGTTTGTCATTCGTTTTGTAAAAACTTCTCAGCCTCTTCCAATGCGGCAAAAAACTCCTTCCCGAACTGCCTTACGATCGGTTCGCGCAGCGCCCGGAACATGGCCACGCCCTCGCGGGAACCACACGCAAGGGCCGATTGGCAGACGCTCCACCGGTGGTAATTCAGCCCGTAAGTACCGTTCGAAAAGCGCATGACGCGGATGGGATACAGATGGCACGAAATGGGCTTCTGGAACGTCGTACGCCCCTGCCGCCAGGCCTTCTCGATGGCACAAAGCGTCACCCCGTCCTCTTCGAAAGAGTAGGCGCATTCGGCCCCGGCGATCAGCGGCGTGGTCTGCTCGCCATCTTCGTCAGGCACCATAAATCCTTGTCGCTCAATAGCTGCAATGCCCTCCGGCTTCATGTAAGGCTTGTAAGCCTCGTACTCGGCTTCGAGCGTGTCGACCTCCGCGGCTTCCAGCGGCGCCCCGGCATTACCCTCCACGCAGCACGTGCCTCGGCATGCGCCCAGGTCGCACAAAAAGCGCGTGGTAATAATATCCGTACTGACGATCTTTCCGTCTATCTCGATCATCGCCACGTGGATTCGATCAGTATGTTAAGGAATTCCGTAAGGTTCATGCCCGCCGCCACGACCTGTTTGGGGACGATACTGCCGCTGCTCATGCCCGGGACCGAGTTGATCTCGATCATGTGGGGCACCCCGTCGCGCACGATGAAATCGACGCGCACCACCCCACGGCAATTGCAAGCCTTGTAGGCCCGCAGCGCCAGCCGTTGCATCTCGGCCGAAAGTTCAGCCGGAATATCCGCAGGTGTGATCTCGTCCGATTTGCCGGGCGTGTATTTGGCTTCGTAATCGAAAAATTCGTTCTTCGCGATGATCTCCGTGACGGGGAACGTATACTCGCGACCGTCGGCGATCATCACCCCGCAACCGAATTCGCGCCCGGCGAGGAACTCCTCGGCCAGCACGCTGTCGCTCTCTTTCAACGCTTCGCGGATCGCAGGCAAAATCCCCTCGACGGTCTTGACCTTCGTCACGCCGAAGCTGCTGCCGCTGGCGTTGGGCTTGATGAAGAGCGGCAGGCCGAGCATATCGGCTATCGCGCCCGCGTCGACCGCATCCGCGTCACGGATGAGAATTTCGCGCGCCATGGCGATCCCCTCCCCCGCCACCGCACGTTTGGTGGTGATCTTGTCGAACGTGACAGCCGAGCCGATCACCCCGCACGAGGAGTACGGAATGCCCATCATATCGAGGTATCCCTGCAACTTGCCGTCCTCGCCCGGCGTGCCGTGGAT
>JAVBPS010000081.1:0-30382 GCA_031549495.1 Rikenellaceae bacterium | reverse complement strand
TCGCTGGTGATCACCAAGCGCAAGGCCATGGAGCAGGCCCTGATCGACTCGCGCATCCAGGCTGAAGAGTCAAACCGCCTCAAATCGGCCTTCCTGGCCAACATGAGCCACGAGATCCGCACCCCGCTCAACGCCATCGTCGGTTTCTCGGAGGTGCTGGCCACGGCGAACACGGCCGAGGAGCGCACCGAGTACATGAGCATCATCGAGAACAACAACGCCCTGCTGCTGCAACTGATCAGCGACATCCTCGACCTGTCGAAGATCGAGGCCGGGACGTTGGAATACAACTATTCGGATTTCGACCTGAACGCGGCGTTCCATGAGCTGGAGACCTCGGCCCGGGCGCGCCGGTTGTTCCCCGAGGTGCAGATCAACTACCGGGGAGAAATGCCCGGCTGCTATGTGAACAGCGACAAGAACCGCCTGTGCCAGGTGGTGATCAACCTGCTGAACAACGCCATGAAATTCACCCGGGAAGGGAGCATCGACTTCGGTTTTAGGGTGCAGGAAGGGCGGCTTTTCTGTTATGTGAAAGACACGGGTACGGGCATTCCCGCGGCGAAGCTGGGCAGCGTGTTCGGCCGTTTCGTGAAACTCAACAACTTCGCCCAGGGCACGGGGTTGGGACTCTCCATCTGCCGCAGCATCGTCGAGGGGATGGGAGGGGAGATCGGCGTCGAATCCCAGGAGGGCCAGGGGTCGCGGTTCTGGTTCACGCTGCCCTACAACCCGGTCGAGCGTGCCGAAGAGTTGAGGGCGGAACCCGAAAAGACGGTCGTGAAAGACCTGAACGGCGAAAAGCTGACCGTGCTGGTGGCCGAGGACAACGAGAGCAATTTCCGCCTGTTCGAGTCGATCCTGGGCGATAGTTACCGGATCCTGCACGCCTGGAACGGCATCGAGGCGGTGGAACTGTTCGCCGAGCACAACCCGCACCTGATCATCATGGACATCAACATGCCCGACATGGACGGCTACGAGGCCACGCAGATCATCCGCCAGCTCTCGACCACGGTGCCCATCGTGGCCGTGACGGCCTACGCCTACGCCGACGACGAAAAGCACATCCTGCAAAGCGGCTTCGACGCCTACACCCCCAAGCCGGTCAACGCCGCCCGCCTCAAACAGCAACTCAACCAGTTGCTCCGCAACCGGTTCGTGTTCATGTAGAGCCGGGGATCACAGTACATTGCGGGAGGGGGTTGCGTTCATCGTGGCTCCCTCCTGTTTTTTCCGGCCTTTGTTTGGGTCGCAGGCGCCTGAAAAGTAAAAAATTCCACTAAATTCACATTGAACGGCTTAAGAAAAGCGAATCAGGCCGGTCTTGTATCTAAAAAAATGTATCTTTGATCTAAGGAATAAGAAGATGCGGGGGATTTTTTGCATATCGGTTATCGCTTTGACCCTGGCCTCGGCGTGCTACGGGCAGGGCAAGGATTACCGTTTCTTCGAGAACGTCTCCCTGGGCGCGGAGGCGTCGTCGGTCGGCTGCTTCGTGCAGGACGGCAGCGGGATGGTCTGGATCGGGTCGAACCGCGGGCTGTATAGCTACGACGACTACCGGGCCCAGCCCCACTTCGAATACGACACCCCGCAACACACCCACGTCTATTGCGCGCAGACCGATTCCGAGGGGCTGCTCTACCTGGGATCGGACAACGGGCTGCTGGTCTACGACTATTACGCGGACCGCTATGTGGACCACCTGTTGACCGGTTTCAGCGTCAGGGCGATGCTGCTGCGGGGCGAACAGCTGTGGATCGGCACGCTCGACGGGCTGTTCCGCTGCGACACCCGCACGATGCAGCTGCAACGCGTCGGGGAGAAGGAACTACCCCACCAGACCGTCTATTCCCTGGCCGCGGGGGAGCGTTCGGCGATCTACATCGGTACCTACGACGGCCTGTGCCGCTACGACGCCGATAAGGGAGAACTGCGCCGGATTCCCCTGCCCCGCTGGTCGCCCGGGGCCAACCTGCTGGTCAATTCCCTGCTGGCCGACACAGAAAGGCATGTGCTGTGGATCGGGACCGAGGGGGCCCTTTTCAGCTACGACCCCGCCACCGGAGCGGTTTCGGCGATCAACCCCCTGCGGGGCAACTCGATCAAAACGCTGATCCTGGATTTCGACGGCCGTCTGCTCGCCGGAACCGATAACGGGCTCTATGTCTACGCGCCCGGGACGGGGCTGACCCACATCGTGCATGACTCGCGCAATACCCGCTCGCTGGCGGACAACATCGTCTGGAGCCTCTTCGCCGACCGCGAAAAGAACATCTGGATCGGGACGGACAACGGCGTCTCGCTTTACCGCTACAACCCCACCTTCCGCTTCAACCACATCTCGCAGTTGACCGGGACGGGCGAGGGGAACCATATTTACGCCATCCTGCGCGACTCGCACGGCTACCTGTGGTTCGGCGGCGCGAACGGCATCATCCGCTCGGACACCCTCGGCAATAACATCTGGTACAAGCAGGGCGATGCCCGCTATCCGCTGGGCCACAACCGAATACGCGACATTTACGAGGACCGCGACGGGGGATTATGGATCTCCACCGACGCGGGCATCCACCGCTACGACTACGCCTCGCGGCAGTTCGTGAACTACCTGATCTCGGACAGCACCGGGAATTACAACGCCAAATGGGCCTATTCCCTCGTCGAGGATGGGCAGGGCAAATTGTGGATCGCCTCGTGCCTGGGCGGGATATTCTCGATCGACAAACGCACCCTGCTCAAGGGCGGCGGGGGAAGCTACACCGCCGAAAAGAATTACACGACCGCCTCGGGCCTGTCGAGCGACTTTATCAACCGCGCGGTGCTCGACGAGAGGGACCAGGTCTGGATCCTGCCCTATAACAACGACCTGAACCGCATCGACCGCGCCACGGGCCAGGTGGAGCGGTTTCCCGCCCCCGGCCGCCGCCTCTCGCAGATCATCCCCGACCCGCAGGGCGGGATCCGGATCGGTTACCGCGGAGGGATCGCCCGCCTCGACGCGCAGGGCGGGATCCGGGACACCGTCCGCTTCGACCGCGGCAACCGCACCGAGGTACTGGCCATGGCGGCGCTCGGCGCCGACACCTGGGTGGCGACCACCTCGGGCGTCTGGGTGGTGCGGCAGGGCGCCCCGCCCCGCAGGCTTTACATCCCGGGCAGCCCCTTCACCAGCCTGTTCTACGATGCCTGGTCCGGTAAATTCTACATGGGCGGCGGGGACGGTTTCACCATCGTATCCCCGGAAATACTGAGCCAGGACATCGTTCCCAACCCGATCATGATCACCTGGCTGAGCATCAACAACCGGCCTTACGAGAGCCTGGCGCAAAGCATCCGCTACACCGACCAGGTCACCCTGGCGCACAACCAAAACAACCTCTCGCTGGGTTTCTCGGACCTCGGGTATTCGCGCAGCGAGAAGAGCGGGTTCGCCTACCGCCTCGAAGGGGTGGATCACGACTGGCACACGCTCAACCCGGGCGACAACACCATCTCGTACGCCAACCTGCCGCCGGGCCGTTACCGCCTGCAGATCCGCAGCGCCGACGCGCAGGACAGCCCCGGGGTAGGGTGGCGCATGCTCTCCGTCACCATTTCGCCGCCGTGGTACTATACGATGTGGGCCAAGTTGTTGTACGGGTTGATCGGGGTGGCGGCGGCCGTGTGGGTCGTCAACTTTTTCAGGGTGCGCCACCGGTTGAAAATGGAGCGGATCGAAAAGGAGAATTCCCTGCGCCAGTCCAGGCTGAAGATCGACTTCTTCACCGAGGTCTCCCACGAATTCAAAACCCCGCTCAGCCTGATTATCGGGCCGCTGAGCAAGATGCTCTCCGAGGCGCGCGAACCGGATCATAAGCGCCAACTGGAGCTGGTGCAGCAGAACGCGATGAAGCTCAACTCGCTGATCCACGAGGCGATCGACTTCGACCGCATGGATGCCAACCATACCGTCGGGCTGATCCTCTCGCGCATCGAGGCGGTCTCGTTCGCCGGCCATATCTTCGAGGCTTTCGCCGCCGGCAGCGGCAAACGGATCGACTTTCAGATGGAGACCGACACGCAGCAGGCCTACCTGGACGGCGACGCGGTCAAACTGGAATCGGTGCTGTACAACCTCCTGTCGAACGCGGTCAAATTCACCCCGGAGGGGGGAAAGGTGACCCTGCGGCTCGACACCCTGGCCGACAAGATCGAAATCTCCGTAACCGACACGGGCATCGGCATCCCGGAGGCCGAGCTGCCGCTGGTTTTCCAACGTTTCTACCAATCCTCGAAGACCACCGGGCGCGGCGAGGGCACCGGCATCGGGTTGTACCTGGTCAAGCTTTACGTGGAACTGCACGGGGGAAGCGTGACGGTCCGCTCCATCGAAAACCAGGGTACGACGATGACCGTCACCCTGCCCACGGTCCCGGCCGCCCGAACGCAAACCGCACCGCGCAACGATGGCAAGCCTAAACCGAAATTGCTTGTCGTGGAGGATAATACGGCGATCGCCGGATTCATCTGCGAGGCGCTCGGGGGCGATTACGAGTGCCGCCAGGCCGCCGACGGGAAGCAGGGATTGGACGAGGCCACGGCATGGCTTCCGGACATCATCATCACCGACGAGATGATGCCCGTGATGGACGGCCTGGAGATGTGCCGCCGCCTGCGGAAAAACAGCGCGACCTCGGCCATCCCGATCGTCATGCTCACCGCGAAGGACGATAAGAAGACCGAACTGGAAAGCATCCGCCAGCGGATCGACGCGTTCATCCCCAAGCCGTTCAACATCGAGATCCTGGCCTCGCGCCTCGCGCAATTGCTTGAAAAGAGCCGCACGATCGAGGATAAACTGCGCGTGGAGGCCATCGCAGACCCCAAGCCCATCG
The DNA here is from genome assembly GCA_031549495.1 of Rikenellaceae bacterium. GTDB lineage: Bacteria > Bacteroidota > Bacteroidia > Bacteroidales > Rikenellaceae > JAVBOW01. Next base: position 25,502 of record JAVBPS010000081.1, on the reverse strand, counting down.
AAGCCGTCTCGGCCGATGAAAAACTGCTCGCCGCGGTGATCGCCATTATCGAGGAGGATATTTCGGATTCGGAGCTCGGCGTGAACCACCTCTCGGAGCGCAGCGGGGTGAGCACGAAGCAATTGTACCGAAAAATAAAGCAGATGACCGGCCTCTCGCCTGTGGATTTCATCCGGTCGATCCGCCTGAAGAAAGCGGCGATGCTGTTGCGGCAGCGCAAATTCACCGCGTCGGAGGTGATGTACATGGTCGGGTTCTCGAACTACTCCTATTTCTCGAAATGTTTCCAGGCTGAATTCGGCGTGACGCCGAAAAAGTACGCTACAGATAGATAAAAGGCACTAAATGTCCGGAGAGTTGCCTTTATTGTCCTAATATTGTCTATCCGCGGGCAGGTGATTTCATAGTTTTGCATGACCACAAAACCGAAAACGCCTGCATGAAGAACTTCGTCCCGATCTTTTTCCTTCTTTTTCTCTGCGGCACGGCTCTCGCCGGGCCCGCGGTCTATGTCGATCCGCAGGGGACGATGCGTTATACGGCGGACAACAGCGAGGCCTCTTTCTACGGGGTGAACTACACCGCTGCTTTCGCGCATGCGTACCGCGCGCTGCAGCGTGCCGGCGTCGACCATAAAACGGCCATCGACCGCGATGCCTATCATTTCGCACGGCTCGGTTTCAATGCTTACCGGATCCACATCTGGGATGTGGAGATCTCGGACGGTGAGGGCGACCTGATCGAAAACGACCACCTCGACCTGCTGGATTACCTTATATATAGGGTCTCCGGGCGCGGCATGTCGGTCATGATCACCGCGATGACCAATTTCGGCAACGGCTATCCCGAGCGCAATGAGCCGACCGGCGGTTTTTCTTACCTCTATGACAAATGCAAGGTCCACGAAGACCCCGCCGCCATCCGGGCCCAGCAACGCTACGTGGACGCCCTGCTGCGGCACGTGAATCCCTATACCGGCACGGCCTGGAAAGACGACCCCGTGATCGTCGGCTTCGAGATCAACAACGAGCCCTGCCACAGCGCCTCCCCCGAGCAAACGGCTGAATATATCGCCGCGATGGTCGGCACGATCCGCGCTACGGGCACCGAAAAGCCGATCTTCTACAACGCCAGCCACAATATGGATCACGTAGGGGCCTACCTGAGCTCCGACGTGCAGGGCCTGACCTTCCAGTGGTACCCCACGGGACTGGTCTCGGGCCACAAACGCCAGGGCAATTTCCTGCCCTCCGTCGACCGCTACGACATTCCTTTTGGCACGCAGCCCGGATTCGCGGACAAGGCCCTGATGGTTTACGAATTCGATCCGGCGGACATCACCTATTCCTATATGTACCCGGCCATGACCCGTGCGTTTCGCACGGCGGGATTCGGCTGGATCACCCAGTTCGCCTACGATCCCATCGACATCGCCCCGGTCAATACCGAATACCAGACCCATTTCCTGAACCTCGCCTACACGCCGGGCAAGGCGCTGAGCATGAAGATCGCCGCCCAGGCCGCCTATCGGCTGCCGCGCGGCAAGGATTTCGGCATATATCCCGCCAATACCACTTTCGGGCCCTTTACCGTGGACTACGGCCGGGACCTGAGCGTGATGAACACCCCTGAGAAATTCTTTTATTCGAACAATACCGACATCGCTCCCGTCGCCGCCTCGCGGCTGGCCGAGGTGGCCGGATGCGGGTCTTCGCCCGTGGTGACCTATCCGGGCACGGGGGCCTATATGCTCGACAAACTTGAAGCGGGGGTCTGGCGGTTGGAGATCATGCCCGACGCGGTGGAGACCGGCGATCCTTTCGCCAAGGTATCTCCCTCGCGCGAGGTCGTAAGGGTGGTTTACGGCGCCTGGCCGATGAAGATCGCCCTGCCTGACCTGGGGCTGGATTACACCGTGAAGCATATCTCTTCGGGTGCCGAAAGCAAGGCAACCAAAGGCGAATTCACCGCTGCCCCGGGGGTTTACATCCTCACCCGCCACGGCCTCAAACCCAAAACGAAGTGGACCGCCTCCTCGCGCCTGGGCCACATCGCCCTCGGCGAATTCGTGGCTCCCGCCCCGACCGGCAAGCCCGCCTCGCTGGGCCACACCCCGGCCGCAGTCGGCGAAAAGGACAGGCCGATGACGCTGCAGGCCCGCGTGGCCGCCGACGTGACGCCCGATTCCGTGATCCTCTATCCGGCGCACGCCTCCATGTGGGGCCGCGGCGTGCAGCACGTTAAAATGGAACGCACGCAGGGCCCGGATTACGCCGCCGTGATCCCGGCCGGAATGCTCAGCGGCGGGAATTTCTCTTACACCATCGTGATTTGCAGCGGAACCGACCGCCGTACCTTCCCCGGCGGAACCCAGGGCTCCCCGGTCGACTGGGATTTCTGCGGCGGGAACTATTACCGCGTACCGCTTGCCGCAAGCCCCTCGCCTGTGATATTGATGGAAGCCGCCGAAGACGCCGCCCGGATCGAGACCGGTACACCCTGCGGCCGCGGCTGGCTGAAACAGGACGCGCTGCGCGAAACCCCCACCGAAGCCCTGCGCCTGCGCTGCACGTTCACCGAATCGGGACAGGAATATTACATCCGTAAATACGTGGGCGACATCATCGCCGCCCGAGCTGACCGCGCTGCGAAAGCCACTACGCTCTGCCTGTGGATCCCCGCTGCGCAAGATGCCGGACAGCTCTACGCGGGCGTGGTCACGTCCGGCGGGACGACCTACCGCACGCCGGTCGAAGCCTCGGCGCAGGTGATCCGTATCCCCCTCAGCACGCTCAGTAAAGACCGGACGGCCATCATCCCCGCCGCCTATCCCGTCTTCCTGCCCTGTTACTTCCAGGCCCCCGGCGCATCCGCCGCCGACCCCTCCGCAATCGAATTCGTGGAACTCTCCACCGGACCGCAGACCGAAAAGGAGGGCTGGCTGGAGATAGGCGCCGTCTGGCTCGAATAGCAACCAAAAACAGATCCTATACTACAACATTACCTAAAAACAAAACTTTATGAAATGTAACCTGCTTAATCATTTACGCAAGTTGGCCGCAAGTATATTGCTGCTGGCGGGCGTTCTATCCGCCGCAGGACAGGACACGGGGAAAGTGATTTCCGGATCGGTCCTCGATGAAAACGGCGTCCCGATGGCCGGAGTAAGCGTAGTCGTCCCCGGATCCAGTGCCGGGACGAGCACCGACAAGGAGGGCCGTTTCTCGTTCCAGGTCCCCGGGGACGCGGACCGGGTCGAGGTCGCGTACGTCGGCTACGGCACGCAGACCATCCTGCTCGAAGGCCGCTCGCAACTGGCCATCCGCATGGAACAGGGAAGCAACCAGATCAACGAAGTGGTGGTGATCGGTTACGGTACCCAGCGCAAAAGCGACCTGACGGGCTCGATCGCCACGGTCTCGACCAAGGATTTCAACACGGGTACGGTCAATTCGCCCGAGCAGCTGATCAACGGTAAACTGGCCGGTGTGCAGATCGTCTCCGGCGGCGGCTCCGTCTCGGGCGGCAGCACCATCCGCATCCGCGGCGGCGCCTCGCTCAACGCCAGCAACGACCCGCTGATCGTCGTGGACGGCGTGCCCCTGGAGAGCGGCTCGTCCATCGATTTGATCAACCCGAACGACATCGAGAGCATGACGGTGCTCAAGGACGCCTCCTCGACGGCGATCTACGGTTCGCGCGCCTCGAACGGCGTGCTGTTGATCACGACCAAAAAAGCGGTGAAAGACCGCTGCCTGCAGGTCAGCTTCAGCACCACCCAGTCGTTGCTCGCCCCGACCAGCTCGGTCGACGTGCTCTCGGCCGAGGAGTACCGCGCGCTGATCAACCGCGAGGGGAACGCCGACCAGAAAGCCCTGCTGGGCACGGGCATCACCTCGGACTGGTACGATGAGGCGACCCGCTACGGCTTCGTGAGCGACCAGAACCTCAGCCTGGGCGGCAACATCGCCCGCGTGCTTCCTTTCCGCGCTTCGGTAGGCTACAACCACGGCGATGGGATCGTGAAATCGGACCGCAAAGATATGGGCACCGTCAACCTGGTGCTCTCGCCCTCGTTTTTCGAGGACCACCTCAAAGTGACCGCCAACGCCAAATATTCGCACAGCAAGAACCATTACGCCACCAACACGGCGCTGTGGAATGCCGCCGTCTTCAACCCCACGCTTCCCGTCTATTCGGGCAAGAACGCTTTCGGCGGCTTTACGGAAGGCGTCATCCGGGGCGTACCCGAGGTAGCGGCCGTGCTGAACCCCGTCGGCCTGTTGGAGCAGCGCGACGACCAGGGCAAATACGACCGTTTCATCGGCAACTTCGATGTGGATTACAAGATGCATTTTCTGCCCGAACTGAGGGCCCACATCACGATGGGCTACGACGAAGGCCGCAACAGCGGTTGGACGAACATTCCCGCCACCAGCGCCCAGGCCTTCACCTCCGGCGGCAGCAACTATGCCTACGGCCCGATCAACAGCAAGAACAAACTCTTCACCTCGTACCTGAACTACAACAAGAGTTTCGATAAGATCAAAAGCACCGTCGACGCGACCGCGGGCTACGATTTCCAGAAATGGAGCTATTCCAACCCGGCCACGCAGACCCTGAGCGATGAAGGAGCGGTCCTCAGCAGCGCCCCGGAAGCCTATTCCGCCCACACGCTGATCTCCTTCTACGGCCGCCTGAACTACGCCTACGATTCGCGTTACATGGCCACGTTCACCATCCGCCGCGACGGCACGTCCCGCTTCAATCCCGACAACCGCTGGGGTACCTTCCCCTCGGCGGCCCTGGCCTGGCGCATCTCGAAGGAGTCCTTCCTGCGCGAGAGCCGCGCGGTGAGCGAGTTGAAACTGAGGCTCAGCTACGGTGTGACCGGCCAGCAGGACGGCATCGGCAATTACGCCTACCTGGCCGTCTATACCGCCGGACAGCCTGAAGTGCAATATCCTTTCGGCGGCGCGTTCTACACCACCCTGCGCCCCGAGGCCTACGACCAGAACATCAAATGGGAGACGACTACCGCCTATAACGCCGGCCTGGATTTCGGCTTCCTCAGAAACCGCCTTACCGGTAGCGTCGACCTCTACTCGCGCCAAACCGAAGACCTGCTGGCCACGGTCCCCGTGCCCGCCGGGACGAACTTCGACAAATTCATCACCACCAACGTGGGGAACGTGAAAAGCCGCGGCGTGGAGCTCTCCCTGACGGCCATCCCCGTCGATACCCGCAACTGGAAATGGAGCCTGAGCGCCAACGCCACCTGGCAGCAGGTGGAGATCACCAACCTGAACCTCGTGCCGGGCGGCGCGTCGCCCAACACACTGGTCGGCCCGACCGTGGACGGCAAGCAGGTGCAGGTCTTCACGGAAGGCTACGCCCCCTATTCGTTCTACGTCTACAAACAACTCTATAACCAGCAGGGACAACCCGTCGAAGGCGCCTACGCGGACCTGGACGGCTCGGGCGACCTGGGCACCGGCGACCTGTACCGCTACCACTCGCCCGCGCCCGACTGGATGCTCGGTTTCTCCACATCGGTCGACTACAAGCGCTGGAACCTTTCCACCTCGCTGCGCGCCAACATCGGCAACTACGCCTACAACGCGATGGCGATGAACACCGGCGCGTGGGAGACCGTCTCCTACAAGGTATCGCAGATCAACAACCTGCACAGCAGCTACCTGGACACCGGCTTCAAGAGCCGCCAGTACTATTCGGACTACTACGTCGAGAACGCCTCGTTCCTGAAGATGGACAACCTGACGCTCTCCTACAACTTCGACCTGCGTAACGTCGTGCTGAGGGTCTCGGCCATCGCCCAGAACGTCTTCACGATCACCAAGTACACGGGCGTCGATCCCGAGATCTACAACGGCGTCGACCAGTCGTTCTATCCCCGCCCGCGGATCTTCTCGCTCGGCGTAGCCCTCCAGTTCTAACCGAAAAAACGAAACGGAAATGAAAAAGATAGTATCAGCAATCAGTATATGCGTGATGGCCCTCGTGGCGGCGACCTCGTGCATGAACGAGCTCGACCAGTACCCGAAGGTCGAGACCACCAGCGCTTCGGTCTACACCTCGGTCAGCAACTACCGCTCGGTATTGGCCAAGATCTACTGCTCGTTCGTCACCCGCGGGCAGGACAAGGCGGGCGATAACGCCGACATCAGCTCCAGCAACCGCAACGAGGACTACATCCGCTGCTATTTCAACCTGCAGGAAGTCCCGACGGACGAGGTGGCCTACACGTGGCTCGGCGGCGACGTGATGTCGGGCCTTACCTTCATGACCTGGGACATCAACGACGCGTGGACCGAGGATATGTACTACCGCGTCTACTACGCCATCACCCTGTGCAACGAGTTCATCAAGAACTCGACCGACGGCAATATAGGACGTTTTACGGAAGCCGAGCAGGCTGAGATCCGGGGGATGCGCAACGACGCCCGCTTCATCCGCGCGATGGCCTACTGGCACGCGATGGACCTCTTCGGCCGCGTCCCCTTCGTCACCGAGAACGACCCCATCGGGGCATTCATTCCCGCCGCGATCGAAAGGGCCGACCTGTTCAACTATATCGTGGGTGAACTCAACGCGATCGCCGCCGAACTTCCCTCGCGCACGGCCGTGGTCAAGGGCCGCGTGAGCGCCGGCGCCGCCTGGGCACTGCTGGCGAGGGTCTACCTGAACGGCAAGGTCTATACCGGCAACGAATACTATACCCAGTGCATCACCTGTTGCAAAAACGTGATCGCCGACGGTTACTCGCTCGAAGGCACTTACAGCAAACTGTTCAACGCCGACAACGACCTGCGCACCAACGAGATCCTCTTCTCCTTCGCCTGCGACAGCGAGCACACCTCCACCTGGGGCGGCACCACGTACCTGATCTGCGGGCAGGTATCGAGCGACTACGCCCCCTACGCATCCACCTACGGCGTCACCGGAGGTTGGGACAACTTCCGCGTGCTGGGGACGTTCTCCTCCAAATTCACGAACAGCGCCGACGTGCGCGGCAACTTCATCACCTCGGGACAGACCCAGACGGTCACCGTGATGGATAACAAGAGCCAGGGCTACCTCTCGCGCAAATGGACCAACCTGACCGACGCGGGTGCGCAGGCCTCCAACACGGCCGACAACGGCGCCAACACCGACGTGGTCGTCCTGCGCCTGGCGGACGTCTACCTGATGCTGGCCGAAGCGGTCCTGCGCGGCGGCACCGGGGCGACCCGCGGCGAAGCGCTGGGCTACGTGAACCAGCTCCGCACCCGCGCCTACAACAATAGTGCGGCGGGCAACATCGCGGACGGCGACCTGACCCTCGACTTCCTTTTGGACGAACGCGGCCGCGAGCTCTATTTCGAGATGATCCGCCGCACGGACCTGATCCGCTACGGCCTGTTCACCTCGGGGAGCTACCTCTGGGAATGGAAAGGCAATTTCGTCTCCGGCCAGGGTGTTAATGAGAAGTACAACCTCTATCCGATCCCGCGCTCGGAAACTTCGGCCAACCCGAATATTTACAACAACAACTATTAATAGCACACAAGTATGAAAACGATAAAATTGTTTGCCGCCGCCGCCGCCCTGTTGCTCCTTTCGTGCGAGAAAGACGGTGACAAGCCCGTGATCCAGGGCAACGACAGCGCTGCACTCAACACCCAGCAGCAGGCCGTGGTGGTCACCAACGGCACCCGCGAATCGGTCGTGCTCACCCTCTCCTGGGACCAGTCCGCCCTGTCGACCGACGTCAATTCGATCAACCCGGTCGGCGGCGTCCGCTCGAACCTGTTGCAGGCTTCGCGCGAGCAGGATTTTTCCTCTGCAATCGTCGAGTACGCCGCGCCGGGCGCCGAGGTGACCTTTACCGGCGAATCGCTCAACACGCTGGCCAAGAATAAGCTCGGCATCCAGTCGAATGAAACGGGAACCGTCTACTTCCGCCTGCAGAGCTTGCTCGGGGCCAACCAGCCGCCCGTTTACAGCAACGTGATCGCCGTGGACGTCACGCCCGCGCAGTTCCCCACGTTCCTTTACCTGCGCGACGTGAACTCGAACACCGGCCAGGATTTCCCCTTCAAACTCTGCTCGATGTTAGGCGGCGACTTTTTCGAAGGCTTCGTGCCGTTCCCCGCGAACTGGTGGAATTTCAAGTTCTACACCGCCACCGACGCCACCGCCACCATCTACGGCGGCAGTCCGACCGCAGGCCAGTACGTACTCGACACCAGCGGCGACCAATGGAACATGTGGGAAGAAAAGGGAGCGGTCCGCTATGACTTCGTGGTCGCGAACCTGGGCAACATGACCTGGGGCCGCAGCCAGGTGAACCGGGTGAACATATCCGGCGCGTTCAACAGCAACAGTACCTCCGCCAACGCCTTCACCCGCAACACGACCACCAACCTGTGGACCGCCACCGTGAACTTCACCTCCACCACCGGCGGCGCGCGGATCATCGTCGCCCTGAACAACAACCTGGGCACCTACTCCTCCACCCCGGTCTACTATTACGCCGACCCCGAAAGGGAGGGCGTGCTGTCGAGGACCTCGAACGGCTACATCACCATCCCCGGGACGGGCAGCTACCTGATCACGCTCAATTTCAGCGATCCTTCCAGACTTACCTACACATTCGCACAGCAATAAAAAAGACGCCATTATGAAAAGGTACATATTTGCCATAGCTTTAGCCCTCTTTGCCTTAACCGCCTGCGACGACGACCAGCAGCGCCCCTACGTGGAACCGGACCCGCCCATCGTGCCCGTGGACTTCGCCAAGGGCGCCGACATCGGCTGGCTGACCCAGTGGGAGAACAGCGGTGTGAAATTCTACGACGCCGGGGGTAACCAGATGGAGGGCATGGCCCTGATGAAATCGCTCGGTATGGACGCGCTGCGCTTCCGCGTGTGGGTCAACCCGAGCGGCACCAACGCCTGGTGCGGCAAGGCCGACGTGGTCAACAAGTGCAAAAGGGCCCACGCCCTGGGCATGCGCATCATGATCGACTTCCATTACAGCGACTCGTGGGCCGACCCTGAAAAACAGAACAAACCCGCCGCATGGCGCTCGCTCGACTTCGAAGGGCTCAAGCAGGCTGTGGCGGACCACACCAAGGACGTGCTGCAGGCGATCAAGGACGAAGGCATCGACGTGGCCTGGGTGCAGGTCGGCAACGAGACCTCGGGCGGCATGCTCTGGGAGGACGGCCGGGCGACCAACTCGAACATGGCGAATTACGCCGCGCTGCACAACGCCGGCTATTACGCGGCCAAGGAGGTCTACCCCAACACCAAAGTGATCGTGCACATCAACAACGGCTACGACCAGAACCTGTTCCACTGGATCATCGGCGGGCTCTATAACAACGGCGCCAAATTCGACATCATCGGCATGTCACTCTATCCGGCTTACAGCGGCATGAACTGGCAGGACACGCTGGCCAACTGCATCGCCAACATGGAGAGCATGTGGGCCACGTTCCGCACCCCCTCGATGATCGTCGAGGTCGGCTACCAGTGGAACGACGCCGCCACGGCCAAGGCCTACCTCTCGGCCATGATCACCCAGACCCGGGCTTTGAAGGATTACAAATGCCAGGGCGTGTTCTACTGGGAGCCGATGTCCAACCCGGCGTGGCAGAACTATGCCCTGGGCGCTTTCGCCGCCAACGGCCGCCCGACCGAAGCCCTCGACGCGTTCGCGCTATGAGGCATGCCCTGACCGCGCTGCTGCTGCTTGCGACGCTCTCCCTGGGGGCTGCCCCCAGGGAGCAGCGGTTGCTCGACAGGGGGTGGCGCTTTACGAAAGGCGACCATCCCGAGGCCTCGGCGTCCGGCTACGACGATCACGGGTGGCAGCGGGTGGATATCCCGCACGACTGGGCGATCTACGGCCCCTTCGACCGCCGTCACGACCTGCAAACGGTCGCCATCACGCAGAATATGGAGGAGCAGGCGTCTGAAAAGACCGGACGCACGGGCGGTCTGCCCTATGTGGGGACGGGATGGTACCGCCGCACGTTCGATGTGGCCGGTTTCGACGCGGCCTCGCAGCGCGTGACGCTGCTGTTCGACGGGGCGATGAGCGAGGCGAGAGTGTGGGTCAACGGGCAGCAGGCCTGTTTCTGGCCCAACGGCTACAACTCGTTCCATGTCGACGTCACGGACTGCCTCAATCCCGGCGGGGTAGGGAATGTCCTGGCCGTAAGGCTGGAAAACCGGCCGCAGTCCTCGCGCTGGTACCCCGGCGCCGGACTCTACCGCAACGTCCACCTGGTGGTGACCGGCAAGGTCCATGTGCCTGTGTGGGGCACCTATGTGACCACCCCACGCGTCGGGGAGGATTTCGCCTCGGTGCGCCTGCAGACCCGGATCGAAAACGCCGAAGGGCTCAATATCCGCCTGCAAACCCGCATCCTGGATGCCGGCGACGCTGTCGTGGCGACTAAGACCAACACGCAGACCGTCAGCCACGGCCGTCCGCTGGAACAGCATTTCATCCTCGAAAAACCCCGCCTGTGGTCGCCGGAAACCCCTGTGCTTTACCGGGCCGAAACGCAGGTCTGGCTCGACGATGAACTGGTCGATACCTATTCCACGCGCTTCGGCATCCGCTCGATCGAACTGATCGCCGACAAAGGATTCTACCTGAACGGCAAACACCGCAAGTTCCAGGGCGTATGCAACCACCACGACCTGGGCCCCCTGGGCGCCGCGGTCAACGTGGCCGCCCTGCGCCGCCAGCTCACCCTGCTGCGCGACATGGGCTGCGACGCCATCCGTACCGCCCACAACATGCCCGCCCCCGAGTTGGTCGCGCTGTGCGATGAGCTGGGCTTTATGATGATGCTCGAACCGTTCGACGAGTGGGAGATCGCCAAGTGCGAGAACGGCTACCACCGCTTTTTCAACGAGTGGGCCGAGCGCGACATGGTCAACATGCTGCACCGCTACCGCAACAACCCCTCGGTGGTGATGTGGAGCATCGGCAACGAGGTCCCCACACAATGCAGCCCGCAGGGGTATAAGGTGGCCTCTTTCCTGCAGGAGATCTGCCACCGCGAAGACCCCACGCGCCCCGTGACCTGCGGCATGGACCAGGTCGACTGCGTGCTGGACAACGGTTTCGCCGCCCTGGTCGACGTGCCGGGCCTGAACTACCGCGTGCACCGCTACAAGGAGGCCTACGACCGCCTGCCGCAGAACCTCGTGCTGGGCACCGAGACCGCCTCGACCGTCTCTTCGCGCGGGGTCTACAAATTCCCCGCGGAGCAGAAAGCGAGCGCCGTCTATGCCGACCACCAGAGCTCTTCGTACGACCTGGAGCATTGCTGGTGGTCGAATATCCCGGACGAGGATTTCGCCCTGGCGGACGACTATCCCTGGACGATCGGGCAGTTCCTGTGGACCGGCTTCGATTACCTGGGCGAGCCTACGCCCTATGACGAAATGGGCTGGCCCAACCACTCCTCGATGTTCGGCGCCATCGACCTGGCCTCGATCCCCAAAGACCGCTACTACCTCTACCGCAGCATCTGGAATCGCAGCGAGCCCACCCTGCACGTGCTGCCGCATTGGACGTGGCCGGGACGCGAGGGGCAGGTCACGCCCGTGTTCGTCTATACCTCTTACCCCTCGGCGGAGCTCTTCATCAACGGGAAAAGCCAGGGGATACGCAGTAAAAACGACAACTCGCTGACCGAGCGTTACCGCCTGATGTGGAACGACGCGGTCTACCAACCCGGGGAGCTGAAAGTGGTCGCATACGACGCTTCCGGCAAGGTATGCGCCGAGCAAACCGTACGCACCTGCGGCAAACCGCACAGCCTCAAGGTCACGGTCGACCGCCCCGCCCTCGCCGCCGACGGCGCGGACCTGGCCTACATCGAGGTTAGCGTCGTGGACGCCCAGGGAAACCCCTGTCCCACCGAAAGCCGAATGGTGAATTTCCACGTGACGGGCGCCGGTCGTTTCCGCGCCGCCGCCAACGGCGACCCGACCTCGCTGGACCTCTTCCACCTGCCCCGCATGCCCCTGTTCTCCGGAAGGCTGACCGCCATCGTGCAGTCCGCCGACCAGCCCGGCAAGATCACTTTCGAGGCCTGGGCCAAAGGCTTGAAATCCATCTCGGTGGAGATCGAAACCTCCGCGGCGCAAGGGTGGTGATCCCGAATCGAAACAAATCACAAAAAGAAGAGCGACCTGCAAAAATGCAGGTCGCTCTTATTTAGCGCTCTTCAGCCAGGACTTTTTTATATGCTGAGAAGCAATATAGTATGGATGGCGGGAAGGTTTTCCGGAAATTCCGGGGGAAGCGAAAGCGGGAAAACGGGGGCGGAAATCGCGCGAATGGATACCCCTGTCGGATGTATGATGTTGGATTATTTTTCAAATAATTTTCAGGTGTGACTGAATATTTTTATATTTGCATAAATATTTTCAATTATGAAAGAAAAATTGAGGGCGCTCGAAAAATATAATTTTTGGAACGGCAAAGTTCCGGATATGGGTCTTTTGCGGAGTGGATACACCGACAAGATATTCGACTATGCTGGCAATAATCTGATAAAAGTACTCGTAGGGCAACGCCGCGCGGGGAAAAGCTATGTGCTTCGCCAGATCGCCGCCCGGCTGATCGGGAAAGGCATCCCGTCCAAGAATATCCTTTATATAAACAAGGAATTTACGGAGTTCGATTTTCTGACCAACTACAAACAGTTGGAACAGTTGGTGGCCGCTTACCGCGAAACCATCGCCCCTCAGGGCAAGGTTTATCTGTTCGTGGATGAGATACAGAACATCGACGGCTGGGAGCGCGTCGTCAACTCCTGGTCGCAGGATTTCGTCGATAGCTACGAGATATTCATAACCGGCTCCAATTCACGGATGCTTTCCGGTGAATTGGCTACGCTGCTATCGGGCCGCTATGTGTCGTTCGAGATCATGCCTTTCAGCTATGGCGAGTACCTGGAGCTGAAGCACAAAACGCCCTCAAAGCAAACGTGCCTCGATTATATGCAGGAGGGGGCATTGCCAGAGTTGTTCTGGTTGCCGAGCCGCGAAACCCGCTATAACTATGTGTCGGCAGTCAAAGACACAGTGCTTCTGCGCGACATCATACAGCGCAACAGTATCAAGGATGCGCGGCTGCTTGAGGATGTTTTCGTCTACTTGGTCAATAACGCTTCAGCACTGGTTTCGATAACAAATATCGTCAACTTCTTCGCCTCGAAAAAGCGCAAGACCAGTTATGAAACCCTTTCGAACTACATCGGGTACATCGAGGACGCATTTCTGGTGCACAAGGCCGAGCGCTACAACATCAAGGGCAAAGAGGTCATATCGGGCAACTGCAAATATTACGCGAACGACCTGTCGTACAAAAATTACCTTTATCCGGGATTCGGCTACGGTGCCGGGCATATGCTCGAAAATCTCGTTTACCTCGAATTGCGCCGGGCCGGGTACAGGGTCTATGTGGGTGCGATCAGGGACAAGGAGGTGGATTTCGTTGCCACGAAAGGTGACCGGCTGATCTACCTGCAAAGCACCTATCTGCTGGCCGACGATAAAACCATCGAGCGTGAATATTCCGCGCTCGAAGCCATTCCGGACAATTACGAAAAGTGGGTCGTATCGCTCGACGACGTGGCTCTGCCATCCAGGAATGGAATTAAGCACATACAAGCCTGGCAGCTGGCCACGCTCTTATAATCACACGGCAGATCGAAATCGTGCCGAGTCATTTCCCGTTTACTTTCCCAGCCGGAACAGGGCCTCGACCGGATAATGATCCGAGATATAGGGGACACCGTAGTCGTCGGTAAGCGTACGGAAACGCATGGCGACGCAATGATCTCCGGCAAAGAAAATATGATCCAGCCAATTCGGGCTCGACTTCACCCCGTATCCGTTCCAGGTCGGCTGGTTGTCCGTTTCATGCGCTTGCGCACGGGCGTCCTGCATGCAGGCGTGCAGCGGGTCAAAGCACGCGTTCGTGGTACGGGAATTGAAATCGGCCGTCAGGAACACCGTCAGATGCCTGTCGTTGATTTTTTCCATTTGCTCGACGATCAATTTCATCGATTCGGCGCGGGCCGTTTTGCCGATGTGGTCGAGGTGCGTATTGAAAAAATAGAACTCCCGGCCCGACGCCTTATGGCGGAACAGGCACCACGCACACGTCCGGTTGCAATAGGCGTCCCACCCTTTCGACAGGGTGTCGGGCGTGGGCGAAAGCCAGAAAGTCCCCTTGTCCAGCAATTCGACGTCGGCCTCGCGCCACATAATCACCATTGTCTCCTCCGGCGCGTAGGTGTCCGTCGCGGGGGGAACCTTGCCCGTTTCTCGGCCGATACCGTACCAGCCGTAACCGGGACAATGGTTCGCCAGGTAAGTGATCTGGTGGGGCTGCGCCTCCTGAAGTCCCAGGAGCGTCGGTTGCTCCCGGTTGACCATCGCGGCGGCGGCCTGCCTGCGGTTGTCCCACCGGTTGTCGCCGTCCACCGGATTGTCGAGCCGCACGTTGAAGGATATTACGCTGATCTGTGCATCCCTCTTTCCCTCTGCGTTACAAGCGGCCAGGCACAGACAGATGCAGGAAAATACAACATTGAATTTCATGATTATGATGAATTAACGCGAGTTTGGCGAATTTAATTATTGAAAATCAATCACATAAAAATGCCGTTCCGAGCAAAGGGTGCGTTGGCCTGGCGCACCCCCCTTTTTCAAAGGGGGGCAGGGGGGAATATGCCAGCGCAGCGGAACGAATAATGTGAGTTCGGCTATACAAGAGAAGCGCACTAAACATCAAGACATGAATCACCAGCATATTAGAATTCATCGAACTCACGTTGAATTAATGTTTAGGAACCAGCCTGACACTCAACGTCCGGCTCTGCCCGGGGGCAATATCCGTATCGAATCCGACCCGGACCGTTCCGGGATTCGGCGCGTCGTAGTCGTGCGGCGGATCGTTCGGCCATATGCACATTCGCACCTCGCATCCGGGGGCGTCGACGGCCAGCGTCATCCGCTTTCCATTCCGCACCAGTTCGATCTGGTTTTTCTTCGTCACCACGGCTTCTGCCGGCGTACACATGATCCACTCGATCCGGGCGGGTTGGTCGCCGGTCTCGATCCGGTCGCAGACCAGCAGGAAACGGTCTTTTTCGACGGTGACGGTCCGTTCGGCCCGCTTCAGGTTTTTGCCGAAGATCTCCGTCAGGTCGATCACAGCACCGTGGCTGCGGCGGGTCGAGATCGTATCGGTGATGGGGGCGAATCCGGAGACCTGGTGATGGCGTCCATTCACGGTCAGCGTGTTATGTGAGGAGTTTCCGATACGGAAGACGTTCCAGCGGCCGCTGTTCGTCTTCTTGCTCCACAGGTCGATCCCCCGGCTCTCCAGCGAGTAATAATTCTGCATCCCTAAATCCATGGCCCAGCGCTCGCCCAGCGCATCGAAAACGAATGAGCCGGCATCCATATGGGCGTGCGACGTGGCGGCCGACCCGCCCTTGACGCCCAGGTAGAGGTCGCGGGGCGAATCCCAGCCCGTCCGGTAGATGTAAACGGGGGTCTTACCCCGGCTGAACCA
Organism: Rikenellaceae bacterium; assembly: GCA_031549495.1. GTDB lineage: Bacteria > Bacteroidota > Bacteroidia > Bacteroidales > Rikenellaceae > JAVBOW01. The sequence goes on along the minus strand of JAVBPS010000081.1, from coordinate 9,877 downwards.
GGTGCGTTTCGAAGGCGTCCGCACTGTCGACCAATCGGTCTGGCATGCGAATACCAGCAGGGTCGGCAACAGGCGGTGTTCCGCGAATTGCGTATCCTTATTATCCGCGTCGGATATGAAATCACGCAACAGGGAGCTGTTCCCGGTCCGTTTGGCGAACCAGGGGAACATGATCTGCCGGTCGGCCCGCGGCGGCGCATCGGAAAAGTTGAACGAGATGCCGGACGGGCCTGCCATGAACTGCATGAATTCGGCCGATTCGAGGAATCCTTCGCTCGCCGAAAGGCCTCCGTCATGCCCCAGCGCGCTTTCGAGCCCGGCGATCAGCATGACCTCGAAACCGGTGCCGTAGCCCCAGTAGTTGTATCCTTCCGGATAGCCGCCGTCCGGAGCATAGATCTTCATGACGGAGGGATTGCTCTGCATACACTTCTCGATGATCTCCCGGCTACGTTCGGGATGGTCCTCATAAATAGCCAGCGCGCCGTAAACCAATCCGGCGTTGCAGACCTGGTTCCAGTTGTTCATGCGCTTGTAGCACTTGTCCCCGTATTTTGGGATAGCCGCCGGAGCGAAACCCTTCTCCACGATGGCCTGCCGGATGAGGGCGCGCGTATCGTCGGAAAGTTTTTCGTAGAGCCAGTCGTAGCCGATCGCCAGCCCGAGCACCATCTCGCCCACGTCGAGAAAATGGATCGGATTCCAGTCCTTGAAGGCGCAGGCCGCCTCCATTTCCTGTGCCGCCCGCGCGCAATAGCGTTCGTCGCCGGTCATCCGGTAGGCATACGACAGGTAATAGATCCGCTTGAGCATCACCCGCGACACGTCCAGCAACCGCTTGCCTTGCAGAACCCGTTCGAGGGGCGCCGCGGTCAGTGATTCGTCGCAAAAAGCGATGATGGACGCATGGATGGGTTGAAGTCCGGGGACGCGGTCCACCGTGCTGCGGATCGCCTGCTCGCCGCCGCGGGGCAGCAACAGCCGCGGATGCGGCGCGATGGCGGCATAATCGAAAGCCTGCCCCCTGGCGCCGGCCAGCGTGCAAAGGAAAACCAATAATAAGATCGATCTTTTCATATCCGTAATGCAAATTTATTTGATACTCATTAGCTTCCCGTAGCGCAGCAACGCCTCGATAAAATAGTAATCCGCATAGATGATCGGCACGTCTATCTGGCTGCCGCCGGGCTTGTGCCCGACGCTGTGCGAGAGGATGAAGCCGTGCGCCGAGCCGGCGGGGTTCATGTACCGGTCCGAAGCGAGGCTTTTCAGGATGTGCCGCGCGGCCTTCATATAGCGCTGCGATTGCTGCTGTGGAACGTATCCGGAAAGTTCGAGCAATGCCGATGTGATGATCGCCCCGGCCGAGGCGTCCCGTTCTTCATTGGGGATGCCGGGCGCGGTGAAATCCCAGTACGGGACGCCATCGGAAGGGAGGTTGGGATGATTCAGTATGTATTCGGCGCTGCGGACCGCGCGCTCCAGGTAACGCTTATCCCCCGTTTCGCGGTAGCACATCGTGAACCCGTATAGCCCCCAGCTCTGGCCGCGCGCCCAGGCCGACGTTTCGGAGTACCCCTGCCCGCCGAGATGGCCCGTGACCGCGCCGCTGCGGCTGTCGTAAGTGACGATGTGATAGGCGCTGCCGTCCTCGCGGAAATGGTTGGCCAGCGTGGTGTTGGCGTGCGTAACGGCGATCTCCCGGAATTTCGGATCCCCCGTCCATTTGCTGGCGCGGAACAACATTTCGAGGTTCATCATATTGTCTATGATGACTTTGAACGGGTCGGCCGCCCCATCCTTGTTGTTCCATGAACGGATCAGGCCGACGGCCGGGTTGAATCGCGTGATGAGTGTTTCCGAGGTCGCGACCAGCAGGTTTTTGTACGCCTCGTCCCCCGTCAGCCGCAGGCCCAACTCCACCGGGCAGCCGACCATGAAGCCCAGGTCGTGCGTGCGGTCGTAATCGGCCAGGGGGGCCAATGCCGCCGTGCGTTTGCGGGCGATACCGAGCCACTCGGGGTCCTGCGTGTACAGATACATATACCACGCGTTGCCCGGGAAAAAGCCGCTGACCCAACTCCGGATGGATTTCAGTTCGAGCCGGCCGTTACGATCCAGGCTGGTGGGGTAAAGCGTCGTGTCGGCGATTTCGGAATCCATCAGGGCGACCTGCGTAGTGGCACGATCGAGGGTCCTGCGAACAAACTGTTGCGCCGTCGCATGGGAAAACGGCGCCGTTATCAGCAGGGAAAACAATAAGGCAAATAAGGACTTCTTCATTCTATTGCATTTACAGGATTAAGCAAGTTTTTTCCGGCGTCCCGATTGCCGAGGCCGGGCGGTGGGCTTCGCAGAGCAAAGCCCCGAATTCCCCCAGGTCGCGCAGCGTAATATCGGGCGGTATATCGGCTTCGGCGGCCGCCTCGCGGGTCGTTTCCCCCGAGAGCACCAGCACCCCCAGCGCGTGTGCGTTTCGCGCCAGCGCCACGTCGGTATAGATGCGGTCGCCGACCACGGCCACCTCGTCCGGGCGAAGCCCGTGGCGGGCGAGGATGCCTTGCAGCATACGCGGATCGGGTTTGCCCACGACGGCGTCGGGACGCCGGCCGGTCGCCTCTTCGATGCTTTTACAGATCGATCCGCAGTCGACCAGCACGACCCGCTCGTCGGTGGGGCACACCCTGTCCGGATTGGTCGCCAGGTAGGGCAGCCCGCGGGACACCCACCACGCTGCGCGACACAATTGCGGATAGTCGAGCGTCGTGTCGAAAGCGACCACCACGGCGTGCGGAACATCGTCGGGATCGTCCCCTGTCACGACAAAACCGTTCTCCTCGAACTCCCGAACCGCGCCCGGGGTGCCCAGGACGAACAGCCGCCCGATGCCGGGATACCGGCTGCGCAGGTAGTCGACCGTTGCCCCGACGGTCGTATAAATCTCCTCCCGTGCGGTCCGTATCCCGATCGCGGCGAGTTTGTCGAGGTAATCCGTCGTGCTGCGCGAAGAGTTGTTGGTCAAAAAGGTATAGCCTATGCCCATTTGCTTCAACTGTTTGAGGAAGGGGATCGTCCAGGGGAACAGCGTATCTCCCATATAGATCGTGCCGTCCATGTCGAGCGCCACATGCCGGATCCGGCGCAGGCGCTGCGGCAACTCACTTGCCCCTGGGGCGTTACTGCAGTTCGTCATATCCGTTCGGTTTGGCTTTCCACATCAGCATAAAGATCAGCAACCCGACCACCGACAATCCCGTCATGGCGATATAGACGTACGTCCAACCGTAGTGTTGGGCCAGCCATCCCGCGCCCACGCCCGAGACGATCGTGCTGGCGTAGCCGAACAGGCCGGTGAAACCGATCGCCGTGGCAGCCGCTTTCTTGGTCGCCTGGTTGGCCGCGGCGATGCCGATCAGCGCCTGTGGGCCGTAGATAAAGAATCCGGAAACGCACAGCGAAGCATAGAGCATCCAGATGGGGGCGTTCTGAGGCAGTTGCCAGAAAATCAGGATGAACAGCGCCGCCCCGGCCATGCAATAGACGCAGGTGCGGTGGGCCCGCCCGCCCAGGTATTTGTCGGTCACACGGCCCGCGACGATCATCCCGAGGATGCCGGCGATCTCGAACATGGCCACCAGCCAGCCGGCGTTCGCCATGCTCACGTTCTTCGATTGGCTGAGCAGCGTGGGCCCCCAGTCCAATACGCAGAAACGGACGATGTAGACGAAGAAGTTGGCGATCGAAAGGATCCAGATCAGCGGGTTTCCGAAGACGTGCCGGTACAGGAATGCCTTCTCTTCCTTCGATTTTTTGTCGGACTTCTGCACTTTCTCCGTCCCGGGCAATTCAGGAAGCCCTACGGAAGTCGGCGTGTCGCGCAGGAAGACGAACAGGCCGACGGCTCCGGCGAAAGCGATCCCCGACGGGATCCAGAAGCACCATTTCCAGGCCCCCACATGATCGGGGCCCATCCCCATATGCCCCATGATGTAACCGCAGAGGATCATTACCAGGGCGGCGCCGATCGAATGGGAGGTGTTCCAGAACGACATTTTGGTCGCCAGCTCGCCGGGCGGTATCCAGTGGGTGAGCAGACGCGCGCAGGGCGGAAAACCCGAGCCCTGCAACAAGCCGTTGACCACCCACATGATCCCCATGAAAAGAATCAGCGTGTTGGTGAACTGAGTGCCCGAGCTCTCTCCGGTGATCCACTCGCTCACGTCCTGCCCGAAACCGAAGGCGAAATTCGCCAGGGCGCATAAAGCCAGCCCGATCGCCATGAAGAAACGGGCGTTCACCCGGTCGCCGATGATCCCGCTCACGAATTTCGAAAGGCCGTAGATCAGTCCGTTCAGCGTCAGGAAGATCCCGAGTCCCGTTTTCGAGATGTCCAGGTCGGCCTCCATGCCGGGCATGGCCAAGCTGAAATTCTTGCGGACGAAATAGAAAAGCGCATACCCGATCATCGTCACGATAATCGTGCGCGTCTGCCAGTATTTGAATTGTCTGGCGGTATCTCTCTGGTCAGCTGCTTTTTCCATGCGGGTTAGTCGTTTTGATCATGCTTATCGTGAATTTCGCAAACAAAATTACATTATTTACCGGGCCCCCATTCGCCGCCCGGGGCAAAAATAGCGTCGACCCAACGATCGAGGCATCCGATCCGTACGGCGAGGTCCAGGATCGTGAAACGGCGGCGGATGTGCTGGGCCCGGATGAAACTATTATAGAGGCGTTCACGCGTAATGCCGATCTGCTCGGGATCGACCGGCGCCCCGGCCAACCGCAGGCATTGCCTAGCCTCGGCGAACGGGACGAGCTGATCCTGCAGGCGGTGCCTGATCCGCGGCCAGTTCGACCGGAGCAGCGCCAGCTGCTCGCGCAACCGTTCCGCGGGGATGTACTTGGCGCGGGTTTCCTGCACCCCGATCTCCGGAAAATCGGTCCCGGCAAAGAGCGCGCGGGCGTAGCGTTCTGCCGCCTCCAATCCGGGCCATGCCTGCACGCAGGCCTCTATATCCAGGTTTTCGATGTCCGTTTTGAAAAGCTGTTCATAGAGCGCCGTGGAGGCCAGCATCCCGATGCTCACCTTATACCCATGCGATGGGGCTGCGCCGTTCACCGTGTGGTGTTCCATATCCCACAGGTGGCTGAACTGGTGGTCGGCTCCCGAAGCCGGACGGCTGGAGCGCGCGGCCTGCATACCGAAACCGGAAAGGATCAGCCCCTCGGTCAGCACGCCGATCGCCGCCTGGCCGCCCCCCCGCACCGCCTGTGGATCGGCCAGGGCCTCCTTCAGGCCGTCCTGCACGATCGAAAAGGAGAGTGGATCGACCGCCTCGACGCCCAGCTCCTCGGAGAGGATCCAGTCGGCGCCGGCCGTGATCTTGGCGAAAAGGTCGGCGTATCCCGCTGCGGTCATCTCGGCGGGAGCCCGGGCGATGATCGCCGCATCGGCCAGCACGGCCTGCGGTGCAGGACAGGCAAATGTCTGTTTGGCCCCTTCGAAGGTGACCGAAGCGCCGAAGGCCGTATAGCCGTCCATCGAGGCGGCCGTCGCCACGCACATATAGCGTCGCCCGGCCCGACAGGCACAGAGCTTGGTCAGGTCGTTGATCGTCCCGGCCCCCACGGCGACCGGTATCGCATCGGTTCCGCGCAGGAATTCGTCGAGCATCTCGACGTAGCGCCATTCGGCGTGCAGCCCCGGATCGTCGTAAACATAGGCCTGTTGCCGTTCGATGCCGGCCTCCGCCAGCGACGCTTCCGCCTGCCGTCCGGCGATTCCGTACGTCGTGGCGTCGGCGATCACCACCGCCTTTTGTCCGGGAAATTGCCCGCGGAACATGGTCCCGGCCGCGGAGAGCGTCCCCGCCCCCACCTGCACAGCCCTGGTGTCGTCCGCATTCGCCAAAGCCTTTTCGATTCTATTCATGTAATGTTCGACTTTTGTCTATATGGGTCTTTTTTGTGTCGCAAGTTAATCATTTTATTTTTCTTTCAAATCTTTTTTGTTATTTTTGTTTTCGATAACGCTTTTTTTGTTTCCATATTCGAAACACAAAGAAATTCCTAATATATTTATATTTTTACAGCATGAAAAGAAATCAGACTTTTTTCCTTAAGGTGCTTGTGCTTGCAGGCATCGCCCTCCCGCCCACCGCCTGCTCGCAGCCAAAAGCATCCGAGCCCCACTACATCGACATCCCCACACCGGAGGATGCCCGGGTCTATTTCCGCTACTCCGCCGACCGGCCGATCCTCGTCAGCGGGCACCGCGGAGGCATGGCGCCGGGATATCCGGAAAATTGCATCGAGTCGTTCGAAAACACGCTCCGCGCCATCGAATCGTTTTTCGAGATCGACCCCCGGCTGACCAAAGACAGCGTCATCGTGCTGATGCACGACCGCACGATCGACCGCACGACCGACGGCACGGGGAGCGTCTGTGATTACACATACGAGCAGTTGCGGCAATTCAACCTCAAAGATCGCGACGGCAACCCGACCGCGTTCAAAATACCCACGCTCGCGGAATGCGTCGAATGGAGCCGGGGCAAGACCGTCCTCAATCTGGATATCAAAGACGTGCCGATCGAATACATGACCGCTTTCATCGCCTCGCTGGGAAATCCGGCCCACGTGATGTATACGGTGCATAATGCCGGGCAGGCTCGGGCTATTTTGGACAGCAACCCGGATGCGATATTTTCCTGCTGGTGCCGTAGCCCGGACGAATTCGAAAGCTATGACGCGGCCGGGATCCCGTGGCGGCAGGTGATGGCCTATGTGGGGCCCTCCATGAAGCCCGACCAACAGGAATTGTACGACCGGCTGCACGAAAACGGCGTGATGTGCATGATCTCGGTCGCCCCGACGCACGACAAAAAAGCCTCGGAACAGGAAAAAACAACGGGTTATCAAACCGAGATCCTTTTGAAGCCGGACGTTATCGAAACGGACTATCCACACCTCTTCCGGAAGCTCGACCTCACGAAATAACCCCACACCCCAATTGGAAAATGACCGGAAGCGGATGCTTCCGGCCATTTTCAATAACAGCTAACAGTTATCGGTCAGGATTGCGACGGATAGTAACCGGACGCTAACGCATGGAATGCAGTGACCTGCCCGTCGGCCCATTGCCGGTCTTTGTCCAATTCGCGGGCCATGATCCCGGCCACTTTCTCCGCTGCCCGCTGCGCCTCACGCGCGTCCACGAAAAGCAGGCGGACCCGGCGGGCCAGCACATCCTCCACCGTGCGCGCCATCTCATACCTCACTGCCCAGACCACCTCGGCGGCCGTATACGCATAGCGGTCCGACAACCGCTCGCCCAGGGCGGGATCCTGCGCCAGCGCCCTCACCTGCGGCCCGTCGCTTCCGTAGACATACAGGTGGTCGTTCAGGTCGGGGTTGGGGCGGTAGCCGTGAAGGCGGAAATCCTCCGTCCCGCAGGGCCTTTGCGGCAGCAGCCCGAGCGCACCCGCCTTATCCACGACATCCTGCGCCATCCGGCGGTACGTCGTCCACTTGCCGCCGATGATCGTGATCAGGGAGTTGGGCGAAACGACGATCTTGTGGCTCCGGGATATCTCTTTTGTGCTTCCGTTGCCCGCCTTTCCGGGGGCCGCCAGCGGGCGCTGCCCGGCGAACATGGATTGTATGTCGGCGCGGGTGGGCGCGGGATCCAGGTATTTCGCCGCCGTCTGCAGGATGAAGTCGATCTCCCGGTCGAGGGGCTGCGGCTCTGATTCGGGCTCCTCGCGCGGGATATCGGTCGTGCCGAGCACCATTTTCCCATGCCATGGGACGGCGAACAGCACCCGCCCGTCCGACGTTTTCGGGATCATGATGCCGTGCTCGCCCGGCAGGAATTTGCGCTCGAAAACCAGATGCACGCCCTGGCTCGGCCTCACCATGGGCGGCATGTCGGGCAGATCGAACTGCATGATCCGGTCGACGAAAATTCCGGCGGCATTCACCACGCTGCGCGCCTTCACCTCGTACCGCACGCCCGTTTCGCGGTCAAGCACGGTCACTCCGGAGACCTTCCCTGCGGCATCGTGCAGCAACCCCTCGGCCCGCAGGTAGTTGACCGGGCATCCGCCCAGCTCGACACACGACTGCATCAGGTTGATCGCCACGCGCGAGTCGTCGAATTGCCCGTCGTGGTAGATCACCCCGCCTTTCAGTCCCTTCCGGACGGACGCCGGCGCATGCTCCGCCATTTTCCGTTTCGAAATAAAACGCGAACGGCCGAGGCTCAGCCCCCAGGAAAGAATGTCGTACGCAGTCAGCCCGCACGTATACAGCAGGTTATCCCAATGGCTGTAATTCGAAACGATAAACGACTGGTCTTTCACCAGGTGGGGCGCGTTCTTCTTCAGCAGCCCCCGCTCGCGCAAGGCCTCCAGCACAAGCCCGACATCGCCCTTGGCCAGGTAGCGCACGCCACCGTGCACCAGCTTCGTGCTGCGGCTCGAGGTGGATTTGGAAAAATCATCCTGTTCGCACAGCATGACCGAATATCCGCGAAGCGCCGCATCGACCGCCACGCCCAGGCCGGTGGCGCCTCCCCCGATCACGACCATATCCCATACGTTATCCCGTTTCGCGACCTGCGCGATCAGATCTTCTCTTCTTAGTATGTCCATAAAAACAAATATTGAAAGAAATGCAATAAAAAACGAAACAAAAATAGTAGATAATGATCTAAAAAGCAAAAATTAAACACGTAAATACAAATAAAAAGAAAATACAGACAACCGTCCGTCATCAAAAAAGCAACATGAGGCCCGAAAAACAAAAACAAAAACACCTCAACAGGAGAATACGGGGAAAAAAGCATAAAAACGATTCAAAACAAGTCATGCAAAACAAAAAAAGGATTATATTTGTCGAAATACCCTGCGGACTATGATCCGGAGAAGAGGAAAAACGATCACTAACTAAAATCTCAGACACAATGTTGAGTATAGCCGAAAGACACAAATACATCCTGGATGCCCTCGCCCGGCAGGGCTATATCCGGGTATTCGATATCGCCAACGAAATGGGCGTCACGGTGGTCACCGTGCGTAAGGACCTCAAATTGCTGGAAGACAAGGGCCTGCTCTATCGCTCACACGGCAGCGCCAGCCCCGCCAACCCCCATGTGCCCGACCGAAGCGTGTCGGTCAAAGAACAGATCAACCGCAGCGAAAAGGAGAAGATCGGAGCTGAGGCCGCCAAACTCATCGGCGAAAACGACTCCGTCATTATCGCCTCCGGCTCCACGATCTACGCCTTCGTCGAGCACATCCGCCCGGTCGGCAAGCTGAACGTGATCACGCCTTCGATCCAGGTGGCCATGCGCCTTTGCCCGCTGGGTGAAGATGTGAATATCATCCAGTTGGGCGGGGTGATCAACAAGAAAGCGCTTTCGGTTCAACAGGGCGTCGAGGTCGAGGTTTTCGACCGCGTATCCACCTCCAAACTCTTTATCGGGGTCGACGGCATCGACGTGGAGCACGGCATTACGACCTCGAACCTGGAGGAGGTGGAACTTACCCGGCGGATGATGGCGGCCACGGCCAAAGTCGTGGCCCTCGCCGATTCGTCGAAGTTCTCCAAACGGGGATTCGGCAAGATCTGCCCCCTGGAGCAGATCGACGTCATCGTGACCGACGAGGGGGTTTTGCCCAATACCGTAAAACTGCTGGAAGAAGCGGGCATAAAGGTCATTATCGCCAGATAACCGCCTGATCAAAAGAGAGAGGGGGGGGGAACCCCCCGGGACGCCCCCCCACGCGATTGGTGAGGCCCACAAAAATAAAAGCAAAACCCCGGAGACCGGTAATGAGAAGCGCTGGAGGGGCCCGCCGCGGGATAAGGA
>JAVBPS010000003.1:0-4596 GCA_031549495.1 Rikenellaceae bacterium | reverse complement strand
TTTTTAGATCAGTCTGAAAAACAGGTTGGTGCTCCAAGAAATGTTAAAATAAAGTTCTTTTTTGGCCGACGGACACAGGGCCGGGATCGCCTACGGGCGACCGTACTTTTTTGCTTTGTTACTCCCTTCGGTCGTGATTTTACGTCGTCGTTCGGCATAATCCAAACAAAAAGACGTTTGGCTTCTGCGCTCTCGCCTAGGAAAATTGACCAAAAAAGTAGGCAAAAAAGTCAAGGCGCCGCGCTCCCGGCTTACCCGCTTACGGGTTTTCGGGGCAGTCGGCCGGAAATTCCGCTGCGCACAGGCCACATCGCACGCCTCCGCGCGAGCGCTCCGGCCTCCCGCTCCAGTTTCCGCCCTTTGTCCCCCGAAAACCCTGGCGGGTCCCAAGCCTCCCGCTTAATGGCGCCGGGCCAACGCGCTTTGGCCGCCGCTCATCCCACCGCGCCCCCGCCTACGGCTACCGTCAGCCTTCCCGTCATGTCGAGCGCAAGTCGAGACATCTCAAACAGAACGGCCGAGCCCGTAGGGGCACCCCTCGCGGGTGCCCTATCAAAAAGAATATTTATTTTAATACGGGGATATCGCCAACCTGCTTTTCAGGCTGACCCCTATTTTTCTGCACGCAGCACGTTTGTCATTCAGAGCGAAGCGAAGAATCTTGGTCAGACTGTTTTGAAACAGTTCCGACCAAGATTCTTCGCTTCGCTCAGAATGACAAATATTCTCCGAGTGCCGGGCGGCACCGGGCGGCACCGGCACCCGGGCGGGCCCGTTACGTATATTTCTCGATCGTCTCCTTGAGCAGCGAGGCCGAGACGGGCTTGGTCAAAAAGTCCGTGCACCCGGCGGCCAGCGCTTCCAGCTTATCGTCGTTGAACGCGTTGGCGGTCAGGGCGACGATGGGAATGTCGGCCGAGAGTTTGCGGATCGCCTGCGTGGCTTCCAGCCCGTTCATCTCGGGCATCTTCATATCCATCAGGATGATATCCGGATGGTAATCCTGCTCGCGGAACATCGCGACGGCTTCCACGCCGTTGACCGCCCGCCGCAGGTTGTACAGCCGCCCGATGAGCGCCTGCAGGAGTTGGTAATTGCTGTCTACGTCTTCGGCGACCAATACGTTCTTCATTCCGTCGTGCTGTTTCCTTTCCGTAAAAATACTCGTTCGTTCCAGGGGTGTGGGGGTGGGGGCGGTCGGCGGCGGAACTTGCACGCGCCGGATCGCTTCGCAGGGGACCGAGAGCGTGAGCGCCGACCCTTCTCCTTTGACGTATGAAATTTCGAACGTTCCGCCCATCATCTCGGCCATCATCCGGCAGAGCATCATTTTCAGCCCGTCCGTATGCTCGCTGCGTCCCGGGGCCTCTTTGCCGACCTCTTCGAGCAGCGTGCCCAACTCCCGCCCGGCCAGTCCGGCGTCGTTGTTGCGCACGGCGATCTCCAGGCGCCCCGCGGCATAGCGGTAGCTGTATTCCACGTACCCCTGCGCCACATATTTGGCCGAGGTGGTGATCATGTCGGTGAGCAGTTGCGTGATGCGTTTCTCATCGCTCTGCACGGCGAGCTCATCCCCCGCGAGGGCGCGCAGTTCCACCCCTTCGGGCATGGCGGTGTGCAGGTTTTTCCAGAGACGCTGGCTGAGTTGCTGCATGGGGAACGCGGCCCGCCGGGTCTTCATGTGCCCCCCGTCGATACGGGCGATGTCCACCACGTCGTCGATCTCCTGCATCAGCTTGTTGATGCTGTTCTCGATGATCGCGTAGTGCGACTGGCGGGCCTTCGGATCGTCGTCCTGCGCCATGATCTGCGTGAAACCGGCTATGTCGTTGAGCGAGGTACGCATATCGTGGCTCAGGTTGGCCACCAGGGTGGTCTTGAGCAGGTTCGATTTTTCGGCCGCCGCCCGTCCCCGCGTCGACTCCTCTTCGGCTTTTTTCATATCGGTGATGTCGATCGACACCCCGACGATCAGCGGGTCGGATTCGTTGTCCTCGCGGATCAGCGATTTAATGGTCTTGATGGTCCGGTGTTCGCCGCCCGGCAGGTTGAAAGTGGTGATGGTCTCCACGGAGCCGCCTTTTTTGAGCAGGATGGCGTCCAGGTCGGCGATCTTGCGCAATTCATGGCCCGTGGGGACGATCTCTTCGTTGGTGTAACCGATCGCCCGTGCGGCCGGGATCCCCGACAGGCGTTCCATGCCGGGATTCCAGTAGGTGTAGCGCAGCGAGGAGCCGTTTTTGACGAACAGGTAGAGCTGGGCATGCTGCATGAAGGCGTCCATGATGTGCGTCAGCTCGCTGATCTTGCGCTGTTGCTGGATGCTCATGGTCATGTCGCGCGCGAAGGCCCAGATGAGCGGGTTGCCGTCCGAACTGTTGATCTTGTAGAGGCTCACCATCACCGGTATGCGGGTGCCAGCGGCCGTCACGTGGTTGGCGCTCATGCGCCAGCGGCCGCCGTTGTCCTCCACCTTTTTCACCAGGTCGCGGAAGGCGTCCTTGTCGAAGGCCGGGTTGATCCGGCTCAGGTAGAACGGAGTGGCCGGATCGTCGGGGATGGCGTAACGCTTGCGGGCCTGGCCGTTGGCGTAATAGAGCACGCCTTCGGTGGTGAACGCGTAGACCTCCTCGTCGATGCCGTCGATGGCGTGTTTGAGCGACGAGGCTTCGTGGCGCTCCACGACCATTTCCGTGATGTCCTGGATGTACCCTTCCGCAAGCAGATGGCCCTGCGGGTCGGTCGTTTTGCCGATAACCTTTTTGGCCACGTATTTGGTTTTCCCGCCGCCGGTCATGCGGTATTCCATCCTGCGGTCGGGCGGGGTGGAGGTGCTCACCTCCTCGCCCAGGTCGCGCAAGGCTTCCTCGGAGAAGAAAGGCTTCAGGTCCGAAGAGCAGATCAGGTTGTCGGGCGGGACGGGTATCTCGAGGATCTTTTTATAGACCGTATCCGAAAAATACATCATTTTGGAGGCGTAGTTGAATCTCCAATAGCCGAACGAGGCGAACTCTTCGGCCTTCTCCAGCTTGCTGCGCAACTCTTCGAGCTCGTGCCGGTCGGCCGTGGCGGCGGTTTTGATCAGATCTTTCATAAAACTCCTGGGTGATAGGGATATTTTATTGGTCGTCTTTCTGTAATATCTTTTGCATGTCGCGTCCCGACGGGGTCTGGAACACATGCAGGTCGAACTCGGGGATCACGCTGAGCACATGGTCGAACACGTCGGCCTGCAGCCCCTCGTAGGGCACCCAATCCTTGATGGCCGAGAAGAAATAGAGCTCGATGGGGATGCCGTTCTCGGTGGGTTGCAGTTGGCGCACCATGCAGGTCATCTGGTGGTTCACGCCCGGCAGGCTGGCCAGGTAGCGGTCCAGGTAGGCGCGCAGCACGCCGATGTTGGTCTGCCGGCGGGCGTTGATGGTCACCGAATCGTCCAACTGACGCTCGGCGTTGAATTTGTCCAACTCGGCCTGCTTCTTGTCGATGTACTCGGTCAGCAGCGCGATCTTGCGGTACTTGTCGAGCATCTCGGGGGTGCAGAACTTCACGCTGTTCATGTCGATCGAAATCGAGCGTTTGATCCGCCGCCCGGGGGATTCCTCCATGCCGCGCCAGTTCTGGAACGAGTCGCTGGTCAGCGCGTAGGGCGGGATGGTGGTGATCGTGTTGTCGAAATTGCGCACCTTCACGGTCGTGAGCGACACCTCGGTGACCGTGCCGTCCGCGCCGTACTTGGGCATGGTGATCCAGTCGCCGGGCTTGAGCATGTCGTTGGCCGAGAGCTGCACGCCCGACACCAGCCCGGTGATCGTGTCCTTGAAGATGAGCATCATCAGGGCCGCCGAAGCGCCCAGCCCGGCCAGCAGCGCGGCGGGCGAGGTCTGCAGCAGGATGCTCACGATGATGATCGTGGCCACCAGGTAGAGCGCGATCTGCAGGATCTGCATCACCCCGCGCATCGGCTTGCCCTCCAGCGATTGCTGCCGTTCGAGCAGCTCGAAGATCGTTTTCAGCAGCGTGTTGCCGAACGAGGTGAACGCCAGCACGAACACCACCGTCCACACCTTGCGCGCTATGCGCAGCACATCCGCGTCATGTCCCAGCGCCAGCGGCAGCAGGATATAGATGAGGATCAGCGGCAACAGCCGCAGCACTTTGCGCAGCAGCTTGCTGTTGAACAACTCGTCGTCCCATTTCGCCTTCGTGGCCCGCACCGTCTTCTGGATCGCGGGCACGATCAGGTAACGGCACGCCATCCCGACGATCCATGCCACAAGCAGGACGATCCCAAGGATGATCGCCTGGTCGAGCCACCCCGCGGCTGCAGGATCGAGCCCGATCGAGGTGAGCATTTCATTGGCGCTTTTTACGATGGCGTTTTTCATCTTCGCGGATAGCGGTTTGGTTAAATGCTTTAAAACAAAGCCATAACCGTCAAAAATAGTAATTTTTTCGTAAATAGCCGCCGTTTTTTTCGATTATTATCTGCCGGGCCGCCCTGCACACCAAGCCGCCCCCCCTGAATCGTATCGTTTCCCGTCATTTCGGGGGGGGGGGGGGGGCACACAAGGGCGGGGGGGGTTTTGTTTGGGG
>JAVBPS010000044.1:0-10067 GCA_031549495.1 Rikenellaceae bacterium | reverse complement strand
GGTCGTGATCTGTCGGGGCACCCCTGGTGGGGGCCCAACTCACCAACGGGCACCCACACGGGGAGCCCCTACGGGTCGGTTATCTGGGTTTAAGGACGATGAAGGGGACAATCATCTCCTCCATCGAGATGCCGCCATGCTGGAACGTCCCCTTGTAATACCGCACGAACTGGTTCGTATTGGTCGGATAGACGAAAAAGTCATGGTTGGCGGCGAACACGTAGGTCGAGGTGAGGTTGCTGCGGGGCAGTTGCGCCTCCTCGGGTTTGGTGATCTCGAAGACCTCCTTGGCGTTGTAATTGAGGTTACGCCCCGTTTTGTAGCGCAGGTTGGGCGAGGTTTCCCTATCGCCGAGGATTTTCACGGGGTTGTCCACGCGCACCGTGCCGTGGTCGGTGGTGATGATCACCGTGTGGCCTTTCTGGGCGAGCAGTTTGAGGATGATGAATAATTCGGAGTGCTCGAACCAGCTGTGCGTGAGCGAGCGGAAGGCCGCTTCGTCCTCCGTCAAATCGCGGATGATCTCCGTTTCGGTGCGGGCGTGCGAGAGGATGTCCAGGAAATTATAGACGATCACCGAGAAATCGGCATCGTACACGTGCTGCATATTCTCGATCAGTTTGCGGCCCGCCTCGGGGCGCACCAGCTTGTCGAAAGTCATCTTCACCGGTCGTGGCGAGGCTTGCAGCAGGCGGCGCAGGAAATCCTCCTCGTAAAGGTTCTTCCCCCCCTCCTCGTTGTCATTGAGCCAGCGGTCGGGCATCAGCTTGTCGATCGCCAGGGGCATCAGGCCCGCGAAAATGGCGTTGCGGGCGTACTGCGTGGCCGTGGGCAGGATACTGCAATAGAAATCTTCCGAAACGACGGTGAAATCCTCATTCATCAGCGCGCTCACCGCACGCCACTGGTCGTAGCGGAAATTGTCGATCAGCAGCAGCGTGACCTTCGGGTTGTGCTCCACCACGGGCAGGATGTTGGTGCGCATCAGCGTGTGCGACATCACCGGGGTGTCCGAGTTGCGGCGGTTGATCCAGTCGAGGTAGTTGCGCCGCACGAATTTCACATATTCGTTATTGGCCTCGTTTTTCTGGTAGTGCAGGATCTCGCGGATGCTCTCGTCGGAAGTTTCAGACAATTCGATCTCCCAGTTTACCAGCCGTTTATAGATCTGCACCCAGTCGGCGAACGTGCGCGCGTCGGAGAACGAGAGCGAGATCTGCCCGAACTGCGAGCGGTAATCCGCCGTGGCCTGCTCGGTGACCAGCTGGCGCTGGTGGAGGTTCTTCTTAATGGAGAGCAACACCTGGTTGGGGTTGACGGGCTTGATCAGGTAGTCGGCGATCTTCGAGCCGACGGCCTTGTTCATGATGTTCTCCTCCTCGCTCTTGGTGACCATCACCACGGGGGTCATCGGGCGCACCTCCTTGATCTTCGGCAGGGTCTCCAGACCGGTCATGCCGGGCATCATCTCGTCCAGGATGATCAGGCCGTAGTCGTTTTCGGCGGCCAGCTCGATGGCGTCGTAGCCGTTGTTGCAGGTCTCCACCTCGTAGCCTTTCTCCCTCAGGAAAAGCAGATGCGGTTTGAGGAGTTCGATCTCGTCGTCGACCCAGAGGATTTTCGGTGCGTTCATAAGCGTGTCGGATTGGTGGCAAAGGTAGTCATTTCAAATGTACAACGGTCAAAGGGCCGAAATATTTCCGCCGCCGCGCCGCTTTTCGCAAAAATATTTCAAAAGAGCCGCGAAATGTTCCCCGAGGGCCGCCGGGTGGCCGGAAAATGACGTTTATGCGTGTTAAAACCGGCTGAGAGTGAATTCGATGGAAAACCCGGGTTTTTGGGCCGGTTTTTGCATTTTGATGATTCAAAAAGGCTGAATCCTTGAAAATAAGATCATTTTTGGGGTTCGGACGCTAAAAAAGAGGGGGTGTTTATTGGATTAAACAAATTAAAACGTATATTTGCATCTCGTTTGCGGAGGTAATAATTCAAAAACCTATTAAAATTTTGTGAATATGACAAAGGCTGACATCGTGAATGAAATCGCGAAAAGCACAGGCGCTGAGAAGGTACAGGTTCAGCAGATCATCGAAGCTTTCATGGAAAGCGTAAAGGATTCCATGATACACAAGAACAATGTGTATCTGCGTGGCTTCGGCAGCTTCATCATTAAGAAGCGTGCCAAGAAAGTAGCCCGCAACATCTCGAAGAACACTACGATAACGATTCCTGCTCACGACATTCCCGCTTTCAAACCGGCGAAAAGTTTTGCAGTTAAAGTGAAGAGTGCAAAATAGAGTTTTTCATTAAAGATCACCCATCATGCCAAGCGGAAAGAAAAGAAAGCGGCATAAGATGGCTACCCACAAGCGGAAAAAACGCCTCCGTAAGAACCGCCACAAAAAGAAGAAGTAGGTAGCCTGATTGTGTTAAGGTAATTCAAGTAAACCTAAAGATCCTTTTACGGCTCTTTAGGTTTATTTATATTTGGAATAGCTCCCATCCACTCCCGGCCGGACATCCCGCCGGGTATGTGGATTTGCAAGATATAAGATGAACAAAGAATTAATTATCGACGTCTCTACCAACGAGATAACCATCGCCCTGGTAGAGGACAAACAACTGGTCGAGTACAATACCGAAAAAGGTAAAACGGGTTTCGCTGTAGGGGATATCTACCTGGGCAAGGTCAAAAAGATCATGCCGGGGCTGAACGCCGCGTTCGTCAACGTGGGACACGAGAAGGACGCCTTCATCCACTACCTCGACCTGGGGCCGCAGTTCGTTTCGGTGCATAAACTCACCGCGGGGCTGCTCTCCCGTAAAAAAGGATTGAGCTTCGAGAAGATGAAGCTCGAACAGCCGATCGGCAAGACCGGTAAGATCTCGGCCCACATCGCCTCGGGCCAGTCCATCCTGGTGCAGATCGCCAAAGAGGCCATCTCGACCAAGGGGCCGCGCCTCACCTCGGACATCTCGCTCGCCGGGCGGCACGTGGTGCTGATCCCCTTCTCGAACAAGGTCTCCGTATCGCAGAAGATCCGTTCGAACGAGGAGCGCAAGCGCCTGAAGCGCATCGCTGACGCCAACCTGCCCAATAACTACGGGGTCATCATCCGCACCGCCGCGCAAGGCAAGGAGGAGGACGACATCGCCCAGGACATCACCTCGCTGGTCAAACGTTGGGAAAGCGTCATGGCGCGCCTGCGCGCCAACGAGGGGATCACTCCCCCCGCGTTGCTGTTAGGCGAGATGAACCGCGCCACGACGATCATCCGCGACCTGCTCAACGGCTCGTTCAGCACCATCGTCACCAACGACAGTTCGACCTTCGAGGAGATCAAGGAATACATCAAGACGATCGCCCCCGAGAAGGAGAAGATCGTCAAGATGTACAAAGGCAAGGAGCCGATCTTCGACCATTTCGACATTTCGAAGCAGATCAAGTCCCTGTTCGCCAAGTACGTGTCGCTCAAAAAGGGCGCTTACCTGATCGTGGAGCACACCGAGGCGTTGCACGTGGTGGACGTGAACAGCGGGGCGCGCGCCAAGGTCGAGGACGACCAGGAGCGCACCACGATGGAGGTCAACCTGCAGGCCGCCGCCGAGATCGCGCGCCAGTTGCGCCTGCGGGATATGGGCGGCATCATCGTGATCGACTTCATCGACCTGCACAAGGGCGAGAACCGCCAGGCGCTGCACGAGAAGATGACCGAATTCATGGCCGCCGACCGGGCGCGCCACACCATCCTGCCCCTGTCGAAGTTCGGCCTGATGCAGATCACGCGCCAGCGCGTGCGTCCCGAGGCCGCCCCCGACGTGCAGGAGACCTGCCCCACCTGCAACGGGACGGGCACGATCGTCCCCTCGATCCTGCTGGAAAAGCAGATCGAGAACCAGATCGCCTATTTCACCTCGGACCGTAAGGTGAAATTTATCAAATTGAAGGTGAGTCCCTACGTGGAGTCGTATCTCAAAAAGGGCTTCCCCTCGATCCGCCGCCGCTGGGAGTTCAAGTACAAATGTACGATCAGGATATTCTCCGACCAGTCCACCGGCTTCGTGGATACGAAGTTTTTGGATAAGGACGACAAGGAGCTCGTTTAATAATTATGAATTATGGATTATGAATTATGAATTCAGGCGGCGCAAACCGTTCTGGATCAGTAATTCATAATCCATAATTCATAATTCATAATTCCAATGAGGCTGACCGAGGTGATCCGCGGCTCGCAGGCGTTCCGGGAGATTTGCGGGAAATACAAGGATGCGAACACCGTGGGAATCCGTTCCGCGGCGGGGTCTTCTTTTGCCGTGATCGCCGGGGCGGTGGCCGGGGAGCTGGGCGGGGTGCATGTGCTGGTGATGGAGGACCGGGACAAGGCGGCCTACCTTTGCAACGACCTTTACGGGCTTTGCGGCGAAGAGCGCGTGTTGTTTTTCCCCACGGCTTACAAACGGTCGATCCAGTTCGGGCAGGAAGAACCCTCGGGCATCGTGCAACGCACGGCGGCGCTGAACGCGATCCGCAATCTCCACCCGGGGGGATACCTTATCTTATGTACCTGGCCCGAGGCGCTGGTCGAGAAGGTGGTCGATATGGATCGCCTCACGCAAAGCACTTTGAATATCCGGCGCGGCGATAAACTCTCGATGGCTTTTGTCGAGGAGGTGTTGCGCGACGGAGGCTTCGAAAGGGTCGATTTCGTCTACGAGCCGGGGCAGTACGCGCTGCGCGGGGGGATCATCGACCTTTTTTCCTATGCGGACAACAAGCCTTACCGCCTCGACTTCTTCGGCGACGAGGTGGAATCCATACGCACGTTCAAGGTGGCCACGCAGCTTTCGGACGAGGTTTTGGAGGCGGTGGAGGTCGTGCCCAACCTGAAACGGATGGAGAACGCACTTTCTCGTGTTTCCTTCGCGCGTTTTGCAGGCGCAACGGCCAGCTATTGGATCGACGACCTGGATTACACGCTCAAGCGTTTCAGCGACATCCGCACCAAGATCCTCGGCACGCTGGACGACCCCAAGCAGATCGACACAATGGTCACGGGCCGCCGCGGATTTTTGGAAGACACGGCCGAAAATAAAATGTACCTGGTGCAGGACCGCGCCAAAGAGCGCATTCCCGACGCATGGGTCGACCTGCATTGCGCCCCCCAGCCCGCCTTCAACAAGCAATTCGACCTGCTGGCCGGGCAGATCGCCGACAATAATTTTAAAGGTTTTAAGACTTATATCCTCTCGGAAAATCGCCTGCAGACCGAGCGACTGGTCAATATTTTCCACTCGATCGGCCGCCCGGAAGCGACGTTCGAAGCCGTCCCGCTGACGCTGCACGAGGGTTTTACGGACAGCGAGCTGAAGATCTGCGTCTACACCGACCACCAGATCTTCGAACGCTACCACCGCTACCGCCTGCGCGGCGAGCTGGACCGCAGCGAGAGCCTGACGATCGCCGACCTGAACACGTTGCAGGTAGGCGACTACGTAACCCACATCGACCACGGCGTGGGCCGTTTCGGCGGCCTGGTGCGCACGATGGAGGGGGGCAAGGCGCACGAGGCGGTAAAGCTGGAGTACCGCGACGGCGACGTGCTGCTGGTCAACGTCCATGCCCTGCACCGCATCGCCCGCTACAAAAGCCGCGAGGCCGACGCCCCGAAGATCTACAAACTGGGCTCGGGCGCCTGGCAGCGCATGAAGGCCGCCACAAAGAAGAGCGTCAAGGACATCGCCCGCGAGCTGATCGCCCTCTACGCCGCCCGCAAGGCCTCGGGGGGATTCCGCTTTTCGGCGGACACCTATTTGCAGCAGGAATTGGAAGCGTCGTTCCCTTACGAGGAGACGCCCGACCAGATCAAGGCCATCACGGCCGTGAAAGAAGATATGGAATCCCCGCAGCCGATGGATCGCCTGATCTGCGGCGACGTGGGCTTCGGCAAGACGGAGGTGGCCGTGCGCGCCGCGTTCAAGGCTGCCTCGGACTCGCGCCAAGTGGCCGTGCTGGTGCCTACGACCATCCTTTCGCTGCAACATTACCGCACGTTTAGCGAGCGCCTGCGCGACATGCCCGTGCGCGTGGAGCACCTGAGCCGCGCGAAAACCGCCGCCGAAACGCGGCAGATCCTCGAAGAACTCAAAGCGGGAAAAATAGACATTCTGATCGGCACCCATAAGATCCTCGGCAAGGAGGTGCAATTCAAATCGCTGGGCCTGCTGATCATCGACGAAGAACAGAAATTCGGCGTCTCGGCGAAGGAAAAATTGCGCCAGCTGAGCGTGAGCGTCGACACGCTGACCCTCACCGCCACCCCCATCCCGCGCACGCTGCAATTCTCGCTGATGGGTTCGCGCGACCTCTCGGTGATCTCCACCCCGCCGCCCAACCGCCAGCCGATCAACACCGAGTCGCACACCTTCGACGAGGCGATCGTCAAGGAGGCGGTCGATTTCGAAATGGCGCGCCACGGCCAGGTCTACATCGTCCACAACCGCGTGGAGGACATCGGCAAAGTGGAAGCGATGGTCCGCCGCCTCTGCCCCGGCGTGCGCACGATGGTCGCCCACGGCCAGATGAACCCGCAACAGATGGAGAAAAAGGTGATGGATTTCATCTACGGCGAGGCGGACGTGCTGATCGCCACGACCATCATCGAGAACGGCATCGACATCCCCAATGCCAACACGATCCTGATCGACAACGCCCAGAATTTCGGTCTGAGCGACCTGCACCAGCTGCGCGGCCGCGTGGGGCGCTCGAACCGCAAAGCGTACTGCTACCTCTTCTCGCCCCCGGACGAGATGCTCGGCAGCGAGGCGCGCCGCCGCCTGCGCGCCCTGGAGGAATTTTCGGACCTGGGCAGCGGGTTCAACATCGCCATGCAGGACCTCGATATCCGCGGGGCGGGCAACCTGTTGGGGGCCGAGCAGAGCGGTTTTATCGCCGACATCGGCTTCGAAACCTACCAGAAGATCCTCGCCGAGGCGATGGACGAACTGCGCGCCGAGGGGGTCGCCACCCGCTCCGATCCGGCGGCCGACGAAAAGATCAACTACCTGAGCGACTGCCATATAGAGATCGACAGCGAAGCATTGTTGCCTGACGATTACATCGGCCAGAGCCTCGAAAAGATCCGCCTCTACCGCGAACTGGACAACATCACCGAGGAGGCCGCCCTGCAGGCCTTCGAAGCGCAGCTCACCGACCGTTTCGGCCCTCCGCCGCGCCAGGTGAAGGAGCTGTTGGAGGTGATCCGCCTGCGCCGCGAATGTATCGCGCTGGGCTTCGAGCGGGCCAAGGTGAAGAACGGCCTGCTGCTGCTGCAGTTCGTGCTGGATGACAAGTCGCCCTACTACAAAAGCCCGCTTTTCATGGCGGTTTTGCGGCACGTGACCGAAAATAGTGCGAAATTTAAATTGCGCCAGGACAATAATAAGCTCCATTTGACTGTTAGAGATATTAAAGATGTGCGCGCAGGCGTGGAAGCCTTGCGTAAGATCGCCGCCGCCGCGCAGCAAACCCTGCAGGCGCAACCCGACACCCGGCCCGAATGAATGCCCGTATAAAATGAAATTCTTTTTTCGTCATGTCGAGCGTTAGTCGAGACATCTCAGATCGACCGCTTTGAGATGTCTCGACTTGCGCTCGACATGACGGAAAAACGAAACAAACGAATGAATCTGACCATCGACATAGGCAACACGCTCGCCAAGATGGCTGTCCTGCAGGATGGCCGGGTGGTCGATACCTTCCGCTCGGAACGGCTGTCGGTGCCCGGCCTGGAAATGGTGCTCGCCGCCTACCCCGCCATCGATGCGGCCATCATGATCTCGGCGTTTCCTGCGGAGCCCATCAAAGCGTGGCTGGAAAAACAGATGGCGCGCTTCATCGATTTCACGCACGCAACCCCCGTCCCCCTCAAAAATTTATACAAAACCCCGCAGACGCTCGGCCCCGACCGTCTGGCCGCCGCCGTGGGCGCCGCCGCCACCTACCCCGGCGAAAATATATTGGTGGTCGATTTCGGATCGGCCATCACGATCGATCGGGTCACGGCCGCGGGGGAATACCTCGGGGGCAACATCTCGCCCGGCGCCGGGATGCGTTTTAAGGCGCTGCACCAATTCACCGCCGCCCTGCCGTTAGGGAAATTGCAGGACGAAACGGAATCTTTCGGCACCTCGTCTTTGAGCGCCGTGGAGAGCGGCGTGATCAACGGGATCGTCTACGAAGTAGAGGGTTACATCGCCCGTTTCACCGAAGAATACGGCGGGTTGAAGATAATTTTTACGGGCGGCGACGGAAATTTCTTTGCGAAACGATTTAAAAACCCGATATTTGCCACCTATGATCTGGTGGCATACGGCCTGGACAGGATATTACAATATAATGAGAATGCCATTAGGGTGTATTAACATAAACGCTTACGCCCGCTTTCGGCCCTCTTTTCGCCCCCTGCTTCGCCGCTTTTTCTTGAAATATTCCCGATATTCCTTCAAAAAAGCGGCTTGCAGGAAACAAAAATAGCACCAAAATCGAACATAACCGTTTATGTTAATACACCCTCGAAAAGCACTATACGGAGCGGCGGCCCTTCTGGGCCTGATGCTTCCGGTCGTGGCGGCCGCCCAAAGCAGCAGTATCAACTCCTTCTCTCCCTACACGTTGCACGGCCTGGGCGATCTGACCAACCAGGGCGCGGCCTACATGCGTTCGATGGGCGGTGCGGGCGTCGCCTACAACGATCCCACCAAGATCAACTTCCTCAACCCGGCCGCCTCGGCCTGGGGCATGCAGCGCTCGTTCCTGCTCAACTTCGGCATCGAAGGGCAGAACTACTACCTGAGCGACGGCCAACGCAAAAGCAGCTACAACTCGTTCAGCATCCGCGACGTGGCGATCCAGTTGCCGATCACCTCGCGCATCGGCTTCGGGGTGAGCGTCACCCCCTACAGCTCGGTGGGCTACCGCATCCAGAAAGACGAAACGGACCCCAGCATCATCGACCAGCTCAAGCGGGTGACCTACCTGTACGAAGGCTCGGGCGACATCACGCAACTCAAGGCCGGCCTCGGCTACGCCCCCTCGAAACGCTTTTCGGTGGGCGCCGAGATGGTCTACTACCTGGGCAATATCAAACGTGACTTCACCGCCTCGATACTCACCTACACGGGCGAGGTGGAAAACCCGATCGTAGGCGTCGAGAAGGACAACATATCGCGTTTTTCGGTCAACTTCGGCGCGCAGTACCACGCCATCCTGACCCAAAAGCGCGTGCTCACGTTCGGCGCCACGTACCAGCCCGAGACCAAACTCAACCCGAAAGTGTCGCGCTACATCTCCTCGGGCGGCTATTTCGACTCGAGCTACGGCTTCCAGACCGACACGGTGTTTTTCTCCTCGCGCATGTCCGACATGCGCATGCCGCAGACCTTCACGCTGGGCGCTTTTTACAACACCCCGAAGCTGGGCATCGGTCTCGACTACACCTACCAGGGCTGGGGCGCGAACAGCACGAGCGACCTTTCAAATGCCATCGTGAACTATCGCAACACCAACTCTTTCAAGGCCGGTTTCCAGTACACGCCCAACCGCATCGACGTGCGCCGCTTCATGAACCGCGTCACCTACCGCGCGGGGGTGCGTTACAGCGACTATTACATGATGATCAACGGACACAATATCAACGAAAAGGCGATCACGGTCGGTTTCGGCATCCCGCTCAAGATGGCGGGCGCCTCGGCCGTCAACATCGGGCTGGAAGCCGCCACGCGCGGTTCGAAGCGCAACGGCCTGATCCGCGAGAACGTCTTTAAGATCTCCGTCGGCCTGAGCCTGTTCGGCGAAGACGACTGGTTCATCAAGCCTAAATACGATTAAGTCCGCTGGACTTAATCGTATTTAGGCTTGATGAAATCCGTTCCGCTGCGCTGGCATATTCCCCCCTGCCCCCCTTTGAACAACCGACGCAGTCAGGGAGAGCAGAGACCAAACGTATTTTTGTTTGGGCTATGCCGAGCGACAAGGAGGAAAACGAACGAGTCACTTTTCGTTCGTTAAC
>JAVBPS010000113.1:0-7248 GCA_031549495.1 Rikenellaceae bacterium | reverse complement strand
CGACTAACGCTCGACATGACGAAATGATCGTAGAGATATTTATGGCGTGATCTTCGCCAACCTATTTTTAAGACTGAGCCCTTTTTTGTCATCCTGAACGGGAGTGAAGGATCTCAGAACGTCTGTTTGAGATCCTTCACTCCCGTTCAGGATGACAAGCACGTCACAATCAACGTCAGAAGCGACGAGGGAACTTCCGCTTATTCATTTTTCTATAAGGAAGTTCCCTCGTCGCTTCGCTCGCTCGGGATGACGCGTACACGATGGCTCGATTGTAGGGGCACCCCTTGTGGGTGCCCAAAAGGAGAGGGCACCCGCAAGGGGTGCCCCTACACATTCGGACTTTTATAGCAAAGCGGGATGGCCGCCGGGAACGAGTTCGGGAAGAGCGTAACCAGCGTCCGGCCCCCGGCTGTGCATAGAGTGCGTCGATTTTTGCCGATCGTTTGGATTTTTAACCGGAGCGTACTTAACGTACGTGAGGATTAAAAATTCAAAGGATCGGTGAAAAGCGGCGTGCTATATGTGCAGCCGCCCCTATCCGGCGCATTTTGAGTCCCCACAGTTTAGACAGATTTTGCATCCGCTTTCGTAGATGATGGTGCCTTCGCTGCCGCAATTCCCGCAGGTCTCCTTGGTCTTCGTGCCGTCGGCGATATACTGTTTCAGGGCGCGCGCCACGCCGTTCTTCCAGTTGTTGATCGAGGCGCTGTCCAGTTGCAGCGATTCGATCAGACCCACCACGTCCAGGATCGGCATGCCGTTGCGCAATACGCCCGAGATCAGTTTGGCGTAGTTCCAGAAGCCCTCGTCGAACAGGCGCGAGATGCCGCCGATGGTATTCGTATAGCCGTATTTGTCGGTGTATTGGAAGTCGTAGCGCTTGCTCTTGTCCTGTTCGATCACTTTAAGGATGATCCCTTTGGTCACTTTCTTCGGGATGAACAGGGCGTCCTCCTCCATTTTCCCGGTAAAGATCTCGTACGGGCGGCCGTTGTAGATGCCCACGAAGGCGATCCAGTCCTCCTCGCCGTTTTTGAAACGGACGATGTCGGCCTCCAACTCCATCGGGCGTTTCAGGGGCGGGCTGTATTCGCCCTGACTCTTTTTCTCTTCGGCGGCGGGTTTTTCGCTCTTCTTCTCGACGAGCACGCCGCTGCGCGAACCGTCGCGGTAGACCGTCACGCCCTTGCAGCCGCTCTCCCAGGCGGTCTGGTAGACTTTCGACACCAGTTCTTCGGTCACGTCGTTCGGCAGGTTGACCGTCACGGAGATCGAGTGGTCGACCCACTTCTGGATCGCGCCCTGCATCTTCACCTTGGCCACCCAGTCGATGTCGTTGGCCGTGGCTTTGTAGTAGGGCGATTTCTCGACCAGCGCGTCCAGTTCGGCTTTCGGCATCCGTTTCAGGGATTGCGTCGAGTGGCCGTTGGCTTCGAGCCAGGTGATGAAGTGGTGGTGGTAGACGTTGTACTCTTCCCACGAATCGCCGACCTCGTCCACATAGGTGATGTTCACATCCTTGTCGGAAGGGTTCACCTTGCGGCGGCGCATGTAGACCGGGCGGAAGACGGGCTCGATGCCCGAGGTGGTCTGCGACATGAGCGAGGTGGTCCCGGTGGGGGCGATGGTCAGCATGGCGATGTTGCGGCGGCCCGTTTTGACCATGTCTTCGTACAGGGCGGGATCGGCCTCGCGGATGCGCTGGATCATCGGGTTGTTCTCCTCCTTGCGCGCGTCGTAGATGGGGAAGGCGCCGCGCTCGCGGGCCAGTTGCACCGAGGCGCGGTAGGCCTCCAGGCAGAGCGTTTTCTGTATCTCGACGGCGAAGTCGATCGCCTCGGGCGAGCCGTAGCGCAGCCCCAGGGCGGCCAGCATGTCACCCTCGGCCGTGATCCCCAGCCCCGTACGGCGACCCATACGCGCCTTTTCGCGGATCTTCTCCCACAGCGAGAGCTCCACGCGGCGGATCTCCTGCTCCTCGGGGTCCTTGGCGATCTTGGCGATGATCAGTTCGACCTTTTCCAGTTCCAGGTCGATGATGTCGTCCATCGCACGCATCGCCATGGCGATGTGGGCTTTGAATTTTTCGGTATTGAAACGGGCGTCCTTCGTGAAAGGATCGTCCACATAGCTGTAGAGGTTGATCGCCAGCAGGCGGCACGAGTCGTAGGGGCAGAGCGGGATTTCGCCGCAGGGATTGGTCGATACGGTCACGAAACCTTCGTCCGCGTAGCAGTCGGGCACCGACTCGCGGATGATCGTGTCCCAGAACAACACGCCCGGCTCGGCCGATTTCCACGCGTTATGGATGATCTTGTCCCACAGCGCGCGGGCGTCGATCGTGTTCTCGTACATCGGGTCGTCGCCCGTGATGGGGAACTGCTGGTGGTATTTCTCGCCGGCCAGGGCCGCGCGCATGAACTCGTCGTCCATCTTGATCGAGACGTTCGCGCCGGTCACCTTGCCCGTCTCCACTTTCGCGTCGATGAAGTTTTCCGCATCGGGGTGCTTGATCGACAGGGTGAGCATCAGCGCGCCGCGGCGGCCGTCCTGCGCCACCTCGCGCGTGGAGTTCGAATAGCGCTCCATGAAGGGCACGATGCCCGTCGAGGTGAGGGCCGAGTTGAGCACGGGGCTGCCCGTGGGGCGGATGTGCGAGAGGTCGTGGCCCACGCCGCCGCGCCGTTTCATCAGCTGCACCTGCTCCTCGTCGATGCGGATGATCCCGCCGTAGGAGTCGGCCGGTTTGCGGTGGCCGACCACGAAGCAGTTCGACAACGAGGCGACCTGCAAATTGTTGCCGATGCCGGTCATCGGGCCGCCCTGCGGGATCATGTATTTAAAGTCTTTCAGCAGGCCGTAGACCTCGCCCATCTCCATCGGGTTGGGGTATTTGCTCTCCGTGCGCACGATCTCCGCGGCGATGCGGCGGTGCATCTGCTCGGGCGAATTTTCATAGATCCGGCCGAAAGAGTCTTTGAGGGCGTATTTGCTGACCCACACGGTGGCGGCGAGCTCGTCGCCGTCGAAATATTCCCTGGATTTTTCTACGGCCTCGGCGTACGTGTATTCTTTCAGGTCGCAGGACGGGGGGGTGTTAACGTTGGACATCGTTTTAGATTTTGTATATTAATATTCGTCAGGTTATTTTTCGAGCGACACGCTCACCCGGTCGATCTTGCCGTTGCCGAGGGCGGGGGCGAGTTTCGACACGGTCACGCCCACCCGCTGCACACCGGAAAATCCGGCGTACACGGCGTCGATGATGCGCCGGGCGACGTTTTCGAGCAGGTTCGACGGCTGGGCCATCTGGGCCTGGACAGCCCGGTAGACCTCCGCGTAATTGATGGTTCCACACAGATCATCCCGCTCAGCGGCATCCCCTATCTCGGCCTCGATGCGGAGCGTGACCACAAAACGGCTGCCCACGACCTTCTCCAGGTCGTAGCATCCGTGGCAGGCACGGAACTCCATATTTTCAAGTACAATAGTACAAACCGACATAAGGTCTCTATTCTGAGGTTGGCTGCGCATATAGCGCATCATATTTCACTTATCCTCTTCACCTCAAATCCTCACGTACTTAAAGTACGCTCCGGTTTGATGCGCAGACGATAAGCAAAATCTGACGCACTCTATGCACAGCGAAAGTTCTCACGGGGGTTACGCTAATCTCGGGGCGCGCTTCCCTCGCCAACCGGTCTTTTAGACTGATTCGCTTTTTCGTTTACAAAGAAAGGGAAAATACAAGCCGTCCGCCCCGCACCTGCGGATTACTTATTGACAATTTAAGAACAATATGCGGGGCATCCACCCGGGGGTGCTTCAGGATGGGTTTTTGCCGTAGTCTCTGATATTCCAGAAGAAAAGCGCCGCCCTCATTCGGGAAATTTGAGTTTGTCATTCAGAGCGAAGCGAACCGACGCAGTCAGCGAGCGCTGCAGGCCAAACGTCTTTTTGTTTGGACCATGTCGAGCGACCAGGAGGAAAACGAACGAGTTTTTGTTCGTTCGTTAACAAACGAATCTTGGTCGGGCTGTGTACAGAACACCTGCCGACCAAGATTCTTCGCTTCACTCTGGATGACAAAAAAATTATTCGGCTGTAATGCTGATCTCCCGGCTGGCGGGGTCGGCCCGGTACAGGTTCGTCTTGCGGATGCCGGGGTTATTTCTGACTACGACGCCTTTGCAGTTGACGATTTCGAATACCGGGGCGTCCGGCATCAGGGGTTGGTAGAAGCCGTCGTCGGGCAGGATCGTGTTGTTTTCGAACAGCAGGCCGTCCACGCCCGAGGCGTAGACCATCGCCTGTTCGAAGCAGCTGATCGTATTGCCCGTGAAGCGGATGTTGCGGTGGAAATATTTCCCGGCGGCCAGCTGCGGGTCGATGATCTCGGGTTTGATATTGAGGATCGAGCCGCCGCGGGCGCCGCCGTAGCCGCTGTCGCCGAAGGTGTTGTCGCGAATGGTCACGTCGTTCACGGCACCCGATTCGAACCAGTTGTTCACATCGCCGGCGATCTGGATGGCCGACATCTGCGAGGAGAAATAGTTGCGCTCGACCACCACCCGGCCCGGGGTCGAGATGAGGATCGAGCGGGCGCGGTTCTGGTAGACTTTGTTGCCCGAGAAGACCAGGTCGGCGTTCCAACTCATGTTCTCGATGCCGAAGCCTTTTTGTACCATCGGGGAGAGATCCTTATCCAGCGTCACCTTATAGAGGCGGTCGTGGATGATCTCGAAGCCGGTGACCGTGGCCGTGCCCCCGGCGACGGGCTGCAGGTCGCGGTTGTCGATCACGCGGACCCGATCCCCCGGCAGGGCGGTGGTGCAGCCCGCGCGGTGCAGGTGCACCGGATCACCCCAGAGGGTTTTGCCCTCGGCGCGCACGATCTGCAGGTAGGCGCCGTGGACGTTGGTCGCGTCGTCGAGCATGTGGCGGTAGACGCCGTCCTTTATCGAGATCGTGCCGCGGCAGTTCGAGAAGTGGGTGGCATCGGCCGTGGTCGAGAGGATGCGGCCGCCGCCGGGACGGGCGTAGGTATTGTAACGCAGCAGGGTGACGTTCTCGCAGAACTCGCCGATCAGACCGATCGCACCGGCGTGGTAGACGGTGATGTCGGTGAACGTGAGGTTTTTCGACAGGAAGATCCGGATCGCGGGAGCGACGCGGTTCTTCCACAGCAACCCCTTATCCGTGTAGACCGAGCCGACAGGGGGCATCTCCTTCGCACGGCCGCGGATGCGCACCACGCGGTCGCCCAGATCCTCGGCCGTGTAGGGCATCTCGCCGTTCGGCCCGACCGCGCTGGCGAGCACATAGCGGAAAAGATCGTAGTGCGGGGCGTGCATCCGCGCGTCCCACAGCACGTTCTGGCCGCCCTCGACCTCCCACCCCTCGCCGACGATCTTCAGCACATCGCCGTCCACGCGGTAGTGGAAGCCGTCGTTGATGCGCATGTCGAATGTTTTGGCCGTCTGGTCATTGGCCACGACCGTACCCTCCAGGTGGAAGGGATACTGCCAGTCGATCGTGAAGTTGCGCAGCGTAATATTCTCCGAGCGCTCGACGATGAAGGGCAGCGTCACGCCATGGAAGATGAAGTCCGAGCCGCCGCCGTCGACGGTCACATTGCGCTTGCCGATCAACGGAAACGGGGTGAGCTTCACCCCGTTGTCGTTATTGGTGATGGCGCAGAAATGGGGGGCCATGCCCTGCGGGTAAAAGTGATAGGTGCCTTTGGGAAAAACGAGGGTCGTCCCGTCGGGGATCGAGTCCACGATGCGCCGCACGAGCAGCGAGGCATTCCTGTCGGCGGCCAGTTGCGCCTCCGTCAGGCGCACCTCCCCCGCGTGAGCGGCCGAAACAGTCACAAGCAGGCTCAAGGCCGCAAAAAGGGTTTTGCAGATCCGGGTCATGGCAGGTTATCCTGGATTATTTTTCTGTTTTTCCTAAACCGACGACTACGGGATAGTGGTCGGAGACGTCGAGGTCGGGCGAGTCGTAGCTGATCGCGTGCCACCGGTCGTTGTACAGCACGTAGTCGATGCGGAACATATTGAAAAAGCCGTGGTAAGTCCCCGACGCCCCCAACCCTTTCTCGACGAAAGCGTCCTTCAGGCCGCCCTTCACGGTGCGGTAGGTATAGGAGAGCGGCGTGTCGTTGAAATCGCCGCAGACGATCACCGGATAGGGCGAGGCGGCGATCAGCGTGGCGATGCTGTCGGCCTGCACGGCGCGGATGCGGTAGTTGTCGCGCAGTTTGCCGACGATCTTTTTCACGCGCTGCTTTTTCACGTCCGTGTTGCTCTGCACGAACTCCTCGGTGGTGATGAAACGGCGGTCGGAGTGCGAGAGCGAGGTGGTCTGCAGGTGGCAGTTCAGCACGCGCACCGTGTCGCCCCTGACCAGCATGTCGACCTGCATGGCGCAGTTGAGCGTCTCGGGGAATTGGATCGTTTTGGCGTTCATCAGGCGGTGGCGGCTGTAGATCGCAAGGCCCCATCCGGTCTCGGGCTCCCGGCCGGGCAGCACGTAGTAGATCTCCTTATGAGGCAATCCGCACAACAGCTCGTCGAGCTGCGACATGGGCAGCTTGCGCGTGGTCTGGAACTCCTGGAAACAGATCAGGTCGGGATGGCGGGCGGCCACGTACGACCCGATGCTGTCCATGCTGGGGCGCGGGCGTTGGCGCTCGTCGAAATTCATGAACCCCTCGACGTTGTAGGTCATCACCGTCAGCGCGGGTTTGGGGGCGTTTTCCGGATAGTGCTTGCGCAGCTCGGGACGGAAAAAAAGGGAGATGTTGCCCATCCCCAGCAGCAGGGCGACCAGGGGGAAGATCAGGTATTTCTTCCAGCGGAGCACCCAATAGAGCGCCATCACGATGTTGGCCACATAGAGCACCGGCGAGGCGAGCCCCAGCATCGCGAGGAACCATCCCGAGTTGGGGTTGACCACGGGCGAGAGGTACGAAAGCGCCAGCAGCGGGGCCAGCACCATCGTCAGCAGCACCATCAGCAGATCCAGCAGCGTGATGCCTCCCCGCCGGCGGCGGCGGGCAGGTTCACGGACAGGCGGATATTGATAGGGGTCGGACATCGGTGGGTGTGTCGGGTTACCGGTTTTAGCGTCTTGTCAAGTCGATCGCCCCGAGAGACCAAACAGAAAACCCCGGTTGGATTTATAGCAAGGGGGGCGACAAATATGAGCAGTAAAAATAATAGACCCGCGTTTTAGACA
>JAVBPS010000079.1:0-22613 GCA_031549495.1 Rikenellaceae bacterium | reverse complement strand
GCAGGTATTAAAAAAGCTAAATTGTAAGTCGCCTTTTGGACAAATCGCCCTTGGGCCCGTCGTCAAAAATGCAAAAAAAAAAAACGGCCGCTTTCCGAAGAAGCGGCCGTCCCTATTCAAAAAATATTACAACGAAATACTCATCGGATCGAGATTCGCCGCCTCGATCTCGCGGAAATAGCGGTAAGTCCCCAGTTTCAGCTCATAAGCCGCCTCGTCGTCCGTCACGACGATCGCCTTGGGATGCGTCTGGATGGCGCTCACGGTCCAGGCATGGTTACACCCCTCCTCGATCACGTGGCGGATCGCCCGCGCCTTGTTGGGGCCCGTGGCCAGGATCAGCACCCGGCGCGCATCGAGCACCGTCCCCACACCGACCGTAAGCGACTGGGTCGGCACCTTCGAGGGATCGCCGCCGAAGAAACGCGAGTTGTCGACGATGGTCTGACGCGTGAGCGTCTTCACGCGCGTACGCGAGGAGAGCGACGAGAAGGGCTCGTTGAAGGCGATGTGCCCGTCCGCGCCGATGCCGCCCATGAACAGGTCGATGCCGCCCGCCTCCTGGATCTTATCCTCGTACTCGTGGCACTCCAATTCCAGGTCGGCCGCGTTGCCGTTGAGGATGTTGACGTTTTCGGGGCGGATGTCGACGTGCTTGAAGAAATTTTCCCACATGAAATAGTGGTAGCTGGCGGGGTTCTCCTCGGGCAGGCCGACATACTCGTCCATATTGAAGGTGACCACGTTGCGGAACGACACCTTGCCGGCTTTGTGCAGGCGGATCAGCTCTTTGTAGGTGCCCAGGGGGGTCGACCCGGTGGGCAGCCCGAGCACGAATTTCTCACCCACACGGTCATCCGTGTTGATCTTCGAGGCGATGTAGCGCGCAGCCCATACGGCTACGTCCGTGGCGGAGTCTTGAATGATGATTCTCATGGCTATAGTAATTTTTTTGTTGAATTCTTAATGATGAAATCCTTGAGGTAGAACGGCTCGAAATAGGCCGTATCCTCGAAACGGCCGGCCTGCAACGCGGCTTCGGCCAGCGCCACCTGTCCGCGGGCGGAGGGCGTTACCTCGACCAGGCGTATATTTCCCGCCAGCACTTCGGCGCATTTAGCCGCCCCGTCGCCGAAGATGACCAACTCGCCTTCCCCGCGCCAGGCTGCGAAACTTTCCGCTTCGACCACCTCGGCCACCACGGGCGAGAGGGCCTGCAACCGCCCGTCGAACACCTGCGCGTAGACCTCCATGCGCCGCGCGTCGATCATCGGGCAGAGATGCGCCCCCGCCGGGTCACCGAGATTGACGATCCCGGCCCGGCTGTCTTCCAGGGCGGTGTGCGCCAACGCTTCGAGCGAACCGACGGCGATGAGCGGCACGCCCGCGCCGTAGCAGATCCCCTTGGCGAGCGACACGCCGATCCGCAGCCCCGTGTAGGAACCCGGCCCGCTGCTCACGGCCACCGCGTCCAGTTCACCTGCCCGCAGCCCGTGTTCCCGCAGGATCTCCTGCACGAAAACCGCCGCCTGGCGCGCGTGGTCGCGCCCCCGGTCGCTCTCGGCCAGCGAGAGCAGCCGCCCGTCGCGGGCCAGCGCCACCGAGCAGACCTCGGTCCCCGTCTCTATGCAAAGGATCAATCCCATCTGAAAATCTTGCGTAGGGGCAAAAGTACGCTTTTTTTCGCTACATTTGTCGTTTCGTTATTTTAATACCCCAATGAAAAAGATCATAGGTATCGGCAACGCCCTGACCGACGTACTCATTAACCTGCAGAACGAAAAGGTGCTCGCCGAATTCGGCCTGCCGAAAGGCAGCATGTCACTGGTGGACGCTCCTTTGCAACGCAAGATCGCGGAATCGACGGCCGACATGCCGCGCACGCTCTCGCTGGGCGGCTCGGCCGGCAACACGATCCGCGCGATGGCTAAACTGGGCGTCCCGGTGGGTTTCATCGGCAAGGTGGGGTATGACAATACCGGGCTGTTCTACGAAAAAGCGCTCGCCAACCTGGGCATCGCTCCCTGCATCTTCCGCGGGACCCAGAAATCGGGCCGTTGCGTGTCGCTGGTCTCGGCCGACGGCGAACGCACGATGGCTACCTACCTCGGCGCGGCGCTGGAACTCTCGGGGATCGAGATCCTGCCTTCGGTTTTCGAGGGCTACGACTGCCTCTATATCGAGGGGTACCTGGTGCAGGACCACGCACTGATCGGCACAGCCGTGCGGGTGGCGCGCGAGTGCGGCCTGAAGGTGGCGATCGACCTGGCGAGCTTCAACGTCGTGGAAGAGAACCTCGAATTTTTGAAGGGGTTGGTGCGCGACTACGTGGATATCCTCTTCGCCAACGAGCAGGAGGCCGCCGCCTTCACGGGTGAGCAGGATCCCCAACGCTCGCTGGAGATCATCGCCGCGCAGTGCGAACTGACGGTGGTGAAGATCGGCACGCGCGGCGCCTACATCAAGCAGACGGGCGGCGAAATGCTGCACGTGGGGATCATGGCGGCCGCCAAACGGATCGACACGACCGGTGCGGGCGATTTTTACGCCGCGGGCTTCCTGGCCGGGATGTCGCAGGGCCTCACCCTGCGCCAATGCGGTACGATCGGCGCCATCGCCGCCGGCAAGGTGATCGAAGTAGTGG
The DNA here is from genome assembly GCA_031549495.1 of Rikenellaceae bacterium. Lineage (GTDB taxonomy): Bacteria > Bacteroidota > Bacteroidia > Bacteroidales > Rikenellaceae > JAVBOW01. The sequence goes on along the minus strand of JAVBPS010000079.1, from coordinate 19,969 downwards.
GCACGACCTTCCCCGACGAGACCTGGGACGAGATCCACCGGCTGGTCGAGACCGTCCGTACGGAGAGCTATCTATTTTAGGATATAACGCATTTGTCTCGTAGGGGCACCCCTCGCGGGTGCCCGGCCGTTCTATAAATTCTTATTCCGGTTCCGGAAGCAATTCCGTGTTTCGCAGATCTCGCAGCCATAAGGATGCAAGACCACATCCGGCCCCAAGGGGATCAGCCCGCTGATCGACTTGATGGGCGTCATCAGGCATGAATCGTTGAGCGAGATGCCGCACGGCCCGGGGGGCAGCAGCGCGAAAAGCTCTTGTTGCGTCCGCACGCTCCATCCGCAGTAACCGGGGCTGTAACTGTTCCCGATGCGGTTGCCCTCAGCCTTTGCCCGGGCAGCCAGGTCGGCGGCCAGCGCCAGGGCTACCGCCTCGGCGAAAGCCGACCCGACGGCGTCGGCGACGAACTGGGCGAGGATGTCGTCCGAATCCTTCGACGCGTGCAGCCACGCGTCGAACTCCCGACCGGTCGTGGCGACGAAAACGGCGGCGTGCGAGGCCTCGCGGAAGAACGGGGTAATCACGTTGCCCGCCGCGAAGAACTTTCCTTCGAGGGTGAGCCCCGTCGCTGTAAAACCTTCGATCGGCAATACGCGGCAAAGGTAGGCCGGGCGGGCGAACGTGGCGATATGACCGATCGCCGCCTCGACGCGATCCATCATGTCGGCGTCGGGCACGTAATCGCCCGACCCCATGCCTGCGTAGATCAGGGCGCGGTCAATCGTAAGCTCCGAAAAAGGTATTTCGCGGGAAAACATCATGCCGTTTTATTATGTCCGAACAAGGGGTGCGTTGGCCTGGCGCACCCCCCTTTCACAAAGGGGGGCAGGGGGGAATATGCCAGCGCAGCGGAACAAATAAAGAAAATTTGACGAATTTTAATTCGTCAAATTTACGCGCCCACCAGGGCGCGGGCCAGGGCCACGGCGCTGTTGGCGTTGGCGCTGTAACCGTCCGCGCCGATGCTGCGGGCAAAACTGTCGCTCAGCGGTGCGCCGCCGACCATGATCTTCACCTTGCCGTGCAGATCCGAGGCGGCCACGGCCGTGATCACCTCTTTCATGTAATTCATGGTGGTGGTCAGCAGGGCCGACATGCAGATGATGGCGGCGTTGTGCTCGCGTGCGGCGTCGATGAACTTCTCGCTCGGCACGTCCACGCCCAGGTTGATCACCTCGAAACCGCAACCTTCCAGCATCGAGGCCACCAGGTTCTTACCGATATCGTGCAGGTCGCCCTTCACGGTGCCGATCACCACGCGGCCCAGGGTCGAGCCCGCCTGTCCCTGCATGAGCGGTTTGAGCAGGTCGAGCGAGCCTTTCATGGCGCGAGCGCTCATCAGCAGGTTGGGTACGAAGGCCTTGCCCGCTTCGAAACGCGCGCCGATCTCCTCCATCGCTTTGATCATGTATTGGTTGATGATCGTCTGGGGTTCGATCCCTTCGGCGATCGCTTCGCTGGTGACGGCCACGGCGGCTTCGAGTTTCCCACCCAGGATGGCTTCGTAGAGTTGGTTCAGGTCGGTCATGACGGTAGTAGTATGAGAGTTTACGCAAAAGTATGCAAAACCCGGGCGTCAAAAAATAGACGATACTTGCTTAAAGGATGTACGATTATTGCTTTTTAGGCGATATCGTTCTACCGTTTGTCATTCTTCACTTCGTTCAGAATGACAAAGCAGGACTTATTTCCCCGCCGGGATGAATTTCAGCGAGATGGAGTTCACGCAATGGCGCGTGTCCTTTTCCGTAAGGTGTTCGCCCGTGAAAACATGTCCCAGGTGGCCGCCGCAACGGGCGCAGGTGATCTCGGTGCGTCGGCCGTCGGCGTCGGGAGTGCGGATGACCGCGCCTTTGATCTCGTCGTCGAAGCTGGGCCAGCCGCAGCCCGAGTGGAATTTATCGGCCGAGCGGTAGAGCGGCGCGCCGCATTGGCGGCAGGTGTAGGTGCCGTGCCCTTCGAAATCGGTGTATCGGCCGGTGTAGGGGGCTTCGGTGCCCTTGCGCAGGATCACGTATTCTTCTTCGGGAGTCAATTTTTCGGGCATGGGGGATCGGTTTTCGGGGTTATGCGATTTGGCGGGCAGGCATAGCGCCAGCATCAATATCAGGCAGATTAGCATAGCGGTTTACCATAAGGGTCTACACTAAAAACACAAATATCACAAAAAATATTGTCCCTCGTTGTGTCCTGTGTAATTTCTTTGTGAACTTTGTGGTTTCGAAAAACAATGAATCCCGAACGCCACCCTTTGGAACCCTTTCTGCCCGCAAAAGCAAAACTGCTTATGCTCGGCAGTTTCCCGCCACCCCGCGCCCGGTGGGGGATGGATTTCTATTATCCCAATTTCCAGAACGACATGTGGCGCGTGATGGGCCTCGCCTTTTTCGGGGACAAGGCGCATTTCATCGACGGCAAACGTTTCGATGAGGCGCGCATCCGGGCGTTCTGTGCAGAGAAGGGGATCGCGTTGTTCGACACCGCCTGCGCCGTGCGCCGTCTGAGCGGCAACGCCTCGGATAATTTCCTGGAAGTGGTCGAGGCCACCGACATCGGCGCGCTGCTCGCCCGCCTGCCGCAGTGTCATGCCATCGCCGTCACGGGCCAGAAAGCCCTGGACACGATTCAGCCCTTTACCGGCGTGCCGCAGCCCGCCGTGGGTTCATACTCGCAGTTCGTATGGGAAGGCCGCCCGATGCGCCTCTACCGCATGCCTTCCACGTCGAGGGCCTACCCCCTGCCGGTGGAACGCAAGGCGGAAACCTACGCGGCGATGCTGCGCGAAGTGGGCTTGCTGTGATTCAAGGTCTTTTCGGCCACAAGAGGACGAAAATCGGGATTGTAACGATTTGCCCCGCCAGCGCCGGGAGCAATACCGGGCCGAACATGATATCGAAACAGAAAGGCCAAAGTTCCCAAATCCCTATCGCAATCGCGACCACAAGCGCCCCTTGTAGCAACATCAGCAAAACTGTTCGTGCCACAGGTCTAGCAGCCTTGCTGTATATTTTTACCGCCAATAGGAAGAGGACGATCCATCCCGCCACAAGCATAGGTGAGCCCAGATAGCACGTAAGCAGAAGAGTCTCTCCTGGCATAGCGTATATTAGTTCTTGCATAACAGATGTTTCCGTTTACGGGATGAAAATAATATCCCCGTCCGTGCGGGAATCCGCGAAGGGCACGAGCGCGCCCTTTTCCAGCCGGAAAGCCTTATAGCCCATCCCGGCGAATAGTTCCAGCATCTGCGGCTCGTTCTGTTTCCAGACCTCGACCTGCACTTTCGGCCGCAACCGGGCGATCACATCGCGCATATGGCTGAGCACCTCGTACTCGAACCCCTCGACGTCGCATTTCACGTAATCGAGCCGCGTGAGGTGGGCGAAAAGATGCGAAGGATTCTTCATTTCAACCGTGAAAGTCAGTTTTTCCGCCTGCTCGTCCCGCGCCGGGTCGTACACATGCGGCAGCCCGGTGCGCAGGTACCCTTCCGAGAGCGACATGACCATCTCGACCTGCTTCTCCCCGCCACCCAGGGCGTAAGGATAGAGCTTGATCCAGGGGTATCTGCGCGCTTTCTCGTTGAAAATCTTGTTGTAAAGCGGGATCGGTTCGACGGAGTGCACCTCGCCTGTGGGCCCGGTGCGTTTCGCAAAGGGGATCGAATAATAGCCCAGGTTGGCGCCGATATCCACGATCACATCCCCTTTGTTGATGATTTTTTTAATATTGTAATGGTAGTCGAATTCCTTGCTCAACCGCAGTATGCCCGAATCAAACAGCAGGAAATAAAAACTTTGCAGCAACCGGATATAATTCTCCGTGCTGAGCGTCCGGAATAGGAATCTTTTTATCGCTGCCGTCATTTATTAAAAATATTAATTAATTCCCCGGTTGTCCTGCAGAACTTATTTTGTCATTCTGAGCGTAGCGAAGAATCTTGGTCGGACTGTGTTCAGAATGGTTCAGGCCAAGATTCTTCGCTACGCTCAGAATGACAAAACAGGCCTACAAAGAAATATTGCCGGTCAATCCCGCTCCGATCCGAAGATCGCCCGGGGAATTTCGTCGATCCGGTTCACATAGATCACCTCGATCCCTTTCGGCGGCTTGGGCATCGTGCGGCGCAGGTAGCCCGACACGACGATCCGTTTGAACCCCAGCCGCGCCGCCTCTGCGATGCGCTGTTCGCTGCGGGGTGCGGGGCGCACCTCGCCCGAAAGGCCGATCTCGCCCGCGCAACAGGTGTCCGCATCCAGCGGCCGGTCGTAATAGGAGGAAATGATGGCCGCCACGACCGCCATGTCCATCCCCGTATCGGCGATCTTGAACCCGCCTGCGAAATTCAGGAACACGTCCTTCGTGAACATTTTCATCCCCACACGCTTCTCCAGCACCGCCAGCAGCATGCTCAGCCGCTTGAGGTCATACCCTGTCGAAGTACGCTGCGGCGTCCCGTAAGCGGCGTTGCTCACGAGCGCCTGGGTCTCGATCAGGTAGGGCCGGATGCCGTCCACCGCCGCGCCCACCGAAATACCGCTCAGCGGCTCGTCGTAGTGCGAGAGCAGGATCTCCGACGGGTTTTCCACCTCGCGCAGCCCCTCGGCGCGCATTTCGAACACGCCGATCTCGAACGTCGCCCCGAAACGGTTTTTCGCCCCGCGCAGGATGCGGTAAATATTATTGTTATCCCCCTCGAACTGCAGCACCACGTCGACGATGTGTTCCAGGATTTTCGGCCCCGCGATGGTGCCGTCCTTGGTGATGTGCCCGATGATGAAGACCGACGTGCCGGTCGTCTTGGCGTATTTGAGCAGGGCGGCGGCGCACTCGCGGATCTGCGACACGCTGCCCGGCGAGGAGTCGATGGCGTCCGTGTAGACGGTCTGGATCGAGTCGATCACCACCAGATCGGGGCGCAGCTCCTCCATCTGCATGACGATGTTTTCCAAGAGCGTGTCGGCATAGACCAGGCATTCGGGATTGTCGCCCCCCAGGCGCACGGCGCGCATCTTGATCTGCTGCGGCGACTCCTCGCCCGAGACGTAGAGCGTCTTGAGTCCCTGGCTTTGCAGGGCGATCTGCAGGCTGAGGGTCGATTTGCCGATCCCCGGCTCGCCGCCCAGCAGCACGAGCGACCCGCGCACCAGCCCGCCCCCCAACACGCGGTTCACCTCCGTCGAATGCAGGGCGATGCGCTCATGCTGACGCTCCTCGATCTGCGCCACCGGACGCGGGGGATCAGCCGCAAAACGGGTCACGGCCGCAGCCGTCCCGCCGCTTTCACGCGCGATCACCTCTTCGGCGAAGGTGTTCCACTCGCCGCACGAGGGGCAGCGGCCCATCCATTTGGGGGCTTCGTGGCCACATGAGCGGCAGAAGAAGGCTTTTTTGACTTTGGCCAAGAGAAAAGAGAATTATGAATTATGAATTATGGATTATGAATTAGAAAAAACCTTTCTTCCGGCAGGCCATTCATAATTCATAATCCATAATTCATAATTACTTGATGAAAAATCTATAAATATCGTTCCCGTTCGCGAGCACCAGCACCGCCAGCAGGATCAGCAGGCCGATCGTCGTGGCCGTTTCCAGGAACCGGTCGCTCGGTTTTCGCCGCGTGACCACTTCGTATAAAAGGAACATCACATGCCCCCCGTCCAGCCCCGGCAGCGGGATCAGGTTCATGATCGCCAGCACGATGGAGATGAACGCGGTCACGTTCCAGAAGATCTGCCAATCCCAGTACGACGGGAAAATATTGCCGATCGTGATCACTCCGCCCACCGATTTATAAGCCTCGGTCTTGGGACTGAAGATCATGCGCAGTTGCTTCCAGTAACTGCTGATCTCCGAGCCCGCGCGGCGGAATCCGGCCGGCACGGAAGCCAATAGCGAATATTTATGCGCGTGCATGGGCAGCACCTTCGCCGCGTCGGGAGCGATCCCGATCTTCCCTTCCGCATTGACCTGCACGGCCATCGTAAGCAGCTCCCCGCCGCGGTTGACGGTGATCTGCACGGTCTGGCCCGGCCGCGCTTCCATGGCTTTCACCCACTGGTCGAAATAGATCATCGAGACGGTGTCCAGGGCCACCAGGCGGTCGCCTTCGCGGATCCCGGCCTCGCCGGCGCCCTCATGGCGCGACACCTTGCCGGCCACGAATTCCATGCGCGGGAAGATGAAATCCTTGCTGCGCAGCAGCTGCGAAACGTATTCCTCGCCGATGGTGAGCGTCAGCGTCTGTTCGTCGCGCAGCACCTCGATGGGTTCCCCGGCGTCGAGGATCAGCGCCTTGACCATATTGTGGTAATCTTCGAACCGCTCGCCGCCCACGCTCACGATGCGGTCGCCGTCCTGGAAACCGATCTGGTGGCCCAGTTCGCTGAAGACGCTCCCGGCGGTCATCTCGTCGTTGGCCAGGTACTCCTCGCCCCACGTGTAAGCCGACCCGATGTAGATCAGCGTGGCCAGCACGATGTTCATCAGCACCCCGCCGACCATCACCAGCAGGCGCTGCCAGGCCGGTTTGCTGCGGAATTCGTCCGGTTTCGGCTCTTGCTTGAGCGCCTCGGTGTCCATCGACTCGTCGACCATGCCCGCGATCTTGCAGTAACCGCCGAACGGAAGCCAGCCGATGCCGTACTCCGTCCCCTTGTAGTTGAATTTGAAGAGCGAGACCCAGGGGTCGAAAAAGAGGTAGAATTTCTCGACGCGGATGCCGAACATGCGCGCGAACATGAAGTGTCCCAGCTCGTGGATCAGCACGAGCAGCGAAAAGCTGACGATGAATTGGCAGACCTTGATAAAAATATCCATAATTATTTCTAATGTTTCATTTTTTTGTCATCCTGAGCGTCAGCGAAGGATCTCAGACAGTCTTTTTGAGATCCTTCGCTGGCGCTCAGGACGACAAATACACCTTCTGTTTCTGAGGGCAACCACAAGGGTTGCCCCTACGCTTTGCCGCATCACCATACCCGGCGTACCCGTAGGGGCGACCCTCGTGGTCGCCCAAAAAAGGCTTTACCGGCAATATTGTCCCGCCACCACGCGCGCCTGGGCGTCCGCATGGCGGTAATCTTCCAACGTGGGCCGGGCGATATCGGCCGCCGTCGTCGCAAGCGTCCGCTCGATCGTGCGCACGATGCCCGTGTAGGGGATGCGTCCCGCCAGGAACGCCGCCACGGCCACTTCATTGGCCGCATTGAGCACACAACCATACACCCCGCCGCGTCGCAAACACTCGCGCGCCAACCCCACGGCCGGGAATTTTCCCTCGTCCAGCGGCAGGAAATCGAGCCGCGGGAACGCCCGGAAATCGAACCGCTCGCAGGGCGAGCCGACACGCTCCGGATAATAAAGCGCGTACTGGATCGGCAAGCGCATATCCGTGCACCCCAACTGCGCTTTGATCGAGCAATCCGCGAACTCGACCATCGAATGCACCACCGATTGCGGATGCACCACCACGTCGATCCGCTCTTCCCCCACGCCGAACAGCCAGCGCGCTTCGATCACCTCGAATCCCTTGTTCATCATGGTGGCCGAGTCGATGGTGATCTTCGGCCCCATCGTCCAGCGGGGGTGGCGCAGCGCCTGCTGGGCGGTCACGTGTTCCAACTCCGCTGCGGGAGTATGCAGGAAAGGGCCACCCGAGGCGGTGAGGATGATGCGGGATATGTGTTCCGGGGCTTCGCCAGTAAGACACTGAAAAACAGCCGAATGTTCCGAGTCGATGGGCAGGATGTCCACGCCCTTTTCCGCGGCCTGGCGCATGACGATGTCGCCCCCGACCACCAAACTTTCCTTATTTGCCAGCGCGAGTTTGCATCCCGATTCCACCGCGGCCACCGTCGGCGCAAGCCCGGCGTAACCGACCAGGGCGTTGACCGCGGTATCCGCACCGCTCTCGCGTACGGCCTGCGCCACGGCTGCCTCGCCTGCATGAACCTCTATCGGCAGATCGCTCAGCGCCTCTTTCAAAGCCGCATAATGCGCCTCCGTCGCAATGACCACGCGCTGCGGAAGAAACTCCCGTGCCTGCTCGGCCAGCCGCTCCCAATTATTATGCGCCGTGAGCACGGCCACTTCGAAGCGTGAGCCGCTATGCCTGACCACGTCGAGCGTCTGGCAACCGATCGAGCCGGTCGATCCGAGCAGGGCGATGCGCTCGGCCATCAGAACACGATATAGCTTTCGGGATCCACAGGAGCCCCGTCGATCCACAATTCGAATTCGAAAAATCCCTTGCCCCCCTGGCCCGAAACGCCGTCGCCGGTGTTGCCGATCACTTCGCCCTCGCGCACGCGCATCCCCACGGGTTGCAGCGTGCTCGCGCAGTGTTTATAGATCGACAGGACGTTGCCCGTATGCTGGATCTGGATGATGTACCCCTCGTCGGGCGACCAGACCGAGAGCGAAACGGTCCCCTCGCGCACGGCCAGCACCTGCTGGTTGGCCGAGGTGGCCAGGCCCACGCCGAAACGGCCGTCGCGCGGGCTGAAATGGGTCGTGACCACCCCTTTGGCCGGGGCGATGAAGGTGAGCGGGGTGCGCGTGGCGCCCTGGTGCGAGAGGCGGTAAGGCCCCTGCCCCTCGATCTGGGCGCGCAGCACCGAGTCGGCGGCGTTGCGCGCCACCATCGGGTTGGCGGTCTTCACCGTGTCGAGCACCGAGCCGGTCACGGAGCGCACCACGGGGGTCTTGCCCTCCATGATCAGCGCCACGTTGTCGGCGTACGTCTGCATCGAACTGAGCTGGCGTTCCATCGAGTCCAGGCGCATGATGTTTTCCACGAGCATCTCGCGCGATTTGTTGCCCGGATAGCCCGGTATGAGGTCCAGTATGGGGGTATAGGCGACCGTGGTGAGGATGATGATGAACAGCAGCAGCACCAGCGCCAGAAAACCGGCCAGCAGGTTCAGGGGGCTGATGTGCATGTACCACACCTCGTTCTGATCGTGCTCGCTGAGCATGCTCAGGCGGTGCTTTTCACGCAGGTTGCGCAGGAAATAGACGAAATTGCGTTCCGGTTTCATCGGCAATGCTTAATTGGACAAAGGTAATAATTTATCTTGAATCTCGTAAGGCTGTTCTGTAACGCGCATTTGCGGGGGCGACCCTTGTGGTCATCTTTACAAAGAGAAACGGCTTTCCCGTCATGTCGAGCGTTAGTCGAGACATCTCAGGCAGACGGTTTGAGATGTCTCGACTAACGCTCGACATGACGCACGCAAACCGTACCGCAAGGGGCAACAAATCGGACAATTTATATCGTTATTGTCTCAAAAAGTAGTACAATCATCCACAACCGTTTTGTAAATAATTTAAAAATTCTATATTTGTAGCGATATTTACGAAACGCACGAAAAGACTCGATTCTTACTCAAAACCGAAAAAATATAACCATGGTTAAACCTACTTTACTTGTAATGGCCGCGGGCATGGGTTCCCGCTACGGCTCCCTGAAACAGATGGACGGCGTGGGCGTGAGCGGCGAGGCGATCATCGACTATTCGATCTATGACGCGGTGCGCGCCGGCTTCGGCAAGGTGGTCTTCGTGATCCGCCACTCGTTCGAGAAGGAGTTCCGCGAATTTTTCGATCCCGCCCGTTTCGACGGTAAGATCGAGGTGGAATTCGTCTTCCAGGAGTTGGATTACCTGCCCGAGGGCTACACCGTGCCCGAAGGCCGCGAGAAACCCTGGGGTACGAATCACGCCGTGATGATGGGCAAGAGCGTCATCAACGAGCCTTTCGCCGCCATCAACGCCGACGATTTCTACGGCCGCGACGCGTTCGAAGTGACCTCGAAATACCTGCAGTCCGTGGCCGGGCAGCAGGGCAAGTATTGCATGGTGGGCTACCGCCTGCAGAACACGATGTCCGAGTTCGGTTCCGTGTCCCGCGGCATCTGCGAGGCGGACGCGAAGGGCAACCTCCGCTCGATGGTCGAGCGCACGAAGATCGTACGCGATGGCGGCGATGTGGTCTGGCTGGACGAAGAGGGCGGCAAACACCCCATCGACCAGAATGCCCCCGTGTCGATGAACTTCTTCGGCTTCACGCCCGATTATTTCAACCAGAGTGAGCGCATTTTTCGCGATTTCCTAAACGCGAACCGCGAAAATCTGAAGGCCGAATTCTACATCCCGACCGCCGTCAACACGCTCGTCAAGGAAGGCACGGCCGAAATGCGCATCCTGGACACGACGGCCCGCTGGTTCGGCGTGACGTACAAGGAGGACCGCCCCGATGTGGTGGCCAAGATCCGCGCGCTGGTGGATGCGGGCGAGTATCCTGCAAAATTGTGGAAATAATCGGCTGGATGCAGGCGGATTATTGAAGCTTATTTTTTATATTTGCGACAATGACTTTTAACCACAAAGGACACAAAAAAGATTTTAACACAAAAAAGACACAATTGAGTTTGTCCGAAGCCTGTTTTTTGTGTTCCTTTTGTGTTAAAATCTTTTTTGTGTCCCTTTGTGGTTAAACAACGAAAAAACCATGACCATAGAGCAGAATATTTGGGGATTCACGGCCGAAGGCGAAGCCGTCGTCCTCTACACCATGCGCAACGCCTCGGGCGCCGAGGTGCGCCTGACGAACGTCGGAGCCGCTATCGTGAGCGTCACCGTGCCCGACAAGGACGGTAAGATGGCCAACGTGGCCCTGGGCTACGACGACTTCAAATCCTATTTCCACGACGGCCCCGCCATGGGCAAGAGCGTGGGGCGTTACGCCAACCGCATCGCCCTGGGCCGCTTCACCCTTGACGGGGTGGAGTACCGCCTGGCGCAGAACAACGGCCCCAACGCCCTGCACGGCGGCCCCAACGGCTTCGCGAACCGCCTCTGGACGGGGCGCGTGGAGGGCGACCGCGTGGTCTTCGGCTACACGGCCGCCGACGGCGAGGAAGGGTATCCCGGCGAACTGGGCGTGGAGGTGGTCTACGACTGGAACGATGCCTGCGACCTGGAGATCACCTATTTCGCCAAGGGCGATAAGAATACCGTGGTCAACCTGACCAACCACTCCTATTTCAACCTGGCGGGCGAGGATTCCGGTAGCGTGCTGGGACAACAGTTGACGCTCCACGCGACCCACTGGCTGCCCACCGACGACACGCAGATCCCTACCGGGCAGATCGCGCCCGTGGCTGGCACCCCGATGGATTTCACGGTCGCCAAGCCCATCGGCCGCGACATCGAAGCCGACTTCGAAGCCCTGCGCATCGGCCACGGCTACGACCACTGCTGGATGGTGGACGGCTGGGAGACGAAGGGCGAGTTGGAAGCGCGCATGCGCCCGGTGGCCGTATTGAGCGACCCCGTCTCGGGCCGCCGCCTGGAGGTGAGCTCCTCGCAGCCCGCCGCGCAGGTCTACACCGGCAACTGGCTGCAGGGCTGTCCCCGCTCGATCAGCGGCCACGACTACGCCAACCGCGACGGCATCGCCATCGAGTGCCAGGGCTGCCCCGACGCCCCCAACCACCCCAACCTCCCCTCGCAGAAACTCGAGGCGGGCAAGGTGTATAACGAGAAGATCGTTTTCGCTTTCCGGGCGCGATAATGCGGAAGAATTATGGATTATGAATTATGAATTATGAATTGCCTGCCGGAAGAAAAGGTAATCCATGATCCCGTATTTCACAACCCATAATTTATAATCCATAATTCATAATTCATAATTCTCATAAAAAGTTTAACCTAAATCTCCCCAACTAATGGACCAGAAAAAGAACTACACGCTTCCCATTTTCATGATGATGTTGCTCTTTGCGATGATCTCGTTCGTGACCGGGCTCGCCAGCCCCTTCGCGCTGATCGCCAAAGACCAGTTCCAGGCTACCGACCTGATGTCGCAGCTGGGTAACTTCGCTAACTTCATCGCTTACGCCTTCATGGGTATCCCCGCCGGCCTGATGCTCAAGAAGATCGGCTACAAGAAAACCGCCCTGGTGGCCATCGCGATCGGTTTCGTGGGCGTACTGGTGCAGTACCTTTCGGGCGTCGCCGAGAGCTTCGCGGTCTACCTGGCGGGCGCTTTCATCGCCGGTTTCTCGATGTGTACGCTGAACGCAGTGGTCAACCCGATGCTCAACACGTTGGGCGGCGGCGGTAAGAAAGGCAACCAGCTCGTGCAGTTGGGCGGCTCGCTCAACTCCCTGTCGGCCACCATCACCCCGGTGCTCGTGGGTTACCTGATCGGCGGCCTGGTCCGTCCGACCATCGCCGACGCCAGCCCCGCGCTGCTGATCGCCATGGGCGTATTCGCCACGGTATTCATCGTGCTGGGCCTGGTGCGCATTCCCGAGCCCCACATGGAAGCTGCCGCAGCCGAGAAAAAGGAGAAAGATAAACACGGCCCGATGTCGTTCCGCCACTTCATTCTGGGTGCGGTCGCCATCTTCATCTATGTGGGCGTCGAGGTGGGCGTTCCCGCGTTCATCCTGCTCTATATGACCAAAGGCCTCGGCCTGGGCACCGCTATCGCGGGTTCCGTGGCCGGTACCTACTGGTTCCTGATGCTCATCGGCCGCCTGACGGGCGCCGCGATCGGCGGTAAGGTCTCCAGCAAGGCGATGCTCGTCGTGGCTTCGGCCCTGGGGATGGTCTTCGTGGCCATCGCCCTGCTGACGTTGCCCAACATCAAGGCTTCGGATAAGGTCGAGCCGCAGGTAGCCGCCGTCGAAAGCGTGGTAGCCGAGGCTCCCGCCGCCGGGGTGGTCGACCAGGCCGCCCTGGCAGCCGACACGACGGTCAAGACCGAAGTGATCGAAGCCGTGGCCGATGTGATCGCCGAGGTGGAAGACTCGACAGCCGTCGCTCCCGTTGTGGAAGAAACGATCGTGGCCGTGGAAGAGGTCATCGCCCCGCAGCCCGAGATCGAGAACGGCATCCGCATGCCGGTCTTCAAGTCCGACGGCGGCAAGCTCTCCTTCGGCATGGAACTCGTTCCGCTCGGCATCCTGTTCCTGGTCCTTTGCGGCCTCTGCACCTCGGTGATGTGGGGTGGCATCTTCAACCTGGCGGTCGAAGGCCTGGGCAAGTACGTGCCCATGGCCTCCGGCATCTTCATGGTGATGGTTTGCGGCGGCGGCATCCTTCCGCTCATCCAGGGTGGCGTGGCAGACAGTTGGGGCTATGTGGCCAGCTACTGGGTCATCATGGCCGGGCTGGCTTACCTGCTCTACTACGCGCTGGTCGGCTGCAAGAACGTGAACAAGGACATTCCGGTAGAATAATTTCCGTTCCGGATACGTTATCATACAGTATCCCTTTGTCATTCTGAGCGTAGCGAAGAATCTCAGGCAATCTTTTTGAGATTCTTCGCTACGCTCAGAATGACAAAGGATTTAAAGTCATAATCCTACAAACCTAAAAACCATAAAAATGGACACTTCAAAAATCCGCGAAAAATTCAAGGCCCTTTACGGCACCGAGGGTGAGCTGTACACCTCCCCCGGCCGCATCAATATCATCGGCGAGCACACCGACTACAACGGCGGTTTCGTCCTGCCGGGCGCCATCGACAAGGCGATGTATTGCGAGATCAAACCCAACGGCGGCACCAAGGTGCGCGCTTACGCGTTGGACCTGGACGAGTCGTGCGAATTCGGCCTCGAAGAAGCCGATAAGCCCGCCCAGCAGTGGGCCTGCTACATCTTCGGCGTATGCCGCGAGATGGCCAAGCGCGGCAAACCCGTACAGGCGTTCGACACCGTGTTCGCAGGCGACGTGCCCCTCGGCGCAGGGATGAGCTCTTCGGCCGCCCTGGAAAGCTGCTTCGGCTTCGCGCTGAACGATATTTACGGGCTGGGCTTCCCGAAAATGGAGCTCGCCCTGATCGGGCAGGCTACCGAGCATAACTATTGCGGCGTGAAGTGCGGCATCATGGACCAGTTCGCCTCGATCTTCGGTAAGGAAGGCCATGTGATGCGCCTCGACTGCCGTTCGCTGGAGTTCGAATACGTGCCCTTCAACCCGAAAGGCTACCGCCTGGTGCTGCTCAACACCTGCGTGACGCACAACCTGGCCGGCGGCGAATACAACAAGCGCCGCGAATCGTGCGAGCGCGTGGTCGCCGCCATCAACAAACGCCACCCCGAGGTGAAGCACCTGCGTGACGCCGATTTCGCGATGCTGGCCGAGGTGAAGAACGAGGTCGATCCGATCGACTACAAGCGCGCCGAGTTCGTGGTGGGTGAAGTTCCCCGCCTGCTGGACGCCTGCGCCGCCATGGAAAAAGGCGACTGGGAAACCGTCGGCGAAAAGATGTACGGCACCCACTACGGGCTGAGCAAACTCTACGAGGTGAGCTGCCCCGAACTGGACTTCCTGAACGACATGGCCAAAGAGTGCGGCGTGACCGGCTCGCGCGTGATGGGCGGCGGCTTCGGCGGCTGCACGATCAACCTGGTGAAAGACGAACTGCACGATGAGTTCGTGAAGAAAGCCACGGAAGCCTACGAAAAGAAATTCGGCATCAAAGCCAAAGTTTACGACGTGGTGATCCGCGACGGGGCACGGAAGTGCTAATTGCAGCCTTCTGCTACCGTAACCACGGATGCGGGAAATATCAGCGGGAGGGTGTGAAACACCCTCCCGCCTTTTTGCTTTGTCATTCTGAACGAAGTGAAGAATCTTGGTCGGAAGTGTTTATTATCTGAACACAGCCCGACCAAGATTCTTCACTTCGTTCAGAATGACAAGCCATAAATTACATCCGCACCTCGTTTTGTCTCGCCGATTTTCGGTCTATTCCGCCAAAAAAACGGAAAACAATTCGTATTTTCGCAAAGTTAATCCCGATCCATGTCTGAACCGCAGAAAAAGAATCCGCTGCAAAAGATCAAGGCCAGCAAGGCGATCTACCCCATTATTATAGGGTTGGCCGTGGTGGCATGGCTGGTCTGGAAGGATTTCGACCCGGCGGTCTTTGCGGACGTGCACTTCGACTGGCGGACGGTGTTTTGGCTGCTGATGGCCGTGCTGTTCATGGTGGGCCGCGACGTGGGCTACATGATCCGCATCCGGGTGCTGAGCGACAACCAACTCGGCTGGCGGGCGGCTTTCCGCACGATCATGCTCTGGGAGTTCACCTCCGCCATCACGCCCTCGGCGGTCGGGGGGACGAGCGTGGCGATCATCTATGTGCACAAAGAGGGGATCGGCGTGGGCCGTTCCTCGGCGATCGTGATGCTCACCTCGCTGCTGGACGAGTTGTATTTCGTGGTGATGTTTCCGCTGCTGGTGCTCATCGTCGGGCCTTCGAACCTGTTCGGGTTGGGCGATCCGGATGGCGGGCTGTTGACCACCTCGCTGATGACCTTCGCGCTGGTGGGGTATACGCTCAAACTGATCTGGGTGATCGTGCTCTCCTATGGGTTATTTTTTAATCCGCGCGGGATCAAATGGCTGATCATACGGATTTTCCGCTGGCGGCCGCTTCGGCGCTGGTACTACGGTGCGGCGCAGGCGGGGACGGATATCATCGTCTCCTCGCGCATGATCCGCAAACGCGACTGGCGGTTCTGGTGGCGGGCCTGCGGGTCGACGTTCCTTTCGTGGAGCTCGCGCTACCTGGTGGCCAACGCGCTGATCATGGCGTTCTTCGCGGTGAGCGACCAGTTTTTGCTCTTCGCGCGGCAGTTGGTCATGTGGATCATGATGCTGATCATGCCGACCCCGGGCGGGAGCGGCTTCGCGGAGTATATTTTTTCGAATTTTTGCAGCGACCTGATCACGGTGCCGGTGGGGCTGCAGGCCGGGGCGGCGATGCTGATCGCGGTGCTCTGGCGCGGGATCACCTATTATCCTTACCTGGCGATCGGGGCGGTTATTTTCCCGAGGTGGCTGAAACGGAATTTTGGCAGCAAGGATGCTACGCCGGAGGCAGAATCCGCCGGTAATCAATAAATTCAAAGGGGTATTCGAACTGCTCGCCGCGTTCATGGCGCTCGCGGGCGACCTCCTCCCAATTTTGAAGGTTGATCTCGGGGAAGAACGTATCCCCTTTGTACTCAGCCTCCACATGCGTGAGGTATAATTTCGCGGCTAACGGCAGCGCTTGCCGGTAAATCTCCGCACCCCCGATCACGAACACCTCTTCGGACGCGTCGAACAGCGCGAAAGCCTCATCCAGCGACCCCACGACCGTGCACCCTTCCGCCCGGAAATCCTTCTGCCGGGTGATCACCACATTCTGCCGGTTGGGCAGCGGCCTGCCTAACGATTCGAACGTCTTGCGTCCCATCACGACCGGATGGCCCGTGGTGATGCGCTTGAAACGCTGCAAATCCTCGCGGATATGCCACAGCAGGCGGTTATCGCCCCCGATGACATTGTTTTGCGCAATAGCGACGATGATCGAGATCATATGAAGGATGTTTAACAAACGGTCGACAACGAAGCTGTGCATAGCGTGCGTCGATTTTTGCCGATCGTTTGGATTTTTATACCGGAGCGTACTTTAGTACGTGAGGATTAAAAATTCGAAGGATCGGTGAAAAGCGGCGTGCGATATGTGCAGCCGCCCCAGCCCCATCAAACCGCAATAGGAGCTTTTATGCCGGGCCAGGGATCGTAACCTTCGAGGGTGAAATCCTCGTAGGTGAAATCGAAGATCGACGACACGGCAGGGTTTATTTTCATTTCCGGCAAAGCGCGAGGCGTACGGGATAACTGTAAATCAACTTGTTCCAGATGATTCAGGTAGAGGTGCGCATCGCCGAGCGTATGGACGAACTCGCCCGGCTGCAACCCCGTCACCTGCGCCATCATCAGCGTCAGCAGCGCATAGGAGGCGATATTGAAAGGCACCCCGAGAAAAACATCCGCGCTGCGCTGGTATAACTGGCACGAAAGCCGTCCCTGTGCGACATAAAATTGAAACAACGCATGGCAGGGCGGCAGGGCCATTTCCCCGATCTCGCCCACATTCCAGGCGCTGACGATATGCCGCCGCGAATCGGGGTTCTTTTTCAGCGATTCGACCACCTGCGCGATCTGGTCCACATGCCGTCCGTCGGGCGTAGGCCAACTGCGCCACTGGTAGCCGTAGACATGCCCCAGGTCGCCGTTCTCGTCCGCCCACTCATCCCAGATGGTCACCCCGTTGTCGTTCAGGTACTTGATGTTCGTATCCCCGCGCAGGAACCACAGCAACTCGTAGATGATCGAGCGCAGGTGCAGCTTCTTGGTCGTCAGGCAGGGAAACCCTTCCTGCAGATCGAAACGCATCTGGTGCCCGAAGACGCTGATCGTCCCCGTGCCCGTGCGGTCGGACTTTTCCGCCCCTTCCGCCTTGATCCTTTGCAGCAGGTCTGAATATTGTTTCATAAAAAGCTCTTTAATTCCATCCGTCCGTCGGGCGTCATCACCGCGTAATCGCTGTTGCGCAGCCAATCCCCGGCGAAGACCGCCCGGCTGCCGCCGCCCAGGTCGTAGTCCACGGCGCAATGGATATGCCCGAAAACAAAATAGTCGATCCGCTCGCCCGCGGCCAGCTCCCGGCGCGCAAAACGCACCAGAGACTCATCCTCACTCTCGAAAACATGCGACTGGCGCCGTTGCTCGCGGCTGTGGTCCGACCACCATTGCCCGAAACGGATCGCATAGGTCGGATGCACCAGGCGCGAAAAAAGCCAGCGTAGCACGGACGAGTGGAAGCAACGCCCCAGCAGGTAACTCGCGGGATGCTCGCGGTCCATGACCGTGTTGCCGTGGTCGATATAGACCCGCTTGCCGTACAATTCGACCACCTCGCCGTGGCGGTGCAGCCGCATGCCGCACTCGCGCTCCAGGTACCCGGTCATCCACATATCGTGGTTGCCCATGAAAAGGTGCACCTGCACGCCCCGGTCCGTCAGTTCGCCGATCTTACCCAGAAACCGGGTAAACCCCTTCGGGACCACCTTGTTATATTCGAACCAGAAATCGAAAACGTCGCCCGTCAGGTAGATCGCCTCAGCCGTATCCGCGACCGAGTCCAACCACCGCACCACATCGCGCTCCCGCTCAAGGGAGGGCGCGCGCCCGGCGGCGGAGCCCAGGTGCATGTCGGAGGCGAAATAGATCATGTCCGGAAACTTACAGTAAACCCTTGACCTTGTTTTCCAACGCCAATCCGTAAAGGTCCTTACCCACCAGGTTCCCCTGGCGGTCGAGCAGGAAGTTGGCCGGCACGCCCTTCACGTTATAGATCCGCACCGCCGGGGAACCCGACCCGCGCAGATCGCAGACCGAAGTCCAGGGCAACTTCTGATCGAGTACCGTGTTGACCCAAAGGGCCTTGTCCGTGTCGACCGAAACCTGGTACACCTCGAAGCCCTGCGGATGCAGGCGCGTGTAAAGGCCTTTCAGGTCGCCGTTCAGCAACAGGCAGCGCGGCACCGAAGCCGACCAGAAATCCAGCAGCACCACACCCCCCTCCAAAGAGGAGAGTTTCGCCGGTTTGCCGTACAGGTCCGGCATCTCGATGTCGGGATAATTGACCTGGTGAACCAGGCTCGCATCGAACTCCGTCCCCTGCATGCGCCCCAGGTCGGCCCTGAGCGCCTTCAGGTAAGGCGATCCCGGATGCGCCGACTCCACCGAATCGGCCACCTGGCGGTAGTAAACCAAATCCGCCGGCATTCCATTGAACAGCACATTGTCGTTGGGCAACCGCTGGTAAAGCCCGTAAAGCGCCGCGACCGAGGTCATATTCGTCACGATAAAGCGGATCTGGTCCTGCTTCACCGCCAGGTAAGCCTTCACAAAAGCCTTCGTCACCTCCGCCCGCGCCGGATCGCTCGCCGACATACGCGTATAGATATTGTTCAGCGAATCCAGCTTCGCCGCCCCATTGTTCAGAATCATCGCCAGCTCGCGCATCTGCTCCGACCCCGCAGACCCGCTCACCACATAATTGCGCGCCACATTGCCGAACCCGGTCACCTTCACCCGCTCGCCCGGAGACACCAGCAACGGAATCACCTGATGCTTGCAGCGGATATTATAGATCATCGCCTCCTTCGAATCGAACTTCACCCGGAACCGGAACTTCCCGTCCGCCGTGACAGCCGTATCCAACGAAACCGGCCCCGAAAGCCGGACCTCATCCAAAAAAATAGAGTCCGACCCCTCGCCGCCACACACGATATGACCCCGGATCGTAGCCCGCTGACCGCAACCCACGAGAACCACTGCCAGCAACACAACCAATGACCTTCTCATAAAAAAGAATAAAATTGTCAGACAAAGATAGTAATTAAACTCTAATCGCCGCTTTTTCCAAAAAGCGGCACCAAAAACTTTTGTGGATACTGCGTATCCAATGATTATATAGAAGTCTTTAGAGGGATAAGGCCCAGGAAATTTGCTTGCGTTAACCCGCGAGCGTTCTTTCCGGGGCCTTATCCCTCTAAAGACTTCTTTCCAATTCGGACAAGCTAAATATTCATGCGAATTAAGGGTTGAAATAGACGTTCGTTTTCATAGGGCATCCGCGAGGGGTGCCCCTACGGGTTCGGCCAGCCGGTTTGAGATGTCTCGACTAACGCTCGACATGACGAAAAAAGTGTCGGTAGCTGAAGGCGGGGGCGCGGTGGGATGAGCGGCGGCCAAAGCGCGTTGGCCCGGCGCCATAAAGCGGGAGGCTTGGGCCCCGCCAGGGTTTTCGGGGAACAAAGGGCGGAAACTGGAATGGGCGGCCGTAGCAGAGCGGAGGCGTGCGATGTGGCCTGTGCGCAATGGAATTTCCGGCCGACTCCCCCGAAAATCCGTAAGCGGGTAAGCCGGGAGCGCGGCGCCTGGCCTTTTTGCTTACTTTTTGGGCCAATTTTCTTAGAAGAGAGTGCAGAAGCCAAACGTCTTTTTGTTTGGATTATGCCGAACGACGACAGAAAATCACGACCGAAGGG
>JAVBPS010000084.1:0-30069 GCA_031549495.1 Rikenellaceae bacterium | reverse complement strand
CCCTTCGGTCGTGATTTTCTGTCGTCGTTCGGCATAATCCAAACAAAAAGACGTTTGGCTTCTGCACTCTCTTCTAAGAAAATTGGCCCAAAAAGTAAGCAAAAAGGCCAGGCGCCGCGCTCCCGGCTTACCCGCTTACGGGTTTTCGGGGGAGTCGTGCGGAAATTCCACGAGCGCAAGGCCACCCGCGCCGCACAGGGCCCGTACTCACGCTTCGCTTCCACAGTTCCAGTTTCCGCCCTTGGTCCCCCGAAAACCCTGGCGGGGCCCAACCGACGCTCGCAGTGAGAGCAGAGGCCAAACGTCTTTTTGTTTGGACTATGCCGAACAAGGAGGAGGAAGCCGAACGTCTCTTTGTTCGGCAACAAAAAGCCTCCCGCTTTATGGCGCCGGGCCAACGCGCTTTGGCCGCAGCTCATCCCACCGCGCCCCCGCCTTCGGCTACCTATGGTTTTTTTCGTCATGTCGAGCGTTAGTCGAGACATCTCAAACCGGCTGGCCGAATCCGTAGGGGCACCCCTCGCGGATGCCCTATGAAAACGAACGGTTATTTCAACCCTTAATTCGCATTGTTCAGGACAAAGCAAAAAATCCCCGCAAAGGCGCCGTTCGGGCGTGCCTTTGTAGGGAATTTTTCGTTTCGCCTTGGCATCCAGGCATTTATTGTTTTATGACTGGGTTAAAAATCCTGCAATTTACTGCATCTGTTCTCGTCTCTATTAATATTCATTTGTTTTTTGTTAAACCCATGCATTGCAAGTACGTGGTGGTTTAGTCTGTTTACTTTACCGTGAATTTGGTCTTCAATAGTTTGTCGTCTTCGGACGAAGGCCCGGCCATCAGGGTGAACTCGCCCGGTTCGACGCCCCACGACATGTCGAGTTGTTGGAAAATCAACTTGTGGTAAGGAAGCGTGAAATTCACTGTGCGTTTCTCGCCCGCAGCAAGCGCGACGCGCGCGAAATCCTTCAGTTCCTTGACCGGCCGCGTGACGCTGGCCACCTCGTCGCGTGTGTAAAGCTGCACGACTTCCTCGCCGGGACGCCCGCCCGTGTTGGCCACGTCGACACTCACGGCGATCCGCCCGCCGGGAGCCATTTCCGCCGTGTCCAACCGCAGGTTGGAGTATTCGAACGAGGTATAGCTCAACCCGTGCCCGAACGGCCACAGCGGTTCGTTGCGACCCTCCACGTAGTTGAACCAGCCGTGGGTGAATTTGCCGTTGTAGATCATCTGGATCTGCCCGGAATGCTTGGGCACGGTGAGCGGCAACTTGCCCGAGGGATTCACCTGCCCGAAGAGCACCTCGGCCACGGCCTGCCCGCCGAAACTGCCCGGCTCCCACGCCTCGACCACGGCCGGGATGTTGCGCGCGATCCATTCCACGCCCAACGGGCGCCCGTTGACCAGCACCACAATGGTCGGCGTCCCCGTGGCGAAGACCTGCTCGACCAACTGCTGTTGCAGCCCGAACAGCCCTATGTCCCAGCGGTCGGTGTTCTCGCCGCAGGTTTTCTCGTTCCAGTGCCAGCGCATGGAGTTCTCGCCCACCACCAGGATCGCCAGGTCGGACTGCCGCGCGGCCTGCACGGCCTGCGTGACCTGCGCCGGGTCCATCTTGTGCAGGTTCCATCCGAAATCCACCACCGTGAAATCGCTCTGCGGAGCGAGCTGTTTCAGCCCCTCGGCGACGGTCACGGTATTTTCTTCCGGCTGCGGCACGACCCAGTCGCCCAGCACCGTTTCGTTGTCCACGTTGGGCCCGGCGACGAGAATCTTTTTATATTTATCCTTCGCCAGGGGCAATATCCCGTCGTTCTTGAGCAGCACGATCGACTTGCGCGCCATCTCCAGCGCCGTGGCGCGGTGCTCGGGGCAGAAGACCACCCGGTCCCGTTGCTTGAGGTCGACCAGCGGTTTCTCGAACAACCCGAGACGGAATTTGGCGACCAGGATCAGGCGGCATGCTTCATCCACCCTCGCCTCGGGAATGCGGCCCTGCTTCACGGCCGCCACGACGGACTCCAGGAACCCGGGGCCATGCATGTGCATATCCATGCCGTTGCTGACCGAAAGCGCATACGCGGCATCCGTATCCTGAGCCACGAAATGGTGGTCGACCAACCGTTCGATGTCCATCCAGTCGCTCACGATAAACCCTTTAAACCCCATCTCCCCGCGCAGGATATCGTGCATCAGCCAGCGGCTGCTATGGCTCGGCTGCCCGTTCACCTCGTTGTGGGCGCACATGACCGAGTAGCTTCCCGCGTCGACGCACGCTTGGAACGGCGGCAGGAACACCTCGCGCAACGTACGCTCCGAGGCGTCGAACGGCGCCCCGTTCACCCCGTTGACCGGCTGGCTGCCGCCCACGTAGTGCTTGGCGCAGGCGATCACCTTGTCCGTTCCCGTCCAGTCCGCGGTCTGGTAGCCCCGCACGGACACCGCACCCATGCGCGAGACGAGCAGCGGATCCTCGCCGAACGTCTCGCCCACACGCCCCCAGCGGGCGTCGCGCGCCACCTCGACATTAGGGTTGAACGTCCAGTGCATCCCGGCCGCCCGCATTTCCAGTGCGGTCTGGCGGCACAATTTCTCGACCAGCAGCGTGTCCCACGACGAGGCCTGCCCGATGGGGGTAGGGTAGACCGTGGCCCCGTACGAGAGGGCGTTGCCGTGAATAGCGTCGATACCGATGATGAGCGGTATCCGAAGGCGGCTTTGCATCGCCAACTCCTGCAACTGGTTGGCCTCCTCGGCCGTGGTCACGTGCAGGAACGAGCCGATCTTGCCCTCGCGCGCCATCTGTGCGATGTGCTGCGAATGCAACCCGGGATAGAAACCCATGGCATGGCCGCTGGCCACCTCCTCGGGGGAGCTCTCCTTTTCGGCTTTTTTCATGTGTTGCAGCCCGACGAACTGGCACATCTGCGCCACTTTCTCTTCCAGGGTCATGCGACCCATCAGGTCCGCGGTGCGCTCCTCGGGCGTCAGGCGGGGGTTCATGTAAGCCGGCGCCCCTTTGTCCGCACTGCACAGGACGAGCGCCGCGACGGCCAGCAGGGCCGGGACGGTGAATTTTTTCATCATATAGTTAAGGAATATCGATCGTTATCGTGTTGCTGTTCTTGTACCCGGCGCGCACGGCGATGGCTTCATAGCCCGCTGCGGCCTGCGCCGCGAAAGGTGCGGTATAAAGCGACCATTCGGCCTCGCCCTTCACCCGGTAGGCCAGCGATGCGCCGCGCGTGGGGCAAACCAGGGCCACCCTCCCGCCCGAGACCTTCGCCACGGGATCGGCCATCGCGGGTTGCCGCCCGCCCGGGTAGAACAGGGCGCGGGATTGCTCCTCCGAAAGCATCCAGCGGGCGTTATACTTTTTGATCCACCGCCCGTACTCCGCCCGCAGCCGCTCGATCTGCCCGGCGTAGGCCCGCTCGCCGATCAGGTTATGCAGCTCGTAAGGATCGTTTTGCAGGTCATAGAACTCTTCCTCGGGACGCGGTGCGGCGAACCATTTGGCCTGATCCGGCGTGAGCGTGCCTTCGAGGAACATTTGACGCATCAGTTGCAGCGAAGGAATATGGTTCTGGTACTCGCAATCCAGGTAATCGGCCCGCTGCGGCATATAATTGCGCAGGTAACGGTATCGCCCGTCATAGACCGCCCCTTTCTTGTCGACCACCTCGTCCAGCCGGTCGCGCGCCCCGTAGGTATACCGGCGCGGGGCGGCCTCGTATTTGCCCGCGAACGCCCGCCCGTGCATATAGGAAGGCGGCCGGATGCCGCAGACCGAAAGGATCGTGGCCGGCACGTCGGGGAACATGCACAGCCTCCGTTCGACGCTGCCCGCCCCCCGGCCGTCGGGCCAGCGGATCATGAAGGGTACATTCGCCCCCGTCTGGTAAAGCTCGCGCTTGCCGCGCTGGATAGGCCCGCCGTTGTCCGAGTACCAGACCACGACGGTGTTGTCCGCCAGCCCCGCCTCTTCCATCTCGCGGATGAGGGCCGCGCTCTGGCGATCCATCTCGGCGATGTTGCTGTACATCACGGCCAGGTCGCGCCGCGTAACGGGATTGTCGACCAGGTAGGGCGGCACGACCACATCCGCCGGGTCGATCTCCAACGGCAGCGACGCCCGCTCCCAGAGTTGCGATTCATGGGTGACGAAAAGGTTGAAGATCGCCAGGAAGGGAGCTCCTTCCGGGCGGTTCTTCCAGTGGGCTTTATTGCTGCATTCGTCCCAGGCGGTCAGGGGCGATAGGAACTGGTAATCGGTCTTGGAATTGTTGGTGCAATAGTACCCCGCCGCGCGCAGGTATTCCGTGTAGCACTTCACCCCCTCGGGCAGCACCGCCTCGTAAGGCTCGATGCCGGGCGGCATGTGGTCGGGCGTGTTGCCGATCGTGCGCATGTAATTGGCGCCCATAGCTGAGGGGTACATCCCCGTGATCAGGCCGAAGCGGCTCGGCGAGCTCACCCCGATGGTGGTGTGCATTTCGGTGTAGCGCACCGACTGCGTGGCCAGGCGATCCAGGTTCGGACTTTTGGCCACCCGGTCGCCATAACAACCCAGATAGGGACTGATGTCCTCGCAGACGATGCACAGGATATTGGGCCGCACGGCCGAGGGCTTCTCCCCGGCCGCCGTGGCGGTCAGGGAGCAGAGCCCTGCCGCCGCAACCGGGAAGATCATCCTGCCTGTCATTTTGTTACCGTGTATTTTGCGAGTTTCGCCCGCATCGTCTCGACCAGCGTCGCGTTTTGCGCGGCGATGTTGTCGTTCTCGGCCAGGTCGCCCCGGTGGTCGAAGAGCATTTCCGCGATGAACTTCCCGTCCGTATCGCGCCACACGGTATAGGCGTTGCGGTTGTCGACGATCGTGCACCCCTTGCCCCACTGGATGGCGGCCACGTCTTTCCACCCTTCGGTTTTGCCCTGCATCAGCGGCACGAGGCTCTCGCCCTGCAGGTGCGCGGGCAGCGGCAGCCCGGCCAACCGGCAAAGGGTGGGGTAGATGTCGACGAATTCGGTCACCTGTTCCACCGTTTTCCCTTTCTCCAGGCCCGGCGCGCAGATGATCATCGGGGCGTTGGTCGCCGTACGGAAATTGGCGTGTTTGCACCATTCGCCATGCTCGCCCAGGCTCCAGCCGTGGTCGCCGAAAAGCAGGATGATCGTGTTGTCGGCCTGCCCGCTCCGTTCCAGCGCGGCCAGCACCTTGCCCACCTGGGCGTCGGTGTAGCTCACGCAGGCGCGGTAGCCGTGGATCAGCTTGCGCGCGTCGTCTTCGGGAACGGGCCCCTGCTTGGGCATGTCCGCGTAGAAACGCAGTTCCCCCCAGTTATGGAACGCCGCCTTCGGGATGGAATTGTTCTTGAGCACATAGTTGTCCGGCAGGCTGATCTTCTCCCGGTCGTATAGATCCCAGTATTTCTTCGGGGCGTTGAACGGCAGGTGGGGCTTGATGAACCCCACGGCCAGGAAGAACGGTTTGTCCTGCCTGGCGGCCATCGCCAGGTCCTCGATCGCTTTGACGGCCAGCTGCCCGTCGAAATAGGCTTCGTCCGCCACGTCGGCCGCTTCGCAGGTGTAGACGATGTCTTTGGCCTCCATCGCCAGGTTGTCCTCCTCGACGTAGTTACGCCATGTCCCGCGGCCCTGGGCGCGCCAGTTGTAGTCCCAGGCCTCTTTGCAGTCGTCCTGATGGTGAAAAACCTTATTATCGGATATGGTCAGGTAACCGTTGTTCTTAAAGTGTTGCGGCAGCACGAGCGTCCCGGGGGCGTCCTGCTGCGCATAGGCGTACGCGCCGGTGAAACGCCCCGGGGCCGGGCGCAGGCCCGTGAGCAGGCTGGCGCGCGAGGAGCCCGATACGGGCACGTTGCAATAGGCGTTGCCGAAGCGCACGCCGCGTGCGGCCAGCGCGTCGATGTTGGGCGAGAGTACACCGGCGTTGCCATAGCAGCCCAATTCGGGACGCAGGTCGTCCACGATGATCATCAGTACGTTAAGTTTCTTGGCGGGTTTCTTTTTCGCCACAGCGGGTTGTGCGGTGGTCGCCGCGGCCAGGGCCAGCAGACCGGCGGGAAGTATGGTCAGGGATTTCATTTCCGTATTTGCATTTGGTTGTCGTACAGGGTAAAAAAGAGCGTGGCGGCGGCGTTCCAGTTCACGGCCACTTCGTTCGAGGCGTAGCTCGGCAGTTGGTCCGTAAAACTGCCCGCCGGGCTCGGGTCGGGGTACGTGGCGCCGTTTTGGGCATCTTCGCGATGGCTGTTGGGGCCCCCGGCGATCAGTCCCGGCACCGGATCGTCCACCCCGTCGGCGGCCGAGGGGCGGTGGTGGATATGCATGGGCGGACGGCTGCCGAATCCGGTGACGAAGCAGTAGCCCGTGACGTTGCGCCCCAGGATGTAGTCGGCGATGCCCGCCGCCGCATCGAGGTACTCCTTGCGCCCCGAAAATGCGTGGGCCATCAGCAGGTGGTTCCCGCAGACGAGCATCTGGTGGTTCGACCCCCAGCGGAAGCCGCATTCGGGATGGCCGAGCGGCGAAGCGGCGATCTGCGCGAGCAGTTTATCCGCCCGGCGCTGTATGGCGGCACGGGCCTGCTGCTGCAGTGCGTTTTCAGCCGTAGCCAGCGCCATCACGCCCAGCGGGGCGGTATAATTCCAGGAAGGCTCGCGCGTGGCGTTGTATTTTTTGAAATCCTCTTTCACCCGCTCGCCGTACTCCTCCTTGCCGGTCGCCAGCCAAAGCTCCGCGGCAGCCCAGAAGAACTCGTCGCCCGTGGAGTTGTCGCCGTACTCGCCTGTCCGGATATCGGTAGGATTGGTAAAATAAACGGCCGGGTTTTTCACTGCCCACGCCCATGCCTTCCCGGCCCGCTGCAGGCAGTCCGCAGCATAGGCGGCGTCATAATCGCGGTAGAGTACCGAGGCCCGGGCCATCACGGCGGCGAAATCGAGCGTGGAGGTCGTCGCCTTGCCGATAATGAAACGCTTGTAGTCGTCCGCTTCCGGCATAACCATCCCGCAGAAAAGTTTCGAAGTGAGTTTGAAGAACACCCCGCCGTCCGCGTCCTGCATCGTCCGCAGCCAGTCCAGCTCGACCTTCACCTCATCCAGCAGGTCGCTGCGCCCGTTACCCGATTCGGGAATGGCGAGTGTGCGGTCGGCGAACCTCGCCGGCACGTATTGGTGCGCGGTGAGCAGCAGCGCCACGGCATAACTGCCGTTAACCACATATTTCCCATAATCACCTGCGTCATACCACCCTCCCGGCGAAGGGATCGCGCCTTTCGTATGTCCCGAGGAAGGGTGGAAAGCGACCTGTGTGTCGGGATGCCCCGCCGGGCGCGCCCACCGGTCGGCATATCGTCCGTCCAGTGCGAACGAGCAGCGCTGGAAATAATAGGATTTCAGCAGCGCCGCGCCGAGCGGCCCGTAAACCCCGTCGCCTATTTCAAAAGGGGCGGATTCCAGCCCGCCCGTGCGGATCACATACCGCCCTGGGCGGTCGAACGCCGAAAAATCCATTCGGCGCACCCACACGTCCCCATCCTTGTAGAACACGCTGTCGGCGGCTTTTCCCTCGAAGCGGGTTTTCCCGCCCACCGCATCCACGACGCGGAAGCGATCCCCGCCCCCTGCGGCGAAAGCCGTTTTCGGGCTGCCGGGGAAATATCCCAGTTGGTTGGAGAATATCCCTGGCCCACCGTGCCCCGGCAGGCACAGCAGCAAGGCTATGATGAGTGCGGCGTACTTCATTTGCGTATATTTTTTGCGGCATACTGAGCCCACATCCCGCGCATTTCTGCGGCAGCGGCGGCATACTCTTTCTTGCCGATCACATTGACGGTTTCATTGGGATCTTTCCGGTAGTCGTACAGCTCCTCTGCTGTGACATCGCCGGGGTTCGCCACGCGGTTCTTCCAGTCGATCCATATTGTGTAGCGATAACGCTCGGTACGCAGCGAGTAACCCATCTTCGGCCCCTGCGGCCACTGGCTGACGGCATACCGCCGCACGGCCTTCTCCTTCCCCGCGGCCAGCGGAGCGAGCGAGACGCCGTCCAGCCCGTCCGGCACCGCAACCCCCGCCATCTGGCAAAGCGTCGGGAAAACATCCGTGAACTCGACCGGCGAGGCCACCTCGCCCGGCCTGATGCCCGGGCAGCGGAAGATGAGCGGCACATGCACGGCCTGCTCGAAATCCGAGTGCTTGCACCAAAGGCCGTGGTCGCCCAGGTGCCATCCGTGGTCGCCCCACAACACCACGACCGTATTCTTGTCCAGCCCGAGGCGCTGCAGTTCATCGAGCACCCGGCCGATCTGCGCGTCGACGAACGACACGCAGGCGTAATAGCCGTGGATCAATTCCCGTTGCTTGGCCACGGGTAGCACGACATTATTGATATCTGAAAAGGAGTAGACGGATGGAATGTCCGTATAGCTCTGTAACTCATTCGCCCTGTGATAGGCGATGTCGGGCGAAAAGGCCGCCCGCGCCCTGAACGCCGCCAGGGGCACCTGGTCGCGCTTGTACAGATCCCAGTATTGCTTCGGCGCGACGAACGGCAGGTGGGGCTTGAGAAACCCCACCGCCAGGAAAAACGGTTTTTCATCGTTGTAATTGCGCAGGTAGTCGATCGCCCCCAGGGCTATGGCCCCGTCGGAATGGGCGTCGTCCGGGGTGTCGCAGCACTCCGTCGAAGGTTTGACCTTCTGCTGGGCGTAGATCACGCGGTCATAGCCCTTCTTCCCCTTCTTTTCCGCCTGCGCCATCTCTTTCCACCCGTCGGCCACGGTCTTCGGGTCGAAGTAACCGCCGTAGGACTTATTCACGAACTCCTTGTCCAGGAAGGGTTGGAAGGGCAGGTAGGGGACGCTCCACGAAACGGCGTCCATCTCTTTGTCGACGCTGCGCGGGTCGTAGATCTTGCCGATCCCGGCGGTGGTGTAACCCTGTGCGATGAAATGTTGCGGCATGGTCAGGATGTCCGGATTCATATCCCGGATCAGGGTCTTCAGGTCCCACACGCGTGTGCTGTCCGGCCTTGTGGCCGTGAGCAGGCTGGCGCGCGTGGCGGCCGAGACCGCCTGCTGGCAATAGGCCGTGCGGAAAAGCGTTCCCGAAGCCGCCAGCCGGTCGATGTTGGGCGTGATCGCATACCCGTCGCCGTAACACCCCAGCAGGGGCTTCAGGTCGTCGACCGCGATCATCACCACATTCATGCGGGGCTTCTCCCCTTTCGCTACGGCCGTTGCGCCGAGCGCTATGGCCGCGGCCATGATCATCCGAGTGTTACCCATCGTCCTGTATTTTTACCATTCCGGGCGGCAGGAACTTCAAAACCTGCCGCCCGCGAATGGCGGTGTATGTAAAATTTAGTAGCCGGGATTCTGGTCTCCGGGGCCGATCGCATCGTTAGCGATGATCTCCGCCGAGGGGATGGGCCAGTGCATGTTCTTCTTCACGTTGGCATCCGTAACGTCCCACTTGAAGTAGCCTGCGCCGGTCTTGCCCGAGGTGATGTAAATGTGCTGGTTGTGGCGCTCCATGACGGCCTTGAACTTGGCTTCGCCGCGGCGGCGCACGTCGAACCAGCGTTGTACCTCACCCATCAGCTCGAACTTGCGCTCGTCCATGACGGCATTGCGGAAATCCGACTGGCTCATGCCCGTAGCCCACTGTGCGGGCTGGATTTCGCCGGCTTCGAACGTGCCGTTGCCGTTGGCGTCGCGGGCGCGGTCGAGCACCTTGTTCACATAACCGCGGGCCTCTTCCGTGCGGCCCAGTTCGTTGGCCGATTCGGCCAGCATGAGCAGCAGGTCGGCATAGCGGAGCACGACCATGTTGTTGTTGCCCTGGGCGCCGGTCACCGAAGCGTCGACGTACTTGCGCAGGTAGGGGAAGGGATGGCCCGCGTTGGCGGTCGGGTAGACCGTGCGGCGTACGGGGTTGCCTCCCGCCGCGGCCGGGTTCTCGTAGTATTCGCCGTAGATGATCGTCAGCGCGATGCGCGGGTCGCCGGGGTATTTGGCGTTGAAATCGTCATACATCTCGGGCGCGAGCCTGGTACGGGCGAAGTTGTTGTTGTTCGATGCGATGTTGGGCGTCAGGGTGCATCCTTTTGGAAGGTTGGCGCTGCACAGGCGGCCGTTGGTCAGCACGCAGAGTTGCACTTCGAAGATGCTCTCCTCGTTATTCTGGTTGCTCACGTCCCACAGTTTGGAGAACGAGGGGGAGAGTTTGTAGATGTTGTAGAGCTGGCAACTGTCGTACACCTCCTTGGCTTCGTTGTAGCAAGACTGCCAGTAGGGCGAACTCTGGTCGTCGCCGGCCATGGTCATGTAGACTTTAGCGAGCATCGAC
The DNA here is from genome assembly GCA_031549495.1 of Rikenellaceae bacterium. Lineage (GTDB taxonomy): Bacteria > Bacteroidota > Bacteroidia > Bacteroidales > Rikenellaceae > JAVBOW01. The sequence continues at coordinate 19,690 of JAVBPS010000084.1, read as the reverse complement.
TTGGCGGCGTACTTGTTGGGATAGCCCTTTTTCTGCGCGCTGGCGTAGGGTAGTTTGCCCCATGCCGTTTTCAGATCGTTGACGATCAGCGCGTAGATGTTCGCTTCGCTTTCGCGCGGCAGGTGGGCTTCCGAGAGCGAGGTGGGCGATTTGACCGGCATCGGCACGGGACCGAAGAAACGCACGGTGTTGAAGTACATGAACGCGCGCAGGAAATGGGCTTCGCCCAGGATGCGGGTCTTGGCGGTCTCGCTTACGGCCGCACTCTCCTGGACGCTCTCGATCACGGAGTTGATGGCGTTGATCGCCTTGAAACTGGTGTTGTAGATGATGTTGACCTCGTTGTGCGAGGAGGCGATGTCCATCTTGGCCAGCGGGGGCGAGGTGGCGTTGGTCAGGGTGGTGGTGAACTCGGTGGAGTGAAGGGTGACCACTTCGTGGTATCGGGCGGCCATGTAGTCGTACGAGGCGATGATGGCGTAGCACCCGATGAGGGCTGATTCCGCCGATGCGTCGTCGCCGTAGATGGCGACCTTCGTCAGGCTTGTGGTCGGCTTGACGTCCAGCAGGTCGGTGCACGAAAGCGAGCAGGCCGCGGCGAGGAGCGCAAGGGCATATAATTTATATCGTTTCATAGCGTTGTCGTATTTTACAGGTTATCAGAAAGTGAGCGAAAGGCCGAAGACGAAGTGACGGGCCGAAGGATAGGAGTTCAGGTCGACGCCGATGCGCATCGGGTCGTTGGTGAAGCTGTCCACCTCGGGGTCGAATCCGGTGTAGTTGGTGATCACGAAGAGGTTGTTGGCCGAGAAGTTGACGTTGATCGCGTTGATGACCTTTTTGTTCTTCAGCGGGATGCGGTAGCTCAGCGCGAGGGTCTGCAGGCGCAGGTAGCTGCCGTCCTCGATCAGGCGGTCGGTGATCAGGCCGTTGTTCGTGTAGCCTATGCGCGGATAGTAGGTATTCTGATTGTCTGCCGTCCAGGCCTGGCGGTAAGCGTGTTGCAGGATGTTGGTGGCGGCCCCGACGTCTTCCATGCGGCTGCGGCTGGCGTTGAGGATGTCGTTGCCGTAACTGCCGTTGAAGGCCACGTCGAGCGAGAGGTTCTTATAGGTGAACGTCGTGCCGAAACCGAAGGTGAATTTGGGATTCGGGTCGCCGATGATGGTGCGGTCGGCGTCGGTGGCGGCGTAGTCGCCGTTCTGGTCGATGTAATAGACGTCGCCGGGCTTGATCTCGTTGGTGGTGCCGAGTTTCATGCGTTTGGCGGGATCCTGGGCGTCGTACATCTCCTGGGTCATGATCCCCGCGGTCTTGTAACCGAAATAGAGGCCCACGGCATAGCCGTCCAGGAATATGTTGGCGGGCTGCGCCAGCAGGTTCGAGCTGGAGAGGTTGCTGCCCACGTAGCCCGAGACGTTCTTCAGTGCGCCGATATCGCCGTAGGGCATGCCCAGTGAAATGAGCTTGCTGCGGTTGAAGGTGATGTTGGCGTTGACGTTCCAGCGGATATCTTTCTTGGAAACAGGCGATGCGTCGACCATGAACTCGAGGCCCTTGCTGCGGATGGTGCCGCGGTTCATCCACATGGTGGTGAAGCCCGACGACCCGGGGGTCTTGAACTCCTGCAGCAGGTCGTTCTTGGTCTGCTTCAGGTAGGCGTCGAAGGTGATATTCAGCCGGTTGGCGAGCAGTCCCAGGTCCAGCCCGACGTTATATTGCTCCGTGGTCTCCCATTGCAGGTTGGGGTTGGGGAAGTTGGAGGGGATGAAACCGGTGGAAGTACTCTCGTTGGGATTGGCGTAGGAGGTCGAGCCGTAGATGGAGAGGGTCTGGAAGGGCGGTACGGACTGGTTGCCCACGGTACCCCATCCGAGGCGGAGTTTGAGGTCGGAAACCGGGGTGACGTTCTTCATGAAGCTCTCCTGTTTGATCCTCCATGCGGCGGCGAACGAGGGGTAGTAGCCGTAGCGGTGCCCGTCGTCGAATTTGCTGCTGCCGTCCGCGCGGAACGTGGCCGTCAGCACATATTTGTCGGCATAGGAGTAGATGGCCCTGGCCAGGGCGGAGAAGAGGCGGAACGGCGTTTCGGTATACCCGAGCTTATAGTAGGTCTGGGCGGTGGAGATGCCGCGGGCGCGCAGGTTGGTGTTCGGGAAGTTCTCGCCCACGGTGCTCACGTCCTCGCGATAGGAGTCGCTGTACTCGATACCGGCCGTACCGGAGATCTTGTGCGCCCCGCACTTATGGTCGAACAGCAGCAGGGCGGCTACGTTGTCGCGCAGGGTGGTCATGGTGCCGTAGCCTGCCGCGCCGTTGGTCTCTTTGCCGCGGGCCACTTCGAGGCCGTACCAGCGCATGCGCTTGCTGTTGCGGAAGTCCACGCTACCCATGGCCCGGAAGGTGAGCCATTTCAGTATCTTCGCGTCGACCGTCAGGGCGGTGTTGGCCCTGTATTCGCGCGTTTCGTCGTCGTAGCCGGCCAGCCACGAGCGGGGGCCTTCGATCTGCTCGTCCGCATCGAAGTTGCCGCTGGCGTCGTAGTTGCCGTCGATCGGCGGACGGGAGACGATCTGGCGCGTCATACCGATGTTGCCCAACTTTTCCGTGCCGACGGTCATCGAGTTGTCCTGGATGGCCAGTACCGTGCGCGAGGATATCTTGATGGATTTGTTGATGTTGTGGTCGAAGTTCAGGCGCAGGTCTTTCTGCCCGATGCTGGTCTTGTCGATCAGGCCGTTGCGGTCGGAGAAGCCCCCGGCGATGTAGTAGCTCGTGTTGGCGCTGTTGCCGCTCACGCTCAGGCGGTATACCTGGCTGAAGGCGGGGTTCATCATCTCATCCTGCCAGTCCATCTCGACCAGGCCGTCGGAGCTCATGTGGTCGGTGGTGTTGCCGTTGGCCAGGTACAGGGCGTTGCGGTAGTCGGTATACTCCTGCAACCCCAGCAGCGGCAGCTTACGGCGCAGCGTGGAGACGGTGAAGGTCGAGTTGAACTGGATGCGGGTGCGCCCCTGCGTCCCTTTTTTCGTGGTGATCAGCACCACGCCGTTGGCACCCTGGGCGCCGTAGATGGCCGTAGCTGAAGCGTCCTTGAGGATCTCCATGCTTTCGATATCCTGCGGGTTGATCAGCGAGAGGGGATTCTGGCCCTCCTGGCTGGCGTTGCCGCCGCCCGTACCCATGGTCATCGGGTTGGCCACGTCGCCCGTCTGGATGATGCTGCCGTCGACCACATAGAGCGGGTCGTTGTTGTTGCGCAGCGAGGTGGTACCCCTCACGCGGATGTTCACCGCGCCGCCCGGGGCGGCATTACCGGTGATCACGTTGATACCTGCGGCTTTGCCCGCGAGGAGCTGGTCGAACGATGCGGCGCGCGTGGCCGAAAGCTCGTCGACCTTCACCGAGGTGAGCGATCCGGTCACGTCGCTTTTGCGTACGCGGCCGTAACCCGCCTCGACCATCACTTCTTCCAATACCAGTTCGCTGGGCTGCAACTGTACAGAGACCGTCGTTTTACTCCCCAGGGCGACGGCCGCGCTTTTGTAACCGATGAAATTGAAATCGAGGATCTTGTTGGCCGGCTGGGGCACGTCGATCGAGAATTCGCCCTTCACGTTGGTCACCGTTACCAGCGCAGTGCCTTTCACCTGCACCGAAACGCCTGCCAGGGGTTGGTTCTGCTCATCGAGGACCTGCCCCGTGATGCGCTGCTGGGCGTTGGCCCCGGCAGCGGGGAATAGCAAACCCAGCAGAAAAAGTGTCGCCAGGATTGCCCCCGGGACGGAAGTTTTCGCTTTGGTGTTTCTTCGGAGTCGAAACATGTTCATAATAGTATTAGGATTAAGTTAGAGGTTAGGCGTTTTGCTGAACGTAAAATTATCGTTTCTGTTTACGGGGTGGGTTTAATTTCCGGCCAAATAGGTTTGGGAATCGGTCTTTCCCGTCTGTTTTTCAAAGAAGGCCTGTTTTATGGCTTGTAATCGAACGTGGTGCTGATCACGTCGCGCGAGTTGCCGCCCACCATCACCATGAAGGCGCCCGGCTCGACGACGAATTTCATCCCGTTGTCATAGAAGCCCAACTCGGCGGCGGTGAGCGGAAATTCCACCGTACGGCTCTCTCCCTTTTTCAGGCTGATTTTCTGAAAGCCTTTCATCTCCTTGATGGGGCGCGTCACGCTGGCCACCATATCTTTTATATAGAGCTGCACGATCTCCTCGCCGTCTCTGGCTCCGCTGTTGGTCACCGTGATGCACGCCCGTGCGATCTGGTCCGGGGCGAGGCTTTCTGTGGAGACTTCCAGCCCGGTGTAGTCGAACGAGGTATAGCTCAGCCCGTAACCGAAGCAGTAGGCGGGCTGGTAGTCGATATCCATGTAGGAGGTGGTGTAGCCGCGCGAGGGTTTTTCCGGTCGGCCGGTGCTCTTGTAGTTGTAGTGGATGGGCACCTGGGCCAGGTGGGAGGGGAAGGTCACCGGCAGGCGCGCCGAGGGGTTGTGGTCGCCCCAGAGCACGTTGCAGATGGCGGGGCCCGCCTCGGTGCCGAGCCACCAACAGAACAGGATGGCGGGCGAAGTTTCGCCGATGCGGTTGAAGATCAGCGGACGGCCCCCCATGACCAGCGTCACGGCCGGTTTACCCGTCGCGGCCAGGGCGGCCACCAGTTCCTGCTGCCCGGCATGCACTTCGATCCCTCCGCGCGATTTGGCTTCGCCGCTCTCGTTGCCGCGCTCGCCCACGGCGATGATCACCGCGTCGGACGCGCGTGCCGCCGCAAGGGCCGCCCCCAGGTTGGTCACCTCTTTGGTTTGCAGGTCGTACCCTTCGGCGTAATTCACCCGGATGCCGCGCGCCTGCAACGCTTCGCGGATGGTCGCCACCTCGTCAGCCACGCCTTCGTTGGCCCAGAAGCCGATCATGTCCTGCTTCGATTCGGCCAGCGCGCCGATCAGGGCGACGCTCTTCACCTGCGGCCCGAAGGGCAGCACCCCGCCCTGGTTGCGCAGCAGGACGATCGACTTCTCGGCCATCCCGCGCGAGGCGTCACGCAGTTGCGTGGAGAGGATCGTGCGCTTTTCGCGCTCCGTATCGCAGTACCGGAAAGGGTCGGCGAAGAGCCCCAGTTCGAATTTTTTGATCAGGATGCGCCGCACGGCGTCATCCACCAGCTTTTCATCCACACGGCCGCCCCGGACGAGTTGCGCGAGGTTCTGCGTGTAGCAGCGCGATTCCATGTCCATGTCGCACCCGGCCCGGACGGCTTTGGCCGCCGCATCGGCCTTGTCGGCGGCATAGCGGTGGTCGACCATCTCGCCGACCGAGCCCCAGTCCGAAACGACGAACCCTTTGAATCCCCACTCGCCTTTTAATAATGTACGCAGCAACAACTCATTGCCCGTGCAGGGGATGTTGTTGAAATCGTTGAAGGCGTTCATGAAGGTCGCCGCCCCCGCTTCGGCCGCCGCCTTATAAGGAGGCATGTAGAAATTAGCGAACTCCCCCATGCTCATATCCACACTGTTGTAATCCTTGCCCGCCTCGGGAGCACCGTAGGCGGCAAAGTGCTTGGCGCAGGCCAGGATAGTGGTCGTGTCGCTCAGGTCGGTGCCTTGGAAACCCCGCACGCGGGCGCGGGCCACGAGCGAACCGTAGAACGGGTCTTCGCCCGCCCCCTCCATGATGCGTCCCCAGCGCGCGTCGCGGCAGATGTCGACCATCGGGGCGAAGGTCCAGTGGATGCCCGACGCCGCGGCCTCGGTGGCGGCCATCCGGGCGCTCAGTTCGATCGCTTCGAGATCGAAACTGGCCGCCTCGCCGAGCGGGACGGGGCTCACGGTACGGAATCCGTGGATCACGTCCAGCCCGAAGATGAGCGGGATGCGCATGCGCGACTGCATCGCCTCCTGCTGGTAACGGCGGGTCTGCTCGGCCCCGACGACGTTGAGCATCGAACCGATGCCCCCTTCGCGCACCTGGGTGAGTTTGGCGGTGTCCCGGACCACGGGGCCCGTAGCTTTGGCGTCGCCCGAATACTGGTTCATCTGGCCGACCTTCTCTTCGAGGGTCATCAGGCGCAGGATGGAGTCGGCCTTGGCCGCATAGGGGCTTTGCCCGTTACGCGTGGCGGTGGTGCAGGCCGCCAGGGCGAGCACCGGTAGAAGGATCAATCTGGTCAGTTTCATATGGATCTGTTATTATCGTTTGCGGAATCCTTCGATTACCTCTTTTTTGCTTTTCATCCCCTGTTTTTGCGCCTCTTCGATCAGTGCGGCGCGCTCTTCGTTGAGTTGGCGCATCTGGTTGTTGCCATTCTGCACCAGCCGGGGCGGGGTGGGGCCGAAGTCGCGCCGGAAGGCTTCCAGCGCTGCGGCCATTTCCTGTGTTTTCTGCGGGTATTTGCGGGAATAGTCCGTTCTTTCGCCCACGTCCTCGCGCAGGTTCAGCAGCAGGGTATCGTGCGGGGCGGTCGACGCGCGCCAGAAATTACCTTCGATCCCGGCGGCGGGCAGGGTGAGCTTCCAGTCGCCGTCGCGGATCGCGGTGACGCCCCGGTTGGGGCACATGTAGACGAATCGCTGGTCGGCCCTTTCGCCTGTGCCCTGCAACAGCTCGGAGATGTCGCAACCGTCCAACGTTACCCCTTCGGGCAACGGCGCCGAGCAGAGGCGGGCCAGGGTCGGGAACCAGTCGAGCATGCAGGCCACCGAAGAGTCCGTCCGGGCCGGGAAATGCCCTTTCCACCAGGCGATGCACGGAACGCGCATCCCCCCTTCGAAATCGGTACCTTTGCCTTCGCGCAAGGGCAGGGCCGTGCCGCCCAGCGGGCCTTCCTGAAGCCAGGGACCGTTGTCGCTGCTGAAAATGACGATCGTGTTGTCGGCGACGCCGTTCCGCTCGAGGGCGGCCATCACTTCGCCCACGCTCCAGTCCATCTCCAGCACCGCGTCGCCGAACTTGCCCGCCCCCGAACGCCCCTCGAACGCTTTGGAGACGTAGATCGGGACGTGCACCATGTTGTGCGCCAGATAGAGGAAGAACGGCCCCGCGGCATTGCGCCCGATGAAATCGACCGCTTCGCGCGTGTAGGTTTGTATCGTCTGCGTCTGGTCGACGTGGAACTGCTCGACCTCGTTGTCGCGGATGTAGACCGTCGAGGACATGTCGTTGCTGTAAGGGATTCCGAAATACTCATGGAAACCCTGCTGCAACGGCAGAAATTGCCTGTGGTGCCCCAGGTGCCACTTGCCGACGATCGCGCAGCGGTAGCCCTGCGGGGCGAGCAGTTCGGCCATCGTCACCTCGCTTTGCGGCATACCGGTGTAGCTATCGGGAAAGAAGACGCCCTGAATGCCCATGCGCGCGGGATAACGCCCCGTCATCAGCGCCGCCCGCGAGGGGCTCGACACGGGCGAGGCGGAGTAAAAATCGGTGAAGCGCACCCCTTCCGCGGCCAGGCGGTCGAGGTTGGCGGTCGTCCACCGCTGCTCGCCGTAGCAACTCAGGTCGGCGTAGCCCATGTCGTCGGCGTAGATGATGATCACGTTGGGTTGCCTGTCCGCCGCGCTGGCGGCGTAACCGGCCAGAAGGGCTGCCGCGGCAGCGCTGAAGGGTATCGGCTTTTTCATCCGTATCAGGGTTTAACGCAAAATTAGTCCGGCAAGGGGAGTCGAAGCGGGTAAAATCAGGTATAAAAGGTTTGATATCGTTTCTTTTCTGTCGTGGTGGTAAAAAACCGCGGGCCCTCGGCGGGCATTCTTAAATACCTGCCGAAGGCCCGCAGTTATACGGGGCCCCTGCCTCGCCGCTATCGCCCCGCCAACTCCCCGCGCAGCGCCTCTAACAGAGATTCCGCACTCAGCGGCGTTCCCGTCGCCTGCATCATCCACTGGCGCGGGGTCAGCCGCCCGAGCCGGTACATGCGGTCGACCTCCGTGGCGAAATCGTGCGTGCGCAGGTAAGATTCCAACTGGAACTCGATGATCTGCCCGTAAGCGTAATTCGACAGGTAGAGCGGGAACTCGATCATATGGGAATAAACCGCCAGCAACGGCTCGTCGCGCACCCCGTACACCGGGGCGAAGTAGCGGTTCCACACCCCGCGGGCGATAGCCATCGTCTCGTCGCGCAACTCGGCGGCCGTGGCGTCGGGATGGGCATAGAGCCATTTCCACACCCCGATATCGACCATCGAAACCCCGCAGATCTCCATCAAACTCCACGCCTTGTCCATCAGGTCCATGCGCCGCGCCAGCGCCGTATCTTCCTGCGCAATCCCCAATAGCGCCAGGTCGCGCTGCTGGAAAACGAACGCCAGCGCCTCCGTGAAGGCCGTGTTGGGCGTCCCGCGCAACATATAATAATCCACGTCGTAGAGCGATATGGTCTGCTCGACATTATGCCCGAACTCATGCACGGCGATGTTATACCCCTTGTAATCCATCCCGTCCGCCCCGATGCGCGTACGCAGGTGCGCACGGTCTCCTTTCATCTCCGCCTGCCAGGCATGGCCCGAACCGCGCGCCGGGTCGACGACGATATGCGAGGCGATCTGCTCCGCCCGCCCGGCGGTGAACCCCAGTTTTTCCAACAGCGAAGGCATCGCCGCCCCGAAAGCCGCGGGGGTGGGGTAGAGCTTGCGCGTGGTGACGCTCAGGGCGTTGTCGTCGAGATTACTGCGCTGCTTGAAGCCGTCGTACCAGATGTCGAACGATTCCAGTTTCCGCCCCAGCCGCTGCGCGATCAGTTGGCCGACCTGCCGCAACTCGGGCGAGCGCAGGTAGCTGTCGAACAACTGCTCGGCCTGCGCGACGGAAATCTCCATCCCCCGGTCGAAACTGCGCCCGATATAGGTGTCGCCGGTATATGGGTCCACCTGCTGCGACGCCCGGAAAATATCGAGCAATTTCTGGTAACGCACCGTCCCCTCGGGCTGTCCATCGACCTTTTTCCCATCCTCGGTCAACGTATTGGCGTAGGGCTGCCACTGGTAGCGATCCGAATCGATCGCCTGCACGGGAATCTGCTGCGCGATGATCCGGTCCATGACCGTGACGATCATGCGCTGTTTGGCGAGCCCTTCCGCCCCTTTGTTGTAATTGGCCTTGATCTCGTCACGCAGGTTCCAGTGCGAGAGCAGCACCATCCCGTCCGGGAAAAGCTGCTTTCCGGCCTGGTCGCGCAGGCACCCCATGTGAATGTTATACGAAGCGATATAGACCTCCGCAGCGCTCAGGGCCGCACTCTCTGCCTGCTGCACGGCTGCGGGCACGCGGCTGGTGAACAGGTCCCCCATCCGGGCATAGGCCCACCCGAGCCGGTCGCCGCCCAACTTCTCTTTCTCCTCCAGGGTCATTTCCGGGAAGTTGAGCGCCACCACGAATGCGATCTTATTGGCATACAGGTCGTCCGTCAGGTGCGACGACGGACTGTACGACCCGAACAGCTCATCCACCGGCATAAGCGGCCCCGTATCCAGATCCAGGTTGCACCTCAGGCCGAGCAACATCTCGTTGTAATGTCCGTTGATCCCTTCGAGATAACCGCTGATGCGCAGCATAAGCCGTTCGCGTTCCTCGGCCCCGGCCACAAAATTATCAATGCAGAAAGCGCGGAACGCCGCATCGTCGCCATCGGTTGCCTGCCAGAGTTTGGCCGCATGGCGCACGCCCGCCTCGGCGGCTGTTCGCGCGGCGCCTTTTTTCACAATGTCGTCGGCGGTCGCCTCGACGGTTGGCGGGGCGACCGCCATCAATTTCAGGGTAGTCATGATCAGAATAACGGTAAGCAGGTTTTTCATCCGTCAAAAGGGATAAGTCGATTAAGAATACAAAGATAAAAATAATCCTTTTGCACCGCGCCTTTCCGTTCTCATCCGATCATGGTGTGATATTTGCGAGAAAGCAGCAAGAACATTCCGTTTTGTCACTGCCGAGCGAAGCGAAGAATCTTGGTCGAACTGTGGACAGAACAATACTGACCAAGATTCTTCGCTTCGCTCAGAATGACAAACAGTAAAACGTAATACTAAAACTTTCCGCCGTGAAAAGATCCCTCACCCTGCTCGCCGCCCTTCTGATATCGCTATCCCTGTCCGCCCAAACCGACACGACCGCCCACAAGTCGCGTGTGGGTATCACCGGCATGCCTTCTCTATCCTTCGACCGTTCGCGCGGCGCGGGTTTCGGCGGCATGGGCATGGCCTTCTTCCCGATCGGCGACAAACCCGGCACGCCCCCTTCGCGCGTGGGTGTGACCGCGCAGATCTCGACCAACAAAAGCTGGTTCGCCTTCGGCTACGGCCAACTCTACCTGTTCGGCGACCGCCTGCGCGTGGGTGCGGGCGGCGGCTACATGGATTCGCGTTTCCAGACCTGGGTCGACCTGGGCGACGCAGGCATGATCGAAGTCCCCTTCGACAGCCGCGGCCCGGTCGTCTTCCTGGCCCCGCTGGTGCGGGTCTACAAGAAACTCTACGTCGGCCCCACCGCCCACATCGCGCACATGAAAGTGACGTTCGAGCCCGGCGACGGCCTGCCCTCCTACACCGAGACGAGCAATTCCAACTCCCTGGGCGCGGCCATCGTCTGGGACGGCCGCGACAACCAGTATAACCCCTCCGGGGGCCTGGAGGTCAACCTGCGCTTCGGCGCCAACCCCTCGTGGCTGAACAACGACAGCACCTTCAATAAACTGATGCTCTTCGCCAACGACTACCACCGCCTGGATCACAACAAGGTGCTCGCCTCGCGTTTCGCCGCCACCGTCGGCCTGGGCAGCGTCCCCTTCACCTCGCAGAACTACATCGGCAACACCGACATCCGCGGCTACACCAAAGGCGAATACCGCGGCAACCAGACCTACGCCTTGCAAAGCGAGCTGCGCTGGAATTTTTATAAGCGGTGGGGATGCGTGGGGTTTTTCGGATTGGCGATGACGGTAGACCCCAAAAGCCAACTGCTGCCGGGAGGAGGCGCGGGGATAAGGTATAAAATCCTGAGAAAATATAACATAAACGCGGGAATAGACGGCGCCGTAGGCAAAGACGATTGGGGCATATATTTCCGACTAACCGAAGCCTTTTGACGGCTGCACTCTATGCACAGCCGTGGGAGACCATGTTTACGCTTTTCATGCACACACTCCCGACGCTCCCGTAGGAAGCCGTCTCAGAACCAGTTTTTGAGGCGGCTTCGCTATTTCGGACGATTCCCCCGTTCCGGGAGTTCGTTTTTTTGGGGGGAGGGGCTTGTGCGAGGTTTCTACCTGAGCAACTGCCATCTTTGAGATGTTGTATGCCATTGCGGGCAGTCCGCTCATCCAAATGAAAATGCAACTTACCAGGATGATCCTCGATCCCAACTACATCAAAATGAACACTCAAAATCTCCGGCAAGACGACCGACGCTAAACGCTTTTCCAAAACTGAAACTTTTGAAAACAAAGATAGGGCTTTAGGAACGCTCCTCCGGAAATTCAGACTGAGCCAGGAAAACGAACGAGTCTTTGTTCGTTCGTTAACAAAAGAATCTTAGTTGGCCTGTGTGCAGAACACTTCCTACCAAGATTCTTCGCTTCGCTCTGAATGACAAATCAATTATATATAACCCCGCATAAGGGCGTACATGGTCAACCCGGAGACGCTTTTGATACCCAGTTTGGCCGTGATGTTCTTGCGGTGGGTGAGCACCGTCTGGAATCCTATGAATAATTCTTCGGCGATCTCGCGGTTGATCTTTCCGCGGGCGATGAGGCGCAACACCTCGATTTCCCGGGCGGTAAGCTCCTGACCCGGCGCGGATTCTTTCATCGTCCGGCGGCCGGAGCGCGGCGCGGAATAAAGGATGCGCTCGCGCAGGCGGCGGTGGCAGGCCACATCGCGCCTGAGCGAACTCAAGGCAAAGACCACGGCATAACAGAGGTTCATATCGTAATCCCCCGTCAGGTGGCGCACCATGATGTTGATCATCTCGGCGAGCAGTTCCTCGCTCTCGTCCGCCGTCCGGTAACGCGGCGCATGCCGGCCCGCCAGCAGGGTGGGGAAGAGCTCCTGCTCGTCGTACGCGATCCGCTCCTGCAAGCCCTGCCGGAAAGTTTCAAACAGGCGGCCCAGCATCTCCAATGAATTATTGGTCACGCTGCTGCGCGCGATGAACGCCTGCAGGTGGCGGCCGATGTTGGGCAGTTGCTGCGCGAGGTAATACCCGTTGGTCTTGTGCAGGTAATCCACCACAAGGGCCACTTCGAGCGAGCGCAGTTTTTTCTCCGGGAAATACCCTTCGTCCGTAAAAATATTGAGGATCGCCGTCAGGAAACCGGGGTCGATCCCGTGCGCGGCGGCCACCTCGGCGATCGAAAGTTCGCCCACGCCCAGACGAATGCCGAAACGGCCGATCACCGGGATCAGCGAAGGATCCGCGGCGATCACCTCGCCCAACGGCATGGAAGGATAGAGCTGCATAGCTTTCGAATGTTGCCGGCGGATAAAAAAGCGAAGAACCGTGGCTTGTCCATGATCCTTCGCTCTTATTCTGCGGGGAAATTTACTTTTTGCCGTTCTCAGGCTTGGCGATCCCTTCACGCATGTGGGTGTCGGCCTGAATGTTCTGTAATTTGTAATAATCCATGATGCCCAGGTTACCGCTGCGGAACGCTTCGGCGATGGCCATCGGGATCTCGGCTTCGGCGAGGATCACCTTGGCGCGGGCTTCCTGCGCTTTGGCTTTCATCTCCTGCTCAAGAGCCACGGCGTAGGCGCGTTTCTCCTCGGCTTTGGCCTGTGCGATGTTCTTGTCGGCGTTGGCCTGGTCGATCTGCAGCTCGGCGCCGATGTTCTTACCCACGTCGATGTCGGCGATGTCGATCGAGAGGATCTCGAAAGCGGTACCCGCGTCGAGGCCCTTGCCGAGCACCACGCGCGAGATGAAATCGGGATTTTCGAGTACGGTCTTGTGCGATTCCGAGGAGCCGATCGACGAAACGATACCCTCACCCACACGCGCCAGGACGGTCTCTTCGCCTGCGCCGCCGACCAGTTGCTTGATGTTGGCGCGCACGGTGACACGCGCTTTGGCGATCAACTGGATACCGTTCTTGGCCACTGCCGACACGGGCGGGGTATTGATCACCTTCGGGTTCACGCTCATCTGCACGGCTTCGAACACGTCGCGGCCGGCCAGGTCGATGGCGGTCGCCATCTTGAAATCGAGGTTGATGTTGGCTTTCTGCGCAGAAACCAGGGCGTGTACCACATTGGACACATGGCCGCCGGCCAGGTAGTGCGCCTCCAACTCATTGGAATTAAGGGCAAGGCCCGACTTAGTGCCCTCGATCATCGCGTTCACGATCGTGGAGGGCGGCACCTTGCGCACGCGCATGAACATCAGCTGCAGCAGGCTGACCCTGACATTGGAGAAGATCGCCTGGATCCAGAGGGCCACGGGCACGAAATAGAAAAAGAAACTCAGTAAGATGATGCCGACAACGGCGATCAACACGATAAAACCTGCTCCGTCCATTTTTTAAGTATTTGGGTTAATTTTTTTGACGACGATATTGAAATTATCGAAATCGGTCACCTCCACCTGGCTATTCTCGTCGATGTAGGTGTCGAGGCTTTTGGCTTCGTACGTGCGGCTGCCGATGGCGACTTTCCCCATCGGGGCGAGGCGCGATATAGCCACGCCGCGGTCGCCCACGGCCACGTTATCCTGCTGCGGAAGTTGCTGCGACACCCCGTCTATATTGTCCTTCAGCGAAAGGCGTTCCCACGTCCGGGAGCGCAGCGCGACCACCACGGCGATGAGCGAGATAAGCAGCACGACACCCAGCACGATCAGCCCCCCGGTAGCGCCGTAGCGCGCCCAGGCGACCCAGATGGCCGCACCGTAGGCCAGCACCGCCCCCACGCCCGCGATCGAAATCCCCGGAATGAGCACCAGTTCAGCCACCAGCAGCAAGGCTGCGATCACGATCAACGCTGCTATAAGCCACATAATCAGATTGGGTTTAACCGTGTGAAGATAATGAAAAATTATGGATTATGAATGATGTATTGAGAATATTTTGTCATTCTGAACGCAGTGAAGAATCTTGGTCGGACTGTGTTCAGACGACGAACAATTCCGACCAAGATTCTTCACTGCGTTCAGAATGACAAGTCCGGATCATTCATAATTCATAATCCATAATTAAAAAAGTCCGAGTTTATGCCCCATCACATGCTCCTTCGTTTCGAGGTATTTCTCGTTGTACTTGTTGGGCGGGATCACGATGGGGACGATCTCGGAGATAGACAGGCCGTAGCCCTCCAGTCCGGCGCGCTTGAGCGGGTTGTTGGTCATCAGGCGCATGCGGCCGATGCCCAGTTCGCGCAGGATGCTCGCACCCACGCCGTAGTCGCGCTCATCGACCGCGAAACCGAGTTTCAGGTTCGCCTCGGCCGTGTCGTAACCCTCTTCCTGCAATTTGTAGGCGTGTATTTTATTGAACAGGCCGATGCCGCGCCCCTCCTGATTCAGGTAGATCACCGCACCCTTGCCTTCGCGCGCGATCATCTCCATCGACTCGTGCAACTGCGGGCCGCAGTCGCACCGGCACGATCCGAAAATATCACCCGTCAGGCACGAGGAGTGCATCCGCACCAGCACCGGCTCGTCCGACGTCCACTCACCCATCGTAAGGGCGGCGTGCTCCATGCCGTTGCTTTTCTGGGTGAAGGGCGTGATGCGGAAATGGCCCCATTTCGTCGGCATATCGGCCGTCACGCCACGTTCAACAATGGAATCCGTACGCAGGCGGTAGGCGATCAGGTCGGCGATGGAAACGATTTTAAGGTCGAATTTCCTGGCGATCTCCAGCAACTCGGGCAGGCGCGCCATCGTGCCGTCCTCATTCATGATCTCGACCAGCACGCCGCCGGGCGTCAGCCCCGCCATGCGCGTCAGGTCGACCACGGCCTCCGTGTGTCCCGGACGGCGCAACACACCCCGTTCGCGGGCGCGCAATGGGAAAATATGGCCCGGGCGGCCGAGTTCTTCAGGCCGGGTCACCGGATCGACCAGGGCGCGCAAGGTCTTGGCGCGGTCGGCGGCCGAAATCCCCGTCGTGCAGCCGTGGCCCACCAGGTCGACCGAGACCGTGAAAGGCGTCTCGTGCAGCGAGGTGTTATGCCCCACCATCAGCGGCAGGTTCAGCTCCTCGCAACGCGATTCGGGCAGCGGGGCGCAGATCAGCCCCCGGCCGTGGGTGGCCATGAAATTGACGATCTCGGGGGTCACTTTTTCGCCTGCGACGACGAAATCACCCTCATTCTCGCGGTCCTCGTCGTCCACCACGATGAGCACCTTCCCGGCGCGTATATCTTCGATCGCCTCTTCGACGCTGTTTAAGACTTTTTTTGCCTCCATTTGATGTGTAAATAATCCGTAACTTGATCTTTCTTATCGAACCACCATTGCATTTGCAGGAATCCCGTCAGTTTTTTCCATTGGCTGTAATACGCGTCGACGTTGAAAAGTTTCGAGTCGTTGGTCGCCTTATAAATCAGGAAGACGGAGAGCGGCGCAAGGATGAAAGTCGACACCCACATCCCGGCGAACGAAGACCAACTCCCCTCGCGGGCCAGTTTTTCGCCCGTGATGCTGATGATGTAATAGATCACGAAGAATAATACGGAAACGACCACGGGCATCCCCAATCCTCCCTTGCGGATGATCGCTCCGAGCGAGGCGCCGATCAGGAAAAAGATCATCACCGAGATCGGCAGCGACATCTTGCGATGCCATTCGACCTTATATTTATAGAGTTGCGTAAGCGTTTCCTTGGCATTCTCCTCGTCGAAAGTGAACAGGCCGCGCGAGGAGTTGGCGTAACTGCGCGCCTCGCTCCAAAGCTGTTTTTTCTGGTAGACGTCCAGGTTGGCGATACTGTCCATCAGCAGCACCTCGGGGTCGTGCGCGCGCAACATGCGCACCGAATCGGTCTTCGATTTGAGCAGCGTTGTGTCGCGCGGGAAGATGTAGGTACGCAGCAACGGCTCGTAGGAACGCGCCGTGATGGCCTCGCTCTGCAGCCCGAGCGAGTCGATTCCGTGCGAAAGCTGGGCGATGTTCTTGGTCTGGCCGCTGGAGAAAAGTTCGGGGTCGGTACGCGAAACCGCGAAGCCGGAAAGGGGCATGACGATCTCCTGGTGCTCGAAAAAGCGGCGTTGCAGGATGCTCTTGTCATACCACTCGTAGTTGCGCGTCTGTTCGTAGTTGGTGCCGTGGAAAAGGGTCACGAGCAGGTATTTCTTGTCGTCCGACAGGCGGATGTAGCCCGAGTCGGCGCGCGTGGTGCTCATGTTGCCCGAGGTTTCGCGCGTGTCGTAGATCAGCACGTTCGTCAGCAGGTGCGTTTCGGGATCCTGGTGGCCGACGCGGATGCTCATGTTGTCGATGCCGTTGAAGAAGAGGCCGTCCTTGAATTCGAGGCTCTGTTTCTGCTGGTTGATGTCGTAGATCAGTGCGAACGTCCGCCGCATGGCCCACGGAACCAAATTGTTAGCCACAAAGAAACTCGCCACGCAGACCCCGAAGACCACGATGATGATCGGCCGGGCGATCTTCTGAAGCGACATGCCCGCCGATTTCATCGCGAGCAGTTCGTAATTCTCGCCCATGTTGCCCATGGTCATGATCGCCCCGAGCATGGTCGCGAGCGGCAGCCCCATCGGCATGGAGGAGATACCCGCGTAGAACATCAGCTCGAAGATCACGTCCATGCCGAGCCCCTTACCCACCAAATCGTCCACATAGCGCCATATGAACTGCATGATCAGCACGAACATCACGATGAAGAACGTGAGGATCATGGGGCCCAGGTAGGATTTCAGGACGAAACGGTGGATGGTTTTCATGCCGGGCTTAAGGGCGTGTTAACACTATCGGTTATGTTCGGATTCGATGTTATTTGAGGCGCATGCAAGGCGCTTCCCCGCAGGAATACCGGGCGTATTTCAAGGGGGAGCAACGACGCAAGGGGCTCAAAGAACATTGAATACGGGCGTGACCGATAGTGTTATCACGCCCTAACTGCGGCACAAAGTTAATATTTTTACCGCAACCAGCCCTATCGTCAGGGTAAATATTGTGGCGGCCGAGGCAGGGACGTTGAGCAGCATCGAGAAGTACAGCCCGGCCACGTTGCCCAGCGTGGCGACCACAGCCGCCCAGAGGAAAATGCGCCGGTAGTCGTGCGTGAGCATATTGACCATCACCGCAGGCATCGTGAGCAGCGAGATGAGCAACATGATGCCCACCGAACGGATCGAAAAGACGATCGCCAGGGCCACCAGCGCCGACATCGCGTAACTTATGAATTGCGTGGGGACTCCCTGGCTACGGGCGTATTCGCGGTCGAAAGCGACGTAGATAATGGGGCGCATGAACAGGGCGAAGATCGCGATCGTGACCACGGCCAGCCCACCCAACAGCGCCATATCGCGCGGGGTGACGGTCAGGATATTGCCGAACAGGAAACTCATCAGGTTGGGCGCGTAGCCCGGCGTGAGGTAGATAAAAATGATCCCCACGGCCATACCGACCGACCAGATGATGCCGATGGCCGAGTCCTCGCGGATCGCGCCTTTCCGCGAGGCCGCTTCGACGCCCAGGGCCGAAAGGACGGAGAAAACGAGCGCCCCTAAAATGGGGTCGGCACCCAGGTAATAGGCGATCCCGATCCCCCCGAAAGAGGCGTGGGTGATGCCGCCCGAGAGGAAAACCATCCGGCGGCAGACAATATAGGTTCCCACAAGGCCGCAGACGATGCCCGACAACAGGCAGGTCACCAGGGCGTTCTGTAAAAATTGGTATTGGGCTATATCCCGCAGGAAATCCATAAATAACGTAAGTTCGATGAGTTCTGATGCACTGATAACGTTGCGTTTGTCGTTTGTGTAATTCTTCTGGTATCGTCGAACTTACGTTATTCGTTCCGCTGCGCTGGCATATTCCCCCCTGCCCCCCTTTGATAAAGGGGGGTGCGCCAGGCCAACGCACTCTTTGCTCGAAATGAAATGATTCACATGAGTTAAATTCATCGAACTCTCGTTAAGTACCGGCAAATTTAGAATTTTTCTTGGAAATATCTTTTGTCATTCAGAGCGAAGCGAAGAATCTTGGTCGGAATTGTTTCGGCACAGCCCAACCAAGATTCTTCACTGCGTTCAGAATGACAAAATGGCAAGGATCGGAATAATCCGTATTTTTATTAATTTTGCACCCCATCCAAAGCACATTTATCATACCGTTTTGAAAGTAAGTTTCCATACATTAGGTTGCAAGCTCAACTATTCGGAAACCTCGACCCTCGCCCGGGAGTTCGAGCAGGCCGGTTACGCGCGTGCGAGTCGAGGTGAGCAGGCGGCGATCTGCGTGGTCAACAGTTGCTCCGTGACGGGCGAGGCGGACAAGAAATGCCGTACATTAGTGCGCCGCCTGGTGCGCGAGAACCCCGGGGCGATCATCGCCGTAACGGGCTGTTACGCGCAACTTAAACCCGCCGAACTGGCCGCCATCGAAGGCGTCGACCTGGTGGTGGGCAACGACAGCAAGGGCGAATTGTTCCGGCAGGTGGCCGCGATCTCCGCGAAAAAAGGCACGGCGGCCGTCTGTGGTTGCGAGGCGGGCGGGCTGACCCGGTTTTTCGCCTCATTCTCCACCGCCGACCGCACCCGGGCGTTCCTGAAGGTGCAGGACGGCTGCGACTACCATTGCTCCTATTGCACCGTGCCGCTGGCCCGCGGCGGCAGCCGCAATATTGCGATCGCCGACCTGACAGTCCAGGCCGCGCAGATCGCCGCGACCGGATGCCGCGAGATCGTCATCACGGGGATCAACACGGGAGATTTCGGCCGCACGACGGGCGAAAGTTTTTTGGATTTACTCAAGGCATTGGAGGCGGTCGAAGGGATCGACCGCTACCGCATATCGTCGATCGAGCCGAACCTGCTGACGGATGAGATCATCGCCTTTACCGCCCGCTCGTCGAAGTTCATGCCCCATTTCCATATCCCCCTGCAAAGCGGCTGCGACCGCATTCTGGGATTGATGCGGCGGCGTTACACGACCGCGCTTTTCGCCGAACGCGTGGAGGCCGTGCGGCGCTCGATGCCCGACGCTTTTATCGGTATCGACGTGATCGTGGGTTTCCCGGGCGAAACCGAAGGAGATTTCGTGCAGACCCACGCTTTCCTTGAAAACCTTGCTCCTTCATTCCTGCATGTGTTCCCTTATTCGCAGCGGGACAACACCCCGGCGGCCGGATTTGCGGAACAAATAGCCTATCCGGCATCGCACGACAGGGTAGGGCGCCTGACCGCCCTCTCGGACCGGTTGCACGAAACGTTCGCCGCCCGTTTTTCCGGCACGCAGGCCGACGTGCTTTTCGAAAGCACCCTCAAAGGCGGCATGATGTCGGGCTTCACGGCCAACTACATACGTGTGCAGACCCCTTACGATCGGGCCCGCATCAACCGGATCTGCCGCGTAACGCTCGGCGCACCCGCGGGCGGCGGAGTGCTCAACGCCGCCGCCGAATAATCCGGACTCCGTCATGTCGAGCGGTAGCCGAGCCATCGCAAAATGACGGTCTGAGAGGTCTCGGCTAACGCGCGACAGGACGACAAGGCAAATGGCCGTTGATGGGGG
>JAVBPS010000074.1:0-24986 GCA_031549495.1 Rikenellaceae bacterium | reverse complement strand
TTTATGAGGTGCTGCAAATCATAAGCATCTCCGCCTTTGATAAAACGCCCATCCGTGAACTCCTTACAGAATCCCATTCAAATCAAAATTTCAAAGAACAGCCTAATTTGTTCGAGTAAAACTTAACGCACCAGTAGTGTTGCAACATTATGAACATGGCCGACAGGATCGGTGCCTAAAATGGGTGTGGAAAAAGTTTATCCAACCTGTTTACGGGATAACCTATTGCACCTATTTGGGCTATCTCGACGTGGATGGCTTTAAGGATAACCTAATACGAAGAAAAGAGGCTGTTTAGCCTCTTTTCTCTTTATCATCCGATGCAGTAAACCACATTTTTATATCGACGTTGAACG
Source organism: Rikenellaceae bacterium (assembly GCA_031549495.1). Lineage (GTDB taxonomy): Bacteria > Bacteroidota > Bacteroidia > Bacteroidales > Rikenellaceae > JAVBOW01. Next base: position 24,630 of record JAVBPS010000074.1, on the reverse strand, counting down.
TGTGGGGTTTCGGCTCCGGCTCTTTCTTTCGCCAAAGGTCGCTCCACTTGTCGATGCGCAAGGCACATTTGGCGCCCTCGCTGAGCAAAGCAAGCAACCCGAGCACAACAAATATCAATAATATGGCACCAAAAAAGGTCATTTTGCCGTTCGTTTGATACAAAGATAACGATTTTTATCGAATTATTTGCAGGTAACAATATTGTTACCTACATTTGCGTTATAACCATAGTAAAGCGGATAATTATGCCTACACTATTTATCATTTTCGGACTGCGTTTTTATTTCTTTTCGCGGGAACATAACCCGATCCATGTTCATGTGGAAAAGGGCGGGGGCGTTGCCAAATTCGCGGTCGATCCGGAAATAAGGCTGATTGAGAACAACGGACTGAAACCTAACGATCTGAAATTAGCGGAAAGCATAATAGAGGAAAACCGCGAGGTGATTATAGAGAACTGGACTACGTTTTTCGGGAAATAACCTCGCCCGGGAAACCATAAAACGATAAGGTTATGAAAGCTAAAAAGGTATGGTTTGCCGATGGACGTATATTCATCGAAACCGACAAAGGGGAAAAGTTGAGCCAGTCGCTTAACTGGTACCCGCGTTTGGCTGAGGCAACCGAGGCACAACGCGAGGCGTACCGGCTTTCGCCGATGGGCATTCATTGGGCTGAGATCGACGAAGATGTAAGTTTCGAGAGTTTTGACTATCCCGATGAAGAGCCGGCAGAAAACCGGTTAGCGGTGTTTTTCAACCAACACCCGGAAATCAACGTGACGAAATTCGCGCAACGGGTAGGCATACCCAGGAGCGTGTTTGCATCCTACTTGTGTGGGGCTAAAGCGCCTTCAAAGGAACGTATTAAACAGATTGAAACCGCACTGCGTAACGTCGGTAGCGAGTTGTCGGGGGTTACCTTGTAAACTGCCCCCCCTATTTAATGTCTTAATTCTGCAAATCATGAATAAACCATATTCTCCTATTTTATTTGTAGTAGGAATACTACTGTTATTTCCCTTAATTATCAATACTATAATGAAGTTTTCAGTAGGAATTGATGTGGTAGGGGACGAAAAGACATGGATAACTTTTTGGGGTAATGTTGGTGGTGGCTTTTTGACGCTGATAGGGGTGTATTTTACATTACAATACAGTAGAAAAGCAAATCAACGGCTATTAGAGTTTCAACTTAAAGAACGCCGATTTATGCATTTGAGGGAATTACTGACAGAGAATGCAGGAATAATTAACCCGTTTCCAATCGCATTAATGAATAGTAGACTGGTGTTGGCTGACGATAAGAGTATTGACACCATGAATAATGAGTTAGGGCAACTTATTTTCGATATTGCGATTTACAAACATAAACTATCAATATATGTCAAAAATGAGGAATACTTAAGTTGTATTGATAATTACTTGATGAAGTACCATAACACTGCCACAGGTATCGCCGAAAGGCTGACAAAAATAAAAAACATAAAAACAACTAATCCTAAGCCTATTACTGCCGTAAATGCCGTTTATGACGAAATAGATGAATTGGTGTTAAAGATGCATGAGTTCTATGCCAGTAAAAGGACTGAATTAGAACAAGCCACTTATTCGCTTCTTAAGGCCGAAGAGCAAGAGATATTAAAACCGTAGGTGGACATATGGATAAACATGTATTTCACGACGGTTTTCACTCGTTAGTGGACGAGCGGTTTGAAACTTATAATCTTTACTTTGATTATGAGTATAAGGTGTTTCACGAACTGACTACTACCGTCTTTGAGATTGCAAAATGTTTAATGTTGGACTTGCACAAAGCCGCAATCACACTTACTAACAATTTTTTGGAACGAATATTAAAACTGGCGCTAATTAAATACGATACTGGTATAGGCGCAAAACCGGTCGGTGAATGGAATAGCATATTTGCCAAACCTCACAATGACTACACGAGCCTCACGCTGTCAAGAACCATAGAAGAATGTTCCAAACGGGGCTTAATCTTAACCGAGGAACGAGAGTACCTTTCAGACACTATTCGTGACATGATCCGTAACGGCTTTTCACATGCTGACGCCGATAAAATCCTCAAAACGGCCTCAGATGAAATGGTGGGATTTGTTACGACCTTTTCCAATCCTAAGAATTTGCAAAAGGTGGTGCTAAATCCCAAAATTATACCGGCACTCCAATCCGTGCAGATTGACGCATACGCCAAGGAAATCGCCCCGATCTATTTTAGAAGCATATTCAACCTTATGGTGAATATCGAGGGGCGCTTGGAAAAAACAAAGCGATAATCATTTGTCTTTTACTGATTTTCTACCGAAAATCTCAAAAATAACGCAACAATCTGAATATAACCACATAAGCGGCTTGAAAAATTCGTCCCGTCCATACCGCCAGAAAGTTGATTTCCTTTATCGCAAAGTCCTGAAATCCAATGATTTCAGGGCTTTCCCTTTGTCCCCTATCCTACGGTTTTTGGCAGTTTAGGGCTCAGTCTGAATTTCCGGTGGAGCGGAATAGAGGGTCAGTCCTAAAATCGACAAAAATAAGGGCGGCCGGATTTAAATATCCGGCCGCCCCTTATTTCTAAAGCCAATCCCTAAAATTGTTCGAGTACCTCGATGCGCCTGGCGATAGGCGGGTGTGTGGCGAACAACGAACTGAAACCGTTCGCTTTTTTCTTGTCGAGCGGGTGTTCGATAAAGAGTTGGGCCACATCGTCGCGGCTGACGGCTTCAACCTGCGGGTCTGCTGAGATCTTGCGCAGGGCACTGGCCAGGGCGGCCGGGTTGCGGGTCATTTCGGCTGACCCGGCATCAGCCAGGTACTCGCGTTTGCGCGAGATAGCAAAACGCATCAGCGACGAAAAGAAATATCCCAACCCCGCCAACAACGCGGCCAGCAGCAGCACGACGATCACTCCATTGCCCTTTTTTCCGCCTCCGCGCGGCATGTGGCGCATCATCCGCAGGCTGATCTGGGCGATCATCGCGAAAATACCGACAAAGACGATCGAGGTGATGAGCAGGTGCACATCGTGGTTGCGTATGTGCGAAAGCTCGTGTGCGATCACGGCTTCCAACTCCTGGTCGTCGAGTTTTTCAATGATGCCGGTGGTGAGCGTGACGGTGTAGCTGTTTTTATTGATCCCGCTGGCGAAGGCGTTGAGCGACGAGTCGCGGATCACGTTGACCTTGGGCATCGGCATCCCCTGGCTCATGCAGAGGTTCTCGACCAGGTTATAGACGCGCTTGTTGCTCTTGCGGTCGAGGGGTCGCGCGCCGGTCGCCCGGCGGATGATCGCCGTATTTGAAAAATAAGCGATCAAAAACCACAGCGCCACAGCCCCCAGCACCCAGGGCACTCCCCCCAGGAACGAGGTCCAGACCACCTCCCCTGCACTGTAATCGTATTCCGAGCCGCCCATCCCCACATAGAAAAGGATGAAGAAGAAAGCCAGCGTCAGCGCGAGCACCAATACCGGAAAGAGAACGAGCAGGAGCACCGACCTGGCGTTGTTCCTGCTCTTCTGGGTCTGTATTCCGACGTACTGCATTCAGGAAATAACGCTTAAAATTCGATTTTGGGAGCCTCTTCGAGCTTGGCGCGCGTTTCGCCCAGGTCGAACATCATCTCCTTTTTGAAGCCGAACATACCGGCTACGATGTTCGACGGGAAAGTCTGCACCTTGTTGTTCAGCTCCTTGGTCGCCGAGTTGAAATAGCGGCGTACGGAAGCGAGTTTGTTTTCCACGTCCGATATCTCTTCCTGCAGCTGGAGGAAATTCTGGTTGGCTTTCAGGTCGGGATAGGCTTCCAAGGTGATCCGCATACCGGCCAGGGCCGAGGTCAAGGCGTTCTCGGCGACGATTTTTTCGTCGATCGTCCGGGCCTGCATCGCTCCGCTGCGGGCAGAGACCACGCGGTCGAGGGTCTCCTTTTCGTGCGAGGCGTACCCTTTCACGGAGGCCACCAGTTGCGGGATCAGGTCGTGGCGTTGTTTGAGCTGCACGTCGATGTCCGCAAACGCGTTTTCGCGGTTGTTGCGCAGTTTGACCAGCCCGTTATACATTCCAATGAACAGAATCACCACCAATGCAATGATCCCGAGTGTAATCCAAAGTGCCATCGTTTCTGTAATTTTTAAATTATTATGGCGTCAAAGATAACGGAAATAACCGGATATTTCGCGCCGGTTCACTCAAAGATAATTTATGACACGTGGTGGGGTGTGACGAGGACTTTGTCGATGCGGGCGCCGTCCATATCCATGATCTCCAGGGTGAAGCGTTGCCAGGATAGTTTTTCCCCTTCGCGCGGGACATGCTCCAGCACTTCGAGGATCAGGCCGCTGAGCGTGTTGTAATCGTGCTCGGCGTAGAGCTCCTCCAGGTCGAAATACTCCAAAAAATAGTAGAACGAGCACTGTCCGTCCACCAGGTAAGAACCGTCCTCGCGCGCAATGATGGGACTTTGCTCACCCTCTTCGAGCACCTCTCCCACCAGGGCGTCCATGATGTCCGTCAGGGTGACGATGCCCTGCACGTCGCCGAATTCGTCGGCCACGAAGCCGTATTTGACCCCTTTCTCCTTAAAATATTCCAGCGCGCCGTAGACGCTCATGTTCTCCGCCAGGTAGACGGGCGGGCGCATCAGTCGTTGCAGCGAAAAATCGGGCGAGTCGATATGCCCGAACAGGTCGCGCAGGTAGACGATACCCTGCACCTCGCCGCGGTCGCCGTACGTCACGGGGTAGGCGTCGTGCATGGCGGCCATTACTTTCTCGCGGATATAGGCTTTGTCGTCGGACGGATCCAGCCAGACGAAATCGTTGCGGTGGGTCATGATCGAGTCTACGTCGCGATCGCCGAGGTAAAAGACACGGCCCACGATGTCGTGCTCGACCTCCTGCACCTCGCCGGCATCCAGTCCCTCTTTAACCAGGGTGCGGATCTCGTCCTCGGTCACTTTACTTTCGTCGTCGCTCACCCCGAGTATCTTGAGCACCACGGCCGTACTTTGCGAAAGCAGCCACACGAAGGGCGTCATGATACGCGAGAGCAGGGACATCGGGCGCGCCACGGCCTTCGACATCCGCTCAGCCATGCTGATGCCCAGGCGTTTGGGTACCAACTCGCCGAACACGATGGTCAGATAAGTGACCACAAGAACGATGACCGTGGTGGCGATCCCCGTCGCGTAAGGCGCCAACACTTCGACCCGGGCGATGACCACGGCGAAATCCTTGGCGAAAGCCTCACCCGAGTAAAGACCGGTCAGGATACCGATCAGCGTGATGCCGATCTGCACCGTGGACAGGAAGCGATTCGGTTCCTGCGAAAGGTCCAGGGCTGCCCGGGCGGCTTTGTTTCCCTTCTTCGCATCGGCCTCCAGACGGGTCCGGCGCGCGGACACCAAGGCGATCTCGGACATCGAGAACAGGCCGTTGAGCAGGATAAGGGCGACGATAATGGCTATTTCCATAGCGCGGTCTTTTTTGCAAATATAAACATTGCTTGCGTGATTTAATGGAGTGGCCAGGGCTAAATTTCTGAAAACGGGAAACTCCCGGGCAGCCTGTGAGTGGTATATGCAAAGAACTGACCATATTACCGACAGACAAGAAAAAATAACGCAGGCTTCATCGAAGAAACCCACGTTACAAAAGCGGATAGTAAGTCCGGCGATTGTTATTGATCAGGATTCAGATGATGCAGAATGTCGCCGGGAGAGTCGAAATAATAATCAGCCCGGATGCCCTCAAGCGAACGGCACCCCCAGGCAGCCAATCCGAATTTCACTTTCGCATCGGCAGCGCATAACATATCGTTGACGGTATCGCCGATATAAACCGCCTCTTCCTTTTTCGTGCCGGATCGTTCCAGATATTTAAGCATGGGGTCTGAAAAAGGTTTCGGGCGCGCGGCATCGTCGACGCAGATAACCGTGTCGAAATAACCGGCCAAGCCGAAAGGGACGAAATCCTGCTGAAACTCCCTCCGGTCTTTGGACGTTATGATCCCCAGCCGGTAACCCCGCGCGTGCAGATCTTTGACAACGTCCTCTATTCCGTCAAACAGACTGATCGTATGGAAATGCTTCAAAATGTTCTTGTTCCAGAGAACATTCCCCGCGTCGACATCCCCGACCCCCAGCTGCCGCAGGGTCGCATCTCCGGGCAGGCCCATCGCAAAAGCCAACTCCGGGAATTCCGGTTTTTCGCCTTTCAGCTCGACCAGGGTATCCTGAAGGGCGCTCAGTACGGCATGCTCCGTGTCGAGCAACGTTCCATCCACGTCGAATATTACTGTGTTGATCATACTTTCAGTTTGTTCTTCAGCCACTTGCGCACCGGCTCGTCATAGAGTTTCAGGCAGCCGTAGGCCAGCGCCACCGCGCCTGCGTAGGTCAGCAGCGCCCAGGGCCAGGTCTGTGCGATGGAGAGCTTTTCGTTACTCACCCATCCGATGTAGATGTAGACCAGCGGGTAGTGCGTGATGTAGATCGGATAGGAAATATCGCCGAAGAATTTGCAGACGCGGTCCATGATCCCGCTTTCGGGCGCCGCGCTCGCGCCGAGCCACACGATCAGCGGGAAGACCAGGATGATGGCGGCCGAGTCGTAGAGGCCGTTCAACCAGAGATGGTCCAGCCCGCCGACGCGCGGCGTGGCCAGCGCAGCGACCACCAACAGGCTACACCATAAAAAGGCGTTCTTGACCGTGGTCAGTTTCGTCACCCGGAACAGCAGCAGCCCCGCGAAGAACGGGAAAGCCAGGCGTGTGAACCCGATACGCAGTTGCTCGCCGGTGATCGACCAGCCCCCGATGATGTCGCCGTTGGGGGAGGTCACCGCCATGTGGATCAGTGCGGCTCCGGCCAGGAAGACCAGGATCGCGAGCATCGTCTTCGAAAACCGGCGCACGAAGAGGCCGTAAAGGATGTTGCCGACATATTCGAAAAAGAGCGACCAGGCCGGCCCGTTGAGCGGGTGCATCTCCGTCCAGCCGCGGATATCCGCGCTCACCGGCAACGGCAGCAACGTGCAGCCGACCAGCATCACCAGCAGCATCTTCCAGACGGGCACCTCATGGATCGTGGGCCACCACGCCGAATCCTGGAAATAGAAGCACGCCGCCCCCACGACCATCCCGGCGATCACCATCGGTTGCAGGCGCACCAGACGCCGTTTGAAGAAATCCCAGGAGGTCATCCGCCCCCAGCGGTCGTCGTAGGCGTAACCGATCACGAAGCCCGAGAGCAGGAAGAAAAAATCGACGGCCAGGTAGCCGTGGTTGATCATCTGGTCGAAGTGGCTCGTGGCGTGGGCTTCCAGGATGTGGAAGGCGACCACCACCAGGGCCGCCACGCCGCGCAGGCCGTCCAGGACGGGATAATGGGGTTTGGAAGAGAGGGTTGCTGCCGTCATTTATGAATTCCGTTTGGGGTTTCTGCAAAAACGGTGATAAAGATAGTCATTTTTTCGTCGGCCGAAACGGTCCGGGGTGAGTTTCCGTGCCGTCGGGACAACCCTTGCGGTTGCCCCTACGCGGCTTGTCATTCTGAACGCAGTGAAGAATCCTGGTCGGAATTGTTGGCAGAACACAGCCCGACCAAGATTCTTCACTGCGTTCAGAATGACAAATGCGGACTTAATATGCAAAGGGTGCAAAAACAACGGGCGCCCCTTTTCAGAGCGCCCGCCTTCTTTATGAAAGGTTGTTACGATCAGAAAGATTACTTCACGGTAGCCATGTGCTGGATCAGCTCGACTACTTTGTTCGAGTAACCCCACTCGTTGTCGTACCACGAAACGATCTTCACGAAGTTACCGTTCAGCGAGATACCTGCTTTCGCGTCGAAGATCGAGGTGCGGGCGTCGCCGATGAAGTCGCTCGAAACCACTTCGTCTTCGGTGTAACCCAGAATGCCTTTCAGTTCGCCGTCGGCGGCCTCTTTCATGGCTGCGCAAATCTCCGCATAGGTAGCGGCTTTCTCCAGGCGGCAGGTCAGGTCGACCACCGACACGTCGAGGGTCGGGACGCGGAACGACATACCGGTCAGTTTGCCTTTCAGCTCGGGAATCACCACGCCTACGGCCTTTGCAGCGCCGGTCGACGAGGGGATGATGTTGCCCGAAGCGGCGCGGCCGCCCCTCCAGTCCTTGGCGGACGGGCCGTCGACGGTCTTCTGGGTGGCGGTGGTAGCGTGTACGGTGGTCATCAGACCCTCTACCATGCCGAATTTATCGTTGATCACCTTGGCGATCGGGGCCAGGCAGTTGGTCGTGCAGGAAGCGTTCGAAACGATGGCTTCGCCTTTGTAGCTCTTGGTGTTCACGCCCATCACGAACATCGGGGTGTCGTCCTTCGAGGGAGCGGACATCACCACGCGCTTCGCGCCAGCGTCGATATGTTTCTGGGCGGTTTCCTTCGTGAGGAACAGGCCGGTCGATTCAACCACGTACTCGGCGCCCACTTCGTTCCATTTCAGCATTGCGGGATCTTTCTCGGCCGTCACGCGGATCGATTTGCCGTTCACCACCAGGTTGCCGTCCTTCACGTCGATGGTGCCTTTGAACTGGCCGTGGATCGTGTCGTAGCGGAGCATGTAAGCCATGTAATCGACCGTGATCAGGTCGTTGATGCCTACCACTTCCACTGCGGGGTTGTTGACTGCTGCGCGGAACACCAGGCGGCCGATGCGCCCGAAACCGTTGATACCGATTTTAATTGCCATGATTTTCTTATTTAAATGGTTTGACTTTTCCTTTTTTTCCACCGCAAAGGTACCCAAAAATTCCGTTATTCAAATAGCTTTATTAAATTTTTTTATAAAGTATCCGAATTATTCCCGGGAACGCCCCATCCCGGCCGTTTTGTCATTCTGAACGAAGTGAAGAATCTTGGTCGTAATTGTTACTCAACAGCCTGACCAGGATTCTTCACTTCGTTCAGAATGACAAAACAACACGCCCGGAAATTACCATTACAGAAAAGGCAAAGCATGTGCCATTTTGCCGGAATTCGTCCCAGATGCCGATCCGGGGAAAAAATGCGAATGATATATTGTAAAAACCCGCGAGTTTTTAGTATCTTTGCACGAATCAAAAAACGTTCCGAAAATCACATGGTAAAAAAGATCAAAAGCGCCCTCGTGTCGGTCTACCACAAAGAGGGGCTTGAACAGATATTGCGCCGCCTGGCACAGGATGGCGTGACGTTTTATTCCACGGGCGGCACCCAGACGTTTATCGAATCGCTCGGCCTGCAATGCACTCCGGTCGAGTCGCTTACCGGTTATCCGTCGATCCTCGGCGGACGCGTGAAGACCCTCCACCCGGGCGTGTTCGGCGGCATCCTCGCCCGGCGCCACCTGCCTGAAGACCTCGCCCAACTGGCCGAGTACAAGATCCCCGAGATCGACCTGGTGATCGTCGACCTCTACCCCTTCGAAGCCACCGTCGCCAGCGGCGCCGAGGAAAAGGAGGTGATCGAGAAGATCGACATCGGCGGCATCTCGCTGATCCGCGCGGCGGCCAAGAATTACAAAGACACGGTGATCGTCGGTTCGCAGGCGCAATATGCCGAGCTGTTCGACGTGATCAACACCCAGCAGAGCACCACTACTCTGGAGCAGCGCCGCCGTTTCGCGGCCTTCGCTTTCGCCGTCAGTTCGCATTACGACTCGGCGATCTTCAATTATTTTAATAAGACGGAGAACATCCCCGCCTTCCGCGCCAGCTACGACGAGAGCGTCACACTGCGCTACGGCGAGAACCCCCACCAGCAGGCCACGTTCTACGGCCACCTGGAAAACATGTTCGAAAAGCTGTGGGGCAAGGATATTTCCTATAATAACATGCTCGACATCGACGCGGCCATCGCGCTGTGCAACGAGTACACCGAGCCTACGTTCGCCATCCTGAAGCACAACAACGCCTGCGGCATCGCCTCACGCGCTACGCTGGCCGAGGCGTGGAAGGACGCCCTGGCGGGCGATCCGGTGTCGGCCTTCGGCGGGGTGCTGATCTGCAACCGCGAGGTGGACGCCGCCACGGCCGAAGAGGTGAATAAGCTCTTCTTCGAGGTGATCCTCGCGCCGGGTTACACCCCCGAGGCGCTCGAAATCCTCGAAAGCAAGAAGAACCGCATCATCCTGAACCTGAAAGACACTTCGCGCGGCGAGGTGCAGTACCGCAGTTTGCTGAACGGCGTGGCCGTGCAGGGACGCGACGCGCAGGTGGGCGGCGTGGACACCGAAATGACCACGGTGACCCAAACCGCGCCTACGGCTGCCGACATGACGAACCTCCTGTTCGCCAACAAGATCGTCAAGCATTCCAAGAGCAACGCCATCGTGCTCGCGAAAGGCGGCATGATGCTCGCCAGCGGTATCGGCCAGACCTCGCGTGTGGACGCGCTGCGCCAGGCGATCGCCAAAGCGCAAAGCTTCGGCTTCGACCTGCGCGGGGCTGCAATGGCCTCAGACGCCTTCTTTCCCTTCGCCGACTGCGTGGAGATCGCGCATCAGGCTGGGATCACGACCGTCATCCAGCCCGGCGGCTCGGTACGCGACCAGGACAGCATCGACTACTGCAACGCCAACGGCATGAGCATGGTCTTTACCGGCATGCGACATTTTAAACATTAATTATGAATTATGAATTATGGATTATGAATTGCCTGCCGGACAGGTATTTTCTATAGACAGCCCATAATTCATAATTCATAATCCATAATTCATAATCCTCATAAAATGGGACTGTTTTCATTGACACAGGAACTGGCGATCGACCTGGGTACGGCCAACACGGTGATCATCCATAACGGGAAGATCGTGGTGGACGAGCCTTCGATCGTCGCGCTCAACATCCAATCGGGCAAGCTGGCCGCCATCGGCGAGAAAGCGCGCCAGATGCACGAAAAGACCTCCCCTGACATCCGCACCATACGACCCCTGAAGGACGGCGTGATCGCCGATTTCAACGCCACGGAGCTCATGCTGCGCGGGATGATCAAAAAGGTGAAGATGTCCGGGCAGATGTTCTCCCCCTCGCTGAAGGTGGTGATCTGCATCCCGTCGGGCTCGACGCCGGTGGAGATCCGCGCCGTGCGCGACTCGGCCGAGCACGCGGGCGGGCGCGAAGTCTACATGATCTACGAACCGATGGCCGCCGCGCTCGGCGCAGGGCTGGACGTGGAAGCCCCTGAAGGGCACATGATCATCGACATCGGCGGCGGGACGACCGAGATCGCCTGCATCTCGCTGGGCGGCATCGTCTGCTCGGAGAGCATCAACGTCGCGGGCGACATCTTCAACGAGGACATCAAAAGCTACGTGCGCCAGCAGCATAACCTGCGCATCGGCGAACGCACGGCCGAGGCGATCAAGATCGCCGTGGGCGCCGCGGTGTCGGAACTCGATGAAGGGTACGAACCCGAGGACATCGAGATCACGGGGGCCAATATCCTCACCGCGCTTCCCTCGACCCTCACCCTCTCGTACAGCGAGGTGGCCTACGCGCTGGAAAAATCGCTCGTCAAGATCGACGCCTCGCTGATGAAGGTGCTGGAGATGATCCCGCCCGAATTGTACTCGGACATCGTGCGCAAGGGGATCTATCTGGCCGGCGGCGGCGCGCTGCTGCGCGGGCTGGACAAGCGCCTGCGGGACAAGACCAACATCCCGTTCATCGTGGCCGACGACCCGCTGCGGGCCGTGGCGCGCGGGACGAGCATCGCGCTGAAGAACATCAACAAGTTCTCGTTCCTGATGAAATGATTTTTGATGATTATGAATTATGGATTATGAATTATGAATTACCTGCCGGCAGCCATAATTCATAATCCATAATTCATAATTCATAATTCTCTTTGTCGTGTACCGACTCATTCTGTTGCTCAAGAAGATTTATGTGCTGCTGCTCTTCGTTCTGCTGGAGCTGCTGAGTTTGCATTTCTATGCTTCGAGCACGAGCTACACGAAAGCGCGGTTGCTGACTTTCTCGAACGTCTGCGTGGGGCGCGTGTATAGCGGGTTGTCGTACGTGGGGCACTATTTCCGGCTGGGTGGCGAGAACCGCGCGCTGGCCGAAGAGGTGGCGCGGCTGCGCAACGAGTTGGAGATGTTTGAGAACGATCCGGGCAAAACCCGGTTGCCGGCGGGGGAAATCCCGGCGTACCACCACATCGCCGCCCGCGTGGTGAGCAACAGCGTCACGCGCCAGGAGAATTTCTTCACGCTCAACCGCGGCATGCGGGACGAAGTGGAATCGGACATGGCGGTCCTTTCGCCCGAAGGATATGTGGCGGGCTATGTGCTCTCGTGCAGCGAGAAATTCGCCGCCTGCATCTCGATACTCAACACCAAATTCCGCACCAGCGGCAAATTCCTCAGCGATTCCTACGTCGGGTCGGTCTACTGGGAGGGCACGAGCACTCACCACGTGACCCTTTCGGACATTCCGAAACACGCCCAGATCTCCAAAGGCGACACGATCGTCACCTCGGACTACTCGATGATCTTCCCCGCCGGGCTGCTGATCGGCACGGTCGAGGAGTGGACGCTCAACAACCACACCTACACGTTCGACGTGAAGGTGAAACTGGCGGCCGACCTGTCGGCGCTGCGCGAGGTGGTCGTGGTGCGTTACTCGGACGCGATGGAACGCTCGTCGCTCGAGCAGGCGGTCGGATACGGACAAACGGAGAGATAATAGAAACCACCGTGAGAACTATCGCTGTGCATAGAGTGGGTCAGATTTTTTTGTTGGCGAATGAGTCTTTATTCATTCGCCAACAAAAAAAGGTGGCCCGCTATATGCGCAGCCAACCCCAGAATTGAACGAAAATATGCCCAGAGCGCTTCAATATATTATTATGTTCATCGCGGTGGTGCTGCTGCAGATGCTACTGGTCGGCAACATCAACCTGAGCATCTACGTCCACCCGATGATCTACCTGGCATTCATCGTGTTGCTGCCGATGGAACTGGCGCCGGTCTGGGTGCTGCTCTCGGGCTTCGCGCTGGGCGGGGTGATGGACGTCGCCACGGGCGGGGCCGGGCTGAACAGCGCGGCGACGCTGGTCTCGGCCTTCGCGCGCCCCCTCTACCTGCAACTGGCGGTCAACAAGGACGACATGCGCGACGGGGGGATGCCCACGATGCGGCGGTTGGGATATGCAGGACTGCTGCGTTACGTCGCGGCGCTGGTGACGGTGCACTGCCTGATCTACTTCTCGCTGGAGGCGGCCACGTGGAGCTATTACTACCTCACGCTGCTCAGGGTGATCCTCAGCGCGGCCATGACCACGCTGCTGATCCTCATCTTCCAACTCTTATACACCGACCGATGAACCGCAGGGCTGCCATATTGCGTGCTACGGCGATCGTGCTGTTCACGATCCTGGCCGCGCAACTCTTCTACCTCCAGGTCATCGACGGCGAGTACAAGGACAAGGCGGCCAACAACGTGTTGCGCTACCAGATCCAATACCCTCCGCGCGGGGAGATCTACGACCGCCGCGGCAATTTCCTGGTGCAGAGCAAGGAATCCTACGACCTGATGGCCGTCCCGGCCGAGGTGGGGCCTTTCGACACCACGCTGCTCAGCGCGATCACGGGCGTATCCAAAGAAGAATTAGGCAAACAACTCAAAAAGGCGGCGCAATTCTCGCGGCGGCGCCCGTCGGTGATCGTCAAGCAGATGACCAAGGAGATGAAACTCCGCTTCGAAGAGCGGAGTTTTCCGGGTCTTTATACCGTCTTCCGTACCGTGCGCTCCTACCCCACCAAGATCGCCGGCAACCTGCTGGGGTATGTGGGCGAAGTGAACGAAAACCACCTGGCGCGCGATCCCTACTACCGCAGCGGCGACTACGTCGGCATGAGCGGTATCGAACTCTCGTACGAGGAGGTGCTGCGCGGCCAGAAGGGCGTGAGGATCAACATGGTCGATGTGCACGGGGTCCCGAAAGGCTCCTACCAGGGCGGGATCTACGACACGATGGCTATCCCGGGCCCGGCGATCACCTGCTCGATCGACGCGAAGTTGCAGGCGTTGGGCGAGGAGTTGATGCGCGGCAAGGTGGGCAGCATCGTGGCCATCGAACCGGCCACGGGCGAGGTACTCGTGATGGCCAGCAGCCCGACCTACGACCCGGACGAACTGGTCGGGCGCGAGCGGGGCAACAATTACATGAAACTGCTCGGCGACAAGCGCCGCCCGCTGTTCAACCGCGCCGTGATGTCGCGCTACCCGCCGGGATCGACCTTCAAACTGGTCAACGGGCTGATCGGGCAGCAGGAAGGGGTGCTCACCCCGCAGAGCGCCTACCCGTGCTACGCGGGTTACGCATACGGCAACCGCAAACTGGGATGCCACAACCACTATTCGCCCCTGAACCTGCAACAGGCCGTGCAGAACTCCTGCAACGCCTATTTCTGCTACGTATTCCGCAACATCGTCGACAACCGCAAATACGGCGGGGTGAAGAACGGCTACGCGGTCTGGGGAGAATACGTGCGCTCGTTCGGCTACGGACGCAGCCTGGAATCGGACTTCGCGGGCGAGTTGGAAGGATACGTCCCCTCGGCCGAATATTACAACAAGCTGTATCGCGGCAGTTGGAACTCACTGACCGTCATATCGCTCTCGATCGGCCAGGGCGAGATCGGCTGCACGCCGTTGCAGATGGCCAACCTCGCCGCGACGGTCGCCAACCGGGGCTTCTATTACCCGCCCCACATTGTGCAGCGCATCCATGACCGCGATTCGCTCGACGCGCATTTCTACACGCGCCACAAGACCATGGTCGAAAGCCGCTATTTCGACCCGATCGTCGACGGGATGTACGACGCAGTGCACAAGGACGGCGGCACGGCGCGCATCGCCTACGTGCCCGGGCTGGATATTTGCGGCAAAACGGGTACCGCGCAAAATCCCCACGGCGCCGACCACTCGACGTTCCTCTGCTTCGCGCCGAAGAACGATCCGAAGATCGCCGTGTCGGTCTACGTCGAGAACGGCCGTTTCGGGGCGACGGTGGCCGCGCCGATCGCCTCGCTGATCGTGGAGCAATACCTCAGCGATACGATCCGCCGCCCCGACCTGGTGAACTACATAAAACAGATGCAAATCGCCTACCCCGCCTATGACCGCAAATAGGGAAAACCGCCTTTTCGGCGCCGTGGACTGGCTGACGGTCGTCATCTACCTCGTGTTGGTGCTGATGGGGTGGCTGAATATCTATGCCGCGGTCTACGACGACACGCAGAGTTCGATCTTCGACCTCTCGCACCGCTACGGGATGCAGATGATCTGGATCTGCATTTCGCTGGTCATGGGGCTGGTCATCCTGCTCACGGACAGCAAGTATTACCACATGTTGGCCTACCCCGCCTACTGGACGATGCTGTTGGTGCTGATCGTGGTCACGCTGGTGGGCAAGGAGGTCAACGGGGCGCGGTCGTGGATCATGCTCGGGCCGGTGGCGTTCCAGCCCACAGAGTTGATGAAATTCGCCACGGCGCTCGCCCTGGCGCGCTACATGAGCAATTACTCGTTCGATATCAACTCGATCCCGCAACTGCTGCGCATCGGGCTGCTGTTACTCCTGCCGGTGGGAATCATCTTCCTGCAGAACGACACGGGCAGCGCGGTGGTCTACGGGTCGTTCATCTTCATGCTCTACCGGGAGGGGCTTAACCCGTGGGTCTATGTGGTGCTGGGGATGTTCGTGCTGTTGTTCATTTTTTCGTTCATCCTCGCCCCGCTTACGCTGCTGATCCTGGTTATCCTGGGGTGCGCGGCGGGCTGCGTGGCAGGGGGAGCGGGATGGCGCACGGTGGTGATCTACCTGGCGGGGGTGGCGCTGGGCTCGCTGCTGGCCTATCTGGGCGGGAACATGATCAGCCCGGATATGGTGAGCGCTTACGGGGCGCTGCTCGCCTGTTCGCTGGTTTCCCTGCCGCTGGTGCTGGTCTATGCTTTCCGCAACAGGCTGCACCATATGTATATATATGCGGCGCTATTTTGCGCTGCGGTGCTCTTCTCCGGTTCGGTGAGCTACGTGTTCAACAACGTGATGCAGGTGCACCAACAGAAACGCATCCTCGACCTGCTGGGCCTGGAAAGCGACCTGAAGGAGTGGGGCTACAACGTCAACCAGTCCAAGATCGCCATCGGGTCGGGCGGCCTGCTGGGTAAGGGCTACCTGGAAGGGACGCAGACCAAATATAACTTCGTGCCCGAGCAGAGCACCGACTTCATCTTCTGCACCGTGGGCGAGGAGTGGGGATTCGTGGGGTCGGCCGTGGTGCTGGCGCTCTTCTGTTTCCTGATCTTGCGGCTGATGCGCATGGGCGAACGGCAGCATGAGGCTTTCGGGCGGGTCTACTGTTACTCGGTCGCCTCGATCTTCATTTTCCATGTGGTGATCAACATAGGCATGACTATTGGACTGATGCCGGTGATCGGGATCCCGCTGCCGTTCTTCAGTTACGGGGGGTCTTCGCTCATTGCGTTCAGTTTGCTGTTCTTCGTGGCGGTGAAGCTCGACGCTTCGCGGCGGGAAACGGCGACTTATACGATATAGGAAGTTTCACCACAAAGGACACAAAAAAGATTTTACACAAAAAGAACACAATAAGAGAGATGGAAAAGTTGAAAGGATTGACAAGCCAGCAGGTGGACGAGAGCCGCGCGAAACACGGGACCAACGTATTGACCCCGCCGAAGCGGGAATCCGTATTGAAATTGTTCCTCGAAAAATTCAACGATCCCATCATCCGCATCCTGCTGGTGGCCGCCTGCCTTTCGCTGGTGGTGGCCGTCATGGAGAGGGAATACGCCGAGACGATCGGCATTTTCGGGGCCTTCCTTCTCGCTACGGGAGTTGCTTTCTATTTTGAATACGACGCCAAGCGGCGTTTCGAACGGCTCAACCAGGTCAATGACGACACGCCGGTCAAGGTCGTGCGCGACGGGCAGGTGATGGAGATCCCCAAGCGCGACGTGGTGGTGGGCGACGTGGTGATGCTCGACACGGGCGAGGAGATCCCGGCGGACGGGGTGCTCGTCGATTCGGTCTCGATGGGGGTCAACGAGTCGGCCCTGACCGGCGAGATGATGATCGGCAAGCACCACGATCCGGCCGAAAACGATGACCAGGCCACCTACCCTTCCAACCGCCTCTACCGCGGCACGACCGTGGTCGAAGGGCACGGGGTGCTGATCGTGGACGCCGTGGGCGATCAGACGGAATTCGGTAAGGTCGCTTTCCAATCCACCAAGACCAGTGAGGCGAAAACGCCGCTTACGATACAGTTGGAGCGCCTCTCGGGGGTGATCGGGCGCGTGGGGATGGTGCTGGCGATCGGCATCTGCGTGATCATGGCCGTCAAGGGCTACCTTTCGGGCGATCTGACCGAGGGGAACTGGGTCCACCTGGCCGAACACCTGCTGCAATATTTCATGGTGGCCGTGGCGGTGATCGTGATGAGCGTGCCGGAGGGGCTGCCGATGAGCATCACGCTCAGCCTGGCGCTCAACATGCGGCGGATGCTGAAAACGAACAACCTGGTGCGCAAGATGCACGCCTGCGAAACGATGGGCGCCGTGACGGTGATCTGCACCGACAAGACCGGCACGCTTACCCAGAACCAGATGCGCGTGCACAACATCGAACTGTTGGACTGCAACGAGGATCTGATGTGCGAGGCGATCGCCGTCAACTCCACCGCCATGCTCGACGCTGCGGGTAAAGTGATCGGCAATCCCACCGAGGGGGCGCTGCTGCTCTGGATGAACGACCGCGACGTGGATTACGCGCCCTACCGCCAAAACCTGCATATCGTCGACCAGATGACCTTCACCACCGAGCGCAAGTACATGGCCACGCTCGTCGAATCGCGCGAATTGGGCGAGCGGGTGCTTTATGTGAAAGGCGCGCCCGAGATCGTGCGCCTGATGTGCGCCGAGGGGGGGAAGGACAAAAACATCTCAAAATCGCTCGCCGATTATCAGAACAAGGCGATGCGCACATTGGCCTTCGCCTGCCGCCGCACGAAGGCGGCTTCGTGCGAGGAGGCGGTGCTGGAAGAGCTCAGCCTGATGGCGATCGCGGCCATTTCGGATCCGGTGCGCGCGGACGTACCTGCCGCCGTGGCGAGTTGCATGGACGCCGGGATCAGGATTAAGATCGTTACGGGCGACACCTCGGCCACGGCGCGCGAGATCGCCCGGCAGATCGGGCTGTGGGATCCCGAAAAAGACGGCGAGCGCAACCACATGACGGGACCGGAATTCGAAGCGGCTTCGGATGAGGAATTATTGGAGCGTTTAAAGGACTTGAAAGTCATGTCGCGCGCCCGGCCGCTCGACAAACAGCGCCTCGTGCAATTGCTGCAAAAGCAAGGCGAGGTGGTCGCCGTGACGGGCGACGGGACCAACGATGCGCCCGCGCTCAACTTCGCCCAGGTGGGCCTTTCGATGGGCGACGGCACCTCGGTAGCCAAGGACGCCAGCGACATCACCCTGCTGGACAACTCTTTCGCCTCGATCGCCACGGCGGTCATGTGGGGGCGCTCGCTCTATAAGAATATCCAGCGCTTCGTGCTGTTCCAGTTGACGATCAACGTGGCGGCGGTCTTAGTGGTGATCGTGGGGTCGATATTCGGCAGCGAGATGCCGCTTACCGTCACGCAGATCCTTTGGGTCAACCTGATCATGGATACTTTCGCGGCGATGGCGCTCTCATCCCTGCCGCCCGACCCGGCCGTCATGAAGGCCAAGCCGCGGCGCAAGGAGGACTTCATCATCACCCGCCAGATGGGTTGGCAGATCGTCTGCGTGGGGGCGATCTTCGTCGTGGCGCTGCTCGGGCTGCTCAATCATTTCGGGCCTGAACCGACCATCTACCAGCTTTCGGCGTTCTTTACCGTGTTCGTGATGATGCAGGTATGGAACCTGTTCAACGCGAAAGGGTTCGGGGCGCGCGGGTCGGTGTTCGCCGATATGCGGCGCTGCGGGATCTTCCTGCTGGTGCTCGTGGTCATCCTCGCCGGACAGTGGCTGATCGTCACCTTCGGGGGCGAGGTGTTCCGTACCGAGCCACTCTCTGCGCGCGACTGGCTGATGATCTTCCTGTGGACTTCGCCGATCATGATCCTCGGGGAGGTGGCGCGCTGGATCGGACGATTAGTAAAGAAATAGATCCAAAATATTTGTCATTCAGAGCGAAGGTGCCGCCCGGCACCCGGGAGAGTTTTGAGTTTGTCATTCAGAGCGAAGCGAACCGATGCAGTCAGCGAGAGCAGAAGCCAAACGTCTTTTTGTTTGGGTACGGCCGAGCGACAAGGAGGAAAACGAACGAGTCTCTTTTCGTTCGTTAACAAATAGAATCTTGGTCGGACTGTGTTCAGGCGATGAACAATTCCGACCAAGATTCTTCGCTTCGCTCTGAATGCCAAACAAGAGGGACGTCTATTTATTTGCGCTCAGTCCGCACCCTCTTCATAACCCGTGTCCTCCGCCAGGTCGGACGACGAGGCGGCGGCGACGGCCAGGCGGTCGCACCGTTCGTTCTCGGGGGTGCCGGCATGGCCCTTGACCCAAATGAAGCGCACTTTATGGCGCTGGTTGAGTTCCAGGAAACGCATCCACAGGTCACTGTTCTTCTTATCCTTGAACCGGGTCTGCACCCATTTGAAGACCCAGCCCTTTTCCACGGCGTTGACCACATACTGCGAATCGCTGTACACGGTCACCTCGCAGGGATATTTCAGCGCCTCCAGGCCCTTGATCACCGCCAACAGTTCCATGCGGTTGTTGGTCGTCAGGCGGAAGCCGCCCCACATCTCCTTGCGGTGCGGCGGGCAGAGCAACACCACGCCGTAGCCCCCGCGCCCCGGGTTACCCAGCGCGGAACCGTCGGTGTATAGGGTCACTTTTACCACAGGCGGGATCAGTCCATTTGTTTCATTACCTCTTCGATCATGCCATAGAGGCGCTTCAGGGCGTCGCGGCATCCGGCGCCATTGGCCGTGTTACGGGCTATGCGCGTTTTGAAACCCTCGAAATCGAGGCTCATATTGGAGAGTTTCTCCGCTTTGAAATAGAATTCGTACCCCATGTGCTGAGCGTAGCTCTCCATCAACGTCCGGCGGGCGTCCAGATAGTTGACCACATAAACGGGATCGGCCAGCACCATGCCTACGCACTGCACGCCGAGGCCCTCGGCCGACTCACCGTCAGCCGTGAGGCATTGCTCGTTGAGTTGCTTGAACCGGGCCATATCGAAGCCCGGCGCCTGGGCGACGGCAATCGCGGCCAGGCACGTCAACGCAAGGGATAGGAACGCGGCTTTCATCGGGTCGGTTCGTTAAAAAAACGCGATTCACGACGCCGTCGCATGAAGCCGGCCATCGTGAATCGCACGGTCAGTGGGGCAATCAACGCTTCTCGCTCTCCTTGGCCTCGATGGACAAAGTGGCGTGGGGAACGATGCGCAGGCGCTCTTTCGGGATCAGTTTGCCGGTCTCGCGGCAGATACCGTAGGTCTTGTTCTCGATGCGCACCAAGGCGGCTTCGAGGTGCTGGATGAATTTCAACTGGCGCTGCGCCAGACGGCCGGACTCCTCTTTCGACAGGGTCGCGGCGCCCTCTTCCAGCACCTTGAACGTCGGCGAGGTATCCTCGGTGTCGTTCGATGAGGTGTGGGTGATGGTGGCGCGCAGCAGGTCGTAGTCCTCTTTGGCCTTCTGCAGTTTCTCCAGTATGATCGCTTTGAATTCGGCGAGCTCGTCGTCCGAATATCTTGTTTTTTCCAGGTCTGCCATAATTCAATCTCTTTAATTGTAAAGATTGATAAAATTAAATAATATTTATCGAATAAACAAATTATTCGACCTTTGTGATCCCGATTTTAACCATCTGCTCGTCGATATCCACTTCGCGCACGAAGGCGCCCTCGGGCTGCTCCTGCAACGCCACCTGCACGGCAAGCGTCTGGGAGGCGATATAGGGGCCGAACTGGTTGACCGACTGGATCAAAAAGTCTGATTTTTCTATGTTTACGGAGATTTTGTCCGTTACCTCCAGGCCACTCTCTTTGCGCAGGTTCTGGATGCGGTTGACCAGCTCGCGGGCGATTCCCTCGCGGCGCAGCTCTTCGGTCACGGTCACGTCCAGGGCCACCGTCAGGCGGCCTTCGGTGGCCACCAGCCAGCCGGGCATATCCTCCGAGGTGATCTCGAAATCGACCAGCTCCATCGGCAGCGCTTCGCCGTCGATGGTCATGGTCATGCCCCCGTCGGCTTCCAGGCGGGCGATATCTTCCTGCGAGAATCCGGCCACGGCGGCTGAGATCTGTTTCATCTGCTTGCCATACTTGGGACCGAGGGTTTTGAAGTTGGGCTTGATGCGTTTGGTGATCAGGCCTGCGGTCTGCTCGATCAGTTCGATCTCCTTCACGTTCACCTCGGCCATCACCAGCGCGCGGGCGGCTTCGATATGGCGGGCCATATCGCGATCCAGCAGCGGGATGATGATCTTCGACAGGGGTTGGCGCACCTTGATATTCACTTTGCGGCGCAGGGCGAGCGTCATCGACGAGATGCGTTGCGCGAGCGACATCATCTCTTCCAGATCGCTGTCAATAAGCGCTTTGTCAGCCGTCGGGAACGAAGCCAGGTGGACGGATTTTTCCGTAAAATGTCCCGTCACCGCATTCAGGTCGCGGAAGATCTGTTCCGTCAGGAACGGCGCGAAAGGCGCGGCCAAACGGACTACCGTTTCCAGGCAGGTGTAAAGGGTCTGGTAGGCCGAAAGTTTATCCTGCGTCAGGCCCCCGCCCCAGAAACGCTTGCGGTTCAGGCGCACGTACCAGTTCGACAGGCTCTCGCCCACGAAATCCTGGATCAGGCGGGCGGCGGGCGTGGGGTCGTAATCCTCCAGGCGTCCGGTTACCTCATCCACCAGCGTATTCAAAAGCGAGATGATCCAGCGGTCGATCTCCGGGCGCTCGGCGTGCGGCACCTGGGGCTCGGCGCCCGTGAAGCCGTCCACGTTGGCGTAGAGGGCGAAGAAACTGTACGTATTGTAAAGGGTGCCGAAGAATTTGCGGCGCACCTCGTCCACTCCCTCGGTGTCGAATTTCAGGTTATCCCACGGCTGGGCGTTACTGATCATGTACCAGCGCACGGCGTCGGGGCCGTAGGCGTCCATCATCTGGAACGGGTCGACGGCGTTGCCGAGGCGTTTGGACATTTTGTTGCCGTTCTTGTCCAGCACCAGTCCGTTGGAAATGATATTTTTGAAGGCGACCGAGTCGAAGAGCATCACGGCCAGGGCGTGCAGCGTGAAGAACCAGCCGCGCGTCTGGTCGACCCCCTCGGCGATGTAGTCGGCCGGGTAGACCTTTTTAAATGCCTCGCCGCTGATCTCGAACGGATAGTGCACCTGGGCGTAAGGCATGGCGCCCGAGTCGAACCATACGTCGATCAGGTCCATCTCGCGGTACATCCGCTCGCCGTTATCGGACACCAGCACGATGCTGTCCACCCAGGGGCGGTGCAGGTCGAACGAGGCGTAGTTCTCTTTCGAGAAATCGCCCTCGGTGAAGTTCGCCAGCGCGTTGTCGGCCATGAAGCCTGCCGCAACGGATTTTGCTATCTCGGCTTTCAGTTCCCCCACCGAGCCGATGCATTTGAGCTGCGAGCGATCCTCCGTGGCCCATACAGGCAGCGGCGTGCCCCAGAAACGCGAGCGCGACAGGTTCCAGTCCACCAGTCCTTCCAGCCATTTACCGAAGCGGCCCGAGCCGGTCGAGGCGGGTTTCCAATTGATCGTGTCGTTCAACTCGATCATCCGATCGCGCAGCGCGGTGGTCTTGATGAACCACGAGTCGAGCGGATAGTAGAGTACCGGTTTGTCCGTGCGCCAGCAATGGGGATAGGAGTGGACGTGTTTTTCGATCTTGAACGCAAGGCCCTGCGATTTGAGCATCACGGCCAGGTCAATGTCCAGCGTGGCCTCGTCCTCACTCAGGGCGGGGTCGTAGGCGTTCTTGACAAAACGGCCTGCGTATTCGCTGTACAAGGCGGTATTTACGTTGTTTTTTACGAAATCCGGGTCGAGGTCCTCGATCGGGAAGAAGCGGCCGCTGCGGTCGACCATCGGCTGCTGCTTGCCCGCACGGTCGATCATCACCAGTGGGGCGATACCCGACTGTTTGGCCACGCGGTCGTCGTCCGCACCGAACGTGGGGGCGATGTGCACGATGCCCGTGCCGTCGGCCGT
The DNA here is from genome assembly GCA_031549495.1 of Rikenellaceae bacterium. GTDB lineage: Bacteria > Bacteroidota > Bacteroidia > Bacteroidales > Rikenellaceae > JAVBOW01. The sequence continues at coordinate 1,320 of JAVBPS010000074.1, read as the reverse complement.
GGTGACGTAATCGCCGGTGATCACGCGGAAAGCGTCGCCGTCGGGCTTCACCCACGGGATCAGTTGCTCGTAGCGCACCCCGGCCATCTCCGCGCCCTTGAAAGGCTCGCCGATGACGTGGAACGTACCCTCCTGCTTCTTGCCGAAGTAGCTGTCCATTAGTTCGCGGGCCAATATGATAGTCTGCTCCGCGTTCGTGTAGGGGTTCACGCAGGCCACGCGCACATATTCGATCCCGGGGCCCACGGCCAGCGCGGTGTTCGACGGCAACGTCCACGGGGTGGTCGTCCAGGCCATGATGAACAGTTCGCCCTGCGCGCCGTCGAAGAATTTTTCACAGGCGGCGTCGCGCACCACACGGAATTGCGCCGTGCAGGTGGTGTCCTTCACGTCGCGGTAGCAGCCGGGCTGGTTCAACTCGTGGTTCGACAGGCCGGTCCCGGCGGCAGGGGAATAGGGCTGGATTGTGTAGCCTTTATAGAGCAAACCCTTGTTGTAAAGCTCCTTGAGCATCCACCAAAGGGTTTCTATGTACTTGTTGTCGTAGGTGATATAAGGGTCGTCCATGTTGACCCAGTAGCCCATGCGGTTGGTCAGTTCCTCCCACTGGCCGGTAAATTCCATCACGGCCTCGCGGCAGATGCGGTTGTATTCCTCGATGCTGATCTTAACGCCGATGTCCTCCTTGGTGATGCCCAATTTTTTCTCCACGCCGAGCTCAACGGGCAGGCCGTGGGTGTCCCAGCCCGCCTTGCGGTAGACCTGGAAACCCTGCTGGGTCTTGTAACGGCAGAAAATATCCTTGATCGTGCGCGCCATCACGTGGTGGATGCCGGGCGTGCCGTTGGCCGAGGGGGGACCCTCGTAGAAGATATATTCCGGACAGCCTTCGCGCTGGGTAATGCTCTGGTGGAACGTGTCTTCCGATTTCCACAACGATTCGATCTGCTTGCCGGTTTTGGAAAGGTCGAGGCCTTTGTACTCCTTGAATTTCACCTTGGTTGTCGCTTTAATAGAAACGGCAAAAATATAAAAATTTCGTTAGATTATCAATCTGATGGTGCGGGAGCGGTTTTTCAGGTGGAATTTTTCACCACAAAGGGCACAAAAAAGATTTTTTACACAAAGGACACAAGGGGATTCGGCGGGATTGATTAACTTTGCGATCATTACAAAACTACTGATTATGAAAACTACTCCTTTTACCCAGTACCATATCGCCAACGGCGCCCGCATGGCGGAATTCGCAGGCTACAACATGCCCATCGAGTTTTCGGGCATCAACGACGAGCACGCCACGGTGCGCGAAAAAGCCGGGGT
>JAVBPS010000088.1:0-4526 GCA_031549495.1 Rikenellaceae bacterium | reverse complement strand
GGAAAATGGGGCCGGCATCGCTCTGACTCACCTTTCGTGTGCTGGTACATTCGGCAGCGCTGTTAAGATTCACAAATTGGCTTCCTTAGATACTACCCTGCGCTGCCGAATGACCAAGCACACGAAAGGCCCTTAATTCCGAATAAGATTAAGAAAATATGCGGGTTACACCTTGCCGCCGGGCACCTCCTTCACGTGCAGGTCCACCTGCGGGAAGGGGATGTTGATGCCCAGTTCGTTGAAGGTCTTGTAAACCTGCTCGTTGAGCGAGAAATAGAGGTTCCAGTAGTCGTCCGAGTCGACCCAGGCGCGCACCACGACGTTCACCGAGCTGGCGTCCAGCGCGTGCAGCGCCACCAGCGGGGCGGGGTCTTTGAGCACCCGTTTATCGGCGGCCAACAGGCCGTTTAGTACGCTTTTAACCCGGTCGTAGTCCTCGCCGTAGCCCACGCCGAAGATCCATTCCACGCGGCGGATCGGCTCGTGCGAGTAGTTGTTCACGATGCCGGTCGAGATGCCGCCGTTGGGCAGCAGGATGGTTTTGTTGTCCGAGGTGTTGAGGATCGTGTGGAACAGGCGGATCTCCTTCACCTTGCCCGACTGCCCCTGCGCCTCGATGAAGTCGCCCACGCGGAAGGGGCGGATCGCCAGGATCATCACCCCGCCCGCGAAATTCTGCAACGTGCCGCTCAGCGCCATGCCGACCGCCAGGCCCGCCGAGGCGAAGATCGCCACGAACGAGGTGGTGTCGATGCCCAGCACCCCCACGATGAACGAGATGAGCACGATCGTCAGCGAAATTTTCGTCAGGTTGTTCAGGAACGTGCGCAGCGAGGGGTCCGTGTCGCGGCGGTCCATGATCCGCTTCTGTACCCGCAGCAGGTATTTGATCAGCCAGCGGCCGACGAAATAGATCGTCAGGGCGAGCAGGATCTTCAGCACGATCTCGATGGCCGTCTGGGTCAGCGTCTTCAGCAGCTCGTCGACGGGCATATTGGCGAAGGTGCGGATCTGCTCCTCGATCTGCGTTTTGACCGTCGCGGTCGAGTCCGCGATCGCCTTGGCCTCCTTCGGGAGGCCGGGTAAAATTTCTGGCATAACCTTATTGAATTATGGATTATGAATTATGAATTATGAATTATGAATTATGAATTATGAATTATGAATTATGAATTAAAAATCATAAAAGGCCCCTCTCCCGGCAGGCCATTCATAATTCATAATCCATAATTCATAATTCTAAAAAAGCCCCATCCGCTGCCGTGCCCAGGTCATCACCAGCGCGGGGGGTTTTTGCTCCTTGATCATCTCTGCCATATATTCCATACAGGGCGTAACATGCTTGAAGAACATCTTAAAACCCTCGCACAGCACGTTCATGTTCTCCTCGCCGGAAGACGTCTTCCCGAAACGGTGCTTGGGGCACTCGCCGCGGCAGGCGAAATAGAGCTTGCAGCGCAGGCACTCCGAGGGGAGCGTGTTGCGCTTATTGAGGCCGAAACGGAATTGTTTTTGCGATTTGAGCAGCGACCAGAGCTCGTCCTCCATCAGGTTGCCAATTTTATAGGAGGGGTAGACGAAGTGGTCGCACGAGTAGACGTCGCCGTTGTGCTCGACCACCAGTGCGTCGCCGCACGTCTCGCCGAAGGCACACAGGCCCGGCATCACGCCCACCCATTGGGCCAGCGCCACGTCGAACATCTGCACGAAATAGGTCCCCACGTCCTGCATCACCCATTCGTCGAAAATATCGTTCAAAAAACGGCCGTACCCTTCGGCCGAAACGCTCCACGGGGCCATGTAGGAGCCCGCGACCGAGTTGGGGGCCACGATGGCGGGGCGACGGCCCTCGCCGGTGTCCACCACGTGTTCCACGGCCGGAAGGAACTGCATGTAGTGGCTGCCGATCGACTTCATGAAGCGGTAGATCTCCACGCCGCGCCCCTCGCACAGGTTGTTCACCACGCTCAGCGTGTTGTATTCCACGCCGGTGCGCGCGAACAGTTCGACCGCGGCCATCACCTGGTCAAAGGTGGGGCGGCCGCCCTTGTTGGTGCGGTAGGCGTCGTGGATATCCTTCGGGCCGTCGATCGAGATGCCGACCAGGAAGTTATGCTGTTTGAAGAAGTCGCACCACTCCTGGTTCACCAGCAGGCCGTTGGTTTGCAGGGTGTTGACGATCTCCTTGTCGCCTTTGTACTTGTCGATGAACTCCATCGCGCGGCGGTAGTACTCCACCCCGGCCAGCAGCGGCTCGCCGCCGTGCCAGCAGAAGGTGACCTGGGGCACGTCGTTGGCCTCGATGTACTGGCGGATGTACTCTTCGAGCATCTCCAGGCTCATCGTGGGCTGCACGTTATCGTAGATCTCCGCCTTGTCCAGGTAGTAGCAGTAGGAGCAGTCCATGTTGCAGCGCGAACCGATGGGCTTGACCATGGTCGAGAATGCGGTCGGACGCTTCAGCTTGTAGGCGTCGGCGAAGGTGAGTGAATTTTTGATCTTTTTGTTCATCCGGGAAAAACCATTAAGGAAACAAATGTAGCTAAATTAGGGAAAAAACGCAAAAGCGGTCGGAAGTATTGCGGCTGGCGGGCCGGCATTCTTAGCCATGTTACAGGCATGGCAAAAGTGGATACGGCGACGGGGGTTGCGCAAGCGGAAAGTTACATGCGCAAGAACGCGGTATGAATTATTTATATTACTTTTATCCTATAATCAGAGTTATGTCGTTTTTGTCATTCTGAATGAAGTGAAGAATCTTGGTCGGAATGGTTCCAGCACAGTTTGACCAAGATTCTTCACTTCATTCAGAATGACAAACTAACCCACCATGAAAAAATCCCTGTTATCCCTTTGCGCAGCGCTGCTGCTGATCCCGTTCGTTTCCTTTGCAAAACCGCTCGCCTTCGCCGAGATGTTCGGCGACGGAATGGTCCTGCAGCGCGGCATGCCCGTGCGCGTGTGGGGCGGGGCGAAAGAAAAAACCGCCGTCAAGGTGGAGACTGACGGCGTTTCGGCCACGGCCACCGCAGACGCCTCGGGCGACTGGAATTTGCAGTTGCCTGAGCTGAAAACGGGTGGGCCCTACGTGCTCACGCTCTCCTCGGGCGGCAAGCAGGTCGTGCTCAAAGACGTTTACGTGGGTGAGGTATGGCTCGCCTCGGGGCAGTCCAACATGGCCTTTTCGCTGCAGGGTTGCGTTGACGGGCGGGCGGAAGTAGGCCGCGCCTCGAACCGTAACATCCGCCTGGCCTACGTGCCCAAAAGGCTCTTCGAAAGCGACACGGCCGACGGCGGCCCCGCGCCCATCGTGTGGCAGACGGCCACGGCGGAGTACGTGAGCAAAATGTCGGGCGTGGCGTACTATTTCGCCTGCAAACTGCAGGCCGGACTGGACGTGCCGGTAGGGATCATCAACTGCGCGATCGGGGGATCGTCGGCCGAGAGCTGGATGCGGCGCGAGAGCCTGCTCAAAAATCCCGTGACCGCCCCGCTGGAAGAGAATTACGTCAAATACCTCGCCTCCAAGAGCGAAGAGGAGCTGAAAGCGGACTACGACGCCTGGCAGGAGAAAAGGGCCGAATACCTCAAGACGCGCAAAGGCGTCAACCCGCGCGCGCCGTTCCACCTGAGCCAGACCCGGCCGGGCGGGATGTGCGAATACATGCTCGGGCGTGTGATCCCTTTCACCGTGCGCGGGGTGATCTGGTACCAGGGCGAGAACAACAGCTCGCGGGCGTGGCAGTACCGCACGCTTTTCCCGATGATGATCGCCGATTGGCGCGCGATGTTCCGCTCGCCCGATATATTCTTCTGTTTCGCGCAATTGCCCGGGTACGGGGGCGCCGGGCCGGGGGTCTGGCCTGAAATGCGCGACGCGCAGGCCTACACGGCGAAAACCGTCCCCCACACGGCGATGGCGGTGACGATCGATGTGGGCGAACGGAACGACATTCATCCGAAAAACAAGAAACCGGTCGGCGAGCGCATGGGCATGCTCGTGCTCAACGACGTCTATGGAAAACCGCAGCCGCAGGGGCCTAAATTCGTTTCCGCTTCGGCGAAAGGGAATAAAATGGTGGTCACGATCGACGCCGGGGCGGGCAAACTCACCACCACGGACGGGGCGGCCCCCGCATGTTTCGCCGTGGCGGGAAAGGATATGAAATTCGTGCCGGCCGAGGCGCGCCTTACGGGCGGCGACAAGGTCGAAGTATGGGCAAAAGGGGTCGACGCGCCTGTCGCGGTGCGCTACGCCTGGGAAAACTGGCAGGTGGTGAACCTTTACAATGAGGCGGGGCTGCCCGTGCCGCCGCTGCGCACGGACGAGCTGCCGATGGCGAGTGAAAAAAAGTTGTTCTGATAAAGGGCTCTTGATTATTTTCGCTTTATCTTCCGGGCCCGGAACCTGCCGGTTTTCCGGTTTGTCATTCGGCAGCGAAGTGAAGGATCTTGGGGTGGGGGGGGATAGAACAAGTACGACCAAGAAGCATCACTTCGGAGCCGCATGTCAAGACCCCAAAGGA
>JAVBPS010000116.1:0-14865 GCA_031549495.1 Rikenellaceae bacterium | reverse complement strand
GCCCAGGATATGGATTACACGTCGAGCATGGTCATGCGCATGCTCCAAACGGAAGATCCCGCGCTGGACAAAGAATTGCTGCGCTCCGAGGCGATCTGGCTCTGCGCCTCGTGCGAGATGTGCATCTCGCGCTGCCCGATGGAGGTCGACATCCCCAAGGTGATGGATTTCCTGCGCCAGCGTTCGCTCCAGGAGGGGTTGCAGCATCCGAAGGCCTCGCGCCACGTGGTCGCGTTCCACCGCTCGTTCCTCGATATGATCCGCGCCACGGGCCGGTCGTACGAGGTGGGGATGGTGGCCGACTACAAAATGCGCAGCGGCAAGCTGTGGCAGGATGTGATGCTCGCGCCCGTCATGTTCTTTAAAGGTAAACTGCCCATCATCCCCGAACGGGTGAAGGGCGTCGGGAATATCCGCCGGATCTTCTCCAAAACCAAACCGTCATGTCGAAAATAGTAGGATTTTACCCCGGCTGCTCGCTCGAAGGGACTTCGAGGGAATATACCGAGTCGGTGATGTCGCTGGCCAGGCTGTTCGATATCACCTTGCAGCAGGTACCCGACTGGAACTGCTGCGGGGCCACGGCGGCCCACAACCTCAACCGGGCGCTCTCCGTGGCGCTGCCGGCACGCATCCTCGCGCAGGCCGCCGCGGCAGGCATGGATCGTTTGCTGGTGCCTTGCGCCGCTTGTTATAACCGCCTGGCCGTGACCGTACACGAGCTTTCGAAGGATGTGGCGCTGCGTAAAGAGGTGGAAGAGGTACTGGGGATGGAGATGGGGCGGATGCCGGTGATCATGAACGTGATCGAGTTCATCCAGGAATATATCGTACCGGAACTTCCGGCGCGTCAGGTAAAAGAACTGCCGGGCAAGGTGGCCTGTTACTACGGCTGTCTGCTCGTCAGGCCCCATGAGGTGCTGAAATTCGACCGGCAGGAGGATCCGCAGAGCATGGATCAGATCATGACCGCGCTCGGGGCGCAGAGCGTCGACTGGCCCTTCAAGACGGAGTGCTGCGGGGCGTCGCTCTCGGTGACGCAGAGCGCCATCGCGTCGAAACTCTCGGGCCGCATCGTGAAAGAGGCGGTCGACCGGGGGGCGGAGATGATCGTGGTCGCCTGCCCGATGTGCCAGTCGAACCTCGACCTGCGCCGGGGGGCTATAGATAAGGTATTAGGGATGAAGACGGCGATCCCCGTCCTCTACATCACCCAGGCGATCGGCCTGGCCTGCGGGCTGGACGACCGCCAGACCGGCACCCGCCGCCACATAGTAAAGGTGGACTGGCAGCGGCTGGCGCAGATGAAAAAACCAACCGAAACGGAAGGAGTAAACTGATATGGCGAAAATTGGTGTTTTTATATGCCACTGCGGCGAGAATATCTCCGCCACCGTGGATTGCGAGAAGGTCTCCGCACAGGCAGCGCAGCTGCCGGGGGTCGCTTTCAGCACCGACTATAAATATATGTGTTCCGACCCGGGGCAGACCAAGATCAAGGAGGCGATCAAAGAGCACGGATTGACGGGCGTGGTCGTTTCGGCCTGCTCGCCGCGCATGCACGAGCCGACGTTCCGCAAGGCTTGCGCCGAGGCCGGGATGAACCCTTACATGTGCGAGATGGCCAACATCCGCGAGCATTGCTCGTGGGTGCACGAGAAAGGCGAGGCTACCACGCAGAAGGCTTTCGACCTGGTGCGCACGCTGGTGGAAAAGGTGAAGAACAACCATCCGCTCGAACCGATCAAGGTGCCGGTCAACAAGACGGCGGTCGTGGTGGGGGGCGGCGTGGCCGGTATCCAGGCCGCGCTGGACATCGCCAACGGGGGGCACAAGGTGATCCTCGTGGAGCGCGACCCCTCCATCGGGGGGCACATGTCGCAGCTCTCGGAGACCTTCCCCACGCTGGACTGCTCGCAGTGTATCCTGACTCCCCGCATGGTGGAGGTGGCGCAGCATCCCAACATCACGCTCTACACTTATTCGGAGTTGGAGAGCATGGACGGCTTCATCGGCAACTTCAACGTGCGCATCCGCCGCAAGGCGCGCAGCGTGGACGAGAAACTCTGCACGGGATGCGGCCTCTGTACGACCAAGTGCCCGCAGAAGAGGATCCCGAGCGAGTTCGAGCAGGGGTTGGCGAACCGGACGGCCATTTATACGCCGTTCCCGCAGGCCGTGCCCAACAAGCCGGTGATCGACCGGGCGAACTGCACCTGGTTCAAGACGGGCAAGTGCGGCGTTTGCAGCAAGGTGTGCCCCACCGGAGCGGTAAATTACGAGCAGCAGGACGAGATCATCGAGGTGCAGGCGGGCGCGATCGTGCTGGCCACGGGCTTCGAGGTGAAGGGGACCGATTTCTTCCCCGAGTACGGCTACGGGAAATACAAGGACGTGATCACCGGGTTGCAGTTCGAACGCCTCGCTTCGGCCTCGGGTCCGACCAAGGGGGAGATCCGCCGCCCGTCGGACGGGACGGTGCCCGAAAAGGTGGTCTTCATGGCCTGCGCCGGGTCGCGCGACCCGGTCAAGGGGATTCCCTATTGCTCGAAAATTTGCTGTATGTACACGGCCAAGCATGCCATGCTATATAAGCATAAGGTGCATGAGGGGACGCCGTACGTCTTTTATATGGATATCCGCGCGGCGGGTAAGAACTACGACGAATTCACCCGCCGGGCCATCGAGGAGGACGGGGCGAAATATATCCGCGGCCGCGTGTCGACCATCTACGAGAAGGACGGCAAGCTGATCGTCAAGGGGGCCGACACCCTGATGGGCGGCCGTCCGGTGGAGATCGAGGCCGATATGGTGGTGCTGGCCACGGCGGCCACCTCGTGCGAGGGGTCGGAGTCGCTGGCGCAGAAGCTGCACGTGTCGTACGACGCGTACAAGTTCTTCGCCGAGGCGCATCCGAAGCTCAAACCGGTGGAGACCAACACGGCAGGGATTTTCCTCGCCGGCGCTTGCCAGGCCCCGAAGGACATTCCGGAGTCGGTGGCGGCCGCGTCGGGCGCTGCGGCGAAGGTAATCGGGCTGTTCGCCAACGACGAGCTCACGCGTGAGCCGGTGGTGGCGAAGATCAACCGCATGCCGCCTCCCATTTTCTCGACCTGCATGGGCTGCGGCCTCTGCGCATCGGTCTGCCCCTACAACGCCATCGACCGCGAAGAGATCAAAAACCGCGCGGGCGAGGTGGTCAAGACCATCGCGCGCATCAATCCGGGCCTGTGCCAGGGTTGCGGGACGTGCGTGTCGTTCTGCCGCTCCAAGTCGATCGACCTGGACGGCTACTCGAACAAACAGGTCTACCAGGAAGTTGTCGCACTGCTTAACGAAATGTGATTATGGAAGGATTCGAACCGAAAATAGTAGCCTTCGTCTGCAACTGGTGTACCTACGCCGGGGCGGACCTGACGGGCACCAGCCGCATCAAATATTCGCCCGACGTGAAGATCATCCGCTTCCCGTGCACGGGGCGCATCGACTTCATGCTGCTGCTCAAGGCTTTTGCCAACGGCGCGGACGGGATCATCGTCTCGGGCTGCCACCCCAACGACTGCCACTACACCTCGGGCAATTTCCACGCCCGGCGCCGGTGGACGGTCTTCCGCTCGCTGCTCGATTTCATGGGCATCGAGGTCGACCGCATCAATTTCACCTGGGTGTCGGCCGCCGAGGGGGCCAAATGGGCCGACGTGGTCAACTCGACCGTCGAAAAAGTGAAGGCGCTGGGGCCTTACGAAAAATACCAACGCACGGCTAACGAGATCTGGGAGCAATGAGTATGGAAAACGTGAAAGACATAGCCGCCGGGCTGCTCGCCTCGGGCGAAGTGAAGGCGGTGATCGGATATGGCGAAGGCAGCGCGGGACGCGTGCGGCCGCTGTTCGCCACAGACGCCTCGCAGGCGGCGCAGTTGGTTTATGACAAACGTTGCGTGCAGAACCTGGCGATGTATATTTATAAAAAGGAGATCGCCAAATTGGGCAAACCGGCCATCGTGGGCGGGGCGCAGACCGTGCGCAGCGTGATCCGGCTGGCGGCCGAGAAGCAGTTGACCGACGGCGGGATCGTGGCGATCGCCATGAATGCGGCCGGGGAGGCGACCGTTTGCCGTTCGTTCGGCGAAATGGAGGCTTGGATCGCGGCCAATACGCCTGCTTTGAGCGAGGAGGATGCCGCGTTGCTGGCGCGTCTGGAGGCGATGAGCGCGGAAGAGCGCCAAGCGTTCTGGCAGGAAGAGATGGAGCATTGCATGAAGTGCTACGCCTGCCGCCAGGCTTGCCCGTTGTGCTACTGCACGCAGTGTACGGTCGAGATGAACCAGCCGCAGTGGATCTCCGTGGCGGCTTCGTCACTGGGGAATATGGAGTGGCATATCATGCGCGCCATGCACCTTTCGGGGCGCTGTGTGGAGTGCGGCGAGTGCGGCCGGGCCTGCCCGGTGAACATTCCCATCCACCTGCTGACGATGAAGCTTGCCAAAGACGTGCGGGAAACGTATGGTACGCCCGCCGGGTTCAGCGTGGCCGAGGGGTGCGCGATGTCGACCTTCAAGCCGGACGATAAAGAAAATTTCATAGGATAAGCCATGGCGGAGAATGTAAAACTGCTGCGCAAAGACGCATATCCCCGTTTCCTGGAAAAACTGCTGGAAACGGCACAGGTGTACGGGCCCGTGAAGATGAACGGGCGCACGGGGTACCGGCGCGTGAACGCCCCGGGGGAACTTACGGAAGATTACCTGCTGCCCGAGATGTCGGCCAAGTCGTTCGTCTTCCCGAAAATCGAGAAACTGTTTTCCTATACCAAGGATAAGGAAGGGGTCGAGGTACGCGATTTCGATCCGGATACGATCCCTTATCGCGTGGTGGTGGGCGTACGGCCCTGCGACGCTTCGGGGATGGTCAGCCTGCGGGGGATTTTTAACTGGGATCCCTCGGACCCGATTTTTGAGGAGCGGCTTGCCCGCACGACCATTGTCGGGTATGCCTGCAACACGGCGGATGCTTATTGTTTTTGCACTTCCGTCGGCGGGGGGCCGGGGAACACGCGGGGGAGCGATATTTTATTGACCCGCACGGATAAAGGGGATTTCATCGCCGAGATCCTGACTCCGAAGGGAGAGAAATTGGCGGAGTCGCTGGGTGGAATTTTAGAGGCGTATGACGGGCCGGGCAAGGAGCAATTTCTTGCGAACGTGCCGAAGCGTTTCGACGACACGAATCTGGAAGCGAAGGTCACGGCGGCGTTCGACACCACGGCGTTCGACGAGTTCGCCATGCGCTGTATCGGCTGCGCGGCTTGCGCCTATGTCTGCCCCACGTGCGCCTGCTTCGATATTCAGGACGAGACGCGGGGGAAAGAGGGCTTACGCGTGCGCCTTTGGGACAGCTGCGGGGCCAAGCTCTTCACGCTGCACACCTCAGGGCACAATCCCCGCGAAACACAGGGGGCACGCTGGCGCCAGCGGCTGATGCACAAATTCTCGTACATGCCCGAGCGGCTCGGGGTGCGCGGTTGCGCCGGTTGCGGCCGCTGCTCGCGCCGTTGCCCGGCCGACATGGACATCGCCGAAAGCCTTTCGATCATCGCTAACTCTTAATTGTAGAAACATGGATCGCAATATATATCTGCCCTACCGCATGAAGGTGGCGAAAATTACCCTCGAAGCCCCCGGTGTGCGCACGCTGCGGCTCGAATTCATGGATCCGGCCGAGGCCGAGGCGTTCTCGTTCCGCACGGGACAGTTCGCCGAGTATTCCGTTTTCGGCGAGGGGGAATCGACTTTCTGCATCGCCTCGCCCCACACCCGCAAGGGATACGTGGAGTGTACCTTCCGTCAGGCGGGACGGGTCACTACCGCCCTCTCGGGGGTCGAGGAAGGGGATATCGTCGGCTTCCGCGGGCCTTACGGGAATACGTTTCCTATCGACGATTGGAAAGGGAAGAACCTCGTGTTCATCGCGGGGGGGATCGCCCTGCCGCCGATGCGCAGCGTGATCTGGAGCTGCCTCGATAACCGGAAGGATTACAAGGACGTGACCATCTTTTACGGGGCGCGCACGGCCAATGACCTGGTTTACAAAGATGAATTGCGGGAATGGGAGGAGTGTCCGGATGTGAAACTCGTCACCACGGTCGACCCGGGCGGGGAGACGCCCGACTGGAAAGGCGAGGTGGGTTTCGTGCCCTCGATCGTCGAGAAGCATGCGCCTGCGGTCGAAAATACGATCGCCATCGTCTGCGGGCCCCCGATCATGATCAAGAATACTTTTCCGGTGCTCAAGAAGCTGGGGTTCACGGATGAAAATATCTTTACCACGCTGGAAAACCGCATGAAATGCGGGTTCGGGAAGTGCGGGCGCTGCAACGTGGGTAAGACTTATGTTTGTAAGGACGGGCCGGTGTTCACGGCGGCGCAGTTGGCCCAGATGCCGAACGAGTATTAGTACTTGTCATTCAGAGCGAAGCGAAGAATCTTGGTCGGGCTGTATTCAGATGATGAACAATCCCGACCAAGATTCTTCGCTTCGCTCTGAATGACAAAGCATATTCCGATGGGATAATTTATTACCTTTGTTCGCCAGGACGATTTCTATTCAAACCAACTAATAATTCAACGCCATGTTCAACATCGTAACCTCCCACCGGCTCGTCAAGAACGAGGACCTGAACCACCACAAAACCCTCTTTGCGGGCCGTTGCGCGGAGTGGGTCGTCGAAGCCGGTTTCATCGCCCTGGCCGAAAAACTCGATCCGCACAACATCGTCTGCCTGAAGATGCACGGGCTGGAGTTTCTGCGTCCCATCAAGGGGGGCGACGTGCTGCGCATCGAAAGCATGATCGTGCTCGCACGCCGCAGCACGGTTGACTGTTTCGTGCGCGTGCAGCTGCAAAAAGACCACGATCTGGTCTTCTGCGAGGGATTCCTCACCTTCTGCTACGTGGACGAGAACGCCCGCCCGATGGCGCACAACCTGATCGTGACGGCCGAGACGCCGGAAGAGGTCGCCTTGCAGGAAAAATCGCAGAAACTCTCTTACAGGGATAAAAATACGACTCCGAGCGGGACGTAAATCACTCGTGTAGGACAAGGAATGGGAGTCGCTTCGAGGGCGGCTCCCGTTTTTTATTTCACCACAAAGGGCACAAAGAAAAGATTACACAAAGGACACAAAAAAGATATAAGGAAGTTCCCTCGCATGCGCTCGGGATGACGTTTGATTTTACCATCGGTAGACGCAGGCGGGGGCGCAGTGGGATGAGCGGCGGCCAAAGCGCGTGGGATGTGCGCTGGCCCGAGCGGACGCCAAAGCGCGCGGGCCCGGCGCTCGTGGAATTTCCGGCCGACTCTCACGAAAATCCGTAAGCGGGTAAGCCGGGAGCGCGGCGCCTTGATCTTTTTGCTTACTTTTTCCATCAAGGGAAAAAGTAAGTCGCCCGCAGGCGATACCGGCCCTGCGCTCGTCGGGAAAAAGAGAAGGGCACCCACAAGGGGTGCCCCTACGGGACCGGAAAGTATATACACAGCCGCGAAAGGTCACTTCCGTACCAAAGGCGCCTTTTCCACCGTGACACTCGACGGGTCGAGGTCCAGGATGCGGGCGTCGGAGGTGGTGAAGCGCTGGATAAGCGAATAGAGCGCCAGGATCGCCTTTTTGCGGATGGGCAGCAGGATCGTGTTGCGCATCACGCGCTCCACGACCACGAAGCGGAAATCGCCGCGGATATGGTTCTTGCGCAGCGAGGGGTAGCGGCTGCGCAGGTCGACCTGCCCGGAGCACTCCATCTGCCCGGCGATGCGTTTGAGGTCGTCGTCGATGTGGATGCCGCGCTTGAAACCGGCGGTGATGTCCACGCGAAAGATACGGCCCTCGACGAAGGGTGTGACCTGGTAAGAGAATTCGTACGGCTCGTCGCCGCGCTGCATGTAGACGAACCAGTAGGTGTCGGCGCGCTTGGGGTGGCTGATCAGCGAGTGGACGATCTTGCTCTCGATGTCGCCGTGGAACTTGGCGCGGGTGACGTAGACCAGGTGGGTGGCGTATTTGGGCACCGATTCGTCCTGGCCCATCGCGTCCACCACGGGGATTACCGGGGCGATCTTCTCGTAGGTCACGCAGCGGTTCTTGATCCGGCGGCCGTTATACCAGACGTACATCACCACGAACACCGCGCCCGCCATCAGGATGGTGATGTAACCGCCGTGGGTGAATTTGATGCTGTTGGCCAGCAGGAAGCCCGCCTCGACGGTCAGGAAGCAGAGCGTGATGGGAATGGTTTTCCACCAGGGTGTCCGCCGCAGGCGCAGGTAGAAGAAGAGCAGCATGGTGGTCATCAGCATCGTGATCGAGATCGAAAGGCCGTAAGCCGCCTCCATGTTGGTCGAGGAGCGGAAGATGATCACCATCATGATACAGAGGCCCATCAGCAGGTAGTTCACCCCGGGGATGTACATCTGGCCCTTCAGGTCGGTCGGGTATTTGATGCGGATGTTGGGCCACAGGTCGAGCGAGACGGCCTCGGCGATCACCGTGAACGAGCCGCTGATCAGCGCCTGGCTGGCGATCACGGCGGCCAGCGTGGCCATCGTCACCCCGATGATGAAGAACCACTCGGGCATGATCTCGAAGAAGGGGTTGATGTCGGGCGTCACGGCGGCCTGGGGATGGATCACGGCCCAGGCGCCCTGGCCGAGGTAGTTAAGGATCAGGGTGGTTTTCACGAAGGCCCACGACACGCGGATGTTGCGCAGGCCGCAGTGGCCCAGGTCGGAATACAACGCCTCGGCGCCCGTCGTGCAGAGGAAGATCGCCCCCAGGATGATCAGCACGTTGGGGCTTTCGACGAGGAATCGCACGGCGTAGTAAGGGTTGAAGGCCTTGACGATCCCCGGGTAATCGAGGAAATGGACCAGTCCCAGCACCCCCAACATCAGGAACCAGAGCAGCATCACCACCCCGAAGAACCGCCCAAGCTGGGAAGTCCCGAAGGGCTGCAACAGGAACAGCAGCACGATGATGGCGATGACCACGGGGATCACGGGGATGGAGTTATAGACGTTGTTCAAGCCCTCGATGGCCGAGGTGACGGTGATCGAGGGGGTGATCACCCCGTCCGCGAGCAGCGTGGCCGCGCCGCTGGCGGCGATCACGTAGGTCCAGCGGAATTTCTTGCGGATCAGGGCGAAAAGCGAGAGGATGCCCCCCTCGCCCTTGTTGTCCGCGCGCAGGGTGATCATCACGTATTTGACGGTGGTCTGCAGCGTGAGCGTCCAGATGACGCACGACACGGCGCCGATGATCAGCTCGGGATGGTTGTACGGCAGGGCGTTGAGCACCGCTTTCATCACGTACAGCGGCGAGGTGCCGATGTCGCCGTAGACGATGCCGATGGCGATGATAATGCCCATCACCCCGAACACAGGGCCCCGGGAATGGGGGGTCTGAAGATTCCGTTCCATAGCCAAAACTCGTATGGGTACTGCGGGCAAATGTATCTATAATTACCTGCCGTTATTCTTCCGGGACGCAAAAAATATCTCCCCCCGGGGCCATTCGCTTCACCGTCAATACCCCTCTGTACGGCACGTACGCATACCCTTTCGGAATATTTTTATAAATTTATTTGAAAACCGGTCCGCGAGACATGAAAAGACGTAAATTTTATGTACTTTTGCACGTCGGGTCGATTCTTAAAAGACCCGGCCCGGCCGGTTTCCGGAGGTGTACTCCCGAATCCGGCAATATTGTTATGGACGACAGGTTGATCAGGGATTTCAGGGGCGGGGACCGCAAAGCGTTCGAGGGGATCTTTCTGACCTACTCGGACCGGATCATCCGTTTCATAGCGTCCATCGTCAAATCGGAATCCGACGCCGAGGACCTCGCGCAATCCATATTCGTCAAACTGTGGGAAAACCGCGAAACGTTCAACCCGACCGTCTCGCTGAACAGCTACATGTACGCCACCGCGCGCAATGCGGCCCTGAATTTCATCAAATCCCGCAAACTGCACGAAACGATCATACAGCAGACCACCGAGCAGGGAGGCCATCAACTTCACGCCACGGAAAACCGGATCAAAACCGATGAACTGATCGCGATCATCGACGCCCGCGTGGGCGCCATGTCGCCGCAGCACGGGACGATCTACCGGCTCAGCCAACAAGAGGCGATGAGCCCCACGCAGATCGCCGGGCAACTCAACCTGAGCGAAAAGACCGTCCGCAACCAACTGGTCCTTATATTTAAAGACCTGCGTGCGGTGGCCGATAATTATTTGTCGCAGTAATTTACTGAAAAACACACAGTTAACCCAAAATAACATTTTACCACTAAAAATATTAGCTTTTTTTTCGGGATAATATGACTTGTTGTTTGTCATAATATACAAAAGCGGGTTTATTTTCTTTACGCGAATAACCCAATTTATAGAATAAAAGCTATTCCAGAACGATCGGTTATGACGAATCCGGTATCACGCATCATCGCACTCTTCGCCAGCGGCAGTTTTTCTGCGCAGGCCGCCCGGAAAGTGCAGCAATGGATCGCCTCTCCCGCTGAGCAGGAGGAGAAAGAGGCAGCCCTGCGTGAGCTTTGGGACCGGACCGAAGCCAACCCCACAGCGTCGACCCGGGCCCGGTTCGATGCCCTGTGCGGCCAACTCGAAATCGAAATCCCACGTAAAAAGAGCGGTCGCAAGCGCCTGCTTTGGGCCGTACCGGCCGCGGCGGCGCTCGTCGCCGTAGCCCTCTGGGTGGGATTGGGGACCCAGGCCCCGCAAATGATCACCGTGGCCGCAACGCACGGCCAAAGCGTCGAATGCCTGCTGCCGGACAGCACCCACGTATGGTTGCAGCCCGGAAGCACGCTCACCTATCCTGAGAAATTCGAAAAAGGCGTGCGCCGCATCGCCCTCGAAGGACAAGGGTTTTTCCGCATCGAAGCCGACCGCAGTTGGCCGTTCGAGATCGTGGTCGACCACATGAAAGTGGTGGTCACGGGGACCGAACTCAACGTGAACGCCCACATGGACGACAACAACATCATCGTGTCGCTCTGCTCGGGCAAGGCCGAGGTCTGCCTGACGGGGCGGGACGGCCAGGCGGATCAGGAGGCGAAATACGCGCTCAAGCCCAACCAGCAACTCACCTTCGATGTGGCCGACGGGCAAGCGCAGGTGGAAGATAAGGCGCTCGCGGCATCGGAATGGATCGGGGGGGGGCTGATTTTCCACGACGCCACCTTCTCGGCAATGCTTAAAGCGGTCGGACGTCATTTCGACGTTTCGATCGAGTATCCTGCTCATATGCCCCAGGGGCGTTATTCGGTCAAATTCATTCGGGGGGAGAGCCTGGATGAATGCATGTCCCTGTTGCAGAATTTTATCACCGACTTCACGTACACCATTACCGATGATGTACTGGTCATTCATACCGATTACGCATCCTGATGACGCTTATTCACAAACCCGCCAAGGGATTCGTACTGATGGTCCTGCTCCTCACGTTTGGTCTGGCACAGGGGCAGAGCGTACCGCTCATCACGATCAAAGGGGAAGGCATCACCATCCGCCAGGCCCTGGAGATCGTGGAAAAACAGAGTTCTTTCACGGCAGCATACGACCATACCAAAGTCAATGTCGAGAGAAAGATCACGATCGACAAGACGAACGCATCCCTGACCTCGGTACTGGACGCGATCCTGAAAAACGCGAACGCCCAATACCGCATCAGCGGCAGCCACATCTTCATCACCCCCAAAGCGCCGGCGCCGCCAAAAACGGCGCCAGCACCCAAAACGGCCACGGCACCCGAACCGGTGCCGGAGCCGGTCGTGGCGGTTGAGCCAGAGCCGGTACAGTTCGTAGCCCCACCTGTCGCGCCTCGCCCAAGCGAGCGCTTTTTGCTGAAAAGCAACGTACTCCATCTGATCGCGCCGATGTTCAACCTGGGGGTGGAATTTCCCGTCGCCCGGAAACTGACGCTCGACGTGCCGCTCAGCTACGGGCCGGCTTCGTGGATCGACGGCGATGCGAACGGACGCGTGCTTTTCCAGCCCGAGGTGCGGCGATGGTTCGGCGAGCGGCTGCATGGCCATTTCGCGGGCGTGTTCGCGCATATTTCGTCGACCAGGTGCGATAAGCCTTTTGCCGACGGAACCGCTCTATATGGGCGTAAGAACCGTTTCGGCGCCGGGGTATCGTACGGATACCGCCTGAGGATGAAAGGGCGATGGGGCGTGGAAGGGACCGTGGGGATCGGCGCGGCTTATGTCGCCCCGGCGGATGCCGTGCAAGGTGTGACGGTGACGGCGAATGATTACAGCAAGGTCAACGCGATAGTGAAAGCGGGCATTACGTTCTCCTTCGCGCTGAAATAAACAGATCAATTCTACGGCGGTTTAGACGGGTCCGGCCTGCACGATCTATAAAGACGTGACTTTCCGACACAAACCTGAACCTGTGCTTGGGTCGGAGGAATATTACCCCCGCAACCGGTATCCACCGGGCCCGTCCTAACGCCGTTCTCTTTTTGACGCTTGGCGCGGCTGCGCATATAGCACGCCATATTTTGCACAGCGAAAGTTCGGACGCTGGTAACGGCCCTCACGCACGCGCTTCTCACGGGTATTGGCATTCCCATCAACGTCATACTATTAGGCAGAGGCATCCTTTGGGATGCCTTTTTTTGATCGGGCGCGGCATCATAATTGCAAAAGGCAACTATTTAACATCATTTTCTTAGGATTTGTAAAAAGAATCAGGAAAAGCGATACGAAACTGAAAATAATTACCTATTTTTGTTAGCCGGTTAACAGTGCCATCCAGAAAACAAACATAACAACTATGAAAAGGTTATTGATCAGGGACCTTACCCTGCGCGACGGGCAGCAATCCTCCTTCGCCACACGCATGAACCAGCACCAGGTAGACCGCGTCCTGCCGTTCTACAAACAGGCTAATTTCTACGCCATGGAGGTCTGGGGCGGCGCCGTGCCCGACTCGATCATGCGTTACCTCGGGGAGAATCCCTGGACGCGCCTGGAGACGATCAAGGCCTCGGTGGGCGACGTGTCGAAGCTGACCGCCCTCTCGCGCGGACGCAACCTTTTCGGATATGCTCCCTACACGGACGAGATCATCGAGGGCTTTTGCCGCAACTCGATCTCCTCCGGACTCGGCATCATGCGCATTTTCGATGCGCTGAACGACGTGGACAACGTCAAATCGACCATCAAGTACGTCAAGAAATACGGCGGCATCGCCGACTGCGCCGTCTGCTACACGATCGACCCTCATTTCACCGCCGGGGAACGCATGAAGGCGGCCATGAGCGGCAAGAAATTGCCCAAGGAGGTCTTTACCGACGCCTATTTCCTGGACAAGGCCAAGCAGATGGCCGCGCTGGGCGCCGATATGATCACCATCAAGGACATGAGCGGGCTGATCCCGCCCGCCCGCGTGACGGGGCTGATCAAACTCTTCAAGAAGCATATCGACCTGCCGGTCGATTTCCATACGCACTGCACGCCCGGCTACGGACTCGCGTCGGTCGTCGCGGCCATCGCGGCCGGGGCCGATGTGGTGGATACCAACATCTGGAACTTCGCGGGCGGGCCCGCGGCTCCGGCCATCGAGCTGATCTGGGTCTTCTGCAAGAAGATGGGCGTGGAACTGGACATCAACATGGAGGCCGTGGCGAAGATCAACGCGGAATTGATCCCCATCCGTGCCGAATTGGCCGAATTCGATACCGTCAAGCAGTTGCCCAAGCCTTTCAACCCGCTGACCGATACGCTGCCCGCGGAGGTGGACGCGCTCTTCGACAAGGCGGTCAAAGCCGCGCAGAAGGAGGACGAGAAGACGCTCGTGGAGACCTGCCAGGCCATCGAGCACTATTTCGGTTTCCCGGCGCCCAACCTGCTGGTGCAGAAGGCCGAGATCCCGGGCGGGATGTACACCAATATGGTCGCGCAGCTCAAGCAGCTCAAGAGCGAGGATATCCTCGAAAAGGCGATGGAATTGATCCCGCGCGTGCGCCTCGACGCCGGTCTGCCCCCGCTGGTGACCCCCACCAGCCAGATCGTGGGCGCGCAGGCGGTCAACTGCGCCATCGACCAGAAGAACGGCAAACCGCTCTATACCAACGTTTCGAACCAGTTCGTCAACCTGGTCAAGGGCGAGTACGGCAAGACGCCCGTGCCGGTGGATCCCGATTTCCGGCTGAAGATCGCCGGGGTGCGCGAGGAGACGCCTTACGATACTTCCAATTATAAGATGCAGCCCAATCCCGTACTCGAAAATTGCGGCGGGTTGCACCTGGCCGAAGGGGAGAAGGAAGTACTGCTTATGGAACTCTTCCCGGCCGTGGCCGAGCCGTTCCTGCGCAAGCAGAAGCAGGCGGCCTGCGAGGCTTCCCGCCCGGCCGCTCCGGCTGCTCCGGCTGCGGAACCCGCCCAGGCGCCCGCGCCCGCCGCGGCCCCGAGGGCTGCGATCAAGGGCAATGTGGTCACGGCTCCGATGCCCGGCCGCATCTTCCGCATGGTGGCCAAAGAGGGCGATACGGTCGCCGCAGGCCAGGAAGTGCTGGTGCTCGAGGCGATGAAGATGGAAAACAGCATCATGACGCCGTACGCCGGAACGGTCGGCCAGATCCTCGTGAACGAGGGCGATTTCGTGCAGGCCGATTCCCCGCTGATGGAGATCATTTAGAGCCATGTAGGGGCACCCCTCGCGGGTGCCCTTTTATCATAGCACAAGGGCACCCGCAAGGGGTGCCCCTACATTCAGCCAACGTGTACGCGTCATCCCGAGCGAGCGAAGCGACGAGGGATCTTCCTTATATAAACGGAAGA
>JAVBPS010000029.1:0-42719 GCA_031549495.1 Rikenellaceae bacterium | reverse complement strand
GCTTCCTCCCGCGCGCGGCTCGCCCGCTGGTATCTCACTACCCCAATACGGGCATGATCCCGCGTCGATACCCTCGCCCGGGATGACGTGGTGGCCAGATAGCCCTTTTTAGAATGCAGGGAATATTTTCGGAGGCTTTGTCATGCTGAGCGGAGCGAAGAATCTTGGCCGGAAGTGTTGCCTGAACACAGCCCGGCCAAGATTCTTCGCTCCGCTCTGAATGACAACGGCAAAAAGGGGTATTATCGGTTCTGTTTCGCGGTGATCTGCTCGACCAGGCTGTTCAGATAGACCTCCACGTTGGTGTAGCCGCCGGAGTCGAGGGTCGTTTTCGCGCCGTCCGTGGGGTCGGCCGGGTCGAGGCCGTGGGCGCGCTCCCAGGCATCGGGAATGCCGTCGCCGTCGGTGTCCGCGGGGGCGGGCAGGGAGTTGTAGGCGGGCCAGCCTCCTACTGCCGTTTGTGTGTCGATCAGGCCTCCCGTGCTGCCTTTGCCGCCTTCGGGGAAGGTCGCACGGCCGGTGCGGGTGTCGGTCACGGCGCGCTGGTCGACCACGTCGCGGTGGTCTGAGGCGCCGGCGTAGAGCAGCACGCGCTTGAAGGCGTCGGCGGCCTTATGGGTGGTCACCAAGCCCGTACGGCCCAGGATCGGCAGCTCAGGGACGATCTCGTCCTTATGGGAACAGTCGCCGCGCGAGGTGTTGTATTGGATGCCGGCGCGGTTGTCGGCGTTGATGCCGTCCGGGTCGCCTTCGTAGTAGTTGCCCGACATGTAGAGCACCGGGTAGCCCACGTCGCGCCATTGATCATCCGTGCGGGCGTATTCGCAGCGGCCGTAGGCGTCGATGAAGTAGCGGCGGTCTTTCGAGGCGGGGCCTTTTTTATAATAGTTGTTGACCATGTTGAACCGGCCGCCCTCGCCGCCGTAGGTGCTGTTGCCGCCCCAGTTGTAGACCACGTTGTTGCGGTAGTCGACGTTGCCGCGGCAGGAATCGAGCGGGTGGCTGCCGTAGAGGCAGGTGTGGTCGAAGCGGGGGTTGCGGCTGTCGTGGCTCGCCAGCAGGTTGTGGTGGAAGGAGGCGTCGCGGCCGCCCCAGATGCCGCCGTAGCCGTGCGAGCCTTTGTTGTGCACCGAGTTGCGCAGGCTTTCCGAGAGGATCGACCATTGCAGGGTGAAGGCCGAGTTGCCGTAGAACGAGCCGCACTCGTCCGTGCTCCAACTCATCGAGCAGTGATCCACGACGAGGTTCGAGCACCACTGCGCGCCCAGGGCGTCGTCCTGCACCTCGCCGCCGCGCTCGTCGCCCAGGCGGAAGCGCATGAAGCGGATGATCACGTTGTTGCAATCCTTCACCAGCACCGTGTAGTCGCGCACGCAGATGCCGTCGCCGGGGGCGGTCTGGCCTGCGATCGTCAGGTCGCCGCGGGTGATATTGAGTTTTTTGGTCAGTTTGATCACGCCCGAGACTTTGAACATCACGATGCGGGGGTATTTTTGCGAGACGGCCCAGCGCAGGGTGCCGGGCGAGCCGTCGTCGTCCAGCTTGTCCACGTAGAGCACCCGGCCGCCGCGGCCGCCCGTGGCGTACATGCCGCCACCTTCGGCGCCGGGGAATGCGGGAAGTTGCGCTACGGCCGCCAATGGGCAGGCGAGCAGCAATAAGGCATAAAGACGAGTCCGGATATTCATGATCAAATGTTTTTGCTTGTCATTCTGAACGCAGTGAAGAATCTTGGTCGGAATTGTATGAACACAGCCCGACCAAGATTCTTCACTGCGTTCAGAATGACAAACTGTTTGAACAAATGTAGTGTTTTTTATGCGGCAGGGACAGTTGCGGGGGCGGGGGAATACATGGAAATTCTGTTGTTTTTCTTGTAATTTCATTTATGTTATTGACTTTCAGAATATTAACACATGGCGCGATATTAGGAAAATCGGGAGGGGTTCCGTAATTTTGGAACAGATCCGAAAAACACCGACAATGAAGCTATTACGCGTATGTTTCCTCGCGGCGGCCGCCTGGCTGCTGGCCGGGGCCGGGGAGCGTCCCGTGCACATTTTCATGGCGGGCGACTCGACGATGGCCGATAAGCCGCTACTGCGTTTCGTGACCGATTCCATTACAGGTGAAAGTATCGCCGAGCCTCATCCTGAACGGGGTTGGGGGCAGATGTTTCCCTATTTTTTCACAGACAAAGTAAAGGTGGTCAACGAGGCGCAGAACGGGCGCAGCACCCGCACTTTCATCGAGGAGGGACGCTGGGCGGGGATCGTCGAGCGGCTGCAGCCGGGCGATTTCGCCATCATTCAGTTCGGGCATAACGATGCGGCGGAGAACCGCCCTGAGAAATACACCTCGCCTGAGGGTTATCGCCGCAACCTGGAAATGATGGTGCGGCAGACGCGCGAGAAAGGCGCTACGCCTATTCTCTGCACGCCCGTGGCACGGCGGCGGTTCGACGCGCAAGGGAAATTCTATGATACACACGGGGTTTATCCGGGCATCGTGCGCGAAGTGGCCGACCAGATGAATGTCACGCTGGTCGATATGCACGCCCGCAGCATGGTCTTGTTGGAATATCTCGGGCCGGAGGGTTCCGTGGCGCTTTTCATGCATGTGCCTGCGGGCGTGAACCGCAATTTTCCGCAGGGGGTCGAGGACAATACCCATTTCATTACGGAAGGGGCGATCAAGATGGCGGAGATTTTTATCGACGGGCTGGTCGATCTGGATGTGGAGGCGTTGACAAAATATCGTAAATAATATATCATGAGAGTCTTTTTGATGGGCGTGTCGCTTTTGGCGGCGACGGCGCTTTCGGGCCAACCTTCCAAATCGTGGGTGGCCGACCTGGGGGACGGGCGATACAAAAATCCCGTGCTTTATGCCGATTATTCCGATCCGGACGCCTGCCGGGTGGGGGACGATTTTTATATGACCTCATCGAGTTTCAACTGCACGCCGGGGTTGCAGATTCTCCATTCGAAAGACCTCGTCAATTGGACGATCACCGGGGCGGCGCTGCCTCAACTCACGCCCGAGGAGCACTTCGCACGGCCTCAACATGGCAATGGGGTTTGGGCGCCTTCGATCCGGTGCCATGACGGGATGTTCTATATTTATTGGGGCGATCCGGATTTCGGGGTTTACATGACCTGCACCAAGGATCCGGCCGGTGAGTGGGAGCCTGCAACGATGGTCAAGGCGGGAAAGGGGCTGATCGACGCCTGTCCGCTGTGGGATGAGGACGGGAATGCCTATCTGGTGCACGCGTTCGCGGGGAGCCGGGCGGGGATCAAGAGCCTGCTGGCCGTTACGCGGCTCACACCGGATGGGCGGCGCGCGGTGGGGCCGGATCGCATTGTGTATGACGGGCATGACACGGATGAGACGGTCGAGGGGCCGAAATTCTATAAGCGGGACGGATACTACTATATTTTCGCACCGGCGGGCGGCGTGGCCACGGGATGGCAGCTCGCGCTACGGTCGAAGAGCGTTTGGGGGCCTTATGAACGGCGCGTGGTGATGGCGCAGGGGCGCTCGGCGGTCAACGGGCCGCACCAGGGGGCGTGGGTCGATACGCCTTCGGGGCAGGATTGGTTCCTCCATTTCCAGGACACGGGCGTTTTCGGGCGCGTGGTGCACCTGCAACCGATGGTCTGGCGCGACGGGTGGCCGGTGATCGGCGAGGATAAGGACGGGGACGGTTGCGGCGATCCGGTGGCGGTTTGGCGCAAACCCGATGTGGGGGGCCCCTACCCCATCGCCACGCCTGCCGAGAGCGATGAATTTTCGGGCGCGGAGCTGGGGCTGCAATGGCAGTGGCATGCGAACAGCGTGGGTTGGTGGCATTTCTGCAATCAGGCGAAGGGGTGCCTGAGCCTTTATACGGTGCCGGTGGGCGAAGGGTATAAGAACCTTTGGGACGTGCCTAATTTGTTATTGCAGAAGACGCCTTCCAATGCGTTTACGGCTACGGCGAAGCTCTCTTTCGTGCCGAGTGCGAAGATCACGGGCGAACGGACGGGGCTGGTGGTCATGGGATTGGATTATGGGGTGCTCGCGCTGGAAAACACGGCCGAGGGGCTTGTGCTCTCGCAGCGTGAGTGCGTGAAGGCCGACCAGGGGAAACCGGAAACGGTCACCGGGACCGTGAAACTGACCGTTGCGACCGTTTGGCTGCGGGCGAAGGTGACCCCGGACGGGATGTGCGTGTTTTATTGGTCGGCGGACGGGAAGAAGTTCGCGGCGCTCGGGAAACCGTTCAAGATGAAAGAGGGGAAGTGGATCGGGGCCAAGATCGGGATGTTCGCCTCGCGGCCCGTAGCGAATAATGACGGGGGACGGGCGGATGTGGATTGGTTCAGGATCGAAAAATAACCTTATTTGTCATTCTGAACGCAGTGAAGAATCTTGGTCGGGCTGTGTTCAGAAAACAATTCCGACCAAGATTCTTCACTGCGTTCAGAATGACAAAAATAGAATAGAATGAAAAAGATTTTATACATATTACTGCTGCTGCCGCTCGTGGGGCAGGCAAAAATTTATAATGTGCGTGAGTTGGGGGCGGACCCTACCGGCAAAGTGAAATGCACGGCGATCGTCAATAAGGCGATCGCAAAGGCGGCCTCCGAGGGGGGCGGGACGATCTTTTTCCCGGCAGGGGAGTATCTTTCGGCCTCGATCGAGATGCGGAGCAATATTACCGTCGAGCTGGAATCGGGCTGCGTGCTGCGGTTTTCGGACCGGTTCGAGGATTATCTGCCGTTCGTGGAGGTGCGTTGGGAAGGGGTGGTGATGCAGAGTTTCCAGCCGCTTTTCCGGGCCCGCGACGCGCGCAACATCACCATCCGCGGCCGGGGTACCATCGACGGGCAGGGAGCGGCCTGGTGGGCGGCCACACAGCAGAATATCACCGCGATCAAGGGCAATAAAGGCATCTTCCCGGGCGATATTTCCGCGTTGCAAAAGCAATGGGATGAGGCGAACCAAGGGTTGGAGGTCGATCCCTACTATCGTCCCACGCTGGAGCGGAGGTTCTTCCGCCCGCCGTTCATTCAATTTTTCCAATGCAGCGAGATCCTGATCGAGGGGATCAAAATCATCAATTCGCCGTTCTGGACGGTCAACCCGGAGTTCTGCGACAACGTTACCATACACGGCATCACTATCGAGAACCCGCTCTCGCCCAACACGGACGGGATCAATCCCGAGTCGTGCAGCAACGTCCACATCTCGGACTGCCACATCACCGTGGGCGACGACTGCATCACGATCAAATCGGGGCGCGACGCGGACGGGCGAAAATGGGGGAAGCCGTGCGAGAATATCACCATCACCAACTGCACGATGCTCTCGGGCCACGGCGGGGTGGTGATCGGCAGCGAGATGTCGGGCGGCGTGCGGCGCGTGACGATCTCCAACTGCGTCTTCCACGGCACCGACGCGGGCATCCGGCTCAAGTCCTCACGGGGGCGCGGGGGCGTGGTCGAACAGATCCGCGTGGATAATATCGTGATGAACGATATTCAGCGCAATGCGTTCATATTCGACCTGTTCTATGATAAATCGGCGGTCGAAGAGCCGCTCTCGGAGCGCACTCCCGCCTTCCGCAATATCCATATCAGCAACGTCACGGGCAGCGATGTCAAAAAGGCGGGGTATATTTCCGGGATCCGGGAAATGCCGGTCGAAAATATCACCTTTTCCAATATCAACATGCAGGCCGGGGAGGGTTTCACGGCTTCGGTGGCCGCGGGGGTGCAGTTCCACAATGTGGATTTTGCGGTGGCGAAAGGGCCTTCGTTCGCTTTTACCGATTGCCGCGACGTGGTGCTGGACAATGTGCGCAGCGCTACGCCGATCGCCGGGCAGGCGGTCGTGGAGATGACGCGGGTGGAGAATGGGTTCGTCGTCAATTGTTTCCCGGTGGCACAGACCGACCGGTTCGCGAAGGTCACGGACAGTAAGGTGGCCTGGGGGAATAATCTCATGGGGAATGTAAAAACGGTTGAATGATTTTTTAACCACAAAGGACACAAAGAAAAGAGACACAAAGGACACAAAAAAGATTAAGAGAAATCAACTATCTTTGATACAGCCTTTTGTCGTTCTGAGTGAAACGAAGAATCTCAAAAAGGCTGTTTGAGATCCTTCACTATCGTTCAGGATGACAAAAAAACTTTTTTTATTCGTTTGCGCGGTTTGCGCGGCGCTGGGGCTGCGGGCCGAGGATATTGTCGTGGATCATACGGGCAAGGGCGATTTCCGCACCATTCAGGAGGCGGTCAATTCGGTGCGCGATTTCCGGCCCGAGGGGCGTGTGGAGATCCTCATCCGCAAGGGGGTTTACCGGGAGAAACTTTCGATCCCGACCGAAAAATGCACGATCACGCTGCGGGGGGAAGATCGCGACCAGACCATCATTTCGTGGGGCGATTACGCCTCGCTGGACAATATGGGCACGTTCCGCACGCGCACGCTGTTTATCGGCGGGAACGACATCATTCTCGAAGACCTGACCGTGGAGAATACGGCGGGCGAGGTGGGACAGGCGGTGGCGCTGCATGTGGAGGGGGATCGGATCGTCTTCCGGAATTGCCGGTTTTTGGGTAATCAGGATACCATTTATGCCGGGCGCGAGGGGGCGCGGCAATATTTCGCGGATTGCTATATCGAGGGGACGACCGATTTTATTTTCGGGCCCTCGACGGCGTGGTTCGAGCGTTGCACGATCCATTGCAAGCGTAATTCGTTCATTACGGCCGCCAGCACACCCCAGGCGCAGCCATACGGTTTTATCTTCAATAACTGCACGGTTACGGCGGCCGAGGGGATCACTTCGGTCTGGCTCGGGCGGCCGTGGCGGGGGTATGCCATGACGTTGTTTATGCGTTGCAGGCTGCCCGGGGCGATCAACCCGGCCGGGTGGGAGAACTGGCGCAATCCGGACAACGAGCGCACGGCCCGTTACGGCGAGTACCGCAACACGGGGCCCGGCGCCGACACCACGGCGCGGGTGCGCTGGTCGCGGCAATGGAGCGACACGGAGGTGCGGCAGTTCGAGACTGCGCGTGACACGTCGTTCACGCTTTGGTCGGCTTGGGAAAAGGAGGTCAAGACGCGGCCGGGGCTGGCCCTTGCCGAGGCCGATCCTTTCACGGAAATCAATACGGCCATGAATGTGGTCTACTCCACGATCACAGACCGCCTTGTGGGGGTACGCGAACTGCATATGAACATTTACATGCCCGTCGGGCCGACACGGCTGGTCGATAGGCAACAGGTTCCGGCTAAGGCCCGTCCGGCGCTGCTCATGGTGCATGGCGGCGGGTGGAATTCAGGCGACAGGACGATGGAGGCGCCGCTGGCGCGCAGGCTGGCGGACAGGGGATTCGTCGTGGCCACGGTCGAGTACCGGCTCACGCCCGAGGCGCCCTACCCCGCCGCGGTGCATGACCTGAAAGATGCCGTGCGGTGGCTGCGGGCGAATGCGGCGCGGTATGGCGTGGACCCGGAACGCATCGCCATCGCCGGGTTTTCGGCCGGGGGGCAGTTAGCCAACCTGGTCGGGGCGACGAACGGACGTGGGGAGTATGAGGTGCGGCGCGAGAACGTCCTGGTTTCGTCGGATGTGCAGGCGGTGATCAACGGGGACGGTCTTTCGGATTTCATCACGCCGGAAACGGTGGACCGGGCGCGGCAGGCGCGGGAGCGATGCCTGAAAATGCCGGTCGACGCCCTATGGTTGGGCGGCACTTATGAGGAGCGGCCGGAAGTGTGGGCGGCGGCTTCGCCGCTGCGGCAGACCGGGGCGAATTCCGCGCCCGTCTGCTTCATCAACAGCGCCGTCGAGCGGTTCCATGCCGGGCGGGATGCTCAGGTCGACCTGCTCACCGACCTGGGGATCCATGCCGAGGTGCATACGCTGCCCGATACGCCGCATACGTTCTGGCTTTTCGCGCCCTGGGTGGACGAAACGGCCGGGGTCATGGCGGAATTTCTGGATAAGGTGCTGCGGTGAGGGGTCGGATGATTCACTAAGGACACAAAGAGGGATGGCCGCGGAAGGTCGTCCTTTTTTATTCCCCGGGTTCGGCGGCATTTGTAATGCCGCCGGTGAACAAATTTCGCGAAATACGGCAAGCGGCATTGCAAAATGCCGCTTAACGAAGGGATCTTGGTCGGACTGTATTCAGGCAAGGACAATTTCGACCAAGATTCTTCGCTTCGCTCTGAATGACAAAAGCGGCCCGCAACGATGTTGCGGGCCGCTTCTTCATGCGTAGGGAGAGCTACGGGGTCACCCAGCGCGGGTCGCCCCAGGTCTGGGTTACGCCAGCCGCGGGAACGAACGTGGCGTTGGCGGGAACACCCGTGGCGCCCGTGTAGTCAGGGAACGCCGGATTGACGTTGGTCGTGCCGGTATCGGCGGGCGAGCTGCCAGACCAGGTCGAGTAGACGTTGTTGTCGCGGGTGGCGGAGCCGGCGTTCGAGCCCAGACGCGGGCCTTTGCTCGTGCCGGTCGTGTTGAACTGGAAGATGTTCTTCTCGACCACGATCGCGCCGCAGTCGCCCGTACCGCCCACGTCGATGCTGTTGTCCGTGCTGTAGATGTTATAGAACGTGTTGTTCGAAACGATAGCCGTGAAGGTGGTGGTTCCGGTCGGGAACTGGATCACGCGCTGTTTGGTGGCCGTGGCATAAGCGTAGGCGCCGATGCCGGTGATCGTGTTGTTCTGGATCGTCCAATTGCTGCCGGCGGGAACGGTCTTGCTGGCCGCGTTGATCACACCGCCGTTGGCTCCCTTGATGTTGTACAACAGGTTGCCGGTGATTACGGCGTTGCTCACCCCGCTCGTCGTACCCCGGTTGGCGCGAACCACCGCGTTGCCCAGATTGTGGATGTAGCAGTTCTTAATGGTCAGCGTACCGATGAGGCCTGCAGCCTGCACGTCGATGCCGTATGACGAGCTGTTATCGCCGGCAAGCACACCGGTCGCGGCGTTCACCTCCAGGCCCGAGTACTCGATGTTCTCCAGGGTGAACTTGTCGACCGCGGCCGTGATCTGGATGTCCTTGGCGTTGATCGCGGGACGGGCGCCGGAGGCCGGGCCGACCAGTTCGATGGGTTTTGAGATTTTGATCGAGCCGGGCGTGTATTCCGAGGTAGTTGAGCTGTACGAGTTATACACGTAGCTGCCCGAGGCCAGGGTGATCTTGCCGCCCGTACCGAAGTTCATCTCGCCGATGGCCGCCTCCAACGTGGTTGCATCGGTCACGGAAATAGCCGTGCGCGGGACAGTTACGGCGATCGGGGCGGAAGCGCTCCACTCCGAGTTATCGTAAGTCGACCCCTGAACAGCGATGGCCTGCATGGTGAACGAAGTGGTCTCAGCGGCCTTGGCGGGAGTCGCAAAAGTGAGCGTGATCGAGGTCTGGGTCGGATCGGTAATGGTCCCTTCATCGCTGCCTGCCTGATACTTATACGATTCGGCGTTCGCAACGGCCGCCCATGTGAGCGTAACCGTGTTATAGGTGGCTGCGGTCTGCGCGGGAGCGGGCGTAGCCAGCGGGATCCCGGCCAGAGTCTTGCCTTTCAGGGGCGCCGAGTAAGAGCTCGCGGCGTATTCGGTCGAACCGGACAGGGGCGTGGCCTTCACCTTGATCCATTTGACGGTCGAGGGGGCCAGGCCGGAGATGGTGACCGAAGTGGTAGCGGCATCGACCGACTCTTCGGCGCCGTAGGTGATGTTGTCGTCCGAGATCTGGTAGGTATAGCCGCCGGCGTTCGGAACGGCCGTCCAGATAAAGTACAGGTCGGTCACATCGGTGGCCGGGCCGACCGCTACCACAGGAACAGCCAACTGCCCCATCGTCGTGGCGTTCACCGAGCGCGAGTAGGCCGAGCTGGTGTAGACGGTGCTCGTGGTGGCGGGTTTGGCGGCCACCTGGAAGGAATAGGTAGTTCCCGGAGGGCTCAGGGCGTCGATCTTGGCGCTCAGGCCGGTTACCTCGCCCATCACGGCCTGGCCGCCGGCCGGGGTGATCTTATAGACGTAGGAAGCGGCGTTCTCCACCACGTCCCACTTGAAGGTGAGCGAGGCGGTCGTCGTGAGCAGCGCGTCGCAGAAGACGTTCTGCGGGGTTGCCAGCGGGGTGTACTGCGGCGGGATGACGTCGGTGGTCACCTTCACCCACTCCGAGTAGTAGGAGTTCTTGCCTTCCGAGTAGCGGTCGCAGGCACGGACGCGGAAATAGTAGTCCATGCCGTCCTCCAGTTCGGTGAAAGCCACCGTGTGCATCGGGTCGTCCAGGACGGCCTGTTTGGATACCGAGCCGTTCGGGTCCGTCTTCAATTCGGCCAGGTAGGTGTAGGCGCCATCCACCCGGTCCCACGTGAACGAGGCTTCGGCGGCCGTAACCACGTTGTTCGTCACATTGGCCGGGGTGGGCAGGATGGTCACCTGAATCGGTTTCTCGACGATGGTGTCGTCGTCGTCGCAAGCGGTCAGAAAGGTTCCGCCGGCGATCATGGCGAGGGCCGCAAGGGTACCGGTCACACGCTGGATGATGGAAAATCTTTTCATAACTGTTTTTTATTTTTTATTATTCTTTTTCAGTTTGCCCCGTCCCCGGGCGGCCTCGAACGGGCCGCCCGGGATGCGGGAAAAGGTTATTTCAGCCAGCGCGGGTCGCCGTATAAGCCCGTTTTGAGGGACTGGTTGCCCACGGTGAAATCGCGGTTGTCGCCCGTCGGGTCGACCGGGAATTGCGGGTCGGCCGTGTTGGTGCTGTAATCGGGCCACTTATCCTCGGTGATCACGTCGCCGGAGACGGATTTCACGAAAGCACGGAAGAGGTTGTTGCCCTCGATACCGGTGACGTTGACGTTGGTGAATACGCAGCTCTTCGCGTATTTGGTCGTGGTCACGTTCATGTGGTAGATGATGTTCTTCTTGATCGAGGCGCTGCCGTTGGAGGTCACATTGACCGTCGTATAACGGTAGTCGATCCAGGCGTTGGTCGACGAGGCAGTGACCAGCGTGTTGTTTTCGACCTTCAGGACCATCGTTTCGTTACCCGTCAGGCTCAAAAAGCGCGTGTTGGTCGTCTCCCAGCCGATGTTGGCGATCGTCGAGTTGGTGATCGTCACGGTGGCCACCTTGTACGCCGCGTTGTTCGGGTAGGCGACGATGCACTGCTTGGCGTTCATGTTGTACATCTGGCAGTCGTCGATCAGCACGTTCAGCACGCCCTTGGCCGTCGCGCGGTCGCAGCGCAACACGGAGTTGTAAAGGTTTTCCACGTAGCAACCCACGATCTCCAGGCGGGTCACGTTGCCGGCCGAGGCCTGGTGGTCGAACAGGTAGCCGCCCGTGTCGTTCTTGCCGTCGAAACGGATGTTCTCCACGCGCACGGTGCCGATGTCGGCCGTGTTGGTGAACTGCATGCCCTTGCACTCGACGATGGGCTGTTCACCCGTGGCGGCCATCAGGGTCACCGCTTTGGTGATCTTCAGGTTGGCCAGCGCAAACGCGGCGTCCTCGATGCGGTAGGTACCGGGCCGCAGGGCGATGGTCGAGCCGTCGGGTGTCGCGGCGTTCTCGATCGCATCTTTGAGTTCGGCGGCGGTCTCCACGTAAATGATGCCTGCCGGGGGCGCCGAGCGGGTCGTGAAGGTGATGGTGTTGCCGGCCGATGCGTCGTCGTAGTAGATCGTCGCCTCGTAGGTCACGAAGGGCTGCAGATCGGTCACCGTCAGGTAATGATCCGTATTGGAGGCGATGTTGTAGCTGTGCGTGGCCGGGTCGTCGGCGGCGCGGACGGGTTTCACGTCGATCCGCTCCAGGCCCGCGACGTTCACCCAGCGCAGGGTCACCTGGCCCAGGGCGTTGTCGGCGGCGGCCAACGGTTTGAGGATCGGCAACTCGAAGGCCACGGTGTTGTACGAGCGGGTGGCGCTCCAGGCGGTGGCGGTGTAGGCGCCCGCTTCGAGGGTCACGGTCGTGGTTTCCAGCGCGTCGACCACTTCTTCGGTCTGCTCGCCATTCTTGCCGGCGATGGTGATGTAGGCCACGTCGAAGCCGCTGAGCCATTTGAACGTCACCTTGTTGTTATCGGCGTCGATCGAGAGCACGGAGAGCACCTGCACCTCGGCCTGCGTGCGCACGCTCAGGAAAGCGGAGAAGCGCGAGTCGTAGGTGGGCTCGGGGTTGTTGGCCCTCACGCGGAAGAAGTAGTTGGTGGCGTATTCGAGGCCTTTGACCGTCCAGGTGGTTCCCTGCAGGTTCTCCTCGTGGGCCACCAGGATCTTGTTGGTGTGCGTCACGTTGTCGTCGTCCTTCCCGTTGACGCCCACGTAAAGTTCCACGTAGTAGCCCGAGGCGCCCGTCATGCCGGTCCAGTTGGCCGTCACCGTGTTCTCCTGCGAGGTGGCGGTAATGCCCACCGGGCGGAACAGGCGCGAAGGGTCTACCTCCACCTCGTCGTCCTTGCACGAGGTGAGGGCCAGGGCCGGCGCCAGCAGCGCCAGAAGGGCCCAAATCCTTACATTGCGGTATATTTTCATAGTCCTTTTGGTATTTGCTGCTGTTAGAAACCGTAATCCTGCTTGAAGAGCGAGGGATCGTTGTAGTCGTTCACCACCGAGGCGGGAGCGGGCTGGTAGGGACGGCCGCCGGCCACCAGGGCCCCGGTCGTGGAGACGATACCGCTGTTGGCCTGGCTCCAGTATTTATGGGCCTTCTCGCGGTTGGCAGCCATCGAGGAACCGGTTTGCAGCCCTTTGTAGATCCACTCCGAGGTCAGGTAGGTGGCGTCGGGGGGAGCGGGCAGGTCGTAGTCGATGTTGATGCTGGCGAAGTCCTCGACGTTCGAGTCGTACTTATAATACAAGGTCTTCGGAATGGCGCGCGCACGGCCGTCGGCACGGGTCGGGAATTCGAAATCGTATTCCCACTCGTCGACGATGCGGCCGTTGACGCTGCGCATCTCCTGGATCGCCTGAACCAGTTTACCCCAGCGGAAGAGGTCGAATTTGCGCATGCCTTCGCCGCCGAATTCCCACATGCGCTCGTCCTCGATCGCCAGCTGGAAATCCTTGCCGTTGACGTAGGCGTCGAACTGGCCGCGCGTGAGGGTCGGGATGGCGCGGTGGCGCACCTCCCAGAGCGCCTCTTTGGCCGCCGTGGTGGCGCTGCCGCTGGCGTGGTAGGTCGCCTCGGCGAACATCAGCAGCACGTCCGAGTAGCGCATCAGCGGGAAATTGATCCCCGTGCCGATCTTCTTGCCGGCGTTATAGGTGGTTGAATGGAGCGCATCGTCGCCCATCTTCTGGTTCCACTTGTTGATCAGCCAGTCGTAGATGTTCGTGTAGATCTTGCGCGACACGCCGGTCTTGTTGCCCGCGACGCCGACGATCGAAGGATCGTCGTAGCAGTAGTAGACCACCGTCAGGTCGCGGCGCGTGTCTTCCGGGTGGAACGAGTAATAGTAGGCGGGCGTGGAGGCGATGGTGCCGCCGGTGGTGAAGCCGTAGGTGGAGGTCGATTTGAGGAAGCGCACGCCGTTGCTGTACGCCAGCTCGCTCGATCCGCCCAGCTTGAAGCCCACTTCGTAGAGCGACTCGCCGGGCGAGTATTGACGCTTGCACTGCTTGCTGAAATAGCTTTCGAAGGTCCCCTCCAGCGAGTAGCCGCCCTGGGTCATGATGATGTCGCACTGGCGGGCGGCCTCGGCGTACCACGCGTTGGCGTCGGCGCGGGGAGCTATCCAGCGGCAGTCGGTCGTGAAGTCGTAACCGGCGCGGAAGAGGCAGAAGCGGGCGGCCAGGCCGCGGGCGAAACCGCGGGTGACGCGCTCGGGGGTGCCCTGCTTCCAGGGCAGGTCATCGGCGCAGCCGTTCAGTTGGGCGATCAGCTTCTCGTAGATCTCCATCTTGTCGGTCTTCGGCAGGAAGACGTTCGAAAGGTCTGATTTCGAAGATTCGTCCTTGAAGGGCACGTTGCCCCAGTGGCGGGTGAGTTCCATGTAGCAGACGGCGCGGATGGCGATCATCTCGGCGCGCAGCGAACGGAACGTCGCGTTGTATTTATCACCGGAGTTGGCGTAGATGTCGCTGCCTTCGATGCCTTCCACGACGTTGTTGGCGCGCTCGATGCATTCATAAAGCGCTTTCCATACGTCCTTGATGCGGCCGCTGGTCGCCGTGGCCAGGTAATGGGGCGGTTCGCGGTCGACGCTCATCGCCTGGTCGACGGTGAAGGTACGGATCTCCATGTCCGATCCGGCGTTCCACATGATGGCCAGATCCTGCGAGTACATACGGTCGGCGGGCAGGCAGCCGTAGACACCCATCGCGGCGCGGTAAGTGAAGTCCGCATTCTCGAATACCGTTTCGGGCGTCATCTCCGAAGGCGAATAGGTGTCCAGGAAATCCGCGCAGGATGCCAGGCTCACGACGGCCGCCAAAGAGATATATGCGATATATTTTTTCATATCTGTTCTTCTTTAATGTTTGCCCTTAGAAAGTGATGTTCAGCCCGCCGAGGAAAGTCCTGGCGCGCGGGAATGCGGAATAGTCGATCCCCGGCGTGAGGTGCGAGGCGTTGCGGGAATCCACTTCCGGGTCGTAACCCGTGTAGTTGGTGAAAAGGGCCAGGTTGTAGCAGGTGAAATAGACGCGCAGGTTCTGCATCAGGATCTTCTGGGAGATCCGCTTGGGGATCGTGTAGCCGATCGTGACGTTGCTGATGCGCAGGAACGAACCGTCCTCGATGGCCCAGCTGTGGACGGGCACGCTCGAAATGATCGGCGACCAGATGGAGGCGTTCGTGTTGGCGGCCTTCAGGCGGTCGTAGTCGTTGATCAGCGATTCGCCGGTGCTGCGGTCGATGTAGGTGAACCGGTTGGCCATGATGTCGAACAGGTTGCCGTAGCGGCGCGTGAGCGGGTAGGAGGTCAGTTCGAGCTTGTTGGCGTTGTAGACGTCGTTGCCGATCGAGAAGTTGGCGTAGACGGCCAGATCGAAACCTTTCCAACGGGCGTTGATGTTGAAACCGCCGGTGGCCTTGGGCTGCGTGTTGCCGATGACCGTGCGGTCGGCCTAGGTGATCTCGCCGTTGCCGTCCAGGTCGCGCAGTTTGAGCGCGCCGGGCAGTTCGGGCGAACCGGTCGCGCCGGTGGACTTGTGCGTCTTGAGGTTCCAGGTGGCTCTCTTGGTCACGGGGTCGTACACATAGTCGAAATCCTCAAAGGTGTACATCCCTTCGGTGACGTAGCCGTAGATCTGACCCACGGGCTTGCCCAGTTCGAGCAGGTAGTCCGAGGAGCCGGGCGTGGTGCTGTTGTACCAGCGCGAATAAACGGCCGGATAGGTACCGCTGGCGCCCAACTCTTCGACACGGCCGCGGTTGAAGGCGACGTTGGCGCCCATGCCCAGGCGGAAATCCTTATGCTGGATGATGATCCCGTCCAGGGTCACCTCGAGGCCCCGGTTGGAGG
Organism: Rikenellaceae bacterium; assembly: GCA_031549495.1. Lineage (GTDB taxonomy): Bacteria > Bacteroidota > Bacteroidia > Bacteroidales > Rikenellaceae > JAVBOW01. The sequence continues at coordinate 27,212 of JAVBPS010000029.1, read as the reverse complement.
TGCTGCCGATGTTCTGGTACTGGTATTCATAGCCCGAGTTGGGCGGAATGGAAGCCCGGATCAGCAGGTCTTTGGTCGTATTGTAATAAACGTCCACCGTGCCGTTCAGGCGGCCGCGCCACAGGCCGAAATCGACCCCCAGGTTGCGCGTGATGGTGGTTTCCCACTTGATCTTGTCGTTGGGCAGGGTCCCGCTGGGGATAAGCATGGACTGTTCCTCGTTGTCGATGGAATAGGGTTTGAGCGGGCGCGACACCTCGTACGTGAGCTTCCATACGCCGGCCGGAATGCGGTCGTTACCCGCCGCGCCGTAGCTCAGGCGCAGTTTGAGGCTTTCGAGCCACTTCTCGGTCGATTGCATCCACGGTTCGTTGCTGACCTTCCAGCCGAAAGCGGCCGAGGGGAACATGCCCCAACGCGTGGCGGAAGGGAACTTGCTGCTGCCGTCCGCGCGCAGCGTGGCGGTGAACAGGTAGCGATCCTTGAGCGAGTAGTTCGCACGGGCGAAATAGGAAAGCATATTCTCATCGGCGGCGATCTTCGAGATCGTGGGTTTGGGCACGCCGAGACCCATAAACGCAAGGGCCTGTTCGGAGGTCATCGTCTCGGAGAATTTATTCGCCTCGTCGGTCGTGTATTTCGCACTGGCCGAGTTGACTTCCTGCCCGATCATCCCGGTGAAGTCGCCGCAACGGCCCAGGTTGGGCGTCCAGGTCAGCGTATTGGCGATCCTCCATGTGCTCGATTCGGCTTTGCGGATCATGGCCGTGACGCCATCGGAGCTGCGGGCGACGCTGGTCGAGGGGCCCCAATAGCGATCCTCCTCGTCGAAACGCTGCGTGAAGCCGAGTTCCGAACGGAATTTCAGGTTTTTCACGATATCCCAGTTGAAAGCGCCGTTGTACGCCGTCTCGTTGCGTACCTTATAACGGTACTCGTCATTGGTCAGCGTCACCGGGTTGATCAGGTCGGATTTCGTCTCCATGTCCTCGATGAATTCACTCTGGTCGTCCACGAACGCGGCGATCCCCTGCGTGGGGGCGTATTTGAGCGTGTGGCGCAGGCGCGGGGTGGTGGCCCCTCCTTCGGTCGAAGAGCCAGCGTTGTTGACCTTGGTCTGGGCCCAGCGGGTGTTGAAATCGATGGAGATCTTTTTCGAGATATTGGTCTTCAACTTGGCCGTGATATTGTTGCGCACGTAGCCCGAGTTGATCATGATGCTCTGGTCGTCGGTGTGGGCCAGGCTGATGTTGTACTTGGTCTTGTCCGAACCGCCGCTCACGCTCAGGTTGTAGTTCTGCGTGATGGCGTTGCGGCCGAAGACCTCGTCCTGCCAGTTGGTGCCCTGCTTGTTCCGGTAGAGCTCCAGGTCGTCGAAGGCGCCGTAGAGCTTCATGAACTCCGAGTCGGTGTCCACCGCCGAGTTCTTGTAGTTGGCCAGCTCGTACTGCCACATCACATATTCGTAGGGCGAGAGCACGTCCAACGTCTTGGTGAGCATCTTCACACCGGCGTAGCCGTTGAAGTTGACCGTCGCCTTGCCGCTCTTGCCGCTCTTGGTGGTGATGATGATAACGCCGTTGGCGCCACGGGCGCCGAAGACGGCGGTCGACGAGGCATCCTTCAGTACGTCGATCGACTCGATGTCGCTCGGGGCCACATCGTTCATCGAGGCCACAGGGAAACCGTCCACGATATAGAGGGGCGAGTTGTCCTGCGTAATGGAACCTCCCCCGCGCACGCGTATCTTAATGTCCGCGTCCGGGCCGCCTTCCGAAGCGGTCACCTGCACACCGGCCATACGGCCTGCGATCGCCTCCGTAGCCGTAGCCACGGGCATCGCCTCGATCACCTTCGAGTTTATGCTGGATACCGAACCGGTCAGGTCCGAACGTTTGGTGGTCCCGTAACCGATGTTGACCACCACCACCTCGTCGAGCGCATTGATCGCCTCCACCAGGGAAACGTCCACTTTCGCGCGGGAAGCGATGTTCTCCAGCTTATCCTCGAAGCCCACGTAAGAAAAACGGAGCTGGGTCGAACCGTCGGGCACGGCGATCGAATAAGCGCCGGCGGCGTTGGTGATCGCCCCGACGGTCGTGCCTGCGACGGTGACCGAAACTCCCACAAGCGGGTTGCCTCCCTGATCCTTCACCGTCCCCGCGACCTGTTTGGTCTGGGCCGCGGCCGTGAAGGACAGAGAGAGCATCGCCACGCAAAGCACGAAGCCCGCGGCGCACGCTTTGACAATAGAGTCGAATTTCTCTGCCATAATTAAGATTTTAACATTTTAGGTTATTGTGTTTATATCGGATTGCCTTTCCCTGAACACAAAACTAATCCTTATAAAGGAATCGGGCTTGGTAATTTCTGACGGATTGCATGTGTTTTTTGTTATTCCGCCGTGCACGGTAACGAGAAGAGGAAAAAAACATGGCGCCCCTGCAGTTGGGAACGCCATGAGCGCCTGAGGCTGGTGATTAATTCTGCGTAAGGTAAGTGCCGTCGGCCACCTGTGCGGCGATGATGTCTTTGACCAGCCAGTGGTGGTAGAGCTCCAGGTTGGTGTAGCGGCCGCGCGGGTCGAGGGTTTTGGCCATGGCGTCGGCGGCGGAGTTCTTGTTCAGGCCGAACAGATCCTCCCAGTCATCGGGGATGCCGTCGTTGTCGGTATCGGTTTTCTTCGTACCCGGGGCGTAGGCGGGCCAGCCGCCCGCATCGGTCTGCGAGTCGATGTAGCCGTTGACGCTGCCGTTCGAACCGGCCGCGATGGTGGCGGTGCGGTTGCGCGTGTCATTCACGGCGCGGGTGTCGACCTCGTCGCGCGACAGGTTGGCCCCGGCGTACAGGAGCACCTGGTCGAAGGCTTTGGCGGCCGTGTGGTTCGTCACCCTGGCGGCCACGCCGCCCGGGGCGATACCCACGCGCGTGGTCAGTTTGGTATAGGTGGTCGCCCCGACCTGGCCCGAGGCGTTGCCTGCGGTGGCGTAGATCACGCCCGACCAGTTGTCGCTGTTCAGGGTGGTGGTGGCCGTCGGGTGGTCGAAGACGTTGGTATTGTCCATGAAGATATTCGGGCAGCCGAAATCGACGTCCGTGGAGGGAGTGCCGGCCGACTTCACGCCGTTGACCTTATAGAAATAGAGGCGGTTCTTGATCCCCTGCGCCTCTCCCTTGGCGTTGGGGCCGGGGCCGCCCGTCGAGGCGGGGCCCGCCTTGTAGTAGTTGCCCGTGAAGTTGATGTTCTGCGCCTCGCCGCCATAGGCCGGTTCGTTCGAGAAGTTGTAGACCACACAGTTGCGGTAGTCGACACGGCGGTCGGATGCCCCGTAGGCCGTGTTGCTCGAATAGGGTTTATAGACATCGCCCCCGTCGAAACGCGGGTTGCGGCTGTCGTGGTGGGCCAGCAGGTTGTGGTGGTACGAGGCGTTCACGCCGCCCCAGATCGCGCCGTAGCCGTGCGTGCCTTTGTCGTGCTTCGAGTTGCGCAAGCTCTCGGAAAGGACGCACCACTGCATGGTGAAGTTCTCGTTGGCGTAGAACGAGCTGCATTCGTCCGTCGACCAGCTCATCGAGCAGTGGTCGATGATGACGTTCTTCTGCCAGCGGCCCCACATCGCGTCGTCCTCGGTCTGCTTTTCATCCCCCATCCGGCTGCGGATAAAGCGGATGATCACGTTGTTGGCCTTCACCACCAACGAGTAGTTGCTCAGGCAGATGCCGCCGCCGGGGGCGGTCTGTCCGGCGATGGTGACGTTGTCGTATTTGATTTCCAGCGTGCTCTGCAGTTCGATCCGCCCGCCCACATCGAAGATGATGGTCCGGTTGCCCGCCTTGAGGCCCTCGCGCAGCGATCCGGAGCCGTTGTCGTTGAGATTCGTCACGCGGTAGAGCGTACCTCCGGGGACGCGGCCGCCGGTGGCGTACATGCCGCCCCCCTCGGCGCCGGGGAAGGCGCGCGCCAGGCCGTCCGCCTCCTCCCACGAGGGCAGGCCCAGGGACGGGTTGGCCGTCCCGCCGTTGTCGGCGGGGGTGCCGCTGACGAAATCGCTGTAGGCGGATTGCTGGCCGCTGCCGCTGGCCTGTACGGCGAATTTATAGGTGGTTCCCTTGTCGAGCGAACTGATGGTCACGCTGGTCTGCGTGGTCGAGGATTGCTGCAGGGTCACCCCCGAGTTGTTGGCCAGCTTGTAGCTGTAAGACGCGGCGCCCGGCACGGCGTTCCACGAGAAAGTGAGCGAATTCGAGGTAAAGGATTGCAGCGTCACGCCCGAGGGGACAGTGAGCGCCTGCGGTTCGGGATCCTCGCCCTGTCCGCAGCCGGGCAGCGCGATGAGAGCTGCGGCGGCCAGGAGGAGAGCGGCGATCTTGCCGGCGAAAAGTCTGTTCATATCGTGGTGTATGTTAGTATGCTGGTCGGTGTACCGGGAAATAACGCTCCGAAGCGCGCGGATATTTTGCACCGCGACCCCGGGATGATACAAAAGTAGGCCCTGCCGCATGGACGGGCTTGGAGTTTTTTGCGAAATGCGGGGAATTTTTGACAATACCGCCCTGTGTGGCAAACCCCATGCTGCCGGATGGATGCCATCAAAACGCAGCCTGCCCGCACCGGATGGTGCGGGCAGGCAAAAGGGACAAACCGTGGGATCAGTTGCTTTTGAGCACGATATTCGCCGCGTCGGCGCTGGCCACGCTATCCAGGAAGGACTTGAAGGCCCCATACTCCGAGGCGTCGTAGCGGCCCGAGCGCATCAGCAGCGAACGGTTGATCACGACCCCTGATCCGGTAGGCAGGGCCACGATGGAATAGCGCCCGAATTGCGTGACGATGACCACGGGCGAGGGCAGCGATTCCACCGTCGTGCCCTCCGGCAGGTCGATCGTCACCGTTTCCGTGCCGCCCCCGCCGCTTTCGACCACGATCGGATACTTGCGGGCGGCTTTGCTCAGGCGCGTGTCGGATTTCTTGCGCAACGGGGTGACGCTCACGAAAGTCCGGGTGCCGGTCTTGCTGCCCAACTGCCGCGCCTGCACATCGTAGCCGATCGTGCAACTGGGACGCAGGCCTTTGGTTTCGGCGTAGGTGACGGCCGACACGTAGGCTTCGGTCAACCCCAGGGTCGAGATGATGCGGTTCATGCGTTCGTCGCTGTTCTTCTTCCGGAATCCACGCTCGTCCACATAGCGATCCATGCGGTATGTCTTCTCGACATGGCCCGTCAGGCCGCCGTCCGCGGCGAGCGTGAGCCGGGCGGTCGTCTCCACCCGGTGCAGCGAGTCGGGGTAGGCGTTGACCTTCACCACCTCGGTGGTGCCGTCGCGGTAGACCAGCGCGTAACGCCCGGCGATATCGTCGTGCGTGTAGCCCAGGGGCAGCTCGGGCGAGGTGCACTCCAGCCAGAGCGTGTCGGCGCCCACGGGCACCTGCAGGATGGCGTGGTTGGTGGCGTAGACGTTCGCGAAATCGGGCCGCACCCGCTGCGAGTACATGCCGATCTCGGTGTAGTAGGAGTCGATGCCGCAATAGGCCAGCATCGCCTGCATGTAGTTGGACAGCCCCTTGCAGTCGCCGAATTTGTTCTTGTAGACCTCGGCGGCGGTCATCGGTTGCAGGCCGCCGATGCCGATCTGGATGCTCACGTAGCGCGTCGTGGCGGCCAGATAGTCGTACAGGATGGCGATCTTCTCCATCTGGGTCTGCGCGTCGGCGGTCATTTTGTCGATCTGCGCTTTGAGCGCGTCGGGCAACACGTTGCGTCCTTTGAGCAGCTTCCACTGCCACTCGCCGTAACTCTTCCAGTCCTCCATGCAGCCCGCGATGCCGTCGTACGAGAAGTCGTGGGGCGAGAAGAAGACCATCGGGTAAAGCTCCGTCGAGGGGGGCGAGTAGGCTTCCGGTTCGATGCCGGGCAGGTTGCTCACCGTCCACTGCCAGACCTCGTTGTTGCCCGCCGCGCTTTTTTCCGGTTCGGAGGGCATGTTGAACCCGCGCCAGTGGAATTTCGTGCCCGCGGGAAGCGTCAGGCGGTACACGGCCCGCTCGATGGCGCAGCGCGAGGTGGGCATCGGGTCAAAGACCGGGAAAGCGAGGATGCCGTCGCGGTAAACCACCTCCCACTCGTATTTCACGGTATAGGGATAAGAAGGATGGTGCGGCTCATAATAAACGGTGGTGTAATCCGAGGCCAGGCCCTGGGTCGCCTGGGTCGCCTGCAGGTCGGTGCGCTTGATCCGGCGCACGGAGTTGCCGTGGCTGTCGAATATTTCGCCCGAGAAGCTCTTCAGCGAACTGCGTTTATCGGTACTCTCCACGAAACCGGCTGCCCGGTCGCCGTTCTCGTTGAGCACGGTGAGCACCAGCGTCTGCCGTTCGGTGGCGGAGGTGATGCCGGGCCGCTCGAAGCAGACCTCGTAGTTGCGCACCACGGCGCACCCCTTTTTCAGCCCCTCGGCGATGGCATATGAAGAGTAAGGCTGCGCAGCACGCAGCGACAGGCACGACGCGGCACAGCAGGCGAGCGCCGTCAGGACTTTGCGCATGCTCATGAGGCCTTTTTCAAAACGATATTCGACGTGCTCAGCGAGGCGATCATCCCGAAGAAAGCCCTCAGGTCGTGGTATTCCATCATCGAGTAGAGGATCCGTTTCATGTCGTAGCGCAACGAGACCTGCACTACTCCATCGCCGCCCGTGGCGATATACAGGAAAGAGACTCCTCCGTCACAAGCGGTCAGGCGGGAAGGTTTGGGCAACTCATCGATCACGTACCCTGCCGGGAGCATCACGTTGCAAACGATCACATAGGTGTCGGGCGACGAAAATTCTATGGGCAGTTGGCGCTCCTGCTGCGAAAGCGGGTTCTGACTCATGAACGGGATGACCGAAGCGTTCAGGTAGATGAAATCGCCCGCCTTGCTCGCATTCAGGGAGAACGAATATTTTTCCTCGGCGGTTTGGGCTTTGGGCTGCGTGAAGGCGTAGTCCGAGATCTCCAGGTGGTCCTCCTCTTCCAGTTTTTCAATATATTTTTCCTCGCTCGCGGCTTCGGCCTTCGCCTTCATCTTATTCATAGCCATCACATTGGCATATGTTTTCGTGATCTGGCCCTCGATCTTCCCCGAAGGGCCCATCGTGGCAAAAAGGATCGAATGAAGGGTGTTGCTGCTCGGTTTGGTCAGGTCAACCCACCCCTCCTGGGTCTTGTCGCCGTAGATGCGCGCCCGGTCGACCATCAGCGCCGGGGGCAGCACGTTGGGGCCGGAATATTTGTTCGTGCCGTCCAGGTAGACCGGCGACCCATCGGCGAGCGTCACCCGGATGATGAACGCGTTGATCTTGTCGATGCTCGGCCGGGTGGTGGGCAGGCGGCCGTAGTGGCGCGGATTGAGCAGGATCGGGGTAGTCTGGAACCCGGCCGCCTTCAGGGCGGCGTTGAGCGCGAAATTGATATCGGCGCTGCTTCCCGTGCCCTGGTCGGCAGCCGACCGCACGCCGTCGGAGACCAGGCGGTATTTCTCATTCCAGGCCATCCGGGAAGTGACCAGTTTATGAATAGCGCAAAGGCGATCCATCTCGTCCGGCGTGGAGGCAAGGATCGCCGCCACCTCCGGCTTGAACGGGTTGCCCACTCTCAGGTTGCTCCTGAAACTGGATTTGTCCAGCAAATCGTTCACGGCCTCCCAGGTGGAACTTACAGGCTCGTAGATCGAGCCGGGAAAGTCGTATCCGGCCAGTTCGAAATGGAGCGAGGAGCGGAAATCGGAAGGGCACCACACCTGCGGTTCGTCCTTCAGCGCCGGAACCTCCTCCGCCGTGCAATCGACCACCTTCTGCGTGTAGGTTTCGGTAATGGGCCCCGCGTTGTAAGAACCCGAGGAGGTCCCGTTGGTGATCTTCAGGGGGTAATAGCCCTGGGTATGGAGGTGGAACTTGAAATATTCGGGAATCGTGACCGCGGCATGGGCGTAAACCACCGGATAGCTGTGCTGGAACTCGATCGGATCGATCTGGTCCGGCATGTTGGATTCGATCATGTACCGGACCTCGACGACGGACCCGACCTTGACGTCGGGGACCGAAAATTTCACTTTCCGCCATTTCTCCGACACCTGTTCGGTGAAGATGTATTGCTTCTTGAGCTGCGACTCCACCGGTTTGCCGTCCACCAGGTTGAAAGAGGAGGCGCTGATGCCCGAGACGCCTTCCCTGCTGTTGGTCGACACGTAATGGAGGATCTCGATGTCACCCACGTCCGTGCCTTCCCGTTTGAGCACCTTGGCTTTCATGTAATAATAACGACGGGAGGTGATCGACACCGAGATCATATAATTGATCGTGGTCGTCTCGCACAGGATCACGGCCGCGGCCGCCGTGTCCGCCTCGTAAGAGGTCATCCTGAGCTCATAATCGGTCACCTTCCCCGGCTTACGGCTGTAATCCTGGGCGGAAAGGGAAAAAGATGCGGCGATGAAACATAGAATTAGTAGTCGTTTTTCCATATAGGTTCGGTTTAGCGTCCTAAATTTAACACATTTATTTCAAAGAAACAACAAGGGGGCATAAATCATCGCCCACTATGTTGCATTCAGGATAATTCCGGTTTAATTTTTGACATACGGGGGGGGGACCAATAAAAGAGGTTGCAGGATCCTGCAACCTCTTTTCGCTTTTGGTCGAGTCAGCTGATCAGACCGGTACAAACAGCCAGATTAGCGTTATTTTTCCGTCTGAATGACCGATATACATAGTGCAATCGCCAAGGTATAGGCGATATTTCCCATCATTCCCTAAAACCGGCGTCCCCAATCCCAATTCTTCAAATCTGGAGACCGGATCCCCGATCGTTATGCCTCCATACTTCGTATAGATCTTAAACCGGTTATCCCTAAGTGCAAAATCATCAAAAACTCCACCCTCACTAAATGTCAACAGGTTATCGCCGAAGTGATACCTCTCGCAAAAACCGAATTCTTCAGACATATCGCTTTGGTAGTCCGTAGCAGGTCCCAACACAGCCTCTACCTGCTGCTTGGTATACCGGTTTCCGACAAATAAACTGTCTACGTCCAAATCAGACTTCCAGGGATAATAGCATTGGGAAAACGACGCTAAAGGGGAGAGCGTCAAGGCGAGGCAGAACAACTTCATGATGGTTTTCATAGCCTTATGGTTTTAAAGATAATGATCGCATGAGGTCGTTGACGCAAGGTAATAAAAATGGGTCAGCCTGAAAAGCAGGTTGGCGATATCCCCGTATTAAAAAATATTCTTTTTGATAGGGCACTCGCGAGGGGTGCCCCTACGGGCTCGGCCGTTCTGTTTGAGATGTCTCGACTTGCCGCTCGACATGACGGAAGAGCCGACGGTAGCCGCAGGCGGGGGCGCGGTGGGATGAGCGGCGGCCAAAGCGCGTAGGCCCGGCGCCATGAAGCGGAAGGCTTGGGACCCGCCAGGGTTTTCGGGGGACAAAGGACGGAAACTGGAGCGGGAGGCCGGAGCGCTCGCGCGGAGGCGTGCGATGTGGCCTGTGCGCAGCGGAATTTCCGGCCGACTGCCCCGAAAACCCGTAAGCGGGTAAGCCGGGAGCGCGGCGCCTTGATTTTTTTGCTTACTTTTTTGATCAAGCAAAAAAGTAAGTCGCCCGCAGGCGATCCCGGCCCTGTGTCCGTCGGCCAAAAAAGAACTTTATTTTAACATTTCCTGGAGCACCAACCTGTTTTTCAGACTGATCTATAAAAATCGCCATCGCTGCAAAACACAAGCACAAAAAAACCACTCACATTGCTGTAAGTGGTTGATCTTCTTTTGTGGGAGCTGACGGATTCGAACCGCCGACCCGCTGCTTGTAAGGCAGCCGCTCTGAACCGACTGAGCTAAGCTCCCGAAATATCTTTGAACTTTGCAAGCCCGTTTTCCGGAATTGCGTGTGCAAAGATACCGCTATTTTTCTTTTCTCCAAATTTATTTTCCGCTTTTTTGCTACGGCAGGGGCTTTATGGACAAATAAAGTTCGTCCAGTTGGGCGTCCGCGATCGTGGCGGGGGCATCGATCATCACGTCGCGGCCCGAGTTGTTCTTCGGGAAGGCGATGAAGTCGCGGATCGAGTCCACGCCGCCGAACAAGGAGCAGAAACGGTCGAAACCGAAGGCGATGCCGCCGTGGGGGGGGGCGCCGAATTTGAAGGCGCCGATCAAAAAGCCGAACTGTTTTTGTGCCTCCTCCGGGGTGAAGCCCAGGATGTCGAACATGCGGGCCTGCAGGGCCGCGTCGTGGATGCGGATCGAGCCGCCGCCCACCTCCACGCCGTTCACCACGAAGTCGTAGGCATTGGCGCGCACCGCCCCCGGATCGCTCTCCAGTAGGGCGATGTCCTCGGGTTTGGGCGAGGTGAAGGGGTGGTGCATGGCGTAGAAACGCAGCGTTTCCTCGTCCCATTCCAGCAGCGGGAAGTCCACCACCCACAGCGGGGAGAATTGGCCGCGCTCGCGCAGGCCCAGGCGCGTGCCCATTTCAAGGCGCAACTCGCACAGGGCGGTCAGGGTATGCTTGCGGTCGCCGGAGAGCATTAGGATCAGGTCGCCGGGGGCGGCACCCACGGCTGCGGCCAGGGCGGCCAGGTCCTCGGGGGCGTAGAATTTATCGACGCTCGATTTCACGCTGCCGTCGGCTTCCACGCGGGCGTAGACCATCCCTTTGGCGCCGATCTGGGGGCGGCGGACGAAATCGGTCAGCTCGTCGAGTTGCTTGCGGGTGTAGACGGCGCAGGCGGGGGCGACGATCGCGCCCACGTACTGGGCCGTGTCGAATACGCCGAAGCCTTTGCCCTGCATGAGCGTGGTCACGTCGTTGAAGGTCATGCCGAAGCGGATGTCGGGTTTGTCCGAACCGTATTTCTCCATCGCCTCGGCGTAGGGCATGCGGGGGAACGCGCCTTCGAACTTCACGCCCAGCGTTTTATCGAACAGTTCGCGGGCCATGCGTTCGAACACGCCCAGCACGTCGTCCTGCTCCACGAAGGCCATCTCGCAGTCGATCTGGGTGAATTCGGGCTGGCGGTCGGCGCGCAGGTCCTCGTCGCGGAAGCAGCGCACGATCTGGAAATAGCGGTCGTAACCGGCTACCATCAGCAGTTGCTTGAAGGTCTGCGGCGATTGCGGCAGGGCGTAGAATTCGCCGGGGTTCATGCGCGAGGGGACCACGAAGTCGCGGGCGCCCTCGGGCGTGGATTTGATCATGTAGGGGGTCTCTATTTCAAGAAAACCCTCGTCCGAGAGGAAATTACGGACGCTCTGCGCCATGCGGTGGCGCAGCATCATGTTCTCCTGCAACGGACGGCGGCGCAGGTCGCGGTAGCGGTAGCGCATGCGCAGTTCGTCGCCGCCGTCGCTGTGCTCCTCGATCGTGAAGGGCGGGGTTTCCGAGGCCGACAGGACCTGCAGGGCGTCCAGCGCGATCTCCACCTCGCCCGTGGGCATCTTCGGATTTTTCGAGGCGCGCTCGATCACTTTGCCGGTGGCCCGGATGACGAATTCGCGGCCCAGCTCCACGGCAATTTCGCGTACGGAGGCTGCGGACTCCTCACCTACAACGAGTTGCGTAATGCCGTAGCGGTCGCGCACGTCGATGAAGGTCATGCCGCCCAGGTTGCGCACTTTCTGCACCCAGCCGGCCAGGGTGACGGTTTTTCCAGCGTCCGCGAGGCGAAGTTCGCCGCAGGTATGTGTACGGTACATAGTTTTTCGTAATTTTGTCGGGTTCAAAGATAATGTTTTTAACGATGAGCGAAAAAGATCAGGACGAATTTTTCATGCGGCAGGCGCTGGCCGGGGCTGCGAAGGCGTTGGAAGCGGGCGAGGTGCCCATCGGGGCGGTGGTCGTGGGCGGGGGACGGATCCTCGGGCGCGGGCATAACCTGGTGGAATCGCTTGCGGACGCGACGGCGCATGCGGAGATGCAGGCGATCACCGCCTCGACGCATACGATCGGGGGGAAATACCTGGCTGACTGCACATTGTATGTGACGCTGGAGCCCTGTGTGATGTGCGCGGGGGCTTGCGCCTGGAGCCAGGTAGGGCGCATCGTCTGGGGGGCGTCCGATCCGAAACGGGGATTTTTGAAGTATGGGGGGGCGGCATTGCTGCATCCCAGGACGACTACGCAGGCCGGGGTTTTGGAGGCGGAGTGCTCGGAGTTGTTGGAGCGGTTTTTCGCTTCGTTGCGGAAATGATATTTTTACTGAATGATCCCGTTTTGTCAGTCTGAACGCAGTGAAGAATCGTGGCCTGAAGGGTTTTATGAACACAGCCCGACCAAGATTCTTCACTGCGTTCAGAATGACAAAACGGATCAACGGATATAATAAAGACATCCTGTAATTCATGAGTGACCGCATTATAGAACTGCTGGCCCCTGCGCGCGATTACGACGCGGGGCGCGCCGCCGTGGATTTCGGGGCGGATGCGCTCTATGTGGGCGGGGCGCGGTTCGGGGCGCGGGCGGCGGCCGGAAATACGGCCGAGCAGATCGGGCGGCTTGTGCGGTATGCGCGGCGGTTCGGGGTACGGGTCTATGCGGCGCTCAACACGCTTCTATACGAGGAGGAATTGCAAGAGGCGGAACGCACGGCGCGGGAATTGGTCGCGGCGGGGGTCGACGCGCTTATCGTGCAGGATATGGCGTTCCTCAGGATGGGATTGCAGGGGGTCGAGTTCCATGCTTCGACGCAGACGCAGAATATGACTCCCGAAAAGGTGCGTTTCCTGGAAACTTGCGGGTTCTCGCGGGTGATCCTCGAACGGGGGCTTACTTTAGAACAAATCAGAGACATACGGGCGGCGAGCACGGTCAGTCTGGAAGCGTTCGTCCACGGGGCGATCTGCGTGGGGTACAGCGGGCGGTGCTACCTGAGCCGCACGGCCGGGCCTCGAAGCGGGAACCGGGGGGATTGCGCGCAGCTTTGCCGGATGACTTATGACCTGAAGGACGGGCGCGGGGAGAAGATATTGCGTAACAAGCATTTGCTTTCGCTGCGCGACCTCGATCTTTCGGCGCGGATACCGGAATTACTGGCCGCTGGGGTCGATTCGTTCAAGATCGAAGGGCGGCTCAAGGATATGTCTTATGTAAAAAATATCGTGGCGCATTACCGCCGCGAGCTCGATGCGGCGATGGCCGGGGGGGGTTACCGGCGCGCTTCGGAAGGGGTTTCGACGCCCGATTTCGAGCCCGATCCTTCGCGCAGCTTTACGCGGGGGGCGACGACCTATTATTATGACGGGAAAGCGCGCGGGGCGGCCTCTTTCGATACGCCCAAGGCGGTCGGGAATTATGTGGGGCGCGTGGCGGCGGTGGACGGGGCCTGGTTCGCCCTTGCGGCGGGGCATGGGCTTGCGCCGGGCGACGGGATCTGTTTCCTTGCGCCGGACGGCACGCTTTCGGGGACGAATGTGAACCGCGTGGAGGGTGTGCGCGTCAATCCCAACCGGATGGAGGGGATCGAGCGCGGGGTGGAAGTCTACCGCAATTACGATCATCGGTTTACCTCGGCGCTCGCCGCCAGCCGCACGCGGCGGGTGGTGGATGTGACGGCGGCGTTCGAATTCCGGCCGGGCGGCATGCGGCTCACGCTCACGGACGATGCGGGCCAAACCGTAGGGGCACCCCTTGCGGGTGCCCGGATTTTTGGGCACCCGCAAGGGGTGCCCCTACGGGATCGGACACAAACGCACCAGGCGACGGTGGCGATGGCGGTGCCCGACATGCAGCCGGCCAACGACCCTGAACGCATGGTGCAGACCGTGCGGGCACAGATCGCCAAGAGCGGGGATATGCCTTTCGCAGTTACCGAAGTTACGGTTACGGGGCCGGTGGGTTTCGCGCCTGTTTCGGCGCTTAATGCTTTGCGGCGCGAGGCGATGGAACAACTTTTGGCTTTGCGCGAGGCTTCGGTGCCACCCCGGGAAATCGGCGTGGAAGATGTTACAGTCCCCTACCCCGGTGCGGCGGACGGCTATCTGAATGTGACCAATTCGTTGGCTGAACGGTTTTACCGCGACCATGGCGTACAGGATATTGCCCCCGGGTTCGATCTGGGGGAGGATTTTACGGGAATGGAGGCGATGCGCACGCCGTACTGTTTGCGGCGCGAGATCGGGCAATGCCTGCGCGAGAAACATACGCTCGACGGAGCGCTGCTTCTGGCGCACGGGCATGACCGCTACCGCCTCGGGTTCGATTGCGAGAAATGTGAAATGACGATTATATATGAACGGTCTTAAACTGCTTTCGCCCGAGTGGCGCGACTACGAGCTGCTCGACAGCGGGGGATTCGAAAAATTGGAACGTTTCGGCCGGTGGGTCGTGCGCCGTCCCGAGCCGCAGGCGATCTGGGCGAAGAGTTTACCTTTAAGTGAATGGGAGGCTGCCCAGGCCACTTTCCGCAAGGAGCGCGGCAGCGAGGAGCAGGGCGAATGGTTGCTTGCGCCTCTCATGCCGCAGCAATGGTGGGTGGATTACGAACACGACGGCCTGAAGATGCGCATGCGGCTGGGACTCACCTCGTTCAAGCATGTAGGGGTCTTTCCCGAGCAGGCCGAGAATTGGAATTTTATCTATGACCGGGTGCGGCGGATCGCGGCGGGCGGCGAGGCGGTGCGGGTGCTCAACCTTTTCGCCTATACGGGCGGGGCTTCCCTGGCCGCCAGGGCCGCAGGGGCGGAAACCACACATGTGGATTCCGTGAAGCAGGTCGTGACCTGGGCGCGCGAGAATATGGAGGCCAGCGGGCTGGACGGCATCCGTTGGATCGTCGACGACGCGTTGAAATTCGTGCGGCGCGAGGTGCGGCGCGGGGCGGTCTACCAGGGGATTATCCTCGATCCGCCGGCCTATGGGCGCGGGCCGGATGGGGAGAAGTGGATTTTGGAGGAAGGGTTGCCGGTGCTGCTCGGCGAGTGCGCGCGGTTGCTTGCGCCCGAGCGTAGTTTTTTGGTGCTCAATCTCTATTCGATGGGGTTGTCGGCGTTGTTGGCAAAGGGGCTGGTCAATCAGACGATGGGCGGTTGTCCGGACGAGGAATTCGGGGAGCTCTATCTGCCCGACCGGAGCGGGAAGGCGCTGCCGCTGGGGGTTTTCTACCGGTTTTTCAGGTAAGCCCCATTCTTCTGTTAAGCGGCATTTGCAATGCCGCTTGCGATCACACGAATTTGAAATTCGTCTCAGAGAAACGGCGGCATTGCAAATGCCGCCGAACAAAGGTGTCCCTACGGTGCCGTCCGTGTTCGTCATGTCGAGCGCCAGTCGAGACCTCACAAACAGGTATGTTGCGATGTCTCGACTGGCGCTCGACATGACGGAGAAAAATGACAGAACAGGGGTTTTCTACCGGCTTTTCCGGTAATCGACATTCTCCTTTTATACGGTATTGCAAATGCCGCCGAATAAAATTTCCGTGTACGTCATGTCGAGCGCCAGCCGAGACAACTCAACCACTCTTTTTGAGATGTCTCGGCTTGCGCTCGACATGACGGAAAAGAGAATGGGGAATCGGCCTATTCAAAGATCACCCCCGACCCGATCAATTCCTCGCCGTCATACCAGGCGGCGAATTGTCCGGGGGTCACACCCCGTTGCGGTGCGTTGAAGATCAGGTACGCTCCGGCATCGGTCATGTGCAGCGTGGCTTCCTGCAACGGCTGGCGGTAGCGGATACGGGCGAGGTAACGGCGCGTTTCGCCGGGCTGCAAAGCCAGGTCGGGCCGCACCCAATGCACCTCGGCCGCAGCGACGTGCAGCCCGCGGCGGTAGAGGCCCGGGTGCTCCTGCCCCTGCCCCACGTAGACCGTGTTGGTCGCGGTGTCGACGGCGATCACGAACAGCGGTTCGGCCTTGCCGCCCACGCCGAGGCCCTTGCGCTGGCCGACGGTGTAGAAATGGGCGCCGTCGTGCTCGCCGGCCTTCACGCCGTCGGCGGGGGTGTAGATATGGGGAGCGCTCAAGGCTTCGAGGGTGTCGCCCGCGGGGGCGTAGCCCGGCCATGAGGCGGGAATCTCGATGATATCGCCGTGTTTTTTGGCTAATTTCTGTTGCAGGAAGACGGGCAGATCCACCTTGCCCACGAAGCAGATGCCCTGGGAATCCTTGCGCTGGGCGGTAGCTAATTTTTGCTCCGTGGCGATGCGGCGCACTTCGGGTTTTTCAAGGTGGCCGATGGGGAAGAGGGATTTCGAGAGTTGCTCCTGCGAGAGTTGGCAGAGGAAATAACTCTGGTCCTTATTGCCGTCCACGCCTGCCAAAAGGCGGTATACGGTGCGGCCGTCAACGACGGCATCCTCGCGACGGCAGTAGTGGCCCGTGGCGACGTAGTCGGCGCCCAGGTCGAGGGCGGCCTTCAGGAAGAGGTCGAATTTCACCTCGCGGTTGCAGAGCACGTCGGGATTGGGCGTGCGGCCGCGCTCGTACTCCGAGAACATGTAGTCCACCACCCGGGCGCGGTACCCTTCCGAGAGGTCGACCACGTGGAACGGCAGGTCGAGGCGGCGGGCGACCAATTCGGCGAACATCCTGTCGTCGTGCCAGGGGCAGTCGCCCGAGAGCGTGCCGGTCGTATCGTGCCAGTTGATCATGAACAGGGCGATCACCTCGTGGCCCTGCTCCTTGAGCAGCCACGCGGCGACGCTCGAATCCACGCCTCCCGAGAGGCCTATGACGACTTTAGCCATTTATTTGAAAATCCAATATTTAATAACAGACAGCACCTCGCGGGACCAGGTCGAGGGGCGCAGGTACCATTTCACGCCGGAACCCATATAACGCACATCGAGGCCCGTGGGGGCGACGATCAGGCCGGTGCGGTAGAGGTGGAAATCACTCGTGATGCAGGCCACCGTGTAGGGTTCGCCATGAAATATACTATCCAGCAGCACTTTTGAAAACTTTATGTTTTCTTTTGTGTCGCTCGCCCGGTCCTCGGAGATGATCTGCCCGGCGGGAATACCTTTGGATTCCAGGTAACGGCGCATGGCGAGGGCTTCGGTGATGCGTTCCTTGTTGCCCTGCCCGCCGGTCACCACGACGGGGACGCCGGGATTTTTCGCCAGATAGTCCAGGCAGCGGTCCAGGCGCGCCTGCATCGTGGGTAACACCTGCTCACCCCGCACGCCGCAGCCCAGGACCATCACGCAGTCCTCGCGGTAGTCGACCGTGTCGCGGCCGTGCGCGAGGATGATCAGAAACACGACCACGAACAACGCGCCCCCGGCACAGGCGCCCCAGCGGATCAGGCGCTGCCACAGGCGGGGCATTTTCCGAAACCATAAGCCCAGGGCGGCCAGCACGGCGCCGGCCAGGTAGGCCATCGCGTTGCCAATGGTCATGCCGTAGGCGATGGTGATGACAGTCGCCCCGAGCAGGCATACGAGGCCCAGGATCAGGAGGAATTTGTCTATGAGGGTTCTTTTTGCCATACAGGGTGCAAACTTATTTCTTTTTTGTCATTCAGAGCGCAGCGGTGCCGCCCGGCACTCGGAGAATTTGAACTTGTCATTCAGAGCGCAGCGAAGAATCTTGGTCTGAATTGTTTTCTGGACACAGCCCGGCCAAGATTCTTCACTGCGTTCAGAATGACAAAAACGGAATATCGGGGAGTATCAGTCGTTCAGTTCCAGCAGGCCCTCGGGGAGCGTGAACCAGATCTCGCGGCGGCGTTCGTCTACTTTTTCGATGAAATCGTCGGCGGCGGGGATGAGCAGCTCTTTGCCTTCGGCCGTGATCTGCA
This sequence comes from Rikenellaceae bacterium, assembly GCA_031549495.1. GTDB lineage: Bacteria > Bacteroidota > Bacteroidia > Bacteroidales > Rikenellaceae > JAVBOW01. The sequence continues at coordinate 9,435 of JAVBPS010000029.1, read as the reverse complement.
GCAGGGGGTTCAGGTCGCTGTCCAGGAACGCGTCGATCACCCCGGTCAGCCCGCCGCCCAGGTGGGCCTTAAAGCCGACGAGGTCTTCCAGGTAGAGTTCGCCGTCGTCGCCGTCCTGCACTTTTTGCAGGTCGGTTTCGAGGAACACCTCCCGGCCGACCATCTCCAACGCCCGGCGCGGGGTGTCGATATCGGCGAAACGCACCACGGCCGACGAGCGGCCCCGGCGGTCGAATTTCTCGATGTACAGTGGCACGTCGAGCGAGTCGACGACCACCCAGACGGGCGTGTCCCGGTCGGGCTGCTGCGGGAAAGCCTCGTAGAGGTTCACCACCAGTTCGCCGTCCTGGCCGAAGGGTTTCGATATGCGTCCTGAAAGTTGTTTTTTCATGACGGCAAAGATAACAAAAACTCCGCTATCCCGGAAGATAGCGGAGTTTTCAGAAAAATCTTATCCTGCAGTTCGCGGGAGTTATTCCGCTGCGGGAGTCTCCTCGGGGGTAACGTCGGTTTCGGCGCCGCCTTCGACGGCTGCTTCCTGCTGCTCGGCGAGAACTTCTTCGGCTACGGCTTCAGCGGCTTCCTCTGCAACTTCTTCGGCACTCTCCTCAGCTACGGCCTCGGCGTTCTTGGCGGCGATGGCCTGGGCTTTGGCTTCCTTGGCTTTCACCTCGGCGGCCTGGCGGGCTTTGTCGTCGGCGCGCTTGTCGTCTTTCAGTTTGACGGTCTTCGCGTTGATCTTGCCGGTTTTCTCGGCCATCCACTGCTCGAACTTCGCTTCGGCCTGCTCTTCGGTAAGAGCGCCTTTGGCGATGCCGCCCAGCAGGTGCTTCTTATATAAAACCCCCTTGTAGGAGAGGATGGCCCTCGCCGTATCGGTGGGTTGTGCGCCTTTTTGCAACCAACTCAGGGCTTTCTCGAAGTCCAGGGCGATTGTAGCAGGATTCGTGTTCGGATTGTAGGTCCCGATCTTCTCGATGAATTTACCGTCACGCGGCGCCCTGCTGTCTGCAACGACCACATGATAGAAGGCTTGGTCCTTCTTGCCGTGGCGTGCCAATCTGATTTTTACAGGCATTTCTTAAATTGTTAGGTTTATTTCGCCCCCGAACCGTTCGGAAGCGGAGGGCAAAGATAAGCATTTTTTGGAAAATACAAAAGTTGCCTTAATTTTGCCTGCCATGAAAAGATCTTTATTGCTCTGTTTGCTGCTCTTGCCCGTGCTGGCCGGGGCGCAGGATTTCGATGCGCTGATGCGCAAGGCCGGGCTGGTCGACGTGACCACGCTCGACCCCACGATCCAGGTGCGGCTGATGTACTCGACGACCGATAATTTCGTCGGCAAGGACGTCTACGGCGACCTGGAAACGGCATACCTCTATCCCGAATTCGCGCAGATGACCGCGGCGGCCCAGGCGAAGCTGCAACAGCTCCGCCCGGGCTACACGCTGGTGATCCTCGACGCCGCGCGCCCGATGAGCGTGCAGCGTGAGTTCTTCCGCATCGTGGCGGGCACGCCGCAGAATATCTACGTGGCCAATCCGGCCAAAGGGGGCGGCCGCCACAACTACGGCGCGGCGGTCGACGTGACCATCCTCGATGCGCAGGGCGAGGCGCTCGACATGGGCACGGCGTTCGACCATTTTGGCTATGAGGCCAACGTGGGCGACGAAACGAAACTGGTCAAACAGGGAAAGATCACCCGGCAGGCGGCCGACAACCGCGCCCTGCTCTACGAGGTGATGTTAGGCGCCGGGTTCCAACACCACCCGAAAGAGTGGTGGCACTACCATAAGTACACGATCCCCCAGCTCCAGAAAAAATACAAGTTGCTCGACTTCTAAACCGTCTGCGACCGGTCTGCGGCCGCTTCGCGGGCAGCCGACAACGCCTCATGCTCCGGGGCGGGTATCTCCCTGTACCCCTGCCGATCAAACCCGACCGGCCCGTCGACCGAGGTCAACCCGGCGTAGTGTTCGACCAAGTCGCCGTCTCGCCACGCGGTTAGCACCATGCCCTCTTCGGGGGTCAGGCGTTCGATCTTGCCCTCTATAATCTGAGTTTTCATTATCCCAATGCTGTTTGAACGATATAGTTTTTATTCGTTAGGATGGCTTGCTCATCCGTAGTCAGTTGCGACCACAGTACGTTCCATACGGTGATCGTAATGGCCGCATTACCCGTGTTATCGGCTATGCGTTTGGCAAAATACTCAACAAAGTCATCCGGCTTTAGAGAGTAGTCCGTTTGCAGCGTGAAATTGCCCGTGAACCGGCATCCCTGTCTCAATTCGAGGCGCGTGAGTGTCTGCATGCTTCCCAGCGCTCCGGTCGTGGCGTTGACCACCCCGTTCACATCGAGGGTCAATTTATTGATAACGCCACCCGCAAGAACATTCTGTCCTATCGCCACGGAATCGCCGGTTATCGTCAACTCCCTCAGATTTTTCAGACTACTTAGCGCGTTGGCTTCTATCGAAATAAATGATGCGGGCAACTTCAATTTCGAAACATCGCGTAACCCCTGGATAAAGTTGCCCGTGAATCCCTGAAACATAGAGACATCAAGCTCCGCGAGCGACCACAAATTCGCAAAATCAGACCCCCCGCCCGTTACTGTGGTCAGCGTCTTAGGCAGCGACAAATCCCGTAGATTTAAACACCCGCTCAATGTGGTGCCCTGTATAGTTGTGGGGCCGTCCGGGAAGGTGAATTTTTCCATGCTCCGGCACCCATTACAAAGCCCCACACGAAAAGCCGTTATGGAGGTGGTTGTCTTTTCGGTCGTTTCAAAAGCCCTTAAAATAAAACACCCCGCATTCCCTCCGGTACCCATTCCCAATTGGATGTCGGTTATATTCGCATCGTCGATATATCCCCACAGAATGGACTTTCCCATATCTGCGCACCAACTGAACAGAGTTATGTTGCGGTTGCCGGTCGTTCCGTAAATGATGATCCAGCCGACATTATATCCTTCGGATGTCGGGGTCATCGTAGCGCTGTTTACGGGGTATGCGGCCGAAGTCCCGGTATACCCGTCCCAGGTGCGGTAGTAACTACCGCCTAATACATTCAAACTGTACGTGCGGCGATTGTCCGCTATCAGCACGGCGCCGAGTTTCTGATACCCGGCGGGCGCCACGTCATCGGCCAGGATCCGCCGGATGTCCGGCCAGTCGGCGGGCGGCGTCCATTTGCCGGATGCGGCGGCCGAAGCAACGGCTCCGGCATCAAGTGTCCCGTGAATCGCGATCATGACAACAGACTGTAATGAATGGTGATCTGCGCTTCGGGGCGGACGGCGGCATAAAGGGTCATCCTGCCCTCTTCAAAGAAGGGGGAAGGCAGCAGTTGTGCCAGAGCGGCCGCGGCAACGCAGGCGTTATCGACCGTGACGGGGACATAGAGCGTTCCGGAAAATTCCGCATCCTCGACCGTGCAGCGGAACCCTTCCGGACACGCCGTCCAGTCGCCGACTGCCAGCACAGCTGTGCGGTGGCGCACCGGCAGGCCCGGACGGCCGTCGCGCCCCTGGCCAAAGATGATCTCGGTGGCCCACCACCCCCTGGGGGAAGTGTCGACGCACGGGGGAAGAAATATAAAACTGACTCTCATAGCAGTTCTCCTAAAGATTCCGAGGCGTGCAGTTCAAATGCAGGGGCCTGGGCGATGCAGTTCACCCCCGCCGCCTGTTTGAGGAGCAACTCGATCATGTATTCGCCCGCACCCATTGCGGCCGTCACGACCGAGGGCAGTTCGCCGCGCCAGCCGCCGCCGTCGAGCGCCTCCATCTGGTGCTTGCGCAGCAGTTGCACCTGGCCGCCCCCCGCGGCAGGGTAGATCTTCAGCGAGAAGTCGAACTGCTCGTCGAAACCCTCGCCCGGGATGACATCGAACCGGATCGTGTCGCCCCGCATGTAATGTTTGATTTTCTGATTCATGCTTTTTCGTGTTAAATGCGGGGTAAAGATAGATCCGCCGGGAGGGGGTGTTTTTATCCGGATCCGCGACCGTCCACGTTTATAAGGCTCGGTTTCTTTATCTGAAAATGTAGTATATTTGTACAACCTGAGAATCAAAACACGACTACGACATGAAAAAAACGGCGATCATTCCCCTGCTCGCGCTGCCCGTGGCGGCTGCCGCGGCCGCACCCGCCGGCCAGCCTCAACGGCCCAACATCCTGGCCATCGTCTGCGAGGACATCAGTTGCTACCTGGCTTGCTACGGCGATCCGGTGTGCGTTTCACCCAACCTGGACCGCTTCGCCGCCGAAGAGGCCATCCGCCACACGCGCATGTTCACCTGCGTGGGGGTGTCGGCCCCGAGCCGTTATTCGCTCATCACCGGCCGGTACGCCTCCAACGACGGGGCCAACTACATGCGCGTGACCACGTTCGACAAAAGCCGGGAGGCCGTGCCCCCCGCGGGCGTGAAATGCTTCACCGAGCACCTGCGCGCGGCGGGATATTACTGCACCAACAACGCCAAGACCGATTATCAGTTCCAGTGCCCCCTTTCGGCCTGGGACGAGTCGAGCAACAAGGCGCACTGGCGCAACGGCCCGGCGGACGCCCCCTTCTACGCCGTGTTCAACCTCAACGTCACCCATGAGTCGCAGATCTGGGGCAATACGAATAAGCCCCTGACGGTCGATCCGGCCCGGATGCCCGTGGCCCCCTACTTTCCCGACAACGAGGTGATCCGCCACGACCTGGCCGTCATGTACAGCAACATCACCCGCATGGACGAGCAGTTCCAGGCGCTGTGCGACGAGGTGAAAAAGGCCGGTAAATGGGACAACACGATCGTGATCTGGTACTCGGACAACGGCGGCCCCATCGCGCGCGGCAAACGCGAGATCATGGACTCGGGCAGCAACGTCCCCTTCATGATCCGCTTCCCCGACCGGCGCGGCGCGGGCACGGTGAACGGCAACCTGAACATGTTCGTCGACATTCCCGCCACGATCATGGCCCTGGCCGGGGTCGAACAGCCTAAGAATATCCACGGTAAGCCCATGTACGGGGTGAAAAAGGTCGAGCGACGCAAGTACGTCTTCGGCGCCACGGACCGCTTCGACGAGCAGGTCGAGAAGCGCGCCTCGATCCGCGACGGCCGTTACCTCTACCTGCGTAACTATATGCCCCAGCAAAGCGTCTACCGGCCCAATGCCTATCGCTTACAGATGGCTATGGCGCGCAACATGGAGGAGCTTTATAAAGAGGGGAAATTAAACGCCGTGCAGTCCATCTGGTTCAATACCCCGGCGCTGGCCGAGGCTTTATACGATTGCGACGCCGACCCGCATAACGTGGTCGATCTGGCAAGGGATCCCAAATACGCTTCCGTATTGAAAAAGATGCGGGCGGCTTACCAGAAAGAGTGGATCGCGGCCTATAACGCCAAGTGGGTGAAATACAAGGAGGAAGATTTCGTCAAAGAGGCGATGCCCGAGGGGGTGAAACTCCAGGCGCCCAGGCCCGTGGCCGAGATCCGGGACGGGAAACTGACGGTGGTCGATCCTTCCGCGGAGCTCTCCTATTGCTATCAGGTCAACGGGGCGGGGCTCGGCGGCAACAAGGCGCACTGGTTCCTCTATTCGAAACCGGTGGAGGTGAGCAAAGGGGATCGACTGGCCGTCGTGGCGATCCGGGCGGGTTGGAAGAATTCGGATACGGTTTCGTTGACTTACTGATCGTTTCAGAACAGGGTTCAAACCCCTGCAATTTATCGCGGCTTATCTTTGTCATTCTGAACGCAGTGAAGAATCTTGGTCGGGCTGTGCCGCAGCAATTCAGACCAAGATTCTTCACTGCGTTCAGAATGACAAGCCCGGACTGAGGAGACACAGCCATAATGTGTGCCGAATTTACACCAACCCGTTGTTAAGCGGCATTTGCAATGCCGCTTGCGTTATTTCGCGAATTTCAAATTCGCGTTTGCCCGGGCGGCGGCATTACAAATGCCGCCGAACCAAAGTGCCCTTTTCTCTTTGTTTTGGCCGCAGGGTGTATTTTTTTCCGCAAACCGCATGTATTTACGGGAATTTGTATTAATTTTAGAATTGGGATTTCCGGCACGGATCCGCAAATCCGTTCACCCTTAACACGATGACCGTTATGGCCGCCATTTGCAGGAACGTTTACGTTTTTTTTCGCGACGGGTTCCGTAACATGACCGTAGGGCGTACGCTCTGGGCGGTCGCGCTCATCAAGCTGTTCATCATGTTCGCCATCCTGAAGGTGTTCTTCTTCCCCAACGTACTCAATAAGAATTTCGATACCGAGCAGCAGAAAGCCGACCACGTCGTCAACGAACTGATCATACGCGGTAAATAAAGCGTTTTTCACCCCCGACTTAAACCTCAAACACCGAAATCTGAATGGAATTTCTGACCGCTTCATTAGTCGACTGGTCGAGGGCGCAGTTCGCCCTGACGGCCTGTTACCATTGGATCTTCGTACCGCTGACGCTCGGCCTGGGCATCGTGATGGCGGTGATGGAGACGCTCTACGTGCGCACCGGCAAGGAAGAGTGGAAGAACGCCGCCAAGTTCTGGATGCGCCTGTTCGGCATCAACTTCGCCTTCGGCGTGGCCACCGGGCTGATCCTCGAATTCCAGTTCGGCACCAACTGGTCCAATTACAGCTGGTTCGTGGGCGATATTTTCGGGGCGCCGCTCGCCATCGAGGCGACCCTGGCGTTCTTTCTGGAGGCCACGTTCATCTCGTTGATGTTCTTCGGGTGGAATAAACTCAGCCGCGGGATGCACCTCACGTCGACCTGGCTCACCATTTTCGGCGCGACGATCTCGGCGCTATGGATCCTGGTGGCCAACGCGTGGATGCAGTATCCGGTCGGCATGGAGTTCAATCCCGACGCCGGGCGCAACGAGATGATCGATTTCTGGGCGATCCTCGGCTCTCCCGTGGCGATCAATAAATTCATCCACACGGTACTCTCGGGCTGGGTGCTGGGCGGCATCTTCGTCGTCGGGGTGAGCGGCTGGTTCCTGCTGCGCGGGCGGCACACGGATTTCGCCCGGAAGAGCCTGCGGGCCGGGACGCTGTTCGGGCTGATCTCGTCCGTACTGATCCTGGTCACGGGACATGGCTCGGCCTGCAACGTCGCGGAGCGGCAACCCATGAAACTCGCGGCGATGGAGGGGCACTACGACGGCTATAACGGCGTGGAACTCGTCGGGGTGGGCATCCTGAATCCCGCCAAAAAATCGTACGACGACGGGGTGAAGCCCGTCGTGGCGAAGATCGCGATCCCCAAGGCGTTATCCTTCCTTGCGTTCATGGATTTCGACGCCTACGTGCCCGGCATCCGCAATATCATCGAGGGCGGCTATGAGAAACCCGACGGCACCGTCGCCCTGTCGTTCGAAGAGATGCGCCAGCGCGGCAAACTCGCCCAGAAGGCGCTGGAAGATTACCGCGCCTCGGTCAACGGGGGCGACGAGGAAATGGCCGCGTCCTACAAAAAGGAGTTGCAGATCAACTATCCCTGGTTCGGCTACGGCTATCTCGACACGCCCGAGGACCTGATCCCGCCGGTCGGGCTGACCTTCTATTCGTTCCACGTGATGGTGCTGCTGGGGATGTGGTTCATCGCGCTGTTCCTGGTGGCGGGCTTTTTCGCGTGGAGCAGAAAGCATGATATCGCACGCCAGCGCTGGCTGCTGTGGATCGGCATCATCACCATACCGTTGGGATACCTGGCCGGGCAATTCGGCTGGGTGGTCGCCGAGGTGGGGCGCCAGCCGTGGGCCATACAGGATATCCTGCCGGTCCAGGCCGCCATTTCGGGCGTCTCGGCGGGGTCGGTGCAGACGACGTTCTGGATCTTCGCGGTGCTCTTCACCGTCCTGCTGGCGGCCGAGATAAGGATCATGCTCAAGCAGATCAAAAAAGGGCCCGAGCCGTTCGACACCGAGGCGGAGGAAATTCCCGGGAGTGATAACTATTAAAGAAATTATGAATTATGAATTATGGATTATGAATTATGAATTACAGCTATGAATCAGGCGCGCGCCAATTCATAATTCATAATCCATAATTCATAATTAAAAAAATCTGACAGCTATGATCACATATGTTTTCCTTCAACAATACTGGTGGTTTCTGATCTCGTTGATCGGTGGGTTGTTCGCGTTCCTGCTCTTCGTGCAGGGGGGGCAGTCCATGCTTTTCTCGCTGCCGCAGAATGGCGGTCAGCGCGGGATCATGATCAGCATACTCGGGCGGAAATGGGAATATACGTTCACCACGCTCGTCACGTTCGGGGGGGCGCTTTTCGCCTCGTTCCCGCTGTTCTACTCGACCAGCTTCGGCGGGGCGTACTGGCTCTGGATGGTCATCCTGTTCTCGTTCGTCCTGCAGGCGGTTTCCTATGAGTGCCGTTCACGGCCAGGGAATATCTTCGGGCGCAAGACTTATGATGTATTTTTGATGATCAACGGGCTGCTGGGGACGTTCCTCGTCGGCGTGGTCATCGGGACGTTCTTCACGGGTTCCGATTTCACGGTCAATATGTCCAACATCACCAACGCCGCCTCGCCGGTGATCAGCCGTTGGGGCAATGAGTGGCACGGCCTGGAGGCCATAGCCGACCCGCGCAATGCCGCGCTGGGGCTTGCGGTGCTTTTCCTCGCCCGCACGCTCGCCCTTCAACTGTTCATCAACCGTGTCGACGAGCCTGAATTTGAAGCGCGCAGCCGCAGGGCCATGTGGTTCAATGCGGTGCCTTTCGTTCTGTTTTTCCTGGTTTTCGTGATCTGGACTCTCCTGGCGGGCGGTTTTGCCGTGATGCCTGAGACGGGCGAGGTTTACATAGAGCCGTACAAGTATTTCCTGAATTTCGTGCAGATGCCGGTGGTCGGGGCGCTCTTTGTGGCGGGCGTGCTGGCGGTGCTATACGGGATTATGATCACGCTGCTGTGCCGTTCGTCCCGCCGCGGGATCTGGTACTCCGGCGTGGGGACGGTGGCGACGGTCTGCTGCCTGCTGCTTGCGGCGGGGTATAACGACACGGCGTTCTACCCTTCGACGGCCGACCCGCAGAGTTCGCTGACGATATTCAATGCCTCGTCGAGTTTCTTCACGCTGAAAGTGATGTCGATCGTCTCGCTGATCATACCGTTCGTGCTGGCGTACATCGTCTACGCGTGGAATTCGCTGGAGAAGAAACGCACCACGCTTTCGGACGTTCAGGACGACGGGCATCCGTAGGTTGAGCCGAAAAAGTCACCGCTTTGTCATTCTGAACCCGTTCGGCTGCGCTCAGGGTAAATTCCGCGGTGCCGCCCGGCACACGGAGAATTTTAGCTTGTCATTCAGAGCGAAGCGAAGAATCTTGGTCGGGCTGTGTATAGAACACTTCCGACCAAGATTCTTCACTTCGTTCAGAATGACAAATATTCCCC
>JAVBPS010000056.1:0-20843 GCA_031549495.1 Rikenellaceae bacterium | reverse complement strand
CTTGTTGCGCGCTATTTGGGGTTTTCATAACTATCTTTTTGGCATTTGGCGGGGCCAGTGTCGACACTACAAACCGGGTGTTCTTTCTTTCCCCCGCGGGCCGCCTCGCCTTGACGACAGGAACACAATGTAAAAACTATGGACAGTACCATATTATACGCCCTCGGGCTCACCCTTTTCGCCGGCCTCTCGACCGGCATCGGCAGTTGCATCGCTTTTTTCGCGCGCCATACCGATCGTAAATTCCTCTCTTTTTCGCTCGGGTTTTCGGCCGGGGTGATGATCTACATCTCGTTCGTGGAGCTTTTCCAACAGGCGCGCGTGGACATCGGCGTGCTGCATGGGGCTAAGACGGGCGACATCGTCGCCGTGGCGTGCCTTTTCGGCGGTATCGCCCTGGCGGCGGGCATAGACAAACTGGTTCCCGCGGGGGACAACCCCCACGAGCCCAAAACCCTCGAAGACCTCAGTCACCGAGAAAAAAGCACGAAGAGCCTCCACCGCGCGGGCATCGTCACCGCCCTGGCCGTGGCCGTGCACAACTTTCCGGAGGGGATCGCCACCTTCATGTCGGCCGTCCAGTCGCCCGGGCTGGGCCTGGCGATCGCCGTGGCCATCGCCATCCACAACATTCCCGAGGGTATCGCCGTCTCCGTTCCGGTCTACTATGCCACGGGGAGCCGGAAGAAGGCGTTCTGGTACTCGTTCCTCTCGGGCCTTTCGGAGCCCGCCGGGGCGCTGATCGCCTACCTGATCCTGATGCCTTTCATGTCCCCGATGCTGCTCAGCTGCACGTTCGCCGCCGTGGCCGGGATCATGATCTACATCTCGTTCGACGAACTGCTCCCGGCCGCGCACGAGTACGGCGAGCACCATATCGCGATTTACGGCCTGGTCGCCGGAATGGCCGTCATGGCCGCAAGCCTTATCATGCTATTATGACAAAGACCAAACAAAATAGACAGAATATCGTCATCATGACCGTGGTGATCGTGCTGATGGCGATCGGCATCGTCGTCCGCTGGCCTTATATCCGTTCGGAGGTCGGCGCGGTGATCCGCAATATGTTTCCTCCGAAAACGGAACAAGCCCAATAGCTTTGTCATTCTGAACGAAGTGAAGAATCTTGGTCGGGCTGTGTGCAGAAACACTTCCGACCAAGATTCTTCACTTCGTTCAGAATGACAAGACCGGACTTAAATAGGCAGAGTAAAGTCAAATCCGAAGAACAGCCCCTTTCGGTCCGAAGGATGGTAGAACGAAAAGCGCAGCAGGTTGGTCCCCGAGGCGGGCGCGCGCAGCAGGTTTACATCCATGATGATGTCGCCGCCATAGGACCAGACGTTCTGCCAGGGCGTCTCGCCGCCGATCATCAAGGGGCGGTAGCGGGCGTAATACCCGGCCAGGTTGAAGCGGATACGCTTGAAATAGACGATCGAGGCGATGCCCATGTCGGGGCAAACGACCGGGAACTGGTAGTCGGCGGCCGCGGCCTGGTAACGCTGGGTGGCGCCTATGTTCGTATCGACCCCTTTCGGGAAAATATCCTTTTGCTGGAATCCGAAGTAACCCCCGCTCTGCCATTGCCACGCGGCGCGCAGCATCAGGCTGTGGTGGCGCAGGATACCGGGAAGATAGCCGCGGGCGAATGCGGCGTATAGCGTGGTAAAATCGCTGTTACAAGGATTGGTGACCACATTGCCGCGCACGGCGTAGCCCCAGCGCGGCAGCAGGTCGCGGTAGGCCATGCGCGCCTGGTCGGAATACTGCAACTCGCTGACCAACTTGTAAACCCCGCGTGTGAGGCTGCCGTCCTGGTTGTATATCAATCCGTTGGAGTATTGGAAATCGACCGAGGGTTGCAGCAGCGAGGTGTGGCTGCCCCGGTCGAAGTAGACCGGCAGGTAGACGCGCCCGTCGAGCTGCAGGTAAGGCGTGTGCCCGGGGGTGATGCCGCGCAGGCGGAAGGGGTTGTAGGTGAGCTGGTCGCCGCCGCCCCACGTGACGTCCAATTCGAATTTCGGGATCAGCCCCTCGTATTTGATGTTGGCCTCCACGCGCGAGGTGCCGTTCATCCACGCCCAGCGCGCCTCGATGATGGTGGAGTTGAGCAGGTCCTGCGAGAGCACCGTCACCCCGGCGTTGAGGGTCGAGGCCATCTCGTCGACGATCTCCGCGGCGTCGAAGGAAAGGGGCGCCCAACTGTGGACGTTGACCATGTGCAGCCCTTTGCGGTAGCGTTTCACGGGCAGCGAGGTGGTGTCCGCCACGACGATCGAGTCCATGTTCAGCGGCACGTCGTCCCAATGCACGCGCGGGGGGTTGACCACGTTTTCGGGCATTTTTCGCTCGGGCACCGCTTCCCTGAAAGCGGTGGCGGGTTGCCGCGCGAGCAGATACCCTTCCGGGGTATAGGTGGTCATCACGGTGTTGTGGCCGTCGGGGGCGGGGGAGAACGAACCGTATCGGGAATCGGACAGGCGTACCTCCTCGCCCGTGGCGGCCGAAATGGCGTGCGCCTCGTCACGTCCCGATTGCGTGGAGGTAAAATAGAGCACTCCGAACTCGGCCCGCAGGTCATTGATGGTGCTATACGTGGCGGGTTTGACGATACGGATATAGGGCTCGCCGTTGTTGTCCACCCACGCGCCGATGTACATGCCGCCCTCGTCCACGGCGATGAAATAGAGGGACTGCGTGAGGGCATCGACCGCCAGGCCGTGGATCGAGACCGGGAGCGGGAATTTCCAGAGCGGCTCCTTGCGCCCGTGCTCACGGATCGAGTAGGTGCCGTCGTAGTCGTACTGCACGAAAACGATCCGCTCGCCGTAGGTCGTGGGGAAAAGTACCTGCCGCTCCCCGGTGATCACGCCTTTCTTACCGGTCCACAGGTCGGCCCAGCAGAGTTGTGAGTTGACTTTCTGTCCCCAGAATTTCGAATAGCGCAACTCGCTCCACAGCAGCATCCGCCCATCGTAAGAGAGCGGCGAGTTGGGCCGTCCGGTGCGCAGCAACGTGCGCTCTTCGCCCGTCGCGGGGTCGACCCAAACGATCCGGCTCGGGCGGTCAAGATCCGATTTGAAGGCGAGGATCCGCCCGTCCTTCGCCGTCAGGGGCGAGGAATAGGTGGTATAGGAGGTGATCGGGGTCGGAATGATCGTGCTGCTGTTCGAGCGCTCGGGCAGCGAACGCCAGTAGGCGTCCAGGTCGGCCATCACCTCGCGGGACATCTTGTTCACCGAGGTGCGGTAGTATTTCCACATGGAGATCTTCGTGGTGAAGATCAAAAACGGGTATTTCGAGGCGAAGGTGCCGACCTTGTCCCAGACGTTCTCGCCGTAGCGCGTCCAGGCGTAGGTGGTCATCTGGTAGCCCAGCTGGTAGTGGTCGGGCATGTAGTCGCGCATCGAGCCGCAGAACCATTTGTCCACCGCCCAACGCTTGTACTCGGGCCGCTCGGCCAGCATGGCGCGGTACTCGATGGTGAACGAAGGTTGCAGGCCGCGCCCGAAGGTCGAGAGCTCCGTCTCGGCCATCACCGCGTCGCCCTCCATCGCCCAGATCGGGAAAAGCGCCACGCCGATCAGCGAACCCTGCTGCCCTAACACGTAACTCACGCCTTTGATGAAATGGCGGTTCATCAGGTTGTACTGCACCGCGTGGCGCGACTCGTGGGTCGTAAGCTGCTTGAGCCACGGCTCGGGGGTCATGGCCGCGGGCGGGGCGACGATCAGCTCCATGCGCTTGGGGGCGAGCATCACCAGCCCGTTCGATGAGAAATTATGGGTCTGCAGCACCACCGGCATGCGCATCGCGCCCACGCGGTAGCCGTGCGAGACCGCCAGGCGCACCGTGTCCAGGTAGTGCATCACGCGGGTGGCCTGCGGCAGGTAATCCGAGGGGAAGACGATCCGGTTGTAAGGGGTCTTGATCTGGCTCCATTTGATCGACGCCGGGGCTACGCCCTGGTCGTAATACTGTGCGGCGGCGGCCAGGGGCAGCAGACTTATTATCAGTAGTATGATCCGTTTCATCCGCCTGCTTTTTTGGCGCGGTAGCCGTTTTTGATCAGGATGTCCACGATGCGGTCGCGGTGGTCGCCCTGGATGATGATCTGCCCGTCCTTGGCGCTTCCGCCCACGCCGCATTTGCTTTTGAGCAGGGTGCCCAACTCTTTCAAATCCTCGTCCGGGCCCACGAAACCCTTGACGAGCGTGACCTGCTTGCCCGCGCGCTGCTTGCGGTCGAGCCATACGCGCAGGTCCTGCTGCCCGGGGGGCAGGGACTCGGCGGCGACGTTTTCTTCACCGCGGTATTCATAGTCGGGATTGGTGGAATAGACCACACCCAATCTTGCTTTCCAGTCGTTATTATTCATTGTTTCGATCGCGCAAAGGAGCAAATTGGATTTATCATGCAATCAATAAAGATTCTTTTTGGGCACCCACAAGGGGTGCCCCTACGAGCCCGTCGTCACAATTTCAACCACCGCGGGTAGCCGAAGGCGGGGCCGGCGCCTGGCAGCGGGAGGCTTGGGACCCGCTCGGGCCTTTGGAACGACAAAGACCGGAAACTGGAACGGGAGGCCGGAGCGCCAGCGCAAGGCGCGCGATGTGGCCTGTGCGCAGTGGAATTTCCGGGCGACTTGTTCCAAAAGCCCTTAGCGGGTAAGCCGGGAGCGCGGCGCCTTGATCTTTTTGCTTACTTTTTGGATCAAGCCAAAAAGTAAGTCGGCCTCAGCCGAAAAAGAGTGACAGAATTAAAAGAACCTTTATTGCAGCACTTATTCGGCATTTATCAGGCAAAGATAACCGTAATTTTCATAAATTTGCAGTCATGAGCAGACGCAGACGTGACAGAGAGCGAATATCGGGCCAAAAAAATCCGCGCCCGGAAGTACGGCTGGCCCGCCGCATGCCCGTTCCCAAGCAGACCCGGCTGGTGCAGGTTTTTGTCGAAGGGTACGAGGATGTGGCTTTCTGGCGCGGCATATTCGATGATTTCGAATGCGATGGAGTCACCTTCGAAATTTCGGTGCCCCCGCGGCGCGACCTGGCGAAGGGCAAAAAGGTGCTTTTCGATATGCTGGACAACGCCTCGCCGCTCCTGCTGCTCTGCGCGGACAGCGATTTTGACTACCTGTTCGGCGAGACGACCGAAAGCTCGCGCCTGCTCCACTCCTCGCCCTACATGTTCCACACCTACGCCTACGCGACCGAGAATTTCCTCTGCTACGCCCCCTCGCTGCACAACGTCTGCGTGAAGGCGACCAAAAACGATACGCGCATCTTCGATTTCGAACGGTTCATGGCCGATTATTCCCGCACGGTCTACCCGCTGTTCCTGTGGTACGCCTTCTCGGCGCAGCGCAAGACCGAGAGTTTTTTCACCCTGCTCGACTTCAAGAGCAGCGTGAAGATCAACTACGTGGAGGTGGACGACAACGGCGCCTCGACCATCGAGTGGCTCGCCCGCCAGGTGGGACGCAAGCTGGAGACCCTGCAGCACCGCCATACGGGCCTGGAAGGGGACCTGAACCGTTTCGCGGGCGAGATTTCCCGCCGGGGGCTGGAACCGGAGAACACGTACCTGTTCATGCAGGGGCACACGCTGATGGACAACGTGGTGATGGTGGCCCTGCACGCCGTGTGCGACCAGTTGATGATGCTCACCAACCACCGCATCGCCTATTCCACCAAACAGGGCGTCGCCCTGCGCAACGAGCAGAGCAACTACAACAACGCCATCCGCAACGTGCGCGACATCCTGCTCGACAATGAGAATTACCGGGATTGTTTCCTCTATGAGAAACTGAAAACGGATATCGAGCGCTATGTGGCCGGGCTGCTCAAGCAGCCGAAATTATAGACGTTAGTGCCGCCTATTTGCCATTCTGAGCGAAGCGAAGAATCTTGGTCGGAATTGTTTCGGCACAGCCCGACCAAGATTCTTCGCTTCGCTCAGAATGACAAATATGGAATTATTTATGCAGTAATATCCAGCGCGTCTTCTTATAAAAATCCACCGCGCGGCGCCGCCATTTCAGCGGCATGCGGTTGAGCATCTTTAGTTTACGCAGCCGCCCCCGGCACGATTTGGTATAGGCGCAGTCGCGGGCGGACTGCGCGGCCAACTCCGTAAACCCGCTTTCCGATTGCAGGATCCCCAGGTTGATCTGGCACAGGGCCAGGTACTCGTCCAGTTCGGCATTGCCGTAGGCGCGCAGTTCCAGGAATGAATGGGTCTCGGTTTCAGGCCGGTAGACGCGTTCGTGCGGGGTGATTAGGTTGATGTTGGACATGCGCGCGGGCAGGTAGCAGACGTCGTACTCGCGGGCGATCTTGATCCACATGTAGGTGTCCTCGCCCTGCAGCATCCCCACCGGGAAATCGCCCACCCGGGCGAACACCGAGCGCGGCACCGTTACGGCCGAGGTATGGCATAATTCTAACCGAAGCGCCTGCCGGAAATAGTTTTTCACCACCCCCACGGTCTTTACCTTGTGCTCGTTGAGGTACATCTTCCCGTCCGCATGGTGTTTCCAGAACCCGGTGCAGTAGATGCCGCAGCCGGGGCGTTTGTTGACCATGTTGGTGATGTGGTGGAGGTAATCCTCGTCCCACCAGTCATCCGAATCGAGGAAACAGACGTAATCCCCTGCGGCCTCGGCGATCCCGCGGTTGCGGGCGGCCGACACCCCGCCGTGCGGCTGGCGGACCACCCGCACCAGGGGCAGCCCCAGCTCTTCGATCACCTGGCCGCCGCCGTCCGTGGAGCCGTCGTCGATGACCAGGATCTCCGCGGGCTGGACGCTCTGCGCGAACGCCGAAGTCACCGCACGCGACACCTCGAAGCAGTCGTCGAAGAGCGGTATGACCACCGAATAGGATGGAATATCTCTCATTGAACAAGCAAATTACAACCCCTTACGTCGCTCCTTGCCACCCGCCCCGAAATTACAAAACTGCCATCCGCGAACGCCGTCCCCATATCCTCCGTTTGCAGGAAGGCGCACGAGGAGCGATTCGCCAGATCGGTGATATTCACCGCACCGGCCACACCGGCCGGCTTTAATTCGAACGGGTCGTTCACATCGCGCGTACGTACGCGCATCCATGCCGGCGCGCGGAACACGCCTTCGCCCGCCGAGTAGGCCTGCGAGGTGAGTTCGGCCATGCCGTACTCGGAATGAATACGTTCCACACCGAAAGCCCGTTCCAATATCTTGTGGAATTCGCTGCGCGGCAGCTCTTCCCGTTTTCCTTTCATGCCGCCCGTCTCCATCACGACGGTATCTTTCAGCGGCCCGGGGCGCTTTTCGGCCAGGTCCCACAGGGCGTAGCTCACGCCCAACAGGATCTTCGGCCGGCGGCAGCGCTCCATCGCCGCAAGCAACCCCTCGTAATCGTCGAGGAAGAATCCCCCCTCGCCGCTTTGGCGGATCAGCCGGTCGGCCATGTAGACCAGCGACGACCCCTGCCGTTCCAGGTAGCCCGGCAGCAGCGCGAAGATCGCCACGTCCTGCGGGGAGCCGTAAAACGCCGAGAAGATCGCGGTAAAGACCTGCTCGTAGTGCGCTGTGGATTCCATCATGTGCCGCGCGGGGATATCGCCCCCCGTGGTGCTGCTCGTAAAAACGATTTCCGGCGGCTGCGCACCGCAGTACACGTCGTGCGTCTTGAACAGCCCGATGGGTAAATAAGGGATCTGCTCCGGGGTCTCCACGTCCGCGGGATCGACCCCGATCAGGCGCAGGTATTCGGCGTAGGGGGCGCACCGTTGCGCCTGGAAACGAAATATTTCCATCGCCGCCGCGTCGAACTGCTGCGGCGTGGTGATCCCCGTTATATCCCCCGTGGTGAGCAAAATCCTAAAGTCCTTTGGCCATTAAGTAACGCTCGCAGTCGATGGCCGAGCGGCAACCCGACCCGGCGGCGGTGATCGCCTGGCGGTAGTCGGGGTCCTGCACGTCGCCCGCCGCGAAGACGCCCTCCATGGAGGTGCGCGACGTGCCGGGCCAGGTCTTGATGTAGCGGTTGTCGTCCAGCTCGATCTGCCCTTCGAACACCTCCACGTTGGGGTGGTGGCCGACGGCGACGAAAAAGCCGTGGATGTCGATCACCACTTCGCTGCCGTCCTTGCGGGCCAGCCGTGCGCCGGTGACGCCCGAAGCGTCGCCCAACACCTCCTGCGTGGTATGTTCGAAAAGGATCTCGATATTCGGCGTAGCCACCACGCGGTGCTGCATCACCTTCGAGGCGCGCAGGTAATCCTTGCGCACCACCAGGTAGACCTTGTTGCAGATCGAGGCGAGGTAGAGCGCCTCCTCGCAGGCCGTGTCGCCCCCGCCGACGACCGCCACGTCGCGTTTGCGGTAGAAAAAGCCGTCGCACGTGGCGCAGGCCGAGACGCCCATCCCACGGAAACGCTGCTCCGAGGGCAGACCGAGGTATTTGGCCGTCGCGCCGGTGGCGATGATCACGGCGTGGGCCCGTATCTCTTTGGTCCCGTCGATGGTCACACGGAACGGACGTTGCGAAAAATCGACCTCGGTGGCGGCCCCCGTACGGATGTCGGCGCCGAACCGTTTGGCCTGTTTCTTAAAATCCTCCATCATCGCCACTCCGCCGATCCCTTCCGGATAACCGGGGAAGTTTTCTATTTCGGTGGTCGTGGTAATCTGTCCGCCCGGTTCGATCCCCTCGTAGAGCACGGGGGAGAGGTTGGCCCTGGCGGCGTATATGGCGGCGGTGAAACCGGCCGGGCCGCTGCCCAGGATCAGGCACCGGGTCTGTTCTGCATTCATCTCCATCTTCTCATTCAAAATTATGCCCCAAAGATAAAAAATAACTAATCAATAACGCAGGCTTCGGGTAATGATTCATCGTATTCGGCTTATTTTCTTGCCGTTACCGCGCACACTCCTGTCCGGGACCCCGCCTGGCGGCCACAAGGGCGGTTGCAGGCGGCTTTCAAACAAAAATTTACGCTATGCACAATAAAATATTCGCTGACATACATCAAGATTAGCAGATTTATTTTATTTTTACAGCACCGCTGAGGAAACCACCAAATATTCCCCCTTGAAATGAGAAAATTTACCGCTTTTGTCTGCGTGATCGCACTCACGTGGGGATGTTCCACCCAGCGCCGCGCCCAATCCATGCGCGAGGTCCAATCCGCCCCTTCCATCCCCTCCAAAACGCAGACCTCGGCCGACGTGCTCATGCCCGAAGGTTCGAAACCGCAAACCACGCAGCAGAGTGCCGTGGTCGTGGGGGCGGACGGCGTGACGCGGCCCGCGATGGGGCTGGAATCGGATTACATGAACGTGCCGATGCAATTCAACCCGGTCGAAACGCAGCATGTGAAACTGGTCACGATCAGTCCCCGCATGGGCGAGATGCTGGTGCTGCCGCTGAACGTCATGCGCGAAAGATTCTGTTACCCCTACCAGGGGGATATGATCTCCGCTTACGGGCCCCGTTCCGGCCGTGTCCATTCGGGCGCCGACATCCGCGCCCCGCAGGGCGACACGATCCGCGCCGCGCTGCCCGGCGTGGTGCGCATGAGCAAGCCATACTACAATTACGGCAACATCGTGGTGATCCGCCACCCGTGCGGCCTGGAGACCCTCTACGGCCACAACGTGCGCAACCTGGTGGAGGTCGGCCAACCCGTGATGCAGGGACAGGCCATCGCCCTGGCCGGCCATACGGGCAACGCCACCACCGACCACGTCCATTTCGAGGTGCTGGCCGCCGGACAACATTTCGACCCGGCCATGATGCTCGATTACGGCTCGCGCACGCTCAAAAACGACACCCTGTACATCTTCAATAAAGGCAACGGGTTGCTGGTGCTCAACAGCGTCACGGCGAAAGCGTATTTCAACGACAAGCCGGACGCGCAGCCCCGCACGTTGACGGCCGACTGCGATATGCCGGTCAAACTGCCCGCCGCGCCCACCGCCCGCCGCGCCGCCGCCGCGGCCCCCATCCCCCCGGGCGCCACGACCCATACCGTCGCGAAGGGCGATTACCTGACCAAAATAGCGCACGACTATCATGTCTCGGTGGAACAGCTCTGCAGTTGGAACGGCATCCAGCGCGACGACGTGTTGCAGATCGGCCAGCGCCTGGTGGTGGCCGCAGGGAGCGACAAACCCGTCCCGCAATCGCCCGCCCAAGCCGCCCCGGCAAAGCCGCAACCCCAGCCCG
Organism: Rikenellaceae bacterium; assembly: GCA_031549495.1. Lineage (GTDB taxonomy): Bacteria > Bacteroidota > Bacteroidia > Bacteroidales > Rikenellaceae > JAVBOW01. The sequence goes on along the minus strand of JAVBPS010000056.1, from coordinate 10,623 downwards.
CAGCCCCGGTGGCCGCCGCGGCAGAGCCTGCCCCAGCCGTCTCCAGGCCCCAGCCCGGCCCGGCCGAGACCCCCGCGACCCACACATTGCAAAGCGGCGAGACGCTCAACAAGGTGGTGCGCCGGTACGGCATCACCCTGGCCGAATTGTGCCGCCTGAACGGCATAACCGATCCGGACGACGTGGACGCCGGACAGGTGTTGCGCCTGCGCGAGGACGCTCCCGCCGCCCCGGCAACCGTCTCCAAACCCGCCCCGGCCCCGGCTACGGACGGCATGCACACCGTGCGCAAAGGCGAGACGCTCTCCCGCATCGCCACCAATTACTCCGTCACCGTGGCGCGGCTGTGCGAGATCAACGGCATCGAAAAAGACGCCATCCTGCGCGAAGGACAACAACTCCGTGTAAAATGACGTTTGCCATTTGGAAAAAGTAACTATATTTGCCGGACCCCATCGGGATACAATAACCCCTTAAATAAAAGAACGATGAAGAAACTCTTTACCCTTTTCACCCTTGCCCTTTTTGCGGCGGGGGTCGCAATCGCCCAGGAACGTTCGGCATTCAGCAATGTCGGCCTGAGCCTCAACGCCGGTACGACAGGCCTGGGAGCCACCCTGTCGACGCCGCTTGGCAAACACTTCAACCTGCGGGCCGGTTTCGGCGTGCTGCCCTACACCTACAAGTACACGACCGAAGAGCTGGAGATCGACCTCTCCTCGCAACTCCAGGCCGCGGGTGTCCCCAACGCGCAATTCAGCACGAACCTCTCACACAGCGCCGACCTTAAAGCCCAGTTGAAAGTTCCCGCGATGCATGTCATGGTGGATTACAATCCGTTCAAAGGGGGATTGGGCGCATTCCACTTCACCGCGGGCCTTTTCGCCGGCAGCGGCAACCTGGCGCACGTCAATGGAGACGCGCATTTCACCCAGCTGCAACAAAAGATAGACGGCATGTTGGGCCAGATCCGAACGGAAGTGGAAGCGCAGTACCCCGGATACGGTAGCTCCATCACGAACATCTCCGTGACCGACGTCAATCTGGCCATCGCCGACGAGGGCGTGCACCTGAACCCGAACGGCACGGCGGACGCGTACCTGAAAGTCAACCCCCTGAGGCCCTATTTCGGCCTGGGCTGGGGCAACGCCATCCCTAAGAACCGGGTCGGATTCCGTTTCGACATCGGCGCCTTGTACCAGGGCAGGCCCAGGATCGAGTCCCCGAATTATGTAGGCGACATAAACGAAGAGCTCAAGGGCGAAAGCGACATCAACAAGATCATGGACTATGCCAAGTTCTGGCCTCAGATCTCTTTCCAACTCACTTTCCGGCTGCTCAAGGATAAGAAGTAACCAGACAGGAAAGCACCCCAAGGGTACGAGTGATCGGAATTTCTTCCGATCACTCTTTTTTGTATAATGGACAAAATGATGCGAATAATAGTTGGTTTTATTTTGGCACCCGCGAGGGGTGCCCCTACGGGCTCAGCCAATCGGTTTGAGATGTCTCGACTGACGCTCGACATGACGCGCGAAGACCGCCGGTAGCCGGAGGCGGGGGCGCGTAGGGATGCGCGGCGGCCAAAGCGCGCTGGCCCGGCGCCATTAAGCGGGAGGCTTGGGCCCCGCCAGGGTTTTCGGGGGACAAAGGCAGGAAACTGGAACCGTGGAAGCGAAGCGTGAGCAAAGGGCCTGTGCGGCGCAGGTGGCCCTGCGCTCGTGGAATTTCCGGCCGACTTCCCCGAAAATCCGTAAGCGGGTAAGCCGGGAGCGCGGCGCCTTGACTTTTTTGCCTACTTTTTTGGTCAAGCAAAAAAGTACGGTCGCCCGTAGGCGATACCGGCCCTGTGCTCGTCGGCCAAAAAGGAACAATTTTTCTAATCACTCCACCTCGAACACCACGCTCGCCGTGTTGCCGCGTTCGTCGACCACGGTGACGGTGTGGCGGCCGGGGGTGGGCAGCAGGGGTAATTGGTGGAAGACTTCGGTCAGGCCCATGTACTGCTCGTCCAGGTGCCAGTAGAGGGTCGAGCCGGGGTAGCTGTGCGCGACCCGGAAGACCACGGGGCCGGGCGTGCCGTCCAGTTGGCGGGTGGGGGTGAGGCGCGCGCCGGACTGCGGGTAGATGAACTGCACGGGGTTGCGGTTGTCGCCCTGCCCTTCCCGAAAAGGCGGCAGGGGACGGTAGGAGGGATGGTTCTGGCGGTAGTACCACTCCCAGGCGGGGGGCAGCACGAACCACGGCATGCGCACCGAGCCCTCACCCGCGTCGGCGGCCGTGACCCGGTATTTCTCGTCCGGGGTGACGTTGACCATGATATGATAGGGGCAGCCCGCGGTCTTCAGCCCGGCCGGGCAGAGCAGCACCGTGTCCACGGGTTGACACTGTAGCCCCGCCAGATGCCCCGACTGGCGGCAGACGACCGCCTCGACCATGTCCGCGCGCGGGCATTCGAACCAACGCGAGCGGGGCAGCATATTGAAAACGTCGAACATGACCAGTCCGGCGGTCGAGGCGCCCGTGAGGCCCGCCTTGCCCTCGCCGTTGGAGTTGCCGACCCACACCCCGACCACGTAGCGCGGCGTGACGCCCACAGCCCAGCCGTCGCGGAAGCCGTAGCTGGTGCCCGTTTTCCAGGCGATGGTCTGCATGGAGGGGATCACCCGCCAGTCGATCTCCTCGGGGCGGTTGACCTCCTTGATCGCCTCGAAGGTCTGCCAGACGGCGGCACGGTCGAAGGGGATGGTCTGCGCGGCGGGAGCGGTCACTTTTTCACCGCCGCGCTCCACGCGCAGCAAGGCCGTCGGGGGCGGCGTGTCGAGTTGGTCGAACGAGCGCGCCATGCGGAAATAGGTGGCCGCGACGTCCCACAGGGTCACCTCGGCCCCGCCCAGAATCAGCGAGAGGCCGTAATGGGAGGAGGGTCGGTCGAGGGTCGTGATGCCTCCTTTTTTTAAAAAATCGTAGAAGCGCGGGACGCTGTAACGACGCAGCATCTCCACCGAGGGGACGTTCAGCGAGCGCGCCACGGCCTCCGCGGCGGGCACCGCCCCGTCGTAACGCAGGTTGAAGTTGCGCGGGGCAAAACCGTTGATGTTGACCGGGATGTCGGGCAGCAGCGTGCGCGGCAGCAGCGTGCCGTCCTGCAGCATGGCGCAGTAGAGCAGCGGTTTAAGGATGCTGCCGCTGCTGCGGCGGGCGCGCACCACATCCACCTGTCCGGCCGAGCGGCCGTCCGTGAAGTTCACGTTGCCGCAGTAGGCCGCCACCTCGCCCGTCTCGACCTCGATGACCAGGGCGGCGATGTTGCGGATGTCGCTGCGCACGAATTCCTCGTTCCAGCGCTCCAGGATGCCCTCCACGGCGCGCTGTACCCCTACATCCAGCGTCGAGACGCAATATTGTCCCTTGTTGGTCTGTGCCAGGCGGCTGACCAGGTGGGGGGCGAGTTGCGGCAGGGGGAGCGGCTCGGCGGGAAGGGGTTCCTCGATAGATAACGTATAGGTGCCCTCGTCGATCACGCCGCGTTCGAGTAGTTTGGCCAGCAGGCGGTTGCGTTTTTCTTCCAGCGCCTCGCGGTTGCGCGCCATGTGGAGCATGGCCGGGGCGTTGGGCAGCACGGCCAGGGTCGCCGCCTCGGCCCACGAGAGGTCGGCCGGCGAGTGGCCGAAATAGCGCCATGACGCGGCGTCCAGCCCCACGACATTCCCGCCGAAAGGGGCCCAGGAGGCGTACAGCGCGAGGATGCGCCGTTTCGAATGGCGCAGTTCCAGGCGGGTGGCGAGCACGGCCTCGACGAATTTTTCGCCCACGGTGCGCGGGCGGTCGCGATGCAGGCGCACCACCTGCATGGTGATCGTGCTCCCGCCGCTGACCACGCGGCCCGCGCGGGCGTTCTGCCGCACGGCGCGCACGATGGCGGCGGGGTTCACGCCCGGATGCCAGTAAAACCAGCGGTCTTCGAAAGCGGTGATGCAGGCGGCGAATTTTTGCGGCACGGTGTCGCAGGGTGGGAAACGCCATTGCCCGTCGCGGGCGATGCGCGCGCCTAAAAGTTCGCCGTTGCGGTCGGTGACCACGGTCGAGAAGGGGGCGTCGAAGAGCTTGCGCGGCAGGGAAAACCAATAGAAAACCAGAAGGATAAGAGCTGTCAGGACAGCTCCTTTTTTCCAGGGTTTAAGGGTTTTCCACCACTTTTTCATGCGGTAAAGATAAGGGATGTGAATGAAGAGTTAAAATAAACGTTCCTTTTGGGCCGACGAGCACAGGGCCGTTTTCGCCTACGGGCGACCGTACTTTTTTGCTTGACCAAAAAAGTAGGCAAAAAAGTCAAGGCGCCGCGCTCCCGGCTTACCCGCTTACGGATTTTCGGGGGAGTCGTGCGGAAATTCCACGAGCGCAAGGCCACCCGCGCCGCACAGGGCCCGTACTCACGCTTCGCTTCCACAGTTCCAGTTTCCGCCCTTGGTCCCCCGAAAACCCTGGCGGGTCCCAAGCCTCCCGCTTTATGGCGCCGGGCCAACGCGCTTTGGCCGCCGCTCATCCCCACGCGCCCCCGCCTTCGGCTACCGACACTTTTTTCGTCATGTCGAGCGTTAGTCGAGACATCTCAAACAGAAAAACCGAGACCGTAGGGGCACCCCTCGCGGGTGCCAAAATAAAACCAACGTTTATTTCCAACGCTTAATTCGCACAAGGGGTATTTTGTCATTCTGAACGGAGTGAAGAATCTCAGGCAAATGTTCTGAGATTCTTCACTCCGTTCAGAATGACAGCAATAAACTTATTTCACCACGGCCGTCCCGGCAGCCGTGCGGGCGCGTACCGTCGGGTCGTACATCGCCTCGCACTCGATGGCGGGCAGGATGAAGCGGCCTACGTAAGCGGCTTGCAGGCGCACCGTGAAGCTCTTGCTCTCGCCGCGGCGCAGGTCGAAGTAGGTCAGCACCCTATCGTCGCGGATGTCCCGGTAGGAGAAGTCGGGCACGGCGCGCGAGTAACGCGACGGGCGCGACTGCGAGGCGTTTTCCTCGTTCCCGGCCATGGCCTCGTCGCTGACGGCCATGCGCTCGTTGAAGATCTCCCAGCCCGAGGGGACGATGTGCGTGAGGGCCATGTCCGTGTAGGAGAATACGCCGCTTACGTTGGTCACCGTCACCACGGCGCGTAGGTCGGTGCCCTGGCCGAGCGAGTCGGGACGCACCGGGTTGCCGCCCATGTCGGTGTATTTCACCGCGATGGTGATGTTGCTGTTCATCGCCGGGTAGGTGTCCACCAAGGGGCGCGTGCGGCTGACCAGGCTGACGAACAGGTCGCCCTTGCTGCGGCTGGTGAGCGTCACCTCGCCCTTGCGTTGGATGGCGGGCACGTCCATCTGGCTCACGGCACGGGAGGTGGAGACGTTCTTCTGCTCCTTGCCGTCCACGGCCCAGCCGTATTCCAGCGCGCCGCTGTTCATTTTCGCGGCGAACGAGCCCATCGCCACCAGCGAGAACGCCGTGGATTGGGTGCTCAGGTAGGTCTCGCCGCGCAGCGAGGCGGAGATTACCTTCGCCTGGCGCATGGCGGCGGTCATGTCGCCCATCTTGACCATCGTTTCCAGGATCATCGCGTCGTCGCGCTGGGGCGAGCCGTAGGTGTAGCCCGATCCATATGGGTACGTTTCGACCGTGGTCTTGATCCCGGCGACGATCTCCTCGGCGGCCTTCTGCTTACCGGCCACGGCATAGGCCCCGGCCAGGCGCCACTTGGCGGCCACGGAGATATTGGGCATCTCCTTCATGCGGTTCATGGCCCCCGTTTCGGGCGATCCGGCCAGCGCGAGGGTGTAGAGGCGGTAGGCCTGCACCAGGTCGGGCTGGTAGTACCAGTAATATTGCTGGTCGCGCTCCTTGGGCAGGGCCCAGCTCAGGGCGGCACGGCGCTGGTACTCTTTCCAGCGCTTGATCACGCCCGCGTTCACTTCGTAGCCATGCTGTTGCGCTTCGATCAGGAAGTTGCCGGCGTAGGAGGTGATCCACTCGTTGGCGTCCGTGTAACCGGGCCAGTAGGCGATCCCGCCGTTATTCAACTGGCGGCCGTAGAGCAGTTTGATGATGGCGTCCACGCCCTTGGTGATCTTCTCGGCTTCCTTCTTGTCCACGTCGCGGAACTGGCCGAGGTAGAGCATCGGCATACCGCGCGAGGTGAGCTGCTCGGAGCAAAGGTGCTGGTAGTTGTCCAGGTAGTCGTAACGGCGCGACAGGTCGACCTGCGGCAGGTTCGATACCTCCAGCTTCACCCAGTTCTCGGCGTTCGGCAAGCTGCCCAACTCGTAGGGCAACGCGAGGCGCGCGCCCGCGGGCAGCAGCGTGTCGATCACGGTCGTGAGGATCGGGTTGGGGTTGCGCACGGCGATCTCGACCGATTCCGAGGCGGAATGCTTGCCGCACGAGGCGGTTATTTTGATGTTCGCCACATCCGGAAGGTCGCCCGCCTTGAGGCGGAAGTAGACCATCTGGTCCGAGGGTTTGGCGAAATTGACGGTCAACTGTTTGTCTTTCGACAGGGCCACCCCGCCCGTCACCTCGGCCTTCACGGTGACGTTCTTCACGTCGTCCTCCATGGCGAAGACGTTGACCGGCATCATGATCTCCTCGCCGATGCTCATCACACGCGGCAGGGTGGTGAGCACCATGAGCGGCGTGCGCACCGGGATCGCCTTCTCGGCGCAGCCGTAAGCGGCGTTGCCGCCCGCGACAACCATCACGCGCACCGACCCAACGTACATCGGCAGGGTGATCTTATGCGAATTCGAGGATCCTTTCTTCACCGTGAACGGCCCGAGGAATTTCACGACGGGCTTGAAGCGGTTGGCCTTGCGCTCGGCGGGCTTGAGCGATTCGTCGCCGCCGATGCTCAGCAGCGCGCCCAGGCGGGTGCCGTAGGCGCCCATCACGAAGTCGTACACGTCCCAGGTGCGCACCCCGAGCGCCTCGCGGGCGTAGAACTCCTTCCACGGGTTGGGGGTCTTGAAATTGGTCAGGTCGAGCAATCCCTCGTCCACCACGGCCAGCGTGTAGGTCATTTCGGTGCCTGTTTTCTCGCTCACTTTGACCGTGAATTCGGTCTGCGGGCGCAGCACGTCCGGGGCCGAGATCACCGGTTCGAGCACCGAGGCCTTGTTGTTCACCTCGACCGGCATCACGCCGTACATGCGGATGGGCGAGGAGTTCTCCCTCTGGCCGTGGGGCTGCAGCAGGCTGATGTGGATGTAGAAGTTGGGCGCCATTTCGGGCGTCACTTTGAACGAGTATTTCGTATCGCCGCCCGAGGACATTTCGACCCAATGGCCGCCGAGCACCGAAGAGCCGTTCTCGAAGCTGACCAGCGCGCGCCCGCCGCCCGTGCCGGGGATCACCACGGTGGCCGTCTCGCCCACGTCGTAGGAGGTTTTATCGGTGGTGAAGGTCAGCATCGTCGCCCCGTCCGGATCGGAGCGCTGGGCGCGGCCGTAGGACGACGGCCAGTCCACGTAGACGATCCCGCCCGAGGCGTGGCCGCCGCTGCGGTCTTTCACGTAGATCAGGTAGCGGCCCCAGTCGGGGTAGTCGACCTGGAAGGAGATCTTGCCGCGGCCCATGACGGTGCCGACACTGCCTTCGGCCACGGGCGAGGCGTAATTGCCGTTCACGTAGGATTCCAGCGATTCGTCGCCGCGGTCCCACCACCAGCTCCAACGCAGTTTATAGACTTTCCAATCCAGGTGGGCGTCCACGGCCGAGCCTTTCGCGTCGACGGTCACCACGTCGAAGGAGTTGGCGCGGTTGGTCTCGAAATATTCGCCCGGCTTCTGGGTCACGTCCACACCCACGTAGCGCGGGAAGGGCGAGAAGGGGAAGCTCTCGACGTAGATGCTCGCGTCGCCGCCCGGTTCGAAGACGCGGCAGACCACATCGGCGCGCATCATGCCCGGAGCTTCGTCCACCGAGGGGGAAGAGATGTTCAGCGAGGCTTTGCCCTCGCCGTCCACCTTGCCGTCCCACACGTCGATCTTTTCGGAGGAGAACGACACGGCGGGGTTATTAAAGGTAAAACGTTCGTAGCCCTTGAAGGGCGAGCTGCCGCCCTTGACGACGGTCATCTCGACCGCGGCTTTCAGGTTGCGCGCCGTGGCCCCGGTGAGCCACGAAACGGCCAGCGAGGCGGGGGTCGAGCGGCCCGAGCCGTCGATCTTATCGCCCGGCACCTTGAAGTTGATCTTCAGCCGGTTGGGTTTGATCGTCTCGATGCGCAGCGACTTGTGGAAGCTGGCCCCGCCGACTTTCACATAGGCGTTCCAGACCCCGGTGGGATCGTCCTCGGAGGTGGGGACGTCGAAGCTATAAAAACCGTTCATGCCGTGGGCGTTCACCTGGCGGGTGTGGAACTGGCCGCGCGGGTTGAAGATCTCCAGGGTGACGGGGTGGTTGTCGGGGATCTTTTTCATGCGGTCTTCCAGGACCATCGTCAGGTGGAGCGTGTCGCCCGGGCGCCATACGCCCCTTTCGCCGTAGATGTAGCCTTTCAGCCCTTTCTGGATCTGCTTGCCGCCCACGTCGAAACGAGAGAGCGAGTTCTGGTCGGCGTCGGTCATCTTGACGTAGGTCCGCTGTCCCTCTTTTTCCACGACGGCGGCGAAGCCTACGCCTTTGATCTCGGCTTCGGCCATCCCCTGCGCGTCGGTACGGCCTTCGCCGATCAGCTGCAACTGGTAGTTATAGACCTTCACCGTGGCGTCGCCGACGGGCTTGGTCGTGAGAATATCGGTCACGGCCACCCACACCTTGCGCGAGGCGCCGCTTTTGACGATCACCCCGAGGTTGGAGGCCATCACGTTGCACGTGGCGCGGCGGTCGGAGCCCATGTAGTAGCTCGGCTTGCAGGGATCGTCGCGATCGCGCCAGCTGTAATTATCGTAGTCGTATTCGTCCCAATAGTAGCTCCAGGGCTGCGGGGTGTCCCACGACGATTCTTCGTAATCTTCCGTCTGTCCGGCCATCAGTTGCACCATCCCCTCGGTGGGCTCCGTCGCGCCGCCGGTGACCTTGCCGCCGCATTGGTAGGTCGAATATTCGCGGCGCATGCCGAGCTCGATGCGGTAGATCGCGCCGGGCTCCTGTCGCACGATCGACGAGAGGTCGACCTCGTAGTCCTGCCACTGGCCCGAGGTGGTCGCGCCGGTCAGGTAGAGGGGTTTATTGTAGATCTCGCGGCCCGAGCGGCGCAGCTCGTCGCTTCCGGTCAGCGTGTTGGTCTGCAGGAACATCAGCACGTTGTTCTCGTAGATGCGCACGATCTTCACGTCCACGGCCGAGAGGCTCACGGCGCGGAAGCGCAGCGTGAGGTTTTTCGCGTCGGGCATGATCACGCCGCTGCTGCTCAGCTCGATCTCGGGCTTCTGGGCTTCGGTCCACAGGGTGGTGCGCACGCCGGTGCCCAGGCGTTTGCCGTCCGAGGAACGGATGCCCGCGTCGGCGCGCAGTTCGATGCCGCCCTCGCGCGAGCTCTGGAAGAATATCTTGACGATGTTGTCCTCGATATGAGTGGTGTATTCGCTCACCCCTTCGATGGTCACCAGGCCGCCCATGTCCTGCTGCGTGTCGAGCGGCTCGGAGAATTGCAGGTAGGCGCCCTCCTCGTTGCCGCCGAGCGCGCCGGCGTTCACGAAGCGGAATTTGCCTTCGGCGGGTACCAGCACGGCGAATTCCTCCGTGCGGTCGATGCCGGCCTCTTTCCCTTTGACCACTAATTCGAGGGTCTTATCTTCGTCCGAAGGGCGTTCCAACGCGTCGAAGGAGAAGGTAAAGCTGGTCGCCTTACCGGTCGAAGGCTCGATGGCCGGGCCTTTTTTATTCCCGAGCTTGAGCATCCGCTCCACGGCCGCGGCATCCACCACGTCGCCGAACGCGATCGTCCCTCCCTGGCGCATCACCATCGGGTTATTGGCCGAGATGATGCCCGGGTCGAGCGAAAGCTCGAAGTCCTGGGACTTGGTGCGGAAGGAGAATTTCAGCGTTTCAAGCCCCTTTTCCACACTTTCCACTTTGCCCAGGCGGAACTCCGCCTCGTAGTAGGTGCCCGATTTGAGGGCGCCTTCCGCCGGGGTGAACTCGATCACGTTGGCGCTTACCCAGCGCGTTTCGCCCTTCACCGAGGGGCTGAAGGAGAAGAGCTTGTCCGTGACGGGCGTGTTGGGCTCGATGTCGGCCTGGGCGCGCACCAACTCCACGCGGATCGTGCCCGCAGTGGAGATCACCCCGCCCGTGTAGGCGCTCACGTAGGTGGCGAACTCGGGCGAAGGCACCAACGCCTGCTTTTCCTTGCGGCCGCAGGAAACGGCTGCCAGCAGGATCACCGAAAGGAAGAGAAGTTTTTTCATAAGGGGTTATGGGTTAATTCTTTTACATGCACCAAATGTAGGAAAAAATTTGTTTTGATTTTGTCTTTCCGAACGGTTTGTCATTCTGAACGAAGTGAAGAATCTCAAAATGGCTGTCTGAGATTCTTCACTTCGTTCAGAATGACAAAAGCCAAACAAATATGATTTCATCAAATTATCCTTAAAAACTCCTGTGCTGCGCCTCGCGGGTCGGTGGCCGA
>JAVBPS010000112.1:0-24402 GCA_031549495.1 Rikenellaceae bacterium | reverse complement strand
CGGTGGCCGGACTCCTCACGCCGGCGGTCGATTAACCCGTCCTCCTTAATGCGGAGCTTTAGCCGAGACAACTCCCACCGACGGTCTGAGTTGTCCCGGCTAACGCTCGACATGACGAAAAGGCAAATGGACGTTTAAGTGGCAATGGAATTGCAATGTTTCAATAAAACCTTACCTTTGTCTATTACATCTTTGCGAAATGGGAATACGACGCAAAATCATCATAGGTTTCCTCGGGCTGGCCGTACTGCTCTTCTTTTCGGGCGTGATCTCGATCGTCGAGTTGGGCCGTCTGGAGAGGCAGACCGAAAGTACGTTCGATTCGGGCACGGCCAATCTGGAACTCGCCCGAGAGATGCTCGACGCCATCCAGGACCAGGGGCTGGCCATGTTGCAGCATAACGTCGAAGGAAATATCAATTTCGATTCGATCTATCTGGTCAACAACGCCCGTTTCACCGACGCGCTCAACCGGGCGACCATATCGGTGCATGACGTCCATGAGCTGGCCCCTATCTATGACGCCTACACCGCTTACGACAAGATGATCAACCAATTTATCGGGCAGGGCGGCCGGGAGAATATGGAGTGGTTCCGCACCGTCTATAAAGAGGCTCATTTCAACCTCGCCTCGGCCATCAAGGACTATATGATCTCCTCGCAGCAGCGGATGAACTCGAAGATCGCCGGCCTGGGCGAAACCGCCTACCGCGCCATCACCCCGGGCATCCTGGCATTGAGCGTGGGGATCATCATCCTGCTGATGTTCCTTTACCTGATCGACACCTATTTCTCCCGGCCCGTGGTGGCGATCAACCGCAGCCTGAAAGGCTACCTTTCCACGCGCATCCCCTTCAATGTGAAGATGGAAGGGCGCGACGAGGTGATGGAACTCAAAGAGCAGATCGAAGACCTGATCGCGGCCATCAAGAACAAAAAGAGCGAATAATCAGTGAGATTCAGCATCATACTGCGCTACATGGGCATGATCCTGCTGCTGGATGCGGGGATGATGCTCATTTCGGCATTGATCTCGCTCGGTTACGGGACGGACACGGCGTTCTATCCGCTGCTGCTCTCGTTCCTGCTCACTTCGGCGTTGGGGGCTTTCCCGCTCATTTTTGTGGAACGCAGTGAGCAGATCACCAACAAGGAAGGCTATTCGATCGTGGTCGGTTCGTGGATACTTTCATGTATCGTGGGGATGTTCCCCTACCTGCTTTGGGGTGGGGAGTTCAGCCTCGCGGACGCCTGGTTCGAGAGCGTTTCGGGGTATACGACCACCGGGTCGACGATCCTGGAAGATGTGGAGGCGTTGCCGCACGGACTGCTTTTCTGGCGCGCCTCGACCCATCTGCTGGGCGGTGTGGGCGTAGTGATGTTCGCGCTGGTGGCGCTGCCCAGCCTGGGGCGCAATAAGATGACGCTTTCGAGCGTCGAAATCTCGCCGCTGGCGAAAGACAATTACCGCTACCGGACGCAACGGATGTTGCAGGTACTGCTGGTGGTCTATATCGGGATGACGGTCGTGGAGACGGGCCTGCTGAAACTGGCGGGTATGGGGTGGTTCGACGCCGTAACCACCTCGTTCTCGAACGTCGCCACGGGCGGATTCAGTACGCGCAACGCGAGCATCGGCGCCTATAACAATCCCGCCATCGAGATCATCGTCACCGGTTTCATGGTGCTGGCGAGTATCCATTTCGGGGTGATCTTCGCCACGCTGACCGGAAAGATGAATAATATTTTCCGCTCGGAGGTGGCCAAATATTACCTCTGGTGCCTGGCCATAGCCTCGCTGATCGTGGGCGCAAGCCTCTGGATCGGCGGGCATTATCCTTCGTTCTTCGTTTCGTTGCGCCATGCGGCGTTCCAGGTCGCGGCCATAGCGTCGACCACGGGATTCGCCACGGCCGATACGAATACCTGGACCTCGCTGTCGATCATCGTGCTGATCATGATCGGGTTGCAGTGCGGTATGGCCGGATCGACGGCGGGCGGGATCAAGGCCGACCGCATACTGCTGTGGTTTAAAGTGATGCGGGCGCGCATGTTGCAACAGCAGCACCCCAACGCGATCATCCGGGTCAAACTGAACAACATCGTCCAGGACGCGGACGTGATAAATTTCGCCATGTTGTTCATCGTAGCGTATTTTATGCTTATCTTTATCGGGACAATGATCGTGGCTGCCTTCGGGGTCGATTTTGCGACCGCGGGCAGTTCCGTCATGGCCTCGATGGGCAACATCGGGCCGGGATTCGGCAGCGTCGGCAGCATGGGAAATTACTCCGCGCTGCCCGAACCGGTGAAGGTCATCCAGACGCTCTTCATGTTGCTGGGGCGTCTGGAAATATTCGGGTTTATCCAACTCTTTGTTTTGAAGTGGTGGAAGTAATGAAAAGGATTTCGCTGATAGCCATACTGATATGCCTCGCGCTCACGGTGCGGGGACAACAGCCTGCAGCACGTGTGGCCGGGCTGGAAAAGGACGCGCGTTACATGGGGCTGCTCGCCCAGGAGCAGGCGTTGCAGGGCAAGGAGGACTCGCTCGCCCGCGTGCTCAGCGACACCCGGGCCAGCCTGCGTACCGTGCCGACTGAGCAGCGCACGCAGGTGGGCAACAGCATCCTGCGCCTGGAATCCGCGATCTTCGAGGTGCGGAACCAGATCGGCGTGGTGGCCGGGCAGGTCAACAGTATCGAACAGGATTACATCATCCGCAACCTCGACGCGGTCGTGCTGCCGGATCTCAATGCGGGCAAAACCGCGCCTGCGCCCGGCAAGGCGGCGACTTTCAAAGATTATCTGAAAGCCAACCTTCCGGCCGCGGATCTTTCCGTATGGAACAAGGCGGCCGGAATGGAACGGCCGGCCAGTGCCTTGGCGGAGGATTATCTGGAACGCTACACGCAGATGCGGGCGGTGGCGATGAATTACATGGCCGAAAGTTCAGCCTCACACGCGGATAGTCTTTACGGCGTTTATTCTGCACTCGCGGAGCGGAATGCGGCCCTTGCGGACAGCATCTCGCGGATGTGGGATTTCATTTATGACAACAAGAGTTATCTGTGCAACCTGTTGATGGACAAGGCGAACAACCGCGAATACCTCGCTTCGTCCGAGACGAGGGCCGCGCAATTGCGCAGTACCGAGGCCCAATTACGTGGGACGTTCACCTCGGATGCCGTGGGGTTCTATATATTGGAAAAACGATTCGTTCTGGAGTCCGAGGCCGCCGTGGCCGAATATGCAGGCGACAAAAAATATGCGGATTCGCTGCGCAGCGCTATGGTGCAGTTGGCCGGGCTGGCGCAACCCGAAAAGATCGAGATCGAACGGCGCAATTTCATTCCCTACCAGGAGGTGACAGTGTTGCCGGCGCCGGGATATTCAGTTTCGAATCCGATCCCCGACCTGGAGATTTTCCCGGCCGGGACAGTCTACCGCATTCAACTCGCCGCCTACCTGAAACCGCAGCTGCCCTCCATATTCCGCAACCTCTCGCCGCTGTATGTCGAGAAGGGCGACGACGGCAAGGTCCGCTATTACGCAGGTGGCATGGAGACCGAAGCGAAGGCCGAAGAAGCCTTCGAAACCGTGCGCAAAGCGGGCATCCGCGCCCCCGAGATCGTGGTCTGGCGCGACGGGCAGAAGAGTTTCGTGCCCCACAAACAGGCGGCGGGCGTTGCCGCGCAGATGTTCCGCGTGGAGATCAGCAGCACGGAAGGAAACCTGCCGCAGGAGGTGCGCGACCTGGTCGCGACGCTGGGCGAGGGCAAGGATATCTCCCGCATCGCCACCGCAGGGGAAACGGGGACGGTCTATACCTTCCTTGTGGGTAATTTCGACACCCAGGCCGGGGCGACCGACCTGGCCGACGCGATCCGCGAGAAAGCGCCCGCGTTCACAGTCCGGGTGACTGAGGTCGGTGCGGCGGCTACTGCGCCGGAGGCAGCGGAAAATTAATCTCCCTTTGTCATTCTGAGCAAAGCGAAGAATCTCAGGCATCTTTTTTGAGATTCTTCGCTTTGCTCAGAATACAATCAAAAAAATAATTTCACAAATGCATCAAAGCAAAGCATTACGCATCGTCTATATGGGCACGCCGGAATTCGCCGTGCCCCCCCTGCGCAAACTCATCGAGGAAGGATACAATGTGGTGGCGGTGGTCACGGCGCCGGACAAGCCTGCCGGACGCGGATTGCACATGCAGCCGAGTGCGGTAAAAGCGTATGCGGTGAGCGTGGGACTGCCTGTGCTTCAGCCTGAAAAATTGCGGGACGAAGGATTCGTCGGGCAATTCATGGCGCTGAAACCGGACTTGGGTATCGTGATCGCATTCAGGATGTTGCCCGAGATCATCTGGAGCGCTCCTTCACTCGGGACGTTCAACCTGCACGCCTCGCTGTTACCGCAATACCGCGGCGCGGCCCCCATCAACTGGGCGGTGATCAACGGCGAGCAGCAGAGCGGGCTGACGACTTTCATGCTCAATGCCGAGATCGACAAAGGGGCCATCGTCGCGCACCTTCCCGTGCGGATATGGCCGCAGGACACAGCCGGGGTACTGCATGACCGCCTGATGGGTTTCGGGCCGCAGCTCGTCCTGCAAACGATCGATAAAATCGCGTCGGGCCAGGCGCAATACCTCCCGCAAAGCGCGCCGGAAGAGTCTTTGAAACCCGCCCCGAAGATATTCAAGGAGGATTGCCGCATCCGCTGGGACCGGCCGGGCGAGATCGTCCGCAACCTGGTGCGCGGGCTCTCGCCTTATCCCGCGGCATGGAGCGAACTCATGCCTGTAACGGGCGGGGAAACGGTGGCGGTTAAAATTTTCGAATCGCATTTCGAAGTGGCCACCCCGGCGGCACCGGGTACGGTCGTCACGGACGACAAAACGTTTTTAAAGGTCGCCTGCGCAGACGGATACCTTTATATAGATGAATTACTAGCCGCCGGAAAAAAGCGGATGGGCGTGGAGGATTTTTTGCGCGGATTTCATAATACCGGAGAGTATATTTTTCAATAACGTCCTCCTGAGCGAGCGAAGCGCCGAGGGACCTTCCTTATATTAAATGGAAGATCCCTCGTCGCTTCGCTCGCTCGGGATGACGCGCGCCCGTTGGCTGAATGTAGGGGCACCCCTTGCGGGTGCCCTCTTGCAAAAATGAGGGCACCCGCAAGGGGTACCCCTACAAGCATGATAATCTGAATTTATTGCTGTTGTTTTATCAGCTCCATCCCCAACTTCACCGCCGCCTCATTGGCCGGAATGGTCGAATGCAGGCGCGCCGGGAGTGAATTTTCCAGTCCCTTGCGGATGCTCTCCAGCGTCACCACCGGACGAACCTTGAGGTAGCCGCCGAGGATCATCGTGTTGAACATGCGCGAGTTACCACGGCGGGCGGATTCCTCGGCAGCGTCTATCGTATAGATCTGAATGTCCTTGCGTTCGGGATGGCGCACGATGCCGTTCGTATCGTAGATCAGCACGCCGCCGGCCTTGACCCGCGACTCGAACTTGTCCATGCTCTGCTGGTTCAGGATGATGGCCGTGTCATACTCATGCACGATGGGCGAGGAGATGGGCGCATCGCTCACCACGACCGTCACGTTGGCCGTGCCGCCGCGCATCTCGGGCCCGTAGGCCGGCATCCACGTTACGTTGAACCCCTGCATCACTCCCGAATACGCCAGGATCTTACCCATCGAGAGCACCCCCTGGCCGCCGAAACCGGCTATGATCAATTCTTCCGTCATACTCCTTAAATGTCTTTGATGTCACCCAGCGGATAGACCGGGAACATGTTCTCTTCCATCCACTTATTGGCCGCCACGGGCGAGAGTTTCCAGCCGCTGTTACACGTAGCCACGACCTCCACCATCGAGAGGCCCTTACCGGCCATGCTGTTTTCGAACGCCTTACGGATCGCTTTTTTCGTCTTGCGCACGTTGGCGGGCGTGTGGACGCTCTGGCGCGTGACGTAGCACACCCCGGGCAGGTGGGCGATCATGTCGCCGACCACGAAGGGATAGCCGTGCAGTTTCGGGTCGCGGCCGTCGGGCGAGGTGGCGGTCTTCATGCCGACCAGGGTCGTGGGGGCCATTTGGCCGCCGGTCATGCCGTAGATGGCATTGTTCACGTAGATGACCGTGATGTTCTCGCCGCGGTTGCAGGCGTGGATCGTTTCACCCGTGCCGATCGCGGCCAGGTCGCCGTCGCCCTGGTAGGTGAACACCATGTGCTCGGGCAGCAGTCGCTTCACGCCCGTAGCCACCGCGGCGGCACGGCCGTGGGCGGCCTGCACCCAGTCGATGTCGATATAATGGTAGGCGAACACCGAGCAACCCACGGGCGACACGCCGACCGTGCGATCCGTCAGGCCCATCTCCTCGATCACCTCGGCCACCAGTTTATGGATCGTGCCGTGGCTGCAACCGGGGCAGTAGTGCATCACCCGGTCCGTAAGCAGCGCAGGCTTTTTATATACCAGATTCTCCTCGGTCATGGCCTATTTCGTTTTTTCGATTATACTTTTTTTCAGCGCGTCGTACACCTCCGAAGGGGAGTGCACCACACCACCGTAACGGCCGTAATGCTCCACCAGGGGCTTGCAGCCCACGCTCAGGCGCACATCTTCGACCATCTGCCCGGCGCTCATCTCCACCGAAAGGAAGCCTTTCACCCCGCGGTCGGCCAACGCTTTGAGCGGCTCGACAGGGAAGGGGAAGAGCGTGATCGGGCGCAGCAGGCCGACCTTATAGCCTTCCGCACGCGCCAGTTCGACTACTTTCGATGAGATGCGGGCCGAGGAGCCGTAGGCGACCAGCACGTAATCCGCGTCGTCGCACTGGATCGCTTCGTAGCGCACCTCATTCTCTTCGACCTTGCGGTATTTGGCCTGCAGGCGGTCGTTCACCTTTTCCTGCTCGTAAGGATCCAATTCCAATGAGGTGACCACGTTGCCGTGGCCCGTGTGGCGGCCGGTGAGCGCCCAGTCGTCGTAGTTGTCGCGGATATATTGCAGGCTCTTGCGCTCCTGCTGGGGCGAAAGCACCACTTTTTCCATCATCTGGCCGATCACCCCGTCCGCCAGGATCATCACCGGGTTGCGGTAACGGAAAGCCAGGTCGAAGGCCAGCGGCACGAAGTCGTACATCTCCTGCACCGAGTCCGGAGCCAGCACGATCAGTTTGAAATCGCCGTGCCCGCCCCCCTTAACGGCCTGAAAATAGTCACTCTGCGAAGGCTGGATCGTCCCCAGGCCGGGGCCGCCGCGCGAAACGTTGACGATCACGCAGGGCAATTCCGCACCCGCCAGATAGCTCAATCCTTCGCTCATCAGGCTAATGCCGGGGCTGGACGAGGAGGTGAGCACCCGTTTGCCCACGGCCGCGCCGCCGTAGATCATGTTGATCGCCGAGATCTCGCTCTCGGCCTGCAACACGACCATGCCGGTCGTCTCCCACGGGCGCAGTTCCATGAGCGTTTCCAGGATCTCGGACTGCGGCGTGATCGGGTAGCCGAAATAGGCGTCGGCGCCGCAACGGATGGCCGAATAGGCGATCACCTCGTTGCCTTTCATCAATTTTACCTCTTCCATCTATTCAGCTTTTTTGCGGTAAACCGTAATGCAACTGTCCGGGCAGACGATCGCGCAACTGGCGCAACCGGTGCATGAGTCGGGCTTCACCGCATGGCAGTAGTTGTAGCCCTTGGCATTGACCTGGGGCGCGAGGGCGATCACCTCGAACGGGCACGCCTCCACGCAAACCCCGCAACCTTTACACCTTTGCTGGTCAACGATTATATTTCCCTTGATTTTTGCCATTATATAATTACGATTTGAAACGTATTTTAGATTTTTCCCTACAAATATAGAATTATATTATGAGAAATGCAACCATTTCGGCAGCAAAG
Source organism: Rikenellaceae bacterium (assembly GCA_031549495.1). Lineage (GTDB taxonomy): Bacteria > Bacteroidota > Bacteroidia > Bacteroidales > Rikenellaceae > JAVBOW01. The sequence continues at coordinate 16,478 of JAVBPS010000112.1, read as the reverse complement.
TGCGCCTTCCCACCCTCAAACACTTCCAGAACAGCTAAACGCCAATCATTTACGAGTTACGGAAAGAATGGCCAAATTACAGTATCGGATCATACCGACCGCTTTTATGATTTCTATTTAGTAAAACAAAAAATAAATTTTATTTATATTTGATTGAATAATATTAAATAAAATATTATTTTTGCAAAAACAATCAATCCGTATGCTCCCTTGCAAATGTCCGAGTTGCCAGATGCAACTTAAAGTCCGGTCGCTGCATTGCGGCGAATGTGGAACCGAAGTGACCGGTTCGTACGACCTTCCCTTGTTGGCCCGCCTCGACGAGCGGGACCAGCAGTTCATCCTGCAATTCGTGGGCTGCAGCGGCAGCCTGAAAGAGATGGCGCGCCAGATGAAACTCAGCTATCCGACCGTGCGCAACATGCTCGACGAGCTGATCGCCCGGCTCAATGAATCCGAAAAACAATAGTCCTATGAAACAGAATCTACTGATCAATCCTTTCACCCGCATCGCGGGATGGCCGGCCCTGCTCATCGGTTTGGCCGCAATGGCCTGCACGGCCCTGGCCGGATATGCGAACCGGTTTTATTTCGATGGGGTGCTCGATATTCACGGGGTCAGCCATACCCTGGGCCAGGCGTTTATAGCGCAAGGCGTTGCGTTTCTTTCGCTGGGCCTCTGCCTGTTGCTGGCGGGGGCGATCTTTTCGCGGTCGAAGTTCAGGATCGTGGATGTGGCCGGGGTGGCGGCGCTTTCACGCGCGCCGATGCTTGCGGTCGCCCTGCTGGGGTTCCTCGGGATCGCCCCGAAAGGGCTCGCGATTTCGGGGTCGATGCTCATTTTCGTATTCATTTGCATAGCTGGCGCCGTATGGGTGGTCACGTGGATGTACAACGGTTATTCGGTCTGCTTCAATATGAAAGGGACACGCGCCGTGCTTTCGTTCATCGGGGCGGTCGTCCTGGCGACGGTCATCTCAAAGGCGGCCCTCTATCTGTTGCCTGGTGGCGGCGCGGTGACGGCAAACATTCCTTTCGACATGACCCCGGAGCGGCAGCAGACGGTGCAACAAGCGGCGGGAGAGGTTATTGACGCCCTCAAAGAGAAAGATTACGGCCGGGTTTGTGAATTTTTCGACGAGCGGATGCGGCAGGGGGTTTCCGAACAAGGGTTGCAAGATCTCTGGGAGCAATTGCAAGCGCAATTCGGCGCCTTCGTAAGCGCCGATACCGCCGTCGCCCCGACGCGGCACAAGCAGTACAGCGTCATACTCGTCCCGTGCAAATTCGAACGGGGGCAGATTCGGCTGCAACTCGCTTTCAGCGATTCCGGGCAGGTCAGCGGGCTTTATATCAAATAGGATTGTCATTCAGAGCGAAGCGAAGAATCTTGGTCGGAATAGTTTGCAGCAGCACACAGCTCGACCAAGATTCTTCGCTTCGCTCTGAATGACAAAACAGAAAAGCGGCGAAGAATTTTCTTCGCCGCTTTTCTGTTTTTGCTATTCCGTCTTTACAGGAACCTCTTTCAGCCGGTCGCCCGTCGTCGCGGCCACCTGGCGCTTCCAAAGTTCGTTGTAACCGGGCTGCTCGGGCCCTACGGGGATCTTCGCACCGTTGCCGTTGTCGATGAACCCGCCGTCTTTCTCCTTCATGATATTGCCGTCCTTGTATTTGACCAGCAGGTAGCGGTCGAGCTCCGTCCACTTATCGAACATCGACTGCGCCTTGCCCAGCGAGTAGTCCGTCAGGAAATTCACGGCCAGCGCGGGATTCTGTTTGTAGAGCGTCTGGGCGGCGGCGTCCACGGCCGGGACTTCGGCCAGGGCGTTGTTTTCGAATTCATTGACCACTTTCAGGATATCCGCGCTGATGCGATCGTAGCGCAGGTAGGCGAAATTGGTCACGCGGTTGAAGAGCCAGAAAGCCGAAGTGGGGGAGTACTCGGTCATGTGGCCGTTGGACTCGTCGAAACAGTACGGAATGCGCTTCACGGAGCAATAAACGGGCGTCAGGCACGAAGTCCCGGCATCGTCTACGCCGAACCAGTAGAGCCCCCCGATCGGGTCGGGCAGCCAGTTGCGTCCCTGGGCCATGAACCAGAAGCCGGTCTGCTGGGTAGCCACGGCGCGTTCGCACAGGTAAGCCACGCCGTCCACCTCGAAATGCATCGGACGCCAACGATAGGGCAGGTTGTGGCCACCCGCGCCGATGTCGTAGCGCATATCCATCGGGGTATCCTCATAGTGGTCGCGCATCAGATCCATCACCAGCTTGGGGCTCACCTTCGCGGTGGGCTTCACCCAGAGGGGCATGCGGTTCTGCGGGTTGTGGCCCATCGCGTAATCGACATATTTATCCATGCCGCCCGTGATGCGGTTGAAGATCGCCCATACGCGCGCCTCGCAGGCACGCATCGCACCGAAATCGAGGGGAGCGTAGGCTTCCGTAAAGCTGAAATCCTTGTCCGCACCCTTGAAATACCCCTGCTCGCGGGCGAAGGAGATCACGTCCGGCGAGTAGACGCAGTTGGCGGGGTCGTTGAGCGGGAAAGTGGTGATGCGCGCCTGGTTGGCATGGGCGCAGATGTAACCTTCCGGCACGCGGCGGGCCACCCATACGGCGCCCTTATTGACGTTCTTGCCATCGACGATCTTGCAGCCCTTGCCGATGATCTCCAGTATCCACACCTCGTCCTTATCGGCGATCGAGAGCGATTCGCCGCCCGAGGCGTAGCCGTACTCCGCGACCAGCGAGGTCATCACCTTGATCGCCTCGCGGGCGGTCTTGGCGCGCTGCAGCGTGATGTAGATCATCGAGCCGTAGTCGATGATGCCCGTACTGTCCTTCAACTCTTCACGCCCGCCGTAGGTGGTCTCGCCGATGATGAGCTGGTGCTCGTTCATGTTGCCCACGGTCTGGTAGGTGTGCGCCACCTGCGGGATCTGGCCCTTGTATTGGCCCGAATCCCACTCGCGGATCTTCAGCATCTCACCCGGGGCCCAGTCGCGGGCGGGGTGGTAGTAGAGCGATCCGTAGAGCGTGTGTGAGTCGGCCGAGTAGGTGATCATCGTCGAGCCGTCGGTCGAAGCGCCGCGGGTGACCAGGATATTGGTGCAGGCGTGGCTGCTCAGTGCGCCCAGCAGGGCGAATGTAAAAATAATGGCTATTTTCTTCATATCAGTTAATTTTCCGATTGTCGCAAAAATAGGAAATATATATGGAGATACCGAACTATTTTGTATTTTTGTTGGATAAGAACAGATGCACGCCCAATGTCCGTCAAGGAACAAATCATAAAGATACAGAGCAAACTGCCGATCAACGTAAAACTCGTGGCCGTTTCGAAAACCCATCCCGCTGAGGCCATTGCGGAGGCCTTCGATGCGGGTCAGCGCGCTTTCGGCGAGAGCCGGCCGCAGGAGATGGCGGCCAAACAGAAAAAACTGCCGGAAGGGATCGAATGGCACATGATCGGCCATCTGCAACGCAATAAGGTGCGGATGATCATGCCTTTCGTCTCGATGATCCATTCCGTGGATTCGGGCCGCCTGCTCGATGTGATCGACTCGGAGGCCCTGCGGATCAACCGGACGGTGGACGTGCTGCTCGAAGTGCATATCGGCAGCGAGCAGAGCAAGGACGGCTGGCGGCCTGAGGAGTTATACGACTATCTCGACCGGGGCGAATGGCGCGATTTCGGCAACGTGCGCATCCGGGGGGTGATGGGGATCGCATCCAACACTTCCGACCAGATGCAGGTGCGGGCCGAATTTCTCTCGCTGAAGGCGATTTTCGAAGCGCTGCGCAGGCGCTATTTCGGGCGCGAGTTCGACACGCTGTCGATGGGCATGACCTCGGATTACCAGATCGCCGTCGAATGCGGAAGCAACATGGTGCGCATCGGCAGCCTTATTTTCGGAGAACGTTAAAAACTATCATATGGCTAATTTATCGGTCAATTACCTGGGGCTCGACCTGAAAAGCCCGGTCATCGTAAGCTCGTCCCCCCTTACCGCATCGGCCGATAAGGTGGCCATGCTCGCCGAATATGGCGCGGGAGCGGTAGTGCTCAAATCCATTTTCGAAGAGCAGATCGCGGGCGAAAGCGCGATGCTGCAACGCTACAACGACTACCCCGAGGCGTCGGATTACCTGAACGCCTACGTGGGCAGCAATTACGTGGATACCTACGCCGAGCTGATCGCCGATTGCAAGCGGGCCGCGCAGATCCCGGTGATCGCGAGCATCAACTGCTCCTCGGCGGGCGAGTGGACGGCCTACGCGCGACGCATCCAGGAGGCCGGGGCCGACGCCCTGGAGCTCAATATCTTCATACTGCCGACCGATCCCGACCTGTTCGCCGGGCAGATCGAGGCGCGCTACCTGGACATCGTGGGCCGGGTGACCGAGGCGATCAACATCCCGGTGACGGTCAAGCTGGGGATGCGTTTCACGAACGTTCTGGCCGTGGCGCGGCAGATCTTTTACCGCCGGGGGCGCGGGGTGGTGATGTATAACCGCTTCTTCGAGCCGGACATCAACATCGAGAACATGACGCTGGCCGCTTCCGACTCGCTCTCCTCGCCGGGTGAGCTGCGCAATGCCCTGCGCATGGTGGCCCTTTGCAGCGCGGCGCAACCCGACCTGGATATTTCCGTGTCGACGGGCGTGCACAGCGGCGAAGATGCGGTCAAAGCTATTTTGGCGGGGGCGAAAACGGTGCAGGTGTGCTCGGCCATTTATGAGAACGGGCTGAAGGTCATCCCGGCGATCCATGATTTTATCGGGACGTGGATGGACGGCAAAGGATTCGCCGACCTCGGGGAGTTCCGCGCGAAGATGAATTACAAAGGCGCGGCCGACCCGGAGGTTTACCAGCGCGTGCAGTTCATGAAGTTCTTCCCTCGCTGATCCGAAAGACTGAAGGAGGATGAAACGGATCGTTGCATTAATAATCCTGATTATCGGCGCGTGGGCTTGCGGCAGCGGGCCCGCGCCCCAGCGCGATGAATTCGCGGGAAAGTGGCTTACCGAGGATGGCGGAACGATCGTTTTAAATGAGGATTCCACCTGTTATGTCAAACTCCCCTCCGGGGCGTATGTGATCAGGCTCTGTGAAATAGCGGCGGATTCCGTGGAATTTTCCGGAAAATGGGCTTTCTCGGCAAGATATTTCGACAAGATGCTTTATACCGTTAGTATTATAAGTGACAGTATGATCTATGTGACCGAACAGGGATTCGAGTCGAAAATCGGCTTCGATTTGCAGGTAAGGGGCGAGAACGGACGCGATGAAAATTACCCTCCCTGGTATCTATTCAGATACAAAGGGGACCCGGAGCGCAAGGAGTTATACGTGGTAAGAAAGAATTAAGATACTAACCCTCACCGGCTGGTGAATTTTATGATGACTCCCGGTTTATCCCGCCTTCGGCGGGCTTTATTGCTTTGTGCTGCCGTGGCGGCCGGGGTCGGCTGTTCGAAAGAGCCTGGGATCCGGCAATTACCCGCGCCGGAAGAGCCGGGGAATTCCATCGCCTATGTCAAATCGCTCTACCGGGGTCAGCCTTACCGGATCGACGCCGAAATCTATTTGCGCGCACAGATCATCAGTTCAGACCGCACGGGCAATTTTTCAAAAAGCCTGATCCTTGAGGATGCCACAGGAGGCATCGAGGTCAAACTCGACCTTGCGGATATATTCAGGGAATTCCCGCCCGGGCACACCCTCGTCGTGCAATGCAACTCCCTGACGATAGGTTCATACGGGGGTGCGCTGCAACTCGGCGCGATGCCCACCGGGCAATGGGAGACAGACCTCATTCCGGCCGACCGCATCAAGGCCCACCTGGCCCTCCAAACGGGCGAAGAGGAGGAATTGCTTCCGCGTGAACTCACCATAGGTTCGCTCACGCAGCGCTATGTGAATTGCCTGGCCCGGTTCGAAGAGGTGCAGTTCATCGACGAAGAATACCAGGGCGACTGGGGCGATCCGTCGGCCGACGTGGATCGCCACCTGGTCGACCGGCAGGGGGACACGCTCGTGGTACGCATCAGCCGCAACGCCGATTTCGCCAATGCAAAACTGCCTTCGGGAAGCGGCCGTATAGAAGGGGTGTTGGGGTATTTCAACGGACGATACCAGCTCCGCCCGGTCAGCAGGCTGGACCAGAGGATGAATCAGCCAAGATTCACGCCCGCACTCCGGCAATGAAAAACGCGAACCGCAGGGTTCGCGTTTTTCATTATCTAACGTGAGTTCGATGAATTTAATTACTGAAACTAAATTACTAATGCCTTGAAGTGCATAGGTTTATTTGAACGAATGAGATTCGTCTTGTCATTCTGAGCGTTAGCGAAGAATCTCAAAAAGACGCTGTCTGAGATCCTTCGCTAACGCTTAGGATGACAAAAGGTTTATAGGAACTAAGTCACCAGTATATTAGAATTCATCGAACTCGTTATTTAACACGAACCCGCCGTCCGAGTTGCAGGACGGTCGTGCGCGTCAGGCCCGGATTCAGTTTGCAGATCTGGTCGATAGACACGCCGTATTTGCGTGAGATACTGCCGAGCATGTCGCCCTTCCTGATCGTATGGTAGATGGCGCCCGAGGTCGAAGAAGCCGCGCTCACGCTCGGGGTGGCCGGTTTTTGCTGCGCCTTGGCGATCTTGTCGAGGATGTCCTCAGAGGCCGATTCGTCCGTATTGTCGGCCAGCAGGGCGGCCATGTTGTCGGTCGAGGTGTCGTCATCCTCCTCCAATTGGTCCGAGGCGCGCGAATGAATATTGAAGTAGGAGCGCTCAAGGGCGAAGGTCTGGTAGCGCAGCGAACCGGACTCGAAGTCGATCAGCCGCTCGGGATCGAACGTCTGGTCGCTGTAACGCACTTCGAAGTGAAGGTGCGGGCCGCGGCTGCGCCCCGTACTGCCGCCGAAACCGATCACCTGGCCGGACTTGACCAGATCGTTGGGTTTCACGTTGAGTTTCGACAGGTGGGCGTACCACGTTTCCAGACCGTTCTTATGCCGCACGATCACCAGGTTGCCGAAGCCGCCGGTGTTGTATTTCGCATAGCGGATGCGTCCCTCGAAGGTAGCATAGATCGGTTCACCGGTCTTCAGCGGGATGTCCACGCCGTTGTGGTTGCGGCGGCCGCGGGGGCCGTATTTCGAGAAGACGCGTCCCTTGATGGGGTAGTGGTAGTCGCTGAGCGTCTGGATCAACGGCAGTTCCAGCACTTGAGGCAGGTCGGACAGCTCCACCGAGCGGTAGGCGAAAACCTGCGTCGTGTCCCAATGGTTGCGGTAGATGGACGGCAGCTCCATCGCGTTGACCGCGGGGCGGTAGTAGCTCCACGTATTGTTGGTGTAGATGATCACTTTGATCAGGGAATCCTTCGTGGGGATCGTGTCGAGCGGAATGCGCGGCAGGTCTTCCAGCTTGGGCGCCACGGTACTCGCGGATTTCTTCGGGGGAGCGGCAAAGCCTTGCGCGCACAACACGGCCGTGGCCGCCAATGCTATAAATAATCTTATTCTATTCACATCTGCATTTTTATCGTCTGCAAAGATAAAAAAACGCGGTGAATTTCCATACAAAAATTACCCGGCAGAATATCTGCCGGGTAATCAACCATTTGTCCTTTTATGTCCGTCCCAATTTATTTTCAGAGTGGGACAAGGGCCTGTTACTTTTTAACCCACCAGTTGGTGTATTCCCAGCCGCCCGAAGCCACCCATTTCGCGAAATCGGGATAGGCGACGTCGATGCGGACACTCTCGCGGGGCCAGTTGAATTCGCCCGGGAACTTGATGGCGAAGGGCATGTTGTTAACCCCGGTGTAGTAGTAACGGTCGTTCACGCGGGAACAGTCGTTATGCGTACCGAAGAAGGTCATATCGACCAGGTCGGTGGGGGAGTAGTAGCCGCAAAGGTGCACTTCGACGTTGCGCTGGGTCCGGCTCATGTTGCGCTTCACGATGAAAGGGTTGTAGGGAGGAACACCCAATTCCCAATCCCTGAGCGGCCACATGAACGTGGTGGTGATGTTGTATTCATAAGGAGCGGCGGCATTCACCACATCGCCCGTAATATCGTCGAAAAGCATAACGGTGGCCTTGCCCTGGCCCCTTTCGAGGCAGGTCTGCGGATCGATGTCGAAGGTGGTCGGTTTGCCGCCGGGATAGGTCGTGGACCATTCGAGAGTGGCGATCCTTTCGGCGCCTACGCCGTACTGGTAGCCGAAGCCGTTGAAGAACTGGGCGCCGCAATGGACGGGCATGAATTTATCCTCGACTTTGATGATCAGGTTGGCCCGGTTGCGCCAAACTTTGGAGTAATATTTAACCACCACGTCGTTCATGTCGTAGTCGCCTTCGTTGGGCCACAGGTCTTCGAAAGCCAGCGTGCCGGAGAATTCGAGGGTGTTCTTTTCATAATCGAATTCATCCTCGGGAAGAGGGTTGTTGAAAGAACCGTCGATCCCGGGGCTCTGAATACCCACGATCACGTCGTTGAAGTCGCTGTCGCAGCTGGGATCGTCGAAAGGTATATCTTCGAAGCCGACGATGACCATGCTGTTTTCCTGGCTGTAAAGCGAGAAACCCTGCTGGTAGCTGTTTCCGCCGGGGGTACGCGGGTCGGAGAGCTTATAATCGGTGTAGAAAACGCCGCCTGCGCGCCATACCGTACCGGAGTAGGGGTGATAACCGTTGGAACACATGAATACGCCGATAACGCTGCCTGCGGGGAATTCATCCTCATAGGCGGAGGTGGCGGGGTTCCAGTATTTGAGATCCACCTGGTCGCCGATCTTCAGGCCGCCGCCCATGCCGTCGTACTTGGCGTTGGGGAAAACGAAAGTGCGGTGGATGTCGGCAGCGCTCTGCGGAGCAGTACCAACGTAAGAGTAATAACCCATAACATCGTTGTACGAGGTGATGCCGTGCAGGAAGACCATCTTCACCGGAGCGGCTTTTGCCAGGCTGATGTGGATGTTATGCGATTTGCCGCCGGTGAAATATTCCGGGTGGGTCAGGGGGGCGTTCTGTCCCTCCACGAAGATGGCGCTGATGTCGTCCACGAGCTTCTGCGGAACGGGGTAGCGGTCGGACAGCAGCCAGTTGGGGTAGCCGGTCTGCTGATCCCACAGGGGATTGGAGGCGTAGGTATAGAACGTACCGAAATCATCGTCCTGCACCTTGTATACAGGGGTCGTGATCCCGGAGCGGGAAACCGTCCCGGACGCCGTCCTGCTGGCATCCATCGAAATCACGGTACCGGCTACCGTGGCCGTAACGAGGCTCGGGGTGCCGGGATAGTTACAGAAGATGTAAAATTCATCGCTGAAAGAGGGGCACTGCATGGTGCCGTCGAATTTTCCGGAATTGTCGGTGAATGCGCGGAAAATCGGTTTGATGTCGTTGTTCTTGAGTTTTTGGGTGCTTTCGCCGATCGTGACCGTGGCGAACGGATTTTCGGTGTAGACCTCGAACTGTACGGAGAAATTCTGTTTGTAGTCGACCTTTAATTGGTAATCCCTCGTGGTGGAGAAGTCGAAAGAACTGGCTACGGGAGCTTGCACGGATTCGCTCGGATGCTTCAGGCAGGATGCGAACAGGATGGCTGCGCAAAGCGGAGACAGGAAAATAAATGATTTTTTAAGCATAGGATAAATAGTTTATAATGATATAATTAAATACGATGGCGCAAATATAATAAGTTATTTTTGAACTTAGCTCCGTCAATATCAAATATTTATATAAAAAGATAATTATTTAACGCTGACTATCAGTAAGTTTCGGAATTAGATCAGTAAATTATGGCGTTAATCACTGATTGTCAATTAATTAGGCGGAAGGCGGGTATTTACGTGATTTTTAATCAATCATTTCATTTTTCGGCATTTAAGGACGAAATACAGGATCAATATAAACCCCGGATGGAGCAAAGTGGAATTTACTACGATTCCTTTTCATATTTGTCATCCTGAACGCAGTGAAGGATCTCAAAACGGCAGTCTGAGATCCTTCACTGCGTTCAGGATGACAAATATGAAGCAGGTACGGTAAAAAAGAATTGTGGTAAGTTTACTCCACCCGGTTTTTGCATTGATCCCCGTTATCAGGCGGAACGAAAAATTTGGGCGGGAGTGTTCGCACACAACCCGCCCAAATTTTTCGTTTCGTTACGAGCGATTAGCCGCCTTATTTTTCGAAAGTGTGGATCACCACCCCCGAGCGGAGTTTAGGTTCGAACCAGGTGGTTTTCGGAGGCATGATGTTGCCCGTGTCGGCGATGTCGATCAGTTGCTTCATCGAGACGGGGTAGAGGGCGAAGGCCGCCGCATCCCGGCCGCTGTCGACGCGTTTGCACAACTCGCCCAGGCCGCGGATGCCGCCTACGAAGTCCACGCGCTTCGAAGTGCGCAGGTCTTTGATGTCGAGCAGATCGTCGAGTACGAGGTTCGAAAGGATCGTCACGTCCAACACGCCGATCGGGTCGTTGTCGTCGTAGGTTTCCGGACGCGCCGTGAGGCTGTACCAGTTGCCGTCCACATATAAGGCGAAATTGTGCAGCGCGGCAGGGTGGTAGATCTCTTTACCCTTCTGCTCGACCACGAAATTCTTCTCCAGGGCGTCGAGCAGTTGCAGCGGCGTCATGCCGTTCAGGTCTTTCACCGTGCGGTTGTAGTCGATGATGCGCAGTTGGTCGTCGGGGAAGACCACCGCCAGGAAATAGCAGTATTCCTCCTCGCCGGTATGGTTCGGGTTGGCTTTCATGCACTCCTGGCCCACACGGGCGGCGGCGGCGGTACGATGGTGTCCATCAGCTACATATAACGCAGGGATCGAAGCGAAGATTTCGGTGATGCGCTTATTCACAGCCGCATCCCTGATCACCCAGAAATGGTGGCCAAAGCCGTCGGCGGCGGTAAAATCGTACTCAGGTTTGTTTTCCGCGACGACTTTCGCGACGATGGCGTCGATCTCTTTTTCAGCCGGATAGGAGAAAAAGACCGGTTCGAGGTTGGCCTGCTGGTTGCGCACGTGGATCATGCGGTCGTCCTCTTTATCGGGGCGGGTCAGTTCGTGCTTTTTGATCTTGCCCGACAGGTAATCATCGAAATGGCAGCAGACGGCCAAACCGTATTGCGTGCGGCCGTTCATCGTCTGGGCGTAGACGTAAAAATATTCCTCGGGATCCTGCACCAGCCATCCGCGCTCGCGCCACGCTTTGAAATTTTCGACCGCCTTGTCATAGACCTGCTGCGAGTGCTCGTCGGCGATGGGATCGAAGTCGATCTCTGGTTTGATGATATGGAGCAGCGATTTTTCGGTCGCTTCGGCCTTGGCCTCCTGGGAATTGAGTACGTCGTAGGGACGCGAGGCCACCTCGGCGGCGAATGCTTTCGGGGGGCGGATGCCTTTGAACGGTTTTACCTTTACCACGCTTAAAAAAATTATGAATTATGAATTATGGATTATGAATTACAGATCACAAAAACGTCTTCCGGCAGGAATTCATAATTCATAATCCATAATTCATAATTGTCATTTATTGACCTGGAACCGCGTGTCGCCCTCCTTGAAGAAATCCACGATCTGGCGGGCGGCGGCGAGGCCTGCGTTGATGTTGGCCTCGGCGCTCTCGGCGCCGATCTTCTTGGGGGTGGCAAAGACGCGCAGACCGAATTTTTCCTGCATCAGCGCCAGCGAGTCGGGCGCCACGTCGGCGATGTATTTCAGGTCGCCGCGTTCCTCCAACGCTTTGATCACGCCCGCCTCGTCGATCACCTCCTTGCGGGCGGTGTTGACCAGGGTCGCGCCCTTGGGCAGTTTGGTGAACATGTCGTAGCCGATCGACTTGACGGTCTGGGGCGTGGCGGGGATGTGCAGCGAGAGGTAATCGCTCTTCTCATACAATTCTTCGGCGGAATCCACAGCCCACACATCGTCAGTCTTGAACACCATCTTGTCCGTAATGAAAGGATCGTAGGCCAGCACCTTCATCCCCAGCGCCTTGCCATAACGGCCCACGATGCGGCCTACGTTGCCGTAGGCGTGGATACCGAGGGTCTTTCCGCTCAGTTCGGTACCCGTGCCGGGCTGGAACTGGTTGCGGGCCATGAAGATCATCATGCCGATGGCCAACTCGGCCACGGCGTTCGAATTCTGCCCCGGGGTGTTCATCACCACGATGCCGCGGGCCGAGCAGGCGGCCAGGTCGACGTTGTCGTAACCCGCCCCGGCGCGCACCACGATCTTCAGTTTCGGCGCGGCGGCGACCACTTCGGCGGTCACTTTGTCCGAGCGGATGACGAGCGCGTCCACGTCGGCCACGGCGGCCAGCAGGTCGGCTTTATCCGCATACTTTTCGAGCAGGGCCAGCTGGTAGCCCGCCTCGTTCACTATTTTCGCTATTCCCTCGACTGCCGCTTTGGCAAACGGTTTTTCTGTTGCAACAAGTACTTTCATCTCATCCTCGATTAATCCGAAGAAGGTCGTGGCTTTCTCGACCTTACGCGGAGTGTATGTGACAAATACGGCCAATTATTTCGCGTGTTGTTTCTCGAACTCCTGCATGCAATCCACCAGGGCCTGCACGCTCTCCTTCGGCAGGGCGTTGTAGGTCGAGGCGCGGAAACCACCCACCAGGCGGTGTCCCTTGATGCCCACCATACCGCGCGATTTGGCGAAAGCGAAGAATTCGTCGCCGAGTTCCTCGTAACCGGGAGCCATCACGAAGCAGATGTTCATGCGCGAACGGTCTTCCTTGACGGCCGTGCCGACAAAAAATTTGTTGCGGTCGATCTCGTTGTAGAGCAGGTCGGCCTTCTCCACGTTGCGACGATAGATCTCCTTCACCCCGCCGATGGATTTGAGCCACAGAAGCGTCTCCTTCATCACGTAGATCGGGAAGACGGGCGGGGTGTTGAACATCGAGCCCTCCTTGATTTGGACGCGGTAGTCGACCATCGAGGGGAGGGGGCGCGAAACTTTGCCGAGAATGTCCTCGCGCACGATCACGAACGTCACGCCCGCCGGGCCCACGTTCTTCTGCGCGCCGCCGTAGATCAGGGCGTATTTCGAAACGTCGACCGGACGCGAGAGGATGTCCGAGGACATATCGGCAACCAGGTTCACCGGGCAGTCGATATCGGTCTGGTACTCCGTGCCGTAGATCGTATTATTGGTGGTGATGTGCAGGTAATCGAGGTCCGCGGGGATTTCATACCCTTTTGGAATATAGGTAAAATTTTTGTCCTCCGAGGAGGCCACTTTCACAACTTCGCCGAACAGTTTGGCCTCTTTCATCGCCTTGTTGGCCCACACGCCGGTGTTCGCGTAACCCGCTTTTTTCTCCAGCAGGTTGTAGGGAACCTGGAAGAACTGGGTGCTGGCGCCGCCGCCCAGAAGAAGCACTTTATAGCCTTCGGGGATACCCAGCAGTTCGGTGAACAGGGCGATCGTTTCATCCATCACGGCTTCGAAATCCTTTGAGCGGTGGGAGATTTCGAGGATCGAAAGGCCGCTGCCTTCGAAATCGAGGACAGCCTTGGCGGCATTTTCAATAGCGACGCGGGGCAGGATCGAGGGACCTGCGTTGAAGTTGTGCTTTGTGCTCATACGGATTCGTGATTTTATTTTTTACGGCGCAAAGTTACGATATTTTTAAGTAGGTTTTTTACATTATGTAATTTTTTTAACAACAACTTTTTCTCTTGTTGTATGCTGCGCATTTTTACGTAACTTTGCAGGAAAATCTGCATCCAACGATGATAAAATCGATGACCGGGTACGGCAAAGCCGAGACCGAGATCGCCGGAAAGCGTATCTCCGTGGAAATCCGTTCGCTGAACAGCAAACAGCTCGACCTGAACGTACGCCTCTCGCAGGTGTACCGCCCCTGTGAACACGAGATCCGCTCGCTCGTCTCGCGCGAGGTGGAGCGGGGCAAGGTAGACCTTTATATATCTGCGGGAAGCGACGCGGCCGCAGCGGCTAATATTAATGGTGAATTGTTCCGGGCCTACCTGGCGCAACTCAAGTCTCTGGCGGCGGATTCGCAGCTCGATCCGTGGCAGGGGAATCCCGGCGTGAGCGACGCGTTGCTGATGAGCGCCGTGCTGCGCCTGCCGGAGGTGGTTTCGACCGAGAACAACGAGATCTCGGATGACGAAAAGGCGCTGCTCATGCAGACCGTCAGCGCGGCCGTGGCCCATCTGGACGCTTTCCGTATTCAGGAGGGGGCGCAACTGATGGCCGACCTGCTCTCTCGCGTGGACCGTATCCGCGAGTTGAAGGACAGCGTCGAGCCCTTTGAAAAGCCGCGCGTGGAGGCCTACCGCAACCGCATCCGCGAAAATATCGCTTCGATGAACATTCCTGTGGACAGCAACCGGCTGGAACAGGAGATGATCTTTTACATCGAAAAATTAGATGTAACCGAGGAGAAAGTGCGCCTGGAAAACCATTGCCGCTATTTCCACGAGGTAGCCGGTTCGGAGGAGAGCGCAGGTCGCAAATTGGGTTTCATCGCCCAGGAGATGGGCCGCGAGATCAACACCTTAGGCTCGAAAGCCAACGACGCCTCGATCCAGAAGATCGTCGTGGACATGAAGGACGAACTGGAAAAAATCAAGGAACAGATACTTAATATTTTATAATTATGAATTATGGATTATGAATTATGAATGGCCTGCCGGGCGCCGAAATTCATAATTCATAATTCATAATTCATAATCCATAATTTCATGGACGGCAAACTCATCATCCTCTCCGCTCCGTCGGGGGCAGGCAAGACGACCATCATGAAACGGTTGTTGCAGATGTTCCCCGAGTTGGAGTTTTCCATTTCGGCCACCAGCCGGGCGCCGCGCCATACGGAATGCGATGGGGTGGACTACCACTTTCTTTCGCCGGACGAGTTCACGCGCAGGGTCGCCGCGGGCGATTTCGTCGAATGGGAAGAGGTCTATGCCGGGACATGCTATGGAACGTTGAAATCGGAATTGGAGCGCATCTGGGCCAAAGGGCACACGATCGTTTTCGATGTGGACGTGATGGGCGGCATCTCGCTTAAAAAGATCTTCGGGGAGCGGGCGCTCTCCATCTTCGTCATGCCGCCTTCCATAGAGGAATTGCGTTGCAGGCTGGTATCGCGCGCCACGGACGCCCCGGAAACGATCGACCGCCGCGTGGCCAAGGCTGAACTGGAGATCAGCCACAGCGGGCAGTTCGACCGCGTGGTGGTAAATGACGAGTTAGACAAGGCCGTGGACGAGGTCGCCGCGGCGATCAGCAGTTTCATACGGTGAAAGATACGGTACTATACTTCGGTTCGTTCAATCCCGTCCACAACGGGCACACGGCCATCGCGCATTACGTGGCGCAGGCCGGATACGGCGAGGTATGGCTGGTGGTTTCGCCCCAGAATCCGCTGAAGCCCCCCGGGTCGCTCGCGCCCGACCTGGATCGGTTGCAGATGGTCGAGATCGCGCTGGAACACCTGGACGATCCGCTTGTAAAGGTGTGCGACGTGGAATTCGGGCTGCCGAAACCTTCCTATACGATCGACACGCTCAGGGTGCTCGAAGAGCGTTATCCCGACAGGCGGTTCTCGCTGCTCGTGGGGAGCGATATTCTGAACGGGTTCACCAAATGGAAGGATTACCGCTTGCTGCTGGAAAATTATACGATCCTGGTTTATCCCCGCGGCGGGGAAGAGGCGGGGCGTTTCGGGGGGCGGGTGAAGCTGCTCGGCGCGCCGTTGTTCGATTTTTCTTCGACCGGGATACGGGCCCGACTCGCCAATGGGCAGGATTGCAGCGGGATGGTCGCACCGGGCGTGCTGGCTTATGTCAAACAAAAAGGGCTTTACGCCGGGCATCTGTCGCTGCGCAACGAGATGCAGGAGGTCTGTGAGGTGATCGCCCATGTACCGAACGATCCGGAGCTTTATATCCGACGCGGGAAACTGCATCTGCGGACCAATGATTTCGGGCTGGCGCTCAATGATTTCAACCGGGCGCTGGAACTTGCGCCGGATGACCCGGAAGCGAAGCAGTATGCGGATATGGTGAAGGAGATCCTGGCTTTCAGGAATCTGGACATGTACAATCCTTAGATACGATGAAAAACATAGCGCTTTTTTGCGGGGGGAATTCCTCCGAGAGGGAGGTCTCGCTGGGTAGCGGGGCCATGATGCAGGGGCAGGTCGACCGCACCAGGTATAACGTTTATCTGGTCGACCTGCATGGGCGCGACTGGCTTTACACCGCGCCCGGCGGGGAGGTTTGCCCGCTGGACCGCAATGATTTTTCGCTTACGGTCGCGGGGAAAAAAGTGATGCTCGAATATGCGCTGATCCTTATCCACGGCACGCCGGGCGAGGACGGCAAGTTGCAGGGATACCTCGATATGATGGGCATTCCGTACTCCTCGTGCGGGGTGATCGGCTCGGCTGTCACG
>JAVBPS010000065.1:0-18804 GCA_031549495.1 Rikenellaceae bacterium | reverse complement strand
AATCACCATGCCGCCATACCAGACATTGTTTCTCCATGCCTATATCCCCCACTTGTTTCCCCCACCCCACAAAAAAAAACACGTGCGGCGGGCAAGCCCCCCGCCACTTCTTTTTATAAAATACAATTAATCAAGTAATTTGACCTGGATATTGCGGAACCAGACATCGTCGCCATGGTCCTGCAACCCGATGTAACCGCCTTCGACATTGCCTGCGTCGTCCTTGCCGAGCTTGTCGGTCAGCAATTCGTAAGAGTCGGGCCAGTTCTTGTTGCCCTGCTTGAACTTGCTGGCGTCGATAAGGGCGTTCCATTCGGGGGTCCACAGGTGGTATTCCACGACCGCTTCGCCGTTCTGGTAGTGCACTACGGTCCCTTTGTAGACCATGATGCCGCCGGTGTTCCATTCGCCGAAAGGTTTCTGGTTCTGGGGAACGGCGGGGATCATGTCGTACAGCGAAGCCGACTGGCGGTTGCCGTCCACGCCCAGTTTGGCATCGGGGTGGTTAGCGTTATCCAGGACCTGGTACTCGGGAGCCGAAATGTAGATGGGGCGCCCGGGAAGCTCCTTGGCATAGAAGAATACGCCCGAGTTGCCGCCTTTGGATACTTTCCACTCGAAAGTCAGTTCGAAATTGGCGAACTTGCGGTCGGCGAAAATAATGTCGCCGCCCTTGCCGGTCTGTCCTTCGCCGGTACCCGAGCCGCTGATCTTGAGGGCGCCGTCCTCGATGCTCCAGCGGGCGGGCAGTTCGGTTTGGTTATAGCCGCGCCATCCTTCCGTCGAGGTGCCGTCGAAAAGCACTATTACGGAGGTGTCCGCACTGCGGGTCTCCGTCGCGGCGTCATCCGTTTTCTTTGCGTTGCGGTTGCCGCACGATCCCATAGCTACGATTGTTAATGCCGCCAGGCAGGCGACCGTTACCATTTTTTTCATTTTGTGGGTTATTTAATTTGTTTGTTCTTCAGGTTATAGGGGCATGTCGACCAGCTTCCACCCTTCGCGGTAGTTGTGCTTGATCATGCCGTTGGCGAATTCCAGGGCGTTGAACGGATCGGTCCACACCTTGTTGAAGGTGGGGTGTCCGTCCTTGATCGAGAAGCCGTCCTCGACCATCATCTTCAGGGTTTCGTTGGGTTTGATGTTGGTGAACTTCATGTTCGGGCCGTCCCATTCGAGGATCCGGTTGAGGCCCTGCAGGCGTACGGCCAGCACACCCATCACGACCATTTCGTTGAACGGACCGGCTTCGCCGAAGTACGACGCGGTCTCCACGCGGTTGGCGGCGCTCTCCTTGCAGGCGCGCACGAAATCCATGTAGTGGTCGTCGCCCGGCACCACGCGGCTCATGGCCGGAACTTTGGGCTCACGGCCGGAGAGCAGGTAGGGGTTCACGCCGTAGCAGCCGCAGATCAGCGTGTCCTTCGTGCCGTAGAAGATCACGCCGCCGCCCTGCATGTTGAGGCTTTTGCCTGCGGGCAGTTTGGGCGGGCGGGGAGGCATCAGGCCGCCGTCGTACCAGGTCACCTCCACTTCCGGGAAGGCTACCTTGGGCATGTTTTCGCGGGCCGGAAAGACGTATTTCACCATCTGGGCGTTGGGCGCGCATTCGGTGAGCAGCGGGGTCGAAGAACCCTGTACTTTGGTCGGGTAGCCGAGTTTGAGGCCTTTGAATACGGGATGCAGGATGTGGCAGGCCATGTCGCCCAGGGCGCCGGTGCCGAAATCCCACCAGCCGCGCCAGTTCCACGGCGTGTAGAGGTGGTTGAAGGGACGCATGGGGGCCGGGCCGATGAACAGGTCCCAGTTCATCGTGTCGGGAATGGGATCCACGGTCGCGGGGCGCATCAGCCCCTGGGGCCATATCGGACGGTCGGTGAAGGCTTCCACCCGTTTCACCTCGCCGATCTCGCCGTTCCAGATCCAGTCGCACACCTTGCGCACGCCCTCGCCCGAAGCGCCCTGGTTCCCCATTTGGGTAGCCACTTTCTGCTTGGCGGCCAGTTTGGTCAGCAGGCGCGACTCGTACACGGAGTGCGTCAGCGGTTTTTCGCAATAGACGTGTTTGCCCAGGTCCATACCCGCGGCCGAGATCAGGGCGTGGGTGTGGTCCGCGGTCCCTACGACGACGGCGTCGATATCCTTCGCCATCTTGTCGTACATTTCGCGGTAGTCGTAGAATTTCTTCGCTTTGGGGTAGTAGTCGAACGCGCCTTTGGCATATTTCCAGTCCACGTCGCACAGGGCCACGACGTTCTGGTCGGTCATGCCTTTCAGCACGCCGAAACCGCGCCCGCCCACGCCTACGCCGGCGATGTTGAGTTTGTCGGAAGGGGCCGTTTTACCGGCGGCCCGGCCCAGGACGGTACTCGGGACAACCGTGAGAGCGGCCAGCCCGGTGGCGCCGCGGGTGAGGAATTCCCTCCTCGAAATTTTTTCTTTTGCCATTATTAGTTGAGTTTAGGTTTTGTTTTCCGGTTATTTAACGTACGGAGCCGCGTAGAGGAAATCGAAACTTTTCTGCACGCAGATCTCCGCGGGCAGCGTGTATTTCTCCACTTCCACGTAATAATCCTTCATCCCCTGGGCGTAGGCCGCCTCGAAGATGGGCTGGAAGTCGATCTGGCCGCTCTCGCCGATGATCGACTCGTCCTTGATGTGCAGCACGGGGAAGCGGCCCGCGTATTTCTTCAGGTATTCGACCGGATCGCAACCGCCCTTTTGGACCCAGTAGACGTCCATTTCGAAGAATACTTTGGCCGGGTCGGTGTTTTCGAGCAGGAAGTCGTAGACCATTTTACCTTCCAGCAGCTCGAACTCTTTGGCGTGGTTGTGGAAGCCGAAGCGCAGCCCTTTGGCGTTGGCCACCTCGCCCAGCTTGTTGTAGAAATCGCAGTAGGCTTTCAGGTCGGCGAGCGTCGGGCCGATCTGCATCGAGGGCTGGATGGCGTAGCGGCAGCCGACGGCCACCTGCGCATCGAACGCCTTTTCCCACCAGGCGAGTGCCTCTGCTTCTGTTGCCGGGGTGTATTTGAAGTTGAGGTGCGCGCCGGAGACCTTCATGCCCATATCCTCGACGATCTTACGGAATGCTTCGGGTTCGTAGCCGTAGAGCTTGCCGTCGGCGTAACCGGCCGTTTCCAGCTCGGTGTAGCCCATCGCGGCGATGGCGGCCAGCGTTGCTTCGGGGTCCTCTTTCATCGCTTCGCGCAACGAATAGAGTTGCAGGCCGATGCGTTTCACTTTTCGTTTTTCGTCCCCGTCCGAGGGGAGGTCGAGGATGTCGGCCAGCGCCGTGCCGCCAATAAGCGCCCCCGCGGCGGCCAGGGCCCCGCGCATCAGGAAGTCTCGTCTGTTCATAGGTTTATCTTGTTTTTTCAAGTTAGTCAGGTCGGCATTAAAGTGCAAACTTCACAAATTTAGGTTTTAATTTTAGTTTATTCAAATATTTTATTAATAAATTATAACACAAATTCATAATTCGTAACATAAAAAATTGTTCAACGCACTTCCGTGGTTGCGTTTTGCGCCGATAACTCGCTGTCGGACGTTATGATGGAAATACAAAATGAAAAAATTTATGTTATTTATCGTATTTTTTAACATTTTGTTTATCTTTGTACCGCTAAAAGTTCTTTTGATAATGTACGATTCAGAGATTACAAGGGCGGTCTACGACTCTTTCGCAGAGCGTATCGACCGCGCCAAGGGTAAATTGAAACGGCCGTTGACCCTGACGGAAAAAATTCTCTACGCACACCTATACCCGCAGCAGCAGCTTGCGGCGTTCAGGCGCGGGGAAGATTATGTTGACTTCGCGCCCGACCGTGTGGCGTTACAGGACGCCACCGCGCAAATGGCGTTGCTGCAATTCATGAATGCCGGACGCGACCGCGTCGCGGTGCCTGCCACCATCCATTGCGACCACCTTATTATTGCCGGGAAAGGGGCTTCGGCCGACCTTTCCGAGGCTACGACGACCAACCGCGAGGTCTACGACTTCCTGCGTGCGGTCGCCAACCGCTACGGGCTGGGCTTCTGGAAGCCCGGCGCGGGGATCATCCACCAGGTGGTGCTGGAAAACTACGCGTTCCCTGGAGGGATGATGATCGGTACGGACTCGCACACCCCGACGGCCGGAGGCCTGGGCATGGTCGCCATCGGTGTGGGCGGTGCGGATGCCGTGGATGTGATGGCCGGAATGGCCTGGGAATTGAAGATGCCGCGGGTGATCGGGGTGAAGCTGACCGGAAAACTCAACGGATGGACTTCTCCCAAAGATGTGATCCTCCATCTGGCGGGGCTGCTGACCGTGAAAGGGGCGACCAACGCCGTGCTGGAATATTTCGGCGAGGGTGCCGCGAGCGTCTCGGCCACGGGCAAGGCCACGATCTGCAACATGGGCGCGGAACTGGGCGCCACGACCTCCGTTTTCCCCTTCGATGCCAACATGGCCGCCTACCTCGAAGCCACCGGGCGCGGGGAAGTCGCCGCTGCGGCGCGTGATTTGGCCGCTTACCTGACCGCTGACGACGAGGTTATCGCTGCTCCCGAAACTTATTATGATAAGGTCGTCGAAATCGACCTGTCGAAGCTGGAACCCTACCTGAACGGCCCCTTCACCCCCGACGCCGCGCATCCCGTTTCGCAGATGCGCTCCGAAATCGTGAAAAACGGCTGGCCGCAGCAAATGGAAGTGGGCCTGGTCGGCTCATGCACCAACTCCTCTTACGAAGACCTCGCCCGCGCCGCCTCTGTGGCCCGGCAGGCGAAAGTCAAGGGCCTCGAAGTGAAGGCGGAATATATCATAAACCCCGGCTCGGAGCAGGTGCTCGCCACCGCCACGCGCGACGGGATCATCGCCGACCTGGAAGCGATCGGCGCGAAAGTAATGGCCAACGCCTGCGGCCCCTGCATCGGGCAGTGGAACCGGGGTCTGACGGACAACACCCGCCCCAACTCGATCGTCACCTCCTTCAACCGCAATTTCGCCAAGCGCGCGGACGGCAACCCGAACACGCACGCCTTCGTCGCCTCACCCGAGATGGTGACGGCGCTGGCGATCGCGGGCGACCTGGGTTTCAATCCGCTCACGGACACCCTTACCAATAAGGAGGGCAAGGCCGTGAAGCTCGATCCGCCCTCGGGCGACGCGCTTCCCCCGCGCGGGATGGCCGCGGCCGACGACGGCTATGTCGCCCCGGCCGTTTCCGGCGCTCCCGAGGTACAGGTCGACCCCGCCTCTGACCGCCTGCAACTCTTAAAGCCTTTTGCGGCATGGGACGGCAAGGATTTCACGGGCATGGGCCTGCTGATCAAAGCGCAGGGCAAATGTACCACCGACCACATTTCGATGGCGGGCCCGTGGCTCAAATACCGCGGCCACCTGGAAAACATCTCGGAAAACCTGCTGATGGGTGCTGTGAACGCTTTTAACGGCAAGACGAATTCCGTGCTCGACACGCTGGACGGCAAATACGAGACGGTTTCCACCGTAGCCAAAGCCTGGAAAGCCGCCGGTCCCGGCTCGATCGTGGTGGCCGAAGAGAACTACGGCGAGGGTTCCTCGCGCGAGCATGCGGCCCTGGAACCCCGTTTCCTGGGCGTGCGCGCCGTACTGGTAAAATCCTTCGCCCGCATCCACGAGACGAACCTCAAGAAGCAGGGCATCCTGGCCTTCACCTTCGCCGACAAGGCCGATTACGACCGCATCCGCGAGGACGACCGCCTGGACGTCACCGGCCTGAACGATTTCGCCCCCGGACGCAACCTGACCGTCATGCTGCACCACGCGAACGGTACTAAAGAATCCTTCGAAGCCGTGCACACCTATAACCCACAGCAGATCGCCTGGTTTCGCGCCGGCGCCGCGCTGAATATAAAATGATTTCACCACTAAGGGCACAAAAAAGATTTTAACACAAAAAAGACACAATTGAGTTTATCCGAAGTCTAATTTTTGTGTCCCTTCTGTGCCAAAATCTTTTTTGTGTCCTTTGTGGTTAAATAAAAACAGAATGAAAATAACCTACAATAACGGACTCCAAGTCCCTTCGCACCCCACCATCCCCTACATCGAGGGCGACGGCGTAGGCGCGGAGATCACCCCCGCCATGCAGCGGATCGTCGACGCCGCCGTCGAAAAGTGCTACGGCGGGGATCGCAAAATCGAATGGCTGGAACTGCTGGCGGGCGACAAAGCCGCCGTGCAGACCGGCACCCCCCTTCCCGAGGCCACCTTAAAAGCCTTCAAAGAATACCTGATCGGCATCAAGGGCCCGCTGAACACCCCCGTGGGCGGCGGCATGCGTTCGCTGAACGTGGCCCTGCGCCAGGAGTTGGACCTCTACGTCTGCCTGCGCCCCGTGCGGTGGTACCGCGGCGTGGCCTCGCCCGTCAAGGAGCCGCAGAAAGTCGATATGCACATCTTCCGCGAGAACACCGAGGACATCTACGCCGGCATCGAATGGCAGGCCGGGACCCCCGAGGCGGAGAAATTCTACCGTTTCCTGCGCGACGAAATGGGCGTGAAGAAAGTGCGCTTTCCCGAAACCTCCTCTTTCGGCGTGAAACCGGTGTCGAAGGAGGGTTCCGAACGCCTGATCCGCGCCGCCATCGAATACGCGTTGGAAAACAACCTGCCGACCGTGACCCTCGTGCACAAAGGCAATATCATGAAATTCACCGAGGGCGGTTTTAAGAATTGGGGCTACGCGCTGGCTGAAGCCGAGTACAAAGATACTGTCGTCACCTCCGCCCAATTCGCTAAAATGACCCAGGAAGAGGCGAAAGGGAAAATCGTCATGAACGACGTGATCGCCGACGCCTTCCTGCAAAACACCCTCCTGCTGCCCGAAAAATACAGCGTGATCGCCACGCTGAACCTGAACGGCGACTACATTTCCGACCAACTCGCCGCGATGGTGGGCGGCATCGGCATCGCCCCCGGCGCCAACATCAACTACGCCACGGGCCACGCCATCTTCGAAGCCACCCACGGCACCGCCCCCGACATCGCGGGCAAAAACGCCGTCAACCCCTGCTCGATCCTGCTTTCGGCGGTGATGATGCTCCGCTACATGGGTTGGACAGAAGCCGCCGACGCCATCGAAAAAGCCCTGGAAGCCTCCTTCGCCGCGGGCCGCGCCACGGCCGACCTGGCCCGCTTCATGACCGATGCAACACCCCTTACGACCACAGAATTCACGTCACACATCATTAACACTTTACAGAAATGAAAGAGGAATACATCATCTATAAACTCTCCGAGACGGTCAAAACCACCAGCCGGATCGACCCCAAACTCTTCACCGAGTACAACGTAAAACGCGGCCTGCGCAACGAAGACCACTCCGGCGTGCTGGTCGGCCTGACGAAGATCGGCGACGTGGTCGGCTACGAACGCACCCCCGAGGGGCTGAAAGCGATCCCCGGCCGCCTGCTCTACCGCGGCATCGACGTGGAGGACCTGGTCAAGGGCCTGCAGGCCGAAAAGCGCTTCGGCTTTGAGGAAACCGCCTTCCTGCTTTTATCCGGCTACCTGCCCGACAAGGAGGAACTCTCCGTGTTCCACCAGCTGATCAGCGGCTACATGCCCCTGGAACAGAAGGTGAAGATGAACATCATCGACATGGAGGGCCAGAACATCATGAACATCCTGGCGCGCAGCGTGCTGGAACTCTACACGTTCGACGAGGACCCGGACGACACCTCGCGCGACACGCTGATCCGCCAGTCGCTGGAGCTGATCGCCCGCTTCCCGACCATCATCGCCTACGCCTATAACATCATGCGCCACAGCGCCCTGGGCCGCTCGCTGCACATCCGCCACCCGAAAGAGGGGTTGTCGATCGCCGAGAATTTCCTCTATATGCTCAAAGGCCGCTTTTCGGAGTTGGAAGCCCGCATCCTCGACCTGGCGCTGATCCTGCACGCCGAGCACGGGGGCGGTAACAACTCGACCTTCACGGTACGCGTGACCAGCTCTTCGGGCACGGACACCTACTCGTCGATCGCCGCCGCCATCGGGTCGCTCAAAGGCCCGTTGCACGGGGGAGCTAACCTCGCGGTGATGGAGATGTTCTCCCACCTGAAGGAGAATATCAAGAACTGGAAGGACGTCGCCGAGATCGACGACTATTTCAAGCGCATGCTTGCCCGCGAGGCCTATAATAAAACCGGGTTGATCTATGGCATCGGCCACGCGGTCTATACCGTCTCCGATCCCCGCGCGATCCTGCTCAAGGAGATGGCGCGCGATTTGGCCAAAGAGAAGAACCGCCTGAAAGAATTCGCATTCCTGGAACTGCTGGAAGAGCGCGCTATCGAGTGCTTCATGGCCTACAAGGGCAGCCAGGTAGGCAAGCGTGTCTGCGCCAACGTGGACTTCTACTCGGGATTCGTCTACGAGATGATCGGATTGCCGAGGGAGGTCTTCACGCCGCTGTTCGCCATGAGCCGCATCACGGGATGGACGGCCCACCGCATCGAGGAGCTCAACTTCGATTCGCGCCGCATTATCCGGCCGGCTTACAAGAACGTCTGCGAGAATACGAAGTTCGTGCCGCTGGCCAACAGGTAGACCGATATGGCCGCACCCGTAGGGGCACCCCTTGCGGGTGCCCTTTCTTTTTCCCTGCGAGCACAGGGCCGGATCGCCTACGGGCGACCGTACTTTTTCCCTTGATGGAAAAAGTAGGCAAAAAGATCAAGGCGCCGCGCTCCGGGCCACCCCGCCCCCGCCTTCGGCTACCGTCGGTGGTTTTGCGTCATGTCGAGCGTTAGTCGAGACATCTCAAACGGACGCATTTTTGCGTGTTTTCAATAAACACGGATATTTTATCCGAAAAAGCATAACTTTGTCCCCGGCACGCGGAAAATCCCCGTGACGCCGCAGAACACTATGCATTTTAAACCCTGGAAAATAGTGCGCCGCATGCTCCCCTCGGTCATCTGGACGATGGAGGGCGAGCGGGACGTCTACCTCACCTTCGACGACGGCCCCACGCCGGGCATCACCGAGTGGATCCTCGACGAACTCGATAAACATAATGCTAAAGCCACGTTTTTTTGCCTGGGCAAGAACGTGGAGATGTACCCCGACCTGTACGAGCGCATCGTCTCGCGCGGCCACGTGGTCGGCAACCATACCTACAGCCACCAGAAAGGGTGGGAGATGAGCCTGCGCCGTTACATCGAGGACGTCGATTTCTGCAACTCGCTGATCCATTCCAACCTGCTGCGCCCCCCCTACGGCCGCATCACCCCCAAGCAGGCGCGCGTGCTCTCGGAGCGTTACACGCTGGTGCTGTGGGACGTGCTCTCTCGCGATTACAGCCGCTACGTTTCGCCGCGCCAATGCCTGCACAACGTCACCAAATACGTCGGGCCGGGCTCGATCGTCGTCTTCCACGACTCGGTCAAGGCGTTCCGCAACCTGAGTTACGCGCTGCCCCGCGTGCTCGGCCATCTCGATAAGAAAGGATTAAAATGCTCGGCCATCGAATTATAGTCGCTGTCACCGGGGCGAGCGGGGCCGTTTACGCCCGGCTGCTGCTGGAGCGCCTTTGCGCTTCTCGGCAGGTCGAGCGCATTGCGCTGATCGTAAGCCGCAACGGCGAAGCGGTGGCCGCCTATGAAGGGCAGACGCTCCCCATGCATGATAAAATAACCCGCTACGGCGTCGACGACCTATTCGCCCCGCCCGCCTCGGGCTCGGCCCGCTGGGATGCGATGGTCGTCATCCCCTGCTCGATGGGCACCGTGGGGCGCATCGCCGCGGGAGTGTCGGCGGATTTGATCGGCCGTGCGGCGGATGTGATGCTCAAGGAGCGGCGCAAGCTGATCCTCGTGCCGCGCGAGGCCCCTTTTTCGACGATCCACCTGCGCAACCTGACCACGCTTTCGGAGTGCGGCGCCATTATTCTTTCCGCCTCTCCGTCGTTTTATTCGCTCCCCACGAACATGGAAACCCTGTGCAGTACGGTCATCGAAAGAGTCCTGGCTCAGCTCGGCATCGAAGCTCCGCATTACGCCTGGGGAGAATAAATTTGAAATTCCCGAGGTTTTTCGTATCTTTGCACCCTCGAAAACAAAAAACCACAACGAAATGGCAACAACCGCCGACCTCAAGAACGGAATGTGCATCGAATTCAACGGCAAGACCTGCATGGTAGTCGAGTTCCAGCACGTGAAGCCCGGCAAGGGCCCCGCATTCGTGCGTACCAAGCTCAAGAACCTGGAAAACGGCCGCATCCTGGAAAACACCTTCACCGCCGGCGTGAACATCGAACCGGTGCGTGTGGAGCGCCGTCCGTACCAATACCTCTACGACGACGACATGGGCTCGAACTTCATGCACACCGAGACGTTCGAACAGATCGTCATCGACCGTAACATGATCGAAAACAACGACCTGATGCGCGAAGGCCAGGTGATCGAGGTGCTCTTCCACACGGAAAAGGAAATGGTGCTTTCGGCCGAACTTCCCCCCATCGTGGATATGGAGGTCACCTACACCGAGCCGGGCATCAAGGGCGACACCGCCTCGACCAACTCCCTGAAACCCGCCACGGTCGATACCGGCGCCACGGTCCGCGTTCCGCTGTTCATCCAGACCGGCGAGAAGATCCGCGTCGACACCCGCACCCGCGAGTATTACGAGCGCATCCGGTAATTTTTAAGGATACTAACCCGTAGGGGCACCCCTTGTGGGTGCCCTTTGTTTTGGGCACCCACAAGGGGTGCCCCTACGGGCTCGGACAAATCGCATTGTTTATTATCTTTGCGACGATGGTGATCGAAACGAAACAACAACTGGCCCAGGCCCTGGGCGACCGCACGATGTACGGCATGACCAGCCGTGAATTCGGCGAGCTGATCCGCCGCGAAGGACTATGGGACGAAGCGATGGCGTTGGCGTGCGAGGGCGGCCGGTCGGGGCCTTCGGGGCGTGTGGCCTTCCGGGCAGCCTGGTCGATGGAAGCGGCCTATTTCGCTTGTCCGCACGATTTCGACCCCTATATCCCGCAATTCATAGAAGATTTTCCGCAAGTGCGCAACCCGAGCGTCCACCGTCACTATACCAAGATCATGCGCGAACTGCTGCGCCGCCGTGCGGTGCGGCTGACGGATGAGCAGGCCGAGCAAGTCGCCGAATTCTGCTTCGACCGCCTGATCGGGCCCGACACGAAAGTGGCGGTAAAAGTATGGGCGGCCGACGTGCTGATGCTCCTTATCCCGCAGTTGGAATGGATCGGCGAGCACCTGGGCGATATTTTACGGGGCCAGATGGAAGGAGGTTCACCCGGGATGGTCGGCCATGGCCGCAAACTGCTCGCCCGGCTGCGCAGGTAAACGGCCGCTATGGGCCGGAATGTAGGGGCACCCCTTGCGGATGCCCTTTGTCGAATCCGGGAAAGGGCACCCGCAAGGGGTGCCCCTACGCCAGCACCAACGTGCGCTCGCCCGGGATGACGTTAATAGACCGCTCCTGTCACTATTTGTTGATCCGCGACGATTCCTCCTCGCTTCCGCTCTCCACTTTCTTCGCTTTGAACGAGATCCCCGATTTGAAATTGTACCGGATCGAGAGGTTGTAGCGGGCCCACCCGTTCCAGTTGTTCCGCACGTAGGTGTGCTTGACGAAACCGGCGCCGGCCATCGTGATATCGGTAGTGCGGTTGCCCAGCAGGTTGTTCACCGTGAACGATGTGGTCACGCGGTTCTTTAGGAACCGTTTTTTCAGCCCGGCGTCCACGCCCCATTGGGTGGCGACCTCCATATTGCCGCTGTACATCTTCCCGAACGAGCCCCATCCCGTCAGCTCCAGCGCGAAGGCGGCGGGCAGGGTGAAGGTGGTGTTGAGCCTGGAGAAGATCCCGTTTCCGCGGCGCGTGGTGCCGGCATAGTCGTTCGACAGGCTGGCCCCCGTCACATTCACGTTCATGTCCCACCATTTGTAGGGATTCAGCGGCATGTTCAGGTTGACGAAATAGGTGGATTGGTTGGGGACGTTGACGAACTGGTAGATGAACACGTCGGGATTGTCCGGGTCGAGCTCCCCGACCTGCGAGATCTGGTTGCGCGTCAGGCTTACCCCGGCCGTGAGCGTGTATTTGTAGCCCAGCACGCCCGTCAGCGAGATGTCGCTGCTGAAAGTGGGTTTGAGAAGCGGGTTGCCGATCACGTACGAGTAGCGCGACATGGGCGACATGAAGGGGTTGAGGGCCCAGAACCCGGGGCGCTCGATCTTGCGCGAGTAGGCGAAAATAAGCTGCGTGCTCTGTTTTTCGTTCAGCGGCAGCGCCACGTTCAGGTTCGGAAAAAGGCTCAGGTAATCCTGTTTGGCCGCGTCCAGGTCGGCGGCGTTGCCGTTGTTCTGCCCCATGGCCGATTTCGGTGTGGCGTAGGTATGCTCGGCGCGCAGCCCGGCCGACACGGAGAGCTTTTTGAACAGTTTCACATCCCCGATGGCGTACAGGGCCGAGATGCGCTCGGTGTACTCGTTCACCCCGCTGTACGCACTTAAAGGATACCACGCGCCGGAGGAGATCTGCTGCGCCGCATAGTCCGTTCGGTCCCACATATCGTTATAGGCGAATTTACCCCCGGCCTTAAGCGTGAAGCGGTCGGAAAAGACCTGTTCCCAGGCGAGGGAGAGGGAGTAGACGCGGTAATCGGAACGCAACGCGTTCGTGTAGAGCGAGTCGGGCGAGAGGGGAGCACTGCCCGTGGCTGAGGAGTTGGCGAAATCCCCGTCCGAAAAATTGCGGCGGCGGTAGAAGTCGCCGATCACCTTGAAAACGGAGCCGAGCGAGTCGATGCGCCAGATGTAGTTGCCCGTCACGCTGATGTTCTGCCCTGATTCGTCCGTGGTGTAATCGCTGCGGTTGCGCGTGACGGCCGTGGGAGAGGTGAATGTCGCCTCGCCGTCCGTATCCTCGGTCGAGGGGCGCGGGGTATAGTAGGCCTCCAGGCCGATGCTCTGCCGGTCGGTCAGGTCGTAGAAACCGCCCAACCGGA
Source organism: Rikenellaceae bacterium (assembly GCA_031549495.1). Taxonomy (GTDB): domain Bacteria; phylum Bacteroidota; class Bacteroidia; order Bacteroidales; family Rikenellaceae; genus JAVBOW01. Next base: position 5,781 of record JAVBPS010000065.1, on the reverse strand, counting down.
ACGAGGGTGCGCGGCTGACATCCCCGATCCGCGACGAGGAGACGATCGAGCTCACGCCGTCGTCATAGGCGGTGTTTTCGCGCACGTACTGGTTCTGGTGGCTGTCCCGGTAATTCACGTTGGTGTAAAGGCTCAGGGCCCGGCGGCGGTAGTTGAGGCCGAACGCGGGGCTGAACGAGTAGTTGCCCGGCCTGGCGCCCACCTCGCCCGAAGCCGATACCGAACCCTCGATCCCGTCCTCGCGCTGGCGCCGCAGCGTGATCTTGATGATGCCCCCGCGCGAGCTGGCGTCGAAATCGGCCCCGGCGTCGGGGATCACCTCGATGCGCTGGATATCTTCGGCCTTGATGCTTTTCAGGTAGACGATCGCCTCGGCGGTGGACATATTGAGCAGCCGCTCGTTGACCATCACGCGCGTGCCCTCGCGGCCGTTGATCGAGAGTTTTTCGTCCGTCAGCCACACGCCGGGGGCCAGCGCGAGCATCTCGTCCGCGGTACGGCCGATCGCCTGCGTGCTGCCTGCCACATTCATCACGAAACGGTCCGAGCGGCGGGTGATGAATTGCGCGTTCACCGTCACCGCGTCCAGGTCCACGTCCCGGGCCGTCATCCGGACCGGGGGAAGCAGCACGTCGGACGCCAATTCCACATCCGTCGAGAATTCCTCATAACCGATATGCCGGATCACCAATTTATAACTCCCCGCGGGGGCCTGAAACGAAAAATTCCCGTCCTTGCCGGAAGAAGTGGCGGCCACGGCCGTCGAATCGGTCTGCAGCAGTACTACATTGGCCATCGCCAACGCCTCGCCTTTGGGATCGGCCACCGACCCGGAAATGGTAAAAGCGCCCCCGGCGCCCCAAACGACCCCCGCACACAGCACACAGAGGACGGACAACATCAGTTTTTTCATCAATTCAATATCAGGGTCTTTACGTAAAACGCACGAAACGGCGGTTTGTTACAGGGTGCAAATATATTTTATTTTTTAGAACTATGCAATGCATGGTATTAAAATTTTTTAATCCTCATAAAAATTCGTTCCTTTGTACGGTTTTACCGCGCTGGTATGCTATTTGACGGTGGTAGGGTAAAACTAAACGAACAAGATCATGGTAAAAGAGAAAGACAAGCATAAAGGCTTTGGGGATCAGTCTGTTAATGGTAAGCCACAAGAAGCGTGCGAAAATCCGGGCGCCGCGGGGGCTGACAATGTGGCAGACGAGAGCTTCGAAGCGGATGACAAAACGGCGTGTGCGGCAGACGAATGGAAGGATAAATACATGCGCCTGTCGGCCGAATTCGATAATTTCCGTAAACGGACCCTGCGCGAGAAGATGGAGATCATCGCCGCCGGTGGCGAGGAGGTGATCAAGCCCCTGCTGGGCGTGATGGATGACTTCGACCGTGCGCTTCTGGCGATGGAACGCGCGCAGGACGTGGCCGCCGTGCGCGAGGGCGTGGAGCTGATCCGTCAGAAATTCATGGACACTCTGCGCAGCCGCGGGGTGAGCGAGGTCGACGCGCAAGGGTTGCCGCTGGACACCGACCTGCACGACGCCGTGGCCCAACTGCCCGTCGAGGACCCGAAAATGCGCGGTCGCATCGTGGATGTGGTCCAAAAAGGCTACAAATTGAAAGACAAAGTGATACGCCACAGTAAAGTCGTGGTGGGAGAATAACCTATGGCAAGTAAAAGAGACTATTACGAGATCCTCGGCGTGGACAAAAGCGCCGACGGCGACGCGATAAAGAAGGCCTACCGCCAGGCGGCCATCAAATACCACCCGGACAAGAATCCCGGCGACAAGGAGGCCGAGGAGAAGTTCAAGGAGGCCGCCGAGGCCTACGACGTGCTTTCGAACCCCGATAAAAAGGCGCGCTACGACCAGTTCGGGCATGCCGGCATGTCGGGCGCCGCGGGCGGTTACGGCGGCGGCGCGGGCGGCTTCGAAGGGGGCGGCTTCACGATGGACGACATCTTCCGCAACTTCGGCGACATCTTCGGCGGCCATTTCGGCGGCGGTGGATTCTCGGGTTTCGGGGGCTTCGGAGGGGGTGGCGGCCAGCGGGTGAACCGCGGCTCGGACCTGCGCATCAAGGTGACGCTCAACCTCAAAGAGATCGCCAGCGGGACCACGAAAAAACTCAAAATAAACAAATTGGTCGCCTGCCAGACCTGCGGCGGCAGCGGCGCGAAGGACAAGAATTCCTACTCGACCTGCTCGCAGTGCAACGGCGCGGGCTACGTGACCCAGGTGGTCAACACCTTCCTGGGGCGCACCCAGACCACCGCTGCCTGCCCCACCTGCGGCGGCGAAGGCAAGGTGATCACCTCCCCGTGCGGCACCTGCCGCGGCGAGGGGACGACCAAGGGCGAGGAGGTGGTCGAGATCCGCATCCCGGCCGGTGTGGGCGAAGGCATGCAGCTCTCGGTGAGCGGCAAGGGCAACGCCGCGCGCCACGGCGGGGTGAACGGCGATTTGCTGGTGGTGATCGGCGAGGAGCGCGACCCCAATTTCGAACGCGACGGCAACGACCTGATCCACAACCTCAGCATCACCATCCCCACGGCCATCCTGGGAGGCAGCGTGGAGGTGCCGACGATCGACTCGCGCGCCAAAGTGAAGCTCGAACCGGGCACGCAGGCCGGCAAGGTGCTGCGCCTGAAAGGCAAAGGCCTGCCGGACGTGAACGGCTACGGCCGCGGCGACATCCTCGCCGTGGTGGATATCGCCATCCCGCAGAAACTTTCGGCCGAGGAACGCAAGCTCGTCGAGCAACTCGCCGAAAAAGATAATTTCAAGAAAGCCGACGCCTCGCGCGCGCAGAATATTTTCGACCGGATGCGCAGTTTCTTCCGGTAAGACAGATAACCGATGAAGTGGAAAACCCGTCCGTGCTTGTCATTCTGAACGAAGTGAAGAATCTTGGTCGGAATGGTTACGGCACAGCCCGACCAAGATTCTTCACTTCGTTCAGCATGACAAACACTGACCATTTTCTAAATATATAAAACTCAAAAATCCCGTGTCCGACCGTATCCGACTCCTGCCTGACGTGGTAGCCAATCAGATCGCTGCCGGCGAGGTGGTCAACAACCCCTCCTCGGTGGTCAAGGAGATGATGGAGAACGCCGTGGACGCAGGCGCCACGCGGGTGACCGTCAATTTCCGCGACGGGGGACGCGAGTTGATCCAGGTGGTCGACAACGGCTGCGGCATGTCCCCGCTGGACGCCCGCATGGCCTTCGACCGCCACGCCACCAGCAAGATCCGCCAGGCCGAGGATATCTACGCCCTGCACACCTTCGGATTCCGGGGCGAGGCGCTGGCCTCGATCGCCGCGGTGGCCGAGGTGGAGGTGCGCACGCGCCAGAAAGATGACGAGGCGGGTACATCGGTCGAGATCGGCGGCGGCAAATTCCGCGCGCAGAACGTGGTGAGCTGCCCCGAGGGGACGCAATTCCTGGTGCGCAACCTGTTCTACAACCTACCCGCCCGCAAGCGCTTCATGGGCACAGGCCCCGAGGAGGCGCGCAAGATCCGGGAGGAATTCCGCCGCGTGGCCCTCTGCTACCCGAACGTCGCCTTCCAGCTCTACGACAACGACGCCCCGCTGTTCAACCTGCCCCCCTCGAACCTGAGCGGGCGCATCGTCGGGGTGATGGGCAAAAATATCGCCAGCAATCTGCTGGAAGTGAAAGCCGAAACCTCGATCGTGCGCGTGGAAGGGTTTGTGGGCCGCCCGGCCGCCAGCAAGCAGCGCAACCAGGAGATGTACCTCTTCGTGAACGGCCGTTTCTTCAAGAACAACTACCTGCAATCGGCCGTGCTGAAAGCCTACGAAAAGCTGATCCCGGCCAACACGAAGCCCTCGTACTTTATATACCTGACGGTCGACCCCGAAAAGGTCGACGTGAACGTCCACCCGCAGAAGACCGAGGTCAAATTCGAGGACGCGGGCGCCGTCTGGCAGATCGTCAATGCCGCCGTGCGCGAAAGCCTCGGCAAACTGGGCGCGGTGCCGATGATGGAATTCGACGCCGACACCTCGATCGAGATCCCGGTGCACCGCGAGGGCATCGCCTACCGCAATCCGGAGATCGAACCCAATCCCGATTTCAACCCCTTCATCGAGCGGGAATCGGGCGTTTCGGGTGGCTCAGGCGTTTCAAGCACTCCCCGCGGCTCATTCGCGGCCGAAGACTTCATGGATTACCGCTCGTCACTTTCAGATAGCGGGGCGGATTTTGCCTCGGCGGGCTTTTCCGGCGCGGACGATGCCGACCGCTCGATGATCGAGTTCATCGAGGGGCAGGACGCCTGGCAGGGGATGCTGGAGATCGAATCGGGGCAGATGTTCGCCCCGGCGCTGCCCTTAGGCGGACGCTATTGCGCCACGGCGCTGGAGGGCGAACTGGTCGTGGTGGACGTGCCCCGGGCCTGGGAGGCGGTGCTCTACGAACGCTACCTGGCGATGGCCGGTAATGGCGCTGTGCCCTCGCAGGGATTGCTTTTCCCCGAGGCGGCGGCGCTGTCGATGGAGGAGTGCAGCCTGGCGCGCGAATACCGCGCGGAGTTGCTGCCGCTCGGCTTCTCGTTCACCGTGCCCGACGAGCACACCGTGCTGCTGACGGCCGTACCCGCCGATTTCACGGGCGAGGATTGTGCGGCGCTGCTGCGCGACCTGCTGGCCGCCCTGGCCGGACAGGAATTCCCCGCCGCCGAAGTGCGCATCCAGGCCCTCGCCGCCACCATGGCCCGCAACGGCGCCGCCGGCAAACAAGCCGCCTCGCAGCAAGCCCTGGACGAGTTGCTCTCGGCCCTGGCCGGCTGCGCCCATGCGAATTATACCCCCGGCGGCCTGCCCGTGATGCTGCGCATCGCCCAGGACGAGATAAAAAGAAGACTTTAAAGAGAATTATGAATTATGAATTATGGATTATGAATTTCATTCATAGACAGCCTAATTCATAATTCATAATTCATAATTCATAATTCATAATTAAAATGAACTATTACCGTCCCCAATCGAGGTTCTCGATGCCGCCCGCGACGATGAACCTGCTGATCATAAACGCGCTGGTCTTTTTCGGCATGGCGATCAATCCAAAGGCTCTGGAGTGGATCGTGGATCATTTGGCCCTTTATTCATTCAGCAGCGGCGGATTCCGCATCTGGCAGCCCATCACGTATATGTTTCTGCATGGCGGGCCCATGCACTTGTTTACCAATATGTTCGCCTTGTGGATGTTCGGGCGTTTCATCGAGAACGACATGGGCACCAACCGCTTCCTCTCGTACTATTTCGCCACGGGGGTCGGCGCGGCCCTCGTCCAACTGCTCGTCTACTGGATCACCGGGGGAGTGGGCCCGACCCTCGGCGCTTCGGGAGCGGTCTTCGGGCTGCTGCTCGCCTTCGGGATGATGTATCCCAACAGCATCATCATGCTGCTCATTCCGCCTATCCCGATGAAAGCCAAGTATTTCGTGATCGGGTACGGCCTGATCGAACTTTTCTTCGGGGTGTCCGGCATGATGTCGAGCGTTGCGCACTTCGCCCACCTGGGGGGGATGATCTTCGGTTTCCTGCTGCTACGCCTGTGGAAAAAGCAGGGGAAGATATATTACTGATCCGTCATGTCGAGCGCCAGTCGAGACATCTCAAACGGGCTGTCTGCGATGTCGCGACGGGCGCTCGACATGACACGACGCGAAAACCGGTAACCCGCCCCCCCCACCGCTGTCCGACCCCGAGCACTAAGCGCCGGTCCGTGAA